>DAOTTQ010000037.1:0-351874 GCA_034437555.1 Anaerolineae bacterium | reverse complement strand
TTTGAGATTGTAGACATACCACCCGCTGTTACTCATCCTGAAAAGTCCCAAGAGACACCTCAAAAGGGGCGTTTACAACTTAATAATGTGCGTTTCTGGTACGATGAAAACGCCAGACCTGCGCTTGATGGCATTACCTTAACGATTGAACCCAATGAACACATTGCCATTGTTGCTTTCTTCTTGACACATACCGGCACCTGTGCCGTGAGTGATGATGATTCGCAGGGCTAGTTGCTCTAGTGCCGATAATCAAACCCTACTTCGTGCCAAACATCAACAAAAGCATAATCAAGGGTGTTTTGGCATAAATGCTGTGCTTCAGGTGCGGTGGCATGTGGATCCATGCGCCGGTAGCAAGTTCTTGGCGGTCATCACCCAGTGTGAGTATGGCTTCACCCTTAATAATTTGAATAATAGCGTTTTGACTTGAGGTATGTTCCGACAGTTCCTGCCCTGTATCAAAGCCGAAAAGGACTCCCTTTGTGTGGTTGTCTTTATAGAATGTACGGCTGACGATGCTGTTAGGAGGGATGTTGTCAATCAACTCAATCAGATTTTCCACATGTGTATAGGTTTCTATCATCATTATTCTCCTGTTTCTGTTCGAGTGATACGTACACGCCAAACGTCGGGTCCTTCGTGTAAATCCTCCCATATGAATACATCAGCGCGTTCATGTAAAAACTGGTAGTAGAGTGGTTTTGGCGCGTGGTCATTGACCAGTTCAAACGACTCACCTACTTTTAGGTTATCAAAGGTACTAAAAATTAACGGATGTCGTTCACGAGGTGGAAGTGTCCGAACGTCAATGAGTGTCATGCGATTTTCTCCTGTGTGAATATCAATTGCTCGTCGTTAGTTAGGTCAATTTTCTGGGGGTAAAACTACCAAGTGGTTTTACCCGTGGTGAAATCATAGCTACAAAGGTGACAACGGCTAACAGAACAAAAAACTGCCCTATAATTGCCATATCGTGCCAGCCGAACCAGTAAGAAATGGCTGTAAGAATAACGCCTAGATTTATGCCGAAAAAGCTCCACCAACCCAGATATTCAGCACCATAACGGTTAGGGTGTTCTGAAAAGCGTGGCAAGATAAAAAAGGCGATACCCATGATAAACTGCATTGTCCAGCCAAAAATCATCAGCTCAATATGCGGATTCAGCAATTGCCACGTCCACGAAAATATCGGAATGCCTTTATGATGCAGAATTAGTGAGCCAAATAAAAAACCAAAGCCCATGTGAATCAAAGAGGCACCAACCATCCAGACACTTAATTTAGGCATGTCAACGCTCCTTAATTCGTCCCCATGTATTGAAGATAAATACCCATCCCGCAAGCAACAGGAACATAGATGCCAAAGCCAGCATCCACCCCCAAATCGGTTGAGGGTAAATAATAATCATAGGTTCGCTCACACCTCTTAGGAGTAAGCCAAGATTGAGCGAGATGAATGCGACCCAACCTAACTTTTCACTGCCACGCGGGTTTTCCTTTGAATATTTGGGGAACATCCAATAGCCAACACCCATGATGATTTGTGTTACCCACCCAATAAACAGAAAATGGAGATAAACTGGGCGCATAACCTGTAATTGAGGTGACCATCCGAGTGCAGGTTGGGCAAGCAAGATAACGCTCATTGTTAATCCCATAATGAAATAAATCATCCCAACCTTTATAAACCAGCGTGATAATGTAGGCACAGAATATACTCCTTATAGATGCTGACAGATAAAACTTATCTGTTCTATCTGTCGGCACTGACCTTTGGCTAATGACCTTCGGTATCCATTTCACCTTCACTACGGAAGATGTCTGGGTTCTCAGCCCCTTCAACAATTAGGTAACCTGCTAGACCGCGTTCAAGGCGACTCAGGGCATGATCGACCAGAATGTACTTTCCTGGTACTTCGACCATAAACTCTACCATTGTTGCACCACCAGGTGGGACTAACGTTGTTTGCACGTCAGTCAGTGGTCCCGAGGTGAGAGAGGCTTGGTCATACACTCGGTCAAAGATTTCGCCAATCACATGGAATGCGGACGTGGCATTGGGCCCGCCGACACCGAAGAAAATACGAACCGTTTCGCCGACTTCAGCACGCAACGCATTTTCGTCTTGCGTTAAAGCACCCGCAGCCCCATTAAAGACAAAATACTCAGCACGTTCATCCAGCATCTTTTGATAATCAAAGTCGAGATGTCCTGCCGTTCCATAGGGTTGTGTGGTATAGATTTCACCTTGCATCACATAAAATTCACGGTCAACAGGAGACAAACCTTCTTCAGGTTCCACCAGAATTAATCCGTACATCCCGCTTGTAATATGATGAGGCACACTTGCTGTAGCGCAGTGATAGACATATAAGCCGGGATTGAGTGCCCGAAACGTGAATGAGGTCGTTTCTCCAGGCATTGTCTGTGTATAGACTGCGCCACCACCAGATCCAGTGACTGAATGTGAATCAATTGAGTGGGGGAGTTTGCTGGTTTCGTCATTGTGTAAAATTATTTCCATCGAATCGCCTACACGCATCCGTAACATGGGCCCAGGAACTGTGCCATCAAACGTCATATAGGTATAGGTCGTTCCGTCTGCTAAAACGCCATCCACCTCAATAGCCGTCAGTTCTACCACATGATGTGCCGAGTCTGTATGACTTACAGGAGGTGGAACATCAGCAGGGTTCCGCACAATTGAAACGGCGCTCTCTACGGCAGGACGAGCTTCAGCGGTTGCTGTATCAGAAGCATGTGTGTCGTCGACATAATCGGAGTGTGTCAACGAATCATCCGTCACAACTGTGCCAACCACGCGCAACACACCTTCCATGCCAATTTGCTGATGCCCTGGAATTGAACAATAGTAATTAAATACGCCGATTTGACTTGCCACAAACTCTACTACCACTGTTTGTTCATCTTCTAGCATTTCACCTGTATTGACGTTAAATTCATCAATCTTAAGGTCGTGCAACACAGCGTCACCGTTGATGACGGTAAGCCGTACGGTATCGCCTAAGTTAACAATCAGTTCTGGATTCACCACGCCATCAATATCGCCACCCACACCCACATACGCCATTGCGGGTGTACCACCAAGGACAGTTCGCAGGGTGAAATCAACCACGCGAGCTTCTACTTGTGCGATAAGCACAGGGTTGTTTGTGTGGGTTGTTTCTTGCGCTGCTGCCTGATTCGTAGCCACAAACTCAATTCGAACAGGTAGTACAGCAAAAACCAAAACAGTGATACCGATTAAAACACCCACAACAAAATTAGGACTAACGCTCTTATTCATCTGATTGCTTCCTTTCATTCTCTTGTAATAAGGTCATTGACGGGTCAAACGCTTTCATTAGTGGCACAATAGACAAATGTATTCACGTGAATTAAGGCTAAATGCCGCATGCTCTTTCTTGTTGAGTGGAGGCAAACTCATTGACATCGAAATACATTTTCATCGTAAGTGAAGTGGGAAACTTTGTATTTAAGCCAGATTAAAACGAGTGAGTTGTGTGCAGATTGTCACGGAGTAAAAGTGACATTTGTTAGGGGTGTTAAAGCAGGGCAATCATGTTCAGTTTAGTTTTGTTGATAATGGAGATATGATGACGATTGAATTCAATAGCACCAAGCGTTTCTAGCTCCCGTAGTACGACACTAATTGTCTGTGGAGTGGTATTAAGGTGAGCAGCGATGGCTGTGCGGGTAACACCGGGTCCACTAAGGCTGGGGTCTGTCGTTTGTTTGATAAGGAACCGCGCTAACCGAACCATCACAGAGTAAAGGGCAATATCCTCAATTTGCCCGACAAGTGAACGCACACGCTTTGCCAACAAACGAATGACATTTAAGGCAATTCGTGGGTTATCCTCTAGCAGATAGAGGATAACATCTGATGGAATTAACCATACTTTTACTTCGCTAAGGGCAGTAGCATTTGCAGGGTTATTTCCGCCGTCTAGCGCACTAATGTCATTGAAAGTTTTGCTGGGACCGCGCAGGTGTAGAATGTGTTCGTTGCCTTCTGGATTAAGTTTGTGGATTTTGACCTGTCCACGCTCAACAATCCACAAACCTTCTGCGCGTTCACCTTCTGAAAATATTATTTCATTGGGGTTATAGGTACGTGTTACGCTGTTTCGGCTGACATAGGTCAGTTCCTCTTGGGTGATGCCCTCAAAGTAAAGGATTGATTCAACATATTTTTCGAGAATAGCCATACACTTTGAATATCCGCTATAGAAGCACTATATATATCGCGATGATAACAGCCCAAACTAATCCTGTCTATCACTAAAGCAAACTATCCTAACGACATAATCCCTGATGAATGTCATGAAAACAGACGACATTTGTCCTAAATGTGCTACCGTTTAATTCAGATTAACAGTGATGCCTTATCCTGTCTTTATGAAGGGCGGTGATTTATCAATTCCGATGAGCACACTCTCAGATACGAGTAAGGAAGAACACTCTATGAAATCTAAACAATTGCTAGAAGACTTAGAATTTCACGATGTGATGCCATTCGCGCAACCCATCATGGTAGATGCAAACAGCCGTATTTTGCGATGGACGCTAAAACCTGGGCAAAAAGTTGAAGAACATCAAGTCCCAGATTCACCACTTTACGCCGTTATAATTAAAGGACGGGGCATGTTCGCAGGAGGCGATGGTCAGGAGCGAGAATACGGGTTAAATGACTTGTTAATTTTTGCGCCTGGTGAAAAACACACTGTTCGCGCGTTGGACGATGAACTGGTGTTTGTCAGCTTCTTAAGGAGTGTAGATACCATGAGAACAGACCGTGTTGGTGGCGAAATCGGACGGGAGTAGAAAAAGAAGATTCCCTCTCCATGGTGTTGTTGAATGAATAAGGTAAGTAGGTGCAGAAGCCCTAAGCCAAGGTAGCTATGTAACACGATAGGTATCGGGCATTGTAGAATCCATCACCACCGAAACGCGCTCCCAAATGATGTACGACCTCACGGTGGGCGAACTAATAATATAGAACGCAAAAGGGGCAGAATATCACTATTCTACCCCAACCTTTGCCATATTCTGAGGACCCTGGACTCGAACCAGGAACCTTCGGCTCCAAAGGCCGCAGCTCTGCCGATTGAGCTAGTCCTCATTACAGGGTGACATTATACGCACGATTTGGACGTAATTCAAGGGTATACTTTGCCCCACGCTACCCCTACGAAGAACAGGGCTACCGTTGTTTAACGGTTCTCTCTCACCTATAATCCGCTTGGTATCTTTACCATCGGAGTTAGATAAATCCTATGCAAAACCACTCTTTGAAACGCTTTATGCTTTCTCTTACTTTGATATTTGGCGTGCTTTTAATGCCCGCTTTCGCGCAATCTAACCTTCTCGCAAACCCTAGTTTTGAACAGGGTGGCGAGCTTGGGCAATATCGCTCTACAACGGGCGACCCTAGCTTTAGCACGGCTGCCGAATGGAACGGCTGGATTACTTTTACGCCACGCAATGCCGACTGGCAAAACGTAAGCGTATTTGCCTTCCCTCATACGGGGCAGTACAAGCGCACCGGCAGTCTATCACAAGATATTGGGCGAAGTGGTGGCACATTTACCGCATCTATCTTCCAAACGGTGTATAACATTGCCGAAGGTACATCGCTTCGTGCCAGCGTTTTTGCTTATCAAGAAAATGCCGAAAGCACAGGCGCAAAAACCCGTATCGGCATTGGCACAGGCAATAATCCCCAAGATGGTAGTGTGATTTGGTCACCATGGATGACCGCCGTCAACACATGGCAACAAATTAGCGTGGATGCCACTGTTCGCGCAGGTAGCGTAACGGTGTTTATTTACTTTACGCAAGACACCCCCAATGGGCCCCTGGGCCCCAACAAAGTGTATATGGATGATGCCTCACTCGTTGTAACGGGCGCAGGCACACCCAACGCCCCAATTGCAGGCGGTGCAACCCAAGACCCCGCCGCCCCCCCACCTGCCACAGCAACGCCTGTTCCTGCGGTAGCAGCGTTTGTGGTGCCACAAAATTCTCGCCCTGACGGAAGCATTGTGCATATTGTAGGGACAGGAGACACGCTTTCGAGTATTGCGTTTGCCTATGACACAACACTAACGGCACTACGTGAAATTAACAATATTCGTGGGGGTTTTCTTTTTGTGGGGCAAGAGATTATTGTGGCAACTGCACCACCTAGCTCGCCTACCCCACCCCCAAGTAACACGCCTGCACCCAGTTTAATTGTCACGTCTACATCTAGCTCGCCTAGCTCACCCTCACTAGGGTTCGTGCGCCCCACCAGTAGCGCATCGCGCACACCTGTTATAGGTAACGCGGTGGTGTCATCTGCAACGTCTTCTAGTACGCCTACTGTGGTTGTGGCTTCGGCAACGTCGGCTGTAACTGCCACTAATGCGCCCTCTGAAATGACCGATATTCCAACGGATGCGCCCACCAATACACCACAACTCCCAACGGCAACTGCGACGGTGGCTGTGGTGGCGCAAACCGAATTGACAGAAGAAAGCACCGTATTGCCCGAATCGCCCGATTCACCTTCTGCGCCTGTGCAAACAGGCGACCAAGCCGACCCCTTGCGGACAACAGCAGATATTTGTGTGTTGATGTTTGACGACCAAAACCAAAATCGCTTGCAAAATGGCGGTGAGGGCTTGCTTGCCAATGGTCTAATTGTGCTAAAACAAGGCACAACCGACCTGATGAGCTATCAAACAAATGGCACAACCGAGCCGTTCTGCTTTGAGAACCTACAACCCAATACCTATACGATTGTGGCAACTGCACCCGAAGGCTATGGCTTAACAACACCCCCTTCATTGGTGGTAAACGTGCAAGCTGCTACACGCTTTAACATTGTGATTGGCGCTGCCGAAGGCGTAAGTGTGGCAAGTGTGCCTACACCTAATGCTCAATCTGTCCCCACAATAGAAGAAGTAACCCCTGATGGTGGCTTACAAGTAGAAAGTCTCTTGGGTCTTTTTGTCATTGGGTTTGCGGGCATCCTGCTTGTGGGTGGTGTGGTGGTTGCCCTAATTATTCGCCGTATCAATTAAAAGGAGATAGGGCTAATGAAACGTTGGCTAATGTTCGTTGGCATGCTGGGCGTGATGATGTTAAGCACGTTTGCCCTTGCCCAAGATAGCGCGGGGCAATTGTGTCTTCGCGCTTATGAAGACCGTAACGCAAATATGGTTTACGATGAAGGCGAACCTTTTATTGCCAAAGACGTTGGCGTAAACCTTGCGAATGCCGAAGGCGTGATTGTACAAACAGCACTCCTTGACGATAGCCCACGCGCTTCGCAGGGCTTGATGTGCTTTCAAAACTTAGCAAGTGGGCAATATACCTTGATTGTGGCAAGCGCGGCTTATTTGCCCACCTTAAACACGGCGTTTATTGCCACAGTGTCACAAAGTAGCGTGCCACAGGTCTTTGATTATGGGGCGCAAGTCATCGCAAGTGAGCTTCCTACACCATCACCCACAGGGCAAGTATCGCCACTTCAGTTACGGGCGTTGCTTCAGCGTGTGCTATTTGGGAGCTTGGGGGCTGCTGTGGTGATGACGGTTGTGGGCATTATTGGGGTGATTCTTTACTTCCTATTCGTGCGTCCCAAACCCGTAACCGCCTATGCGCCCGAACAGGCATACATGCGCCCCGACACAGGCGCAATGCCTATTGCGGAGCAAACCCGCGTTGTGAGGGAAGTGTTGCCCCCCACAGAGGGTGATACAGACCGCTTTAAGCCACCCAAGCTCTAAAGGGTAATGTGACATGATAGATACCAGTCAACTTCACACGCGCCAGTCGTTGGCGCGTGCGTTTCGTGAGGCAGGTTTAGAAGCAGGTATGGATGTCCTAATGCACAGTCGCATGGGAGCCATCGGGGGCATGATTATGAATGGGGCAGAGGCGGCGGTCTATGCGCTGATGGACGTAATAACACCCAGTGGCACGCTGATGATGCCCACCCACACCTCAAATAATAGCAACCCGCAATACTGGAAGAACCCCTCTGTGCCTGCCGAATGGTGGCAACGCATCCGCGAAGAAAGTGTGCCGTATCACCCCATAACCAGCCAAACGCGCATGATGGGCGCAATCGTTGAGGTGTTTCGCACGTTCCCCAATGTGGTGCGTTCTTCACACCCTTTAGGCTCATTTACGGCGTGGGGCAAGTTCGCACATTTTGTCACACAAAAACACTCGCTTGATAACATGTTTGGACAAGACTCGCCCCTTGCACGCCTAGAATCGCTGGGCGGAAATGTGTTTTTGTTGGGGGTCACCCATGCCAATAGCACGCTTCTACACCTTGCAGAACACCGCGCTAAATTTAGCAAGGTCTACATCACAGAAGAAAGCGCGGTGCTGGTGGACGGCAAGCGCGAGTGGGTGAGCTATAACATGATTGATTATGATGATGAGGACTTTGAGAAAATTGGCGTTGCCTATGAAACAGGCAATCACCCCCTTATTAAGGGCAGGGTTGGCAACGCCGAAACGCGCCTTGTCCCTGCCCGCCCCCTGTTAGATTTTGCCACCTTTTGGATGAGCGAAAATCGTACTTAAGGGGTTTCTTCGGTGGCTTGTGCTTCTGCTGTTTGCGTCATGTAGACCGCTTCAAACGTTAAGCGTATAAAGGGTGACTCTTGACTATCACCAGGGCGTGGTGTTGCTGAAGAAATAATCGATGGGTTTGTGCCTGATGGTGTTTCTGTAGGTCTAATGACGCGCGTTTGTGACAAGCCGGGCAATGGTAACGGTGTTAGGGTGTGTGTTGCCGTTGCGATAACAATCTGCGTTAGTGTTGGGGTAGGCGTGTTTGTTAAGGTAATGGCTGGTATGCGTGTTGCTGTTGGTGCAAAGCGTGGCGTGCTAGTGGCAGTTGGTGTGGATGATGGCGTGCTGGCGGGCGTTTCTGTAGGCAATGTCACCATAAACAGCGTTGCCGTAGGGTCTATTAAAACGTTGGATGTGTTATCACTTGGGGCTTCTGCGGGTAAACTCTCCCATTCAAGCGTACCATTGGGTGTAAACTGCACCGTTAATAACAGCGATAAACGCGAGTATTCTGTGCTTTGGGCAAGTGGCTCTAGTGTACTAAGTGTGGGCTGAACCTGTGAAACAAGCATGAACACTTGGGGGCGCGTTTCACTATCTGCCAAAAGGAGGGCGTTTTCTAGGGCGATATTGAGCGCGTTTAGGTGTTCGGGTTGTAGTGTGCCACGTTCACGCATGGCTAAGAGTTCTTCATAGCGCACTTGGGCAAGGTGCGCCCAAACATCATCCAGCCGTCCAATCCATTCTGCAATTAGGACAATTACGCTTTCCCATGCACGTTTTACACTGTATAGCGCGTCAGTGGGTTGGCTATTGGCAGATGCCATTACTGTACCCGTGCCACCCAAGAACCCGAAAGCGAGTACCGTCACGACCATGGCGGCGGCGCGTTGCCACCCCGCCCATATTGTAGGCGCAGGGCGTAACACTTTTGCTTTAGGCAATGTTTGCTTTTCAAAGGTTGCCAGCAAGCGTTCTTCTAAGCGAGCAACATTAGGTGCGGGCAATTCACGGGCGGGCAAGCGCACCATCAGCGAAGAGACCAGCAATGCGCTCTTTAGCCAAGTGGCTTCGTTAGGGTATTGCGCTAGGCAATCCTTAAGGCTTGCGCCACTTTGCATGGCAACCAAGCACGCTTGCAAAATATTTTCTTGCTGGGGTGAATAAGTTGGTTCTATCACGATAACCCCGCTAGTAGTGTCTCAATATCCACGCCGTTACGTTCTAAACGTGCGGCAATGGCGCGTACTGCGCGATGTTGCAAGGCTTTGATGGCGTTGGCGTTCTTTTTCAAAATAACTGCCACCTGTTCTAAACGATACCCTTCAACAAACCGCAAAATAATCACAGTACGTTGGTCTTCTGTAAGGTCGCGCATAGCGGATTTTAGGGCTTGGGCGGCTTCTTGTTGCATCAGCCCTTCGTCAAAATCCGTTTCAAACGGCACAACGGCATCCTCAATATCGCTTGGCGTGGGGTTGCGCCCCTTTTTGCGATAAGTATCAATGACACGGGCATGAGCAATGCGGTACAGCCACGCAATAAAGGGTGTTCCTTCGTCTTGATAGCTGGCTAACCCACTAATTGCCCGTGTAAAAACGTCACTTGTTAAGTCCTCTGCCAGCTCAAAATCACTGACACGCGCTAAAATATAGCGAAAGATAGGCTGAACATGCGCTTGATACAGGCTGGCGAAGGCTTGGCTGTCGCCCTCTTTTGCCTGCTGAATGAGTTTTTTTTCTTCAGCGCGTTCCAACACACAATCCTTTGTCTAGACGAATGATTGTGCGGTTTCAGCATCGTCTTAGTGCCTATACCGCACAGGTTAGAAAAAAGTTACGGGTGAACGCATATTGCGCTCTACACTATCCCCATTATAATCACATTGAGATAGGATGTGGAATAAACAATGCCTGATAAAAGAAACGTAGACGAACTTTCAATAGAAGAGCTGGAGCGTGTGTTGGTCATTAAAAAACGCCAAGCACGCCAAGACCGCCTACAGCGTATGCAAAATAGTGGACGCATGGTGAGTACACCACAGCCCACAGCCGCGCCGCGCATTGTGGGTGAGGACGGCATGTACTTTGAAGATGAGGCATTGCCTATTAAGCGCAAACGCGCTGAGGGTGGCGAGGGTGGGCGCAAATTTTTAGACCGCTTGCTATTGCTGGTAGAAGGCTTGGCAGTGGTGGGGTTGATTGCCGTAGGGGTCATGATGGCTTCTAGCATTTTTACCCTGCAAGATAAAACTGCCGAAGCACAACGCGCCGCCCAAGATGTCCTTAGTGCCAGTATTCCCACACTTGCCCCCACGCCCACGCTAAACTTGGCGCGCGTGGTGCTTCCCGGTGGGCATACGCCACCCAATCAAGAAGGAGGCGGGCAATTTAACTTTGACGAAATTCCTGCCAATTTGCGCTCTCAACTGCGCGACCAAATCTTTTTGCCCCCTAATGTAGAGCGTGCGCCCACACTACCCGAAACACCGTTGCGCGTGGTGATTCCAGACTTACGGATTGACCAGTCGATTGTGCAAGGCGTAGACTGGGAAGCGTTAAAGTTGGGGGTGGGGATGCTTCCGAATGCGGCAACGCCCGTTGACCGTGACGGCAACATTGTTTTGGCGGCACACAATGACATTTATGGGCAATTGTTCAAAGACTTGGATCAGCTAAAGCCCGGCATGTACTTCCAAATTTATACCCAGACCCAAATTTACACCTATCGCGTCACACGAACAGACATTGTAGACCCTGATGATGTGTACGTGATGGATAATCGGGGCTATTCTGCGGCAACGCTGATAAGCTGTTACCCTTATCAAGTAAACAACAAACGCTATATTGTATTTGCCGAAAAAGTAGACACCTAAACGCTCAAAAAAGAAGGCACACGATGGCACGCCGTAAAACAAATCGCAATAGCACGCCCAATATCCCACAAGAAACGCTAGAACGCGCTCGCCAACAACTGGGCGTAACGCCACCCCCCCCCGCCGAAGAAGCGCAAGAAGCCCCTGTACAGGCGGTGGCGCGTGTGGTAGAAACGCTGCCTCCTCCCGCCTCTACACGCCGTAGAAAACCAACCACCAGTTCTCAACGCATTACTCAATCGCAGTTTGAGAAGGCAAAGCAACGCGGTGAACTAGATTTTGAGACCATTCAGGAACACCTGAACAACCCGACTAAGTTCACCACGCCCGAAGAAATGCGTAAAGACTATACCACTGTAGTGAAAGACCTGCGCGACATGGGCTTATTAGCCGCTGTATTGATTGGCTTGCTGGTAGTGGTGGCACAGTTTATCAACTAGGGGCTTTTTGTCCCTTCTGGAATGGCGAGCCGTAGTGCGTCTGCAATGGTTCGACACTCTATCAGTTTTACATTGGGCGGTATGTCCTCTAGGGGACGGCGCATTTTGGGAATCAGCACACGGCGAAAGCCAATTTTGCTGGCTTCGTTGATGCGCCCCCCAAGCTGTGATACCGCCCGCAATTCCCCACTTAAGCCTACTTCACCAATAATCGCCATATCCGCAGGCACAGAGCGGTCAAAGTAGCTACTGGCAATGGCAATCGCCATGGCAAGGTCACTAGCAGGTTCGCTCACCTTCATACCCCCTACCACATTCACAAAAATATCTTGCTCAAACAGCCTTAGCCCAATGCGCTTACTTAGCACCGCGCCAATCAGTAATAGGCGGTTCATGTCGATGCCGTTGGGGGTACGGCGTGGGTTGCCAAAAGCCGTGGGGCTAGTAAGCGCCTGAATTTCTACTAAGAGGGGGCGTGTGCCTTCCATAGTAACCGCAATCGCGCTTCCAGAGGCGTTAATCACGCGCTCGGCTAAAAACGCTTCACTAGGGTTCGGCACTTCGACCATGCCCAAGCCCTGCATCTCAAACACGCCTACTTCACTGGTTGCCCCAAAACGATTTTTGACGCTTCTAAGCAAACGAAATGATTGGAATGGATCTCCTTCAAGATACAGCACCGTGTCTACAATGTGTTCTAGGACGCGCGGACCGGCGATATTGCCCTCTTTAGTTACATGCCCAATGAGAAAAACACTAATGCCTGTGGTCTTTGCCAGCGTTTGCAGTCGGCTGGCACACTCTCGCACTTGAGACACCAAGCCGGGCGATGCGTCTACTTCATCGGTATAGGTGGTCTGAATTGAATCGATAATCAAAATGACGGGCTTTAGGGCTTCTACATGCTGAAAAATAATGCTGAGGTTGGTTTCTGTCACCAAGTAAAGGCTAGGGGCGTCGATTTTAAGGCGTTCTGCCCGCATTTTTATTTGGCGTGCGCTTTCTTCGCCACTGACATATAACACCGTGCCATGCTCATTTGCCAGTAATGCCGACATTTGTAACAGGAGGGTACTTTTGCCTGCGCCCGGCTCGCCCCCTAGTAGGGTAATACTGCCCTCTACTAACCCACCCCCTAGCACACGGCTAAACTCTTCAATCGGGACAAAGAGTCGTTCTTCCATTTGTGTGCCAATGTCGCTTAGGCGTTGGGGATGTGACGTAGGAAGGGCTTTGGGCAGGCGTGCGGCTTGCTTTGCGATGGTGGCTTTAGCTTCTTCTATGACTTCCACCATCGTATTAAACTCGCCACAATTAGGACAACGCCCCATTTTTGCGGGTGATTGCCTGCTACAATTGCTACAAACGTATTTTATGCGCTGTTTTGCCATGCTGTTCGCCTGTTCTGATAATGAACGTTTGTTCTCAATTGTTTTGATTTTAGCGCAAAACCCCCCTAAACTGCAACGGCATAACCACGCAGTTTGGTTTATACTAGGCGTTAGCAGACCAAGCATTACCTAAAGGATAGCGAATGAACTCTTGGCGTGTTTTGTTCATGATGGCATTTTTAGCAGTGTCCTTAGCGGCATGCGGTGGGGAAGCCCCCCAAGAAACTGAACTTTCTACCCCTGTTAGCCCCATTATATGGGAACGTGGCCCGCTCCATGTGGTGTTTAGGGCGGATGTAGTAGGCGGAGAACGCACACAAGGCGGACTGGCAAACCATATCCCGGATTGCACAATTTATGGCGACGGGCGCGTGGTATGGACAACTTCTGGAGGCAATGGTGTGCAAGTCTTATTCGACTTTTTGCCCGATTTAGCCATTCAAGATTTTGTGAGCTTTTTAACGATAGACGTTCTTTTATTCACGTTTGAAGAAGGCTTTCCGTTACAGTTACCCCAAAGTATAACCCCTGTGTACGAACAAATTATTCTTGAGGTAAGTGGACTTAAGCATGTTACCGATAGCTTTGGGGGATGGGACGGCAATTTGTACACCACAGTGCTTGAAGCGTGCCGTGCCTTAGCCAAAACACCGCGCGTTTTTGTACCAGAAGGGGCTTGGATTGGGGCGTTGCCCTCTGACCCCACGCGTGATTTGCCTACAGTGTATTGGGATAGTGAAGCAGCCGGCTTTAACTTTAGCACACTGGCTCTAGAAAGCAGTACACGCTGGATAGAGGGTAATTTAGTTAAGGCGTTGTGGGCTTATATTGTAGAAGACCCCGCCGAAGTGGAGTTTGACGACCGTTTTGGCGTGTACTATGTAACGCTACAAGTGCCGGGCGTAACACTGAATGCCCCCGCAGCTCCTGCTGAATAACACGATTTTTTACAGCATTCCCGAATAAAACAATAGGGGTATAAGCTATTTTGCTCACACCCCTATTTTCTTCGTGGTTATGACAGAAGGTTTGTTGCTTACTTCTTCTTCGCGCTTTTCTTGCTATCTTTTTTGCTCTCTTTCTTCTCGTCTTTTTTGCTGTCTTTCTTGCTATCTTTCTTGTCGTCTTTCTTGTCGTCTTTCTTGTCGTCTTTCTTTAGTAGTTTCTTCGCGTCTTCTTCTGCTTGCTTTTCTGCTTTTTTCATGTCTTTTTCTGCTTTCAATACTATTTGGGCTTCTTCGTTGGCTTCTTTTTTAGCGGTCTTGTCGTCTTTGGCAGAAGCTACTACAGGTGAAACAACTTCTTTAACTGTCTCAGCGACGGGTGCAACCGATTTGGTCTGACCTACAACTTTATGTTTGTCAACAATAGGTTTTTCTTCTGTGGATTCTGCCGCAGGGCTAACACTCTTGCCGATAGGTTGTGAGGGTGTGTTCGCCGCATCTTTTAGCGCGGGCTTTATGGTGCGTATTACACGCGCTTTTGGTGTGGGAGTGGGGGTGGTATTGGCTTTAGAAGTGGTTTTTGGGTCTTCGCTCATCGGGTTTCTCTTAAAGATTCTATGTCATTCGATTCCTTCATTTTAACGATTGTAATGAGAAATGTAAAGATTAGGTTAAGCATCCTTAAAGTAGAAATAAAAAAAGAAATACAATACGTTCACTATAAAAATTAACCTGTACTTTAACAAAGCACAACAAATGCGGGGTAAATTTGAAAGTTCTAAAAACTTTACCCTATTTACCCTAAAGGAGTTAGTGTCATGAGTGAGAAAACTCAGAAGCCTGTCGTCATTCGCTTCGTCATGGACTTACAAGCCGAAGAATCGTCCTACGTGGATGTTGAATTTGCCAACACAAAGCAAGCAAAGCGCGCTGTACAAGATGTTTTAACAGCCAATGGTGCATTGGTGATGATTATGGCAAAGGATGAAATTCCGTTCCTCATTCGCACAGCCGATGTTTCTGCGGCGTTTCCCATTGAGTATGACGAGCAAGACGACTAAAAAAGCAGTTTTTCATCGGGAAAGAGGGATAATTCTATAGTGAATCATCCCTCTTTTTTGTGGTGGTAGCGCGGGCTTTAGCGTTCAAGAGGCTATCTAGGCGTGTGTCGCTGGATTGAGGGCGTTTGAGGGTTAGCCATGCGCGTAAACGTGCAAGGTCGCTGGCGCTGATGATAAGACGGCGCACCGCAATATCGATTACCCACAGCAAGCATGCCAGCCATAGTAAACCCTCCCAGATGGGTGTACTGGCAACGTTTGGCACATCAGGGGGCGCAAAGACTAAGGGCAGATTCTCACTCGCTTCCACACCACCCGTAAGTTCTGCCAAGCGGTCTAATAGGCGGGTGTTTGGGGTGTCTTGGGCGTATTCATCGCTATAGTTGTTGACCCACCCCTTACGAAGCGCAAATTCGCGCCCACTTTCATCTTGCCCCACTACGGTAATACCATACGCACCCGTTTCTGATGGCGTAAAAGTGGCTTCGTATTGCCCGATAGAGGTTTGTGCAAAGCCCAAACTTTGTCCTTCGCGCCCCGTTGGTGAACTAACTGACCCCGCGAGTGATAAGCCGTTTAAGAATGTGCCGTCCTCTTCAAGGGCATCTAGGGTAACGCGCACGGTGTCGCCCACACGCTCAAATCGCACGTCAAACGCATCGCTATTGCGCTCTAGCACTGCCCAAGAAATGGCTTGCCCCCAAAATTTACCAAAGTCTGTCCAGTTCGCCCACTCTGCCCCCCAACGTGCGCTGGCATCACTAGTAAATGCCACCACGCGCCCTAGTCCCACTTGCCACGATGCCAAAATAGGGTCTTGGTAAGGTTCTGTGCCACGCAGAATAATTTGTGCTCCTTCTTTGGGTGAGGTGGCAACATAGCCTGCTAGCGTAGGCAGGGCGTTAATGCCATCCATGATGGGGCTAAACGCGCTTAAAACAGGCGTAAAGGTTTCTTCGATGAGGTAAGAGCGCGAAGCCAATACCGCTTCTTGGGCAAAAATGCGCGGGATTTGATTAGCATCCAGAATGCGATGATAGTTGCCATCGGCAACTTCTGCCATTTGCTCTAGAAAAACGGGCGGGTTTGCGCCTAATGCCACCACCGAAAGCGTCACTTCGCCCGTTTGATACAGCCTCTCGGCGGTGTCTACCAATTGAAACGCCGATGAACCCCCATCTGTAAATAAGATGAGGTGCTTACGGGGCGATGGCTCATTGTAAATTTCGCTTTCAATAAGGCGCAGCCCCGCCAAAATATCTGTACCACCGCCCCCTTGTAGGCTGGCAACGGCTTCTGAAAGGACGGACTTTTGTTCGATATTTTGGAAGCGGGCAATCCATTTTCCATTACTATCAAAGTTGGCAATGGCAACGCGGTCTGTGGGCTGTAGCACATCTAATGACAAAAGAAGGGCTTGTTGCCCTAATTGCAAATAGCTGTTAATGCCATCTGCAGACGCTTGCATACTGCCAGAAGTGTCGATGAGATAGGCAATCGTCAATTGGGGTAGGCGTTGGTCGTCCTTGATGGTGACTTCAAGCGGCAAAAGGCGTTCTAGGGTGGTTTTGGCATAGCCCCCCACGCCATAGCTTTTATCGCCCCCAATAAACACCAGCCCTCCCCCTGTATCGCGTACATAGATTTCTAGGGTGTCTTGCTGGCGTTGTGTAAGGGATGTCGCGGGTATATTGGCAATGACTACCGCCTCATACGCCGACAGTGCTAGTGCGTCAGAGGGCATTCGCGCACTGGTGCTGACTGTCACTTCAAAGCCTGTGTTTTCTAAAATAGGCAACAGGGCTTCAATTTCACGGGCATCATCCGCTACCACCAATAGCCCTAAACTGCCGGTGACCTGTGTAACGGCAGACAGGGCGTTGTTTTGCTCAAAGGCATCGTTTGGCACGATGATTTCGGCGGTATAGGCAAATAAGCCCGCGCCTTCTAATTGTTGCTCTAAAACGAAGCGATTTGCGCCTTCACCCAGTGTCAGGGTGCTTTCACTAAGTAATTGCCCCTGTGAGTATAAAAGTAGGGTTGCCGAAGTGGCAACGTCACTCATTACTTCTAGGGTAAGGTCAAAAGGTTGGTTGGGGGCAACCTGTGAGGGCAAATTGAGTGCGCTAATGCGTGCGTCTGTAGGGCGTGGGGGCGCATAGGGAACGGTGTAAATTTCCACATTCACCGATTGCGCCCTGCGTGCCACTTCTTCGGCAAAGCGTTGGGTTTCTTGCCCATCGCTCATCAACACAATGCGCCCTACGGTGTTAGAGGGCAAGAGCGCAAGGGCTTTATTCAGGGCATCGGCGATGTTGGTTTGGTTGCTCATAATTTGGCTGCGCAAAGGAAGCGCGTTTGGGCGACTGCTAAGGGATTGCTCTATGACACTATTCGCACCAAAAACAATCACGCCCCACTCGTCTAGAGGAGCTTTGGTGGTGAGGGTGGTTTCGATGGTGTTTAGCTGGTTATTGAGGGCATCTTTGCCCATGCTATCAGAGGCATCTAGCACAAAAATCACAGAGAGACGACGTGTAGGCTGGCTGATTTCGGGCTGTGCCAGTGCTAGAACTAGCACAAAAACGATTACCCCACGTAAAAAAACACTTACCCGTTGGCGTAAATGGCGTGGTTTTGCCACCCACACAACAACGGGTAATAGAAACAAGGCAAGGATGAGAATGGCAGGAAAACCGAATGACACGGTGTTAAACGCCAGTCTGCCTTAGGTGGATAGAATGGTTTCGATTTGATAAGCGGCTTGCTTGGTGGCATAAAGAACATGTCCCATGTGTGCTGTTTTAACAACTAGTACGGCAACAGCAGCGCGTCCAGCAGGGTAAACAACCATTGTTCCTTCTTCACCTTCCATAAGGAGGCGTTCTAGCGAGCCTTGTTCAAGGCGTTTTAGCGTCTTTTCTGCAAGACCAATGAGCGTTGCGGACATTGCCGCGACTTGCGGGCTACCGGTGGGATTATCATATCCTTCATCATCTGTGGCGGGATAGCTTGCGACGAGCAAGCCGTCAATATTCACAATGACTGTTGCCTTCACGCCTTCCACAAAAGCGTGGAGTTTTTTAAGCTCTTCTTCCAACCGTTGGCTGCGAAATTGTTGCGGCTGCATGAACACATCCTCTCCTGTTGCGATGGCGTGCCGTTTGATTTAGGCGTTTGCTCATGGTAATTATGATAGCATGAAATGCTAATTACGGGTAGTACACGCCCATTATGAGCCTATTTCATAAAATTAGCCACTAACAAACCATGATAAACGTCAGTTGTGTTTTTATTTTACATCGGTTAAAATATAAATATACAAAATGATAATTAAGTGTAATACCTTAGGATAAAAAACATGACAACACAAACACTTTCTCAAAAACAGGCATCACCCCCAGAAAAACCCGCCAAAGGGCTTAGTTTGGCGTGGCTACAACCCTATTTTGTGGTTGTTACGGCAATTGCATTAGCATTGGGAACAGTAGGTGGACGTGCTGAATGGTCAGGCGGTGTAATGGGCGTGATTGCCGTTACCGCTTATATCGCAGGGGGCTTGTTTGGCGCAAAAACAGCCATCATCAGCCTTGTTAAAGAGCGCAAAATAGACGTGGATATGCTAATGGTATTGGCGGCAATTGGCGCGGCAAGCATTGGACAATGGCTAGAGGGCGCGTTGTTGCTGTTCTTGTTTTCGTTGTCTAATGTGCTTCAGGATTATGCCATTGGTCGTAGCCGACAAGCCATTCAAAGCTTATTTAAGCTGTATCCCGAAACCGCACAAGTGCGGCGCAGGGATGCTGTGATTAACATCCCGTTTAGCGACATTCAGCTAGAAGATGTGCTATTGGTGAAGCCCGGTGAACGCATTGCTGTGGATGGTGTGGTGTTAAGTGGGCAATCTGCCATTGATGAATCCCCGATTACGGGCGAATCCTTACCCGTAGATAAAGGTGTGGGCGACATTGTTTTTGCTGGCACACTAAATAAGCAGGGCATCCTAGATATTCAGCCCACCAAAACCGCTAAGCAAACCACGCTTGCCCGCATTATTCAAATGGTAGAAGAAGCCCAAGATACCAAAGCCCCTACGGAACGCTTCTTAGACCGCTTTGAACAAATTTACGCCACGCTGATTATTTTGGCGACAGGGCTTTTGATTACATTGCCCCCGTTGCTACTGGGCGCAAACTTTCAAGATAATTTCTATTTGGCAATGGTCTTTATGACGGTGGCTTCGCCCTGTGCGCTCATTATCAGCGTGCCATCGGCGTACATTAGCGCAATTGCTTCTTCGGCGCGGATGGGTGTATTGCTAAAAGGGGGCGCGTACTTGGAGCACCTGGCAACCCTAAAAGCCATCGCCTTTGATAAAACAGGCACCCTCACCATTGGCAAGCCTACTGTTACCGACATGATTCCGCTTGATGTGAGTGAAACCGAGCTATTGAGCATTGCGGGCAGTGTAGAAGCCCGAAGTGAGCATCCTTTGGCACGCGCCATCGTCGCAAAAGCCAAAGAGGTTGGCGCAACGATGGGCGATATAGAAGGTTTTGAAGCCTTAGTGGGGCGCGGGATTCAGGCAACGTATGCGGGCGCAACGATTCTCTTAGGCAGTGTTTCGTACCTCATAAGCGTTACCCCCTTGCCCGAAACCTTAAGCGAAGCCTTTGAAACGTTTTCATCACAGGGTAAAACTACGATGGGCGTACTGCGTAATGGTCAATGGGTGGGCTTGCTTGCCCTGTCAGACCCCCTACGTAGCACCAGTAAAGCCCTCATTCAGCAGTTGAGCGACATCGGCGTAAGTGTGGCAATGTTTACGGGCGATAATGAGCGCGTTGCCAAAACAATTGCCGACCAATTAGGGATTAAACGCTTCAAAGCCAGCCTAATGCCAGAGGACAAAGTCACCGCCATCCAAGAGCTAATCAAAGAGTTTGGCAGTGTAGGCATGGTGGGGGACGGCATTAACGATGCGCCCGCACTGGCTACCGCCACGGTTGGTATTGCGATGGGGGGCGCAGGCAGTGATGTGGCAATGGAAACTGCCGATGTGGTACTGATGGGCGATAGTATTGACCGCATTGTGAACGCGATTGCTTTAGCAAAGCGCACAAGGCGCGTGGTGTGGCAAAACATCACGTTTGCATTGTTGGTGATTATGTTTTTGGTAGCGGGGGCGTTCTTAATTCAATTGCCCTTGCCTGTGGGTGTGCTGGCACATGAGGGCAGTACCGTGATTGTGGTACTCAATAGCCTGATTCAATTGTTGCTATTGCCAGAATGGGTACGAAGCTCACGATAATCTTATAAAAACCTGCGTAGGAGTGGTCTTAAACTTTGTGTTAAAGCCGTGACGAATTGACTTTGTATGTGGTATAATTCACAAGATAAAAAAGAATTCACTACGTAGGTTAAATTGTTTTTTCCAACCATCAAATAAGCAGTGAAAGGTTGTTTAAGTTGGCATCGCTTATTCTTACATTACGTGAAACCCTGCGCTATCGTGGGGCTATTGGTCAGTGGAGCTGGGTTTTACACCGCCTAACTGGTTTGGGGGTCGTTTTTTTCTTGATCCTGCATGTAGTAGACACCTCTTGGTCTGTGTTTTACCCAGAACTTTATGAAAAAGCCATTGCGGTTTATCAGTCTCCTCTCTTTACATTAGGTGAGTTTGGTTTGGTGTTTGCTGTGGTTTATCACGCGCTCAATGGGCTTCGCATTGTCGTCATGGACTACAATCCCAAACTTTGGAAATACCAAGAACGCGCTGCCTACATTGTGCTAGGTGCAACTGCCGTTATTCTTGTGCCTACGTTCTTGTCGATGGGCTATCATGTGGTGGTGCATTATCAAACCGACCCCTACGTTTTGTCCCCTATTGAAGCCATTGTAGAGCAATTGCCCTTTGTTGTCGGCATGGTGATTGCGGTGATTGCTTCTGTTGTTTTGTCGGGCTTGTATGGGGTTGTTATCAAGCCACAAACGCCTGCGGGCGACGCAAAAGCACAAGGTAGCAATTTAGAACGCTTCTGGTGGTCTTTTATGCGCGTATCGGGCTTGCTAATTGTGCCATTGGTGTTTGGTCACTTGGCAATGATTCACATTTTGCAAGGCGTGTTTGATTTAACGGTGGCAGGCAAGACGGTTGTAGGCACAGACTTGATTAACGTCAGTGGCACAGCAACCGAATTTGTGATGCATCGTTGGAGTTTCCTTGTGGGTGGTGTAACGGTATGGAAATTATACGACATCGCGCTTTTATCATTAGCCACTATACACGGGTTTAATGGCTTGCGCTATGTACTTACCGACTACACCCAAGACAGCCCTATTTTACGCCGTGCAATGGGTTATGTGTGTGTGATGGGGGCGGTAACGCTCTTGGTTGTGGGTGGTGCAGCTCTCTTAGGCACTATTGAACCCTCTGCCATTGAAATGGCAAAAAGTGCGGCAGAAGCGATACGCCGCCGTTAGGTTGAGGATGTATTGTTAGTTTTTTTGAGGAGATAGGTCAGATGAAGATTCATAAGCATGAAGTGATTATTGTAGGGGCAGGCGGCGCGGGTTTAATGGCGGCACTTTACGCCAGCCGTGGCGGTGCTGATGTTGCCGTTGTCAGCAAGCTGTATCCTACACGCTCTCATACGGGGGCAGCACAGGGCGGCATTGGGGCAGCACTGGGCAATCTTGACGAAGACAAACCGCTTTACCACGCCTATGACACTGTTAAAGGTGGCGATTACTTGGCAGACCAACACGCTGCTAAAGTGTTGGCAGAAGGCGCAGTTGAAGCCGTTATTGAGCTAGAACACATGGGGTTGCCCTTTGACCGCACCTCTGAAGGACGCATTAGTCAACGCCGTTTTGGCGGTCATACGCGTAACTTTGGCGAGCAATTGGTACGCCGTGCCTGCCATGCCGCAGACCGCACTGGACACATGATTTTGCAGACGTTATATCAAAACTGCATTAAGCAAAACGTGAACTTCTTTGATGAATTTCAGGTTGTAGACGTTTTGATGAATAAGGGTGTTTGTGTGGGCGTGGTTGCTATTGAGCTAGGCTCTGGCGAGTTCCATATTTTCCACGGCAAAGCCACGTTCTTTGCAAGCGGTGGCTGGGGACGTTGCTGGAGCGTTACTTCTAACGCGCACAGTATGACGGGCGACGGGGCTGCTGCTGTGTTGCGCCGTGGCGTACCATTGCAAGACATGGAATTTTTCCAATTCCACCCCACAGGCATTTATAAAATGGGGATTTTGATTACCGAAGGCGTGCGTGGTGAAGGTGGCGTGTTGCTAAATAACAAGGGTGAGCGTTTTATGGAAACATACGCCCCCAACGCAAAAGACCTCGCCAGCCGTGATGTGGTGAGCCGTGCCATCTATGACGAAGTGAAGAAGGGTAATGGTATTAAGGGCAAGGACTACGTTTATTTGGATGTTCGCCCCGAAACCGTCAACCGCTACTTTGCCGAAGAAGGGCGCGAAGACCGCATTGATGCCAGCTATGTTGAAAAGAAATTGCCCGATATTTTGGACTTCTGCCGTACTTACTTAGGCGTAGACCCCGTAAAAGAACCCATGCCCATCCAACCCACCGCACACTATGCAATGGGTGGTATTCCTACGAATACTAAGGCGCAAGTGGTGACTGATGAAAATTGGACAGTATTGCCCGGCATGTACGCAGCTGGCGAAGTGGCTTGTGTGAGCGTGCACGGTGCAAATCGCTTGGGTACAAATAGCCTTGTAGACCTGATTGTGTTTGGTCGTATCGGCGGTATTCAAGTGGCACAAGATGTGAAGCAATTAGGCTGGACAGACCTGCCTGCTGATGCGGGTAAAGAAGTAGAAGCCGAGTTTGAACGCATTCGCAACAGCAAAGGCAAAACCAAGCCTTATGAACTAAGAAACGCCATGCAAAAAATGATGATGGACAATGTGGGCGTGTATCGCACCGAAGAAACCATGACCGAAGCTGTTGATGGCTTGGATGCCCTGCGCCATAGCTTCTTGACAGACATCAAGATTGACGACAAGGGACACAAGTTTAATACGGACATTATCGAAGCGTGGGAACTGGGCGCGTTGCTAGACCTTGCTACCGTGACAGCTATTAGCGCACGTAACCGCAAGGAATCACGCGGGGCGCACAGCCGTGACGACTTTGCCAAGCGTAATGATGCCGAATGGTTGGTACATACCCTCATTTACCAAGAGGGTGACTTGCAAAAACCCGCCTATCGCATTAATACCGAGAAAAAAGTAGACCTAAGCCTTGCCGCCGAAGACGCACGCTTTGCACCCAAAGAACGCGTTTACTAAATCATAAAGCATTGGGGCGACCTCGTTGCTAGGTCGCCCTCTCTAATTGCCCAATACAATAAGCCTTACGCCTAAAAATAAACAAGGAACGGTGTTTATCATGGAAGTTACTTTTAGAATTAGACGGCAAAACCCAGAAATTCCCGGCAAAGACAAGCCCCATTGGGAAGAATTTGTCCTTAAAGAAATTGACCCCACCGACCGCCTGCTAGAAATGCTTCATCGCATTAAGTGGGAACAAGACGGCACGCTTACTTTGCGCCGTTCTTGCGCACATGGTGTTTGTGGTAGTGATGCGATGCGGATTAACGGCGTAAATGCGCTGGCGTGTAAAGTGTTGATGCAAGATGTGGGTAACAAAGTCACCATAGAGCCTATCTTGGGCTTGCCTGTGGTTAAAGATTTGGTCGTGGACATGGAACCCTTCTTTGACCACTATAAGACGGTGATGCCTTTCTTTATCAATGACACACCCTTGCCCGCAGATGGTCGTGAACGCCTACAAACCCAAGAAGACCGTGAACGCTTTGACGACACAACCAAGTGTATTTTGTGCGCGTGCTGTACCACCTCCTGCCCTTCGTTCTGGGCAAATGGTAAGTATGTGGGACCCGCTGCAATTGTACAGGCACATCGCTTTATCTTTGATACTCGTGACCAAGCCGCCCAAGACCGCTTGAACATTTTAAGTGAGCCTAATGGCGTGTGGCGCTGCCGTACTGTGTATAACTGTACGCCTTCATGCCCCCGTGACATTCAAGTGACCCGCGCCATTGGTGAAGTAAAACTTGCCATCCGCAAGGGGTCGCCAGAAGGCATCATCAAAGTAACCGAAATTGTAGAGCGCGTTGTAAACAGCTAGCGTAAATTCTGCCAAACTATGAAAAATAAAGGGGCGTATCGTCAAATGATGCGCCCCTTTATTGTTTATCGTCCGGGGGTAGCGGTGGGAATAAAGGCGGGGCTGAAGCTATTGGTAAAGGGACGAATAGTCATCGGTGTGGCGGTTGCGCGTGCATTGCGTGAGGGTGTGGGCGTGGCATCTTCTATGATTTGGATGGTGTTGGTTTGCCCCCCAATGACGCGCACAGGGCGAATGTCATCGGTGCCATCGTCCTGCGTTATCCATGCGTCATACGTTCCCTCAAGTAGGTTATCGAACACACCAATGGATGTGCTATCTACATGACGCGTTGTGCCTGCCTCGTATAGTGTGATGATATTGCTGATGGGGCGTTTATTGGCATCTATAAACGCTAGTCTACCCACTATGGGCATGCGTATTGTGGTGACTTCATTTCTAGCTACCTTAATGGCGAGGATGGTGACGGGGCGTGTTTCGATGTGAATATCGTAAGTCCCCTCTAAAATGTTCATTTCGCCATTCGTAACACCCGTAACATAGGTCGTGGTATTTGGTAAGTAAATACCCGCCACAAAATCGCTAAGGTTGCCTTGTGCGTCTACAAGGGCTATTCCGCCACTGGGTGGCATGGTTAGGGTGATGGTTTCGCCGCCTACCACGCGCACAGGCACAGTGGTAACAGGGCGGGTTTCGATACGAATATCGTATGCGCCATCGGGTAAGGACAAGCTATTACCAAGTTCGCCCTTGATGTAGGTTGTGGTGTTTGGGGCATAGGCGGCAAATGACATCTGCGCCTGCCTGCCCGTTTCGTCTAGTAAACGCACACTTCCCTCTGTTGTGCCATTGGCGCGTCCGGGTGGGGCGGTTTCGATGGTGCGTTCTAAAGCGTTTAGGGGCAATGGGCGCAAAGGCGCGATGTCATAGGGCTGGGCAATGGTGGGCGCAGAGATGGCTATGCCGCTGTTGTCTAGCGTTACATCGCTTCGCATCCCCGCAGGCACGGCTTGCGATTCTCCTTGTACGCTTAAAATGGCGTTGCCCTCAATGACGTTAACGCGCAGAGTATTGGCGTTCACGTTTTCAAAATATGCCGTAGACCCTAAAGACACTTCCACGCCATTCAGCAGAAACGTGACGTTAGCAGCCCCACTGGGTGTTTGAACTAACAGCCCATCATGAGGCAAGTCATTACATACGGGTTCGCCAATGCCCCCCCTAAAGTAAAGCCCGTTTGCGCCCCCGTTACTTAGTTCACCTTCACCAAACAGTAAAAACGTTACGTTTTGTCCGGGCAGTGTGTCGGGGATATTGGCTTGTAAACGCATGAGTACAATACCATAGGCGTTATTGGCAATGTCGGAGAGCAATTCGATAGTTTGAAGCTGGGTAAATGGCGCGGTATCGCCTGTTTTGGCAAAGTTGACGGGCGCGCTAAATTGCGCTTGGATGAGCGGGTTGCCATAGCAAACTTGATTGCGCTGGGTGCTTTGGCATACAATTTTGAGCGTGTTAATGGCTTCCATAATAGGTGACGGACACGCGCTATTGCTTGGTGTCACCGTTGTGGCGGTTGCTTCGCTGATGTTGGTGGCGGTTTCGGTAATGCTTTCTGGTGTAGGGCTAGGCATAATAGCACTAGAAGCACCCTCCACCCCTCCTAAATTGCAAGACGCAAGCAAAAAACTACAAACCAAGAGTACTATAATGCGTTTCATCACTTCTCACCTCATCTGTTACAGTCGTTATAACTTTTATTATATGCCCAAATGTCAGAATCAAAAAAACACCCACGTGGGATGTTCTTTGAAAAGACAAAAGGTGTATCCGTTTTTGGCGTGCGCTTACGCCAATAGTAGGACGACAATCACCGTCACCGTGACCTGAATCGCAGAAACAATCAGCCCAAAGAGTAATGCCTTTAATCCCGACCTAAAGAGCGTTCTAAACTGTATCCTCATGCCAATGCCTGCCATTGCTACTACCAACAAAAACTTACCAAGCATGGCAATGCTAGTAATAACCTCTTGGGGGAGGACGTGCAAGCTGGCAATAATGCTCATGGCAAAGAAACCAAAAATGAAGCGTGGCGTGCGTACCTGAACATCTTCTAGGGGGGGCATAGCGTTAGATTGCATCCACAAACTTAGCAAAATAACCACGGGTCCCAGCATTAGTACGCGCCCCATTTTAACCACAGTTGCCACTTGCCCCGATTCGGGGCTAACCGAGAAGCCTGCGGCAAGGGCTTGTCCAAATGCTTGAAGCGTACCCCCAATTAGTAAACCACCCTCTAAGTGAGACATTGCCAAAAAACCAATGAGAGATGGCAATGCAAAGATGCCGATTGTCCCCAAGAGGTTGACCACCCCAATGGCGATACCGGTATCGGATTCATTGGCTTTAAGCGCAAGGCTGGTAGACGCAACAGCGGACGAGCCACAAATAGCGTTGCCTGCGCCCATCATTAGGCTAAAGCTCTGTGAGAAGCCCAGCCACTTGCCAACACGCATACTCACCAGCATGGCAGTGGTAATAGACACCGCAATCACGGCAATAGCAAGGGGGCCCAAAGACAATAGGCTGCCTAATAAGAGTTCTACGCCAAGCAAGCCAATAGAAATAGGCAAAATCTCTTTTTCTGCAAACTTTGCGCCCACTTCTATACTTTTCCAGCTGGAAAGCGCGTTGCCCACCAGCACGCCGATGAGGATGGCGAGTGTTACGTTGCCGAGCGACGGGATGTATTGCGCCAGCCACCATCCCAAGCACCCCACCACAAAAACAAGCAAGAACCCCCACAAAAGCGCGGGTGAGGGCATGGAAAAGGTTCGCATCATCATTTACCTAACGAAAATGAAAAAAGCCCCACGCAACAGATGCAGGGCATTAGGGCAGTTAAAGTTGAATGTTTAATTCGGCAAGGTAATCATCAATGATGACGACTTGCCCGCGTTTAATAGACTCTTGGGCGGCGGCTGCCACAATCACAGACCAAAGCCCCTCACGAGCAGAAGCCGTACTGGTGGGCTTGCCTTCAATATTGTCTACAAAGTACACATGCTCAAAGAAGGTCGCGCCATTATGACCACTTTCTTCTATCCACTTGGGATAGGCGGGCTGGATGGTGCGCGAGGGCTTGTTTTCGCCACAGATAATTTCCATGTGGCTCTCAAGGTCTTGGTGAGGCAAATAGGTCTTTTGCTCCCATGCTCTTAAACGCCCTTCATCCCCACACACAATTAGTTCTTCATAGAACATGGGCGCAAACATGCACAGGCTAAAATTGGCGCGCACGCCATTGGCATAATCAATAATCACGAAGGCATTGTCTAGGATGTCGGATTTTTCGCCTTCATACTCAAAATCTTTGAAGTTGACCGCCATCCCGCCCGACCCATACACGCGAACAGGCTTGGATTGGGCAAAAAGGTTCATGAGGTCAAAGTAATGGCAACACTTCTCTATGAGGCTATCGCCCGAAAACTTAGAGAACTTGTTCCATTGGTTTACTTTATCTAAAAAAGGGATGCGGTGTTCTTGCATACTAATGAGCTTAACGTTACCCAGCGTTTGACGCTTAAGAACTTCATGAATGGCTTCTACGCTAATAGACTTATAGCGATACTGTAGCCCAATTTGAAACACGTTGGGGTAGGCTTCGGCAATTTTTGTAATTTCTAGCGCATCTTGTACGGTGGTGGCAATGGGCTTTTCTAGCAAGATGGGCTTGCCCGATTTTACGACCACTTTTAACACTTCTAAATGGGTGTAGTTTGGCGTACAGATAAGAATGGCATCGGCTTCGGGGGCGTTGCACGCTGCCTCTAATGAATCGTAAACGACAAGCGGTTCTTGTGACCAACGGGCATGAAGGGCTTGTGCGGTTTCTACGCTTCTGGGGTTGGGGTCATAAATACCGTGTACCGTGGCACGCCCTTCAAGATGTGTAATATTGATGTGTTCTTGCCCGATAA
This sequence comes from Anaerolineae bacterium, assembly GCA_034437555.1. Taxonomy (GTDB): domain Bacteria; phylum Chloroflexota; class Anaerolineae; order Aggregatilineales; family Phototrophicaceae; genus JANWYT01. The sequence continues at coordinate 323,381 of DAOTTQ010000037.1, read as the reverse complement.
TGCCTGTACCGATGATGTTAAAGCGATATTTGGGCTGTGGGCGGGCGGTAAGGTAGCGGTCAGAATCGGGCAAGTAGCCAAATTGTGAGCTAAGAGAAAGAGCGCGTGGACGAAGTTCTTTATTATTTGTCATGGTGTCATCATTTCTAATCGTTGGGTTCTGTTATCAGCGCATCTATAAAAATAACGATAGTGTAGGGCAACCTATCAAGAATTGCCCCAGTTTTAAGTGACGTTTAGGGAACGCCTGCGCCATTGGCTGCCGCCAAAAGCATAAACCACTCAACACGCGAAAGTTCCACGCTATCCGCTTTCACACTATCCGCTAGGCGTTCTACGCTCATTGTGCCGATGATGGGCTGAATGGGCGCGGGGTGACGCAACAACCAAGCGAACGCAATGGCTTCACGGGTGGTTTGGTGTTTTTCGGCGAGTTCGGCAATTAGATGCACTGTTTGGCGCACATTGTGGGGGGTGTCGTCGCGTTCTACAAACAGCCTGCCCCCCGCCACAGGTGACCATGCTTGTACGACCATATCGTGTAAACGGCAATAGTCTAAAGTATCGCGTGTGCCTGTGTAGTGTGCCATGTCGGTATTAGATACAATGCCATCGTTGATGAGGTCATTGCGGAGCAAATTTAGCTCTAATTGATTCACAACAAGCGGTTGGCGCACATATTTCTTCAAAAGTTCAATTTGGGCGGGCGTGTGGTTGCTTACGCCAAAGTAACGCACTTTGCCACTGGCATGAAGGGCATCAAAGGCGCGTGCCACTTCTTCAGGTTCTACTAGGGGGTCGGGGCGGTGTAAAAGCAAGAGGTCTACATAGTCGGTGTTAAGGCGTTTGAGGCTGGTTTCTAGCTTGGTCGTGATGTTTTCGTAGCTAAAATCATAATGCCCCATCGAGCCTGCATACACTTCATCAGAAAGCACAATGCCAGTTTTCTCTTGTAAAACCACTTTTTCACGTAGGCTGGGTGTTTTCTTAAGGGTTTCGCCGACCACACTATCTGATTTACCGCGTGTATAGATGTCGGCAAGGTCAATGAGTGTAATGCCGTATTCTACAGCAGCATGAATGAGGGCATCGGTACGCGCCTGAATTTCGGGCGTGGGGGGCGTGCTATCCCATGTACCACCGATGTGCCATGTGCCAAAGGCTAAACGTGAGACTTCTAAATCTGTTTGTGGAATGCGGTAGGTTTTCATCTGTGCCGTAGTGTCCTTTTTAGGTAGGTTACATTTTACGAACACCCGCAGCAAGCGGTGTGTTGGGGGGTGCGCTAGGGATACGTCCTTGTGCTTGGGGCATCGAGATGGTTTCTAGGTGGGGCATTACAAGTTCGCCAAACTTTTTGCACTCATCAAGGTGCGGATAGCCCGAAAAGATAAATGCGCGAATCCCCATGTCCATATAGCGTTGAATTTTGTCTAAAATTTGTTGTGGGCTACCCACCAAAGCCGCCCCACAGCCACTTCTGGCACGCCCGATGCCTGTCCACATATTGGGTTCAACATAGCCTTTATCATCAGAGCGTTCACGGGCTTGGGCTTGCAATGCGACCCCTAAAGACTTGGCATCTTGGGCGCGGTTGCGGATGGCATCGCCAAGGTCAGTATCTAGTTTAGACACCAGCCCTTGTGCATAGTCATCGGCTTCTGCTTCTGTTTCACGCACCACCATATGAACGCGCAAGCCAAAGTCAATTTTGCGCCCATAGGCTTTGGCGCGTGCGCTCATGTCTTCCATGTGTCCGCGTAAGTTTTCTTCTGTGTCGGGCCACATCAGGTAAACGTCACAATGTTCTGCGCAGAGGTCTTTGCCATCGGGTGAATAGCCACCAAAGTATAGCAGGGGTCCGCCGTCTTGTTGGTAGGTCTTAAGGGGGTCGGTGTAATCAAACTTGAAGTTGTAGAACTTGCCCGAAAAGTCGATGTGGTCTTGTGTCCAGCCTTGCTTCAAAATTTCGATGACTTCACGCGAGCGTTGGTAACGGCTGGCAGAATCTAGCACTTCGCCAGGCATATCTGATGAAATGATGTTGACGGTTAAACGCCCTTCTAGCATGTGGTCTAGGGTAGCAATAGAACGTGCCAACATGGGGGGGTGTAGTTCACCACAACGAATTGCCGTAAGCAGGTTGATATTTTGGGTTTGGGGGGCAACACCCGCCGCAAATAGCAGGGTATCTTGCCCAACTTGATAAGAGCTAGGGCAAAGGATATTACGAAAGCCGAGCTTATCTGCCGTTAGTAAAATTTCGCTGGTATGGGCAAAACTGCTCTTTAGGCTACTATTTGGCACGCCTAAGTATTGGTAATCATCGCTACAGAGAGGGGCAAACCACGCCACTTCTGCGCCAGTAAGATGGGGTGAGCGTACTTCAATCATGGGTTTAGTCTCCGTATAAAAATTATTTTTCTAATCAGATAACGTTATTCTTCAATTTCGCGATACCCTCTGTTCCAATAAATTAGGGGTTTGGCATCGGGTTCAATCACTTTGCTGGCTTGCACTTCGCCAATGTAAATGGTGTGTGAGCCTGCCGTATGGCGGCTATAGACCGTGCAATCAAGCCATGCGAGGGCATCTGCTAAAACGGGCGCACCTGTTACGGCGGTTGTCCAACTACCTAGGCTAAAGCGGTCTTCTTTTGAACGGGCAAAGTGATTAGAGAGTTCTTCTTGCCCTTCACGCAGAATATTGACAGCAAAGACGGCGTTACTTTGTTCAAAAAGCTCATGCCCGCGCCCTTTATGGTCAATAATCACAGAAATAAGAGGGGGAGTGGGTGATACAGAAACAAACGCAGAAACGGTTAAACCGTGTCGTTCATCGCCTGCCTTTACAGTTACAAGTGTAACTCCTGCGGGGAAATGACGTAGGGCATCTCTAAAGTCATCTTGGCTAATTGGCATCTTAAACCCTCCTCATGTTAATAATTTTATCTGGACAAACGAACAATCAGTGTTCGTTTGTCCGTTCTCTTGACTATTAGACAACAACATGCTATATTTTGGCAATAGGTGATAGTAGATTTCGGTAAAAATGATGACAACTGTCCGCCAAATTGCCGAGTTTGCAGGGGTTTCAAAGAGTACAGTGTCGCTTGTACTAAACAACAAAGCGGGCGTTTCTGATGAGATGCGCCAAACTGTGCTAAAAGCCGTTGAAGAACTGCAAGCCATCAGCCCACAATACAGCCCCAACGAATGGGAGCATGTAAACGGTGACGCAAAAGCGCGCGCGCTTTCTGTGATGGTGTTGCACCCGCCTATTTTGCGCTCTAGCTATGTGTTTAGTGAAGTGTTGCAAGGGATTCAGTCGGCATCAGAAATGTTTAACGTACAGTTGCGCCTTGTCATGAACGAACCCAACGCCTCACCCCAACATATTGCCCACTTGTACTTATCGGATGAAAATTTGCGCCCTGATGGTGTGCTAGTTTTTGGTACAAAACAGGATGAGCCATTGTTGGATAAGGCAATGTTGTTAGGGATTCCTTGTGTGGTGCTGGGGCGTGACCTAACACATACCGATATTTCTGGGATTCGGCGCCACGAAGTATCTCACGCCTTTAATCTCGTGGCATACCTAACAGGCTTAGGGCATGAACGCATTGCCTTTGTGGGCGGAAACACGGCTTATGACTACACTCATACACGCTTAGAAGGCTATCGCCAAGCCCTGCTAGAAGCTAAGATTAAACCTGATACTGGGTGGGTGTGTTTAGGAAATGGTGTAGACGCAACCGAAAAAGCCCTGAGCATTAGCCCTGCTGTTACGGCGATGGTGTTTGTGAATGATACTTATTTGGCAGAAGGCTTATCTGTGTTAAGGGCGCGAGAAATTGCTGTGCCTCAACAAGTTTCTGTGGCATCGTTTGACAATACCGATGTGGCACGCCAAAATGTTCCATCCATTACATCTATTTCTTATGATAGAGTACGTGAGGGGCATTGGGCATTAAAAATATTGGTTGACCAAGTGCGCTATCCCTTCTTAGAGAGGGCGCAACTGACGTTTAAGGCGCAATTAGTGGTAAGAGCATCTACGGCTGTTCCGCAAACGATGCTTTCATCTGCGCTTTAGCACCCTAAAAAGGTTATTAACGTGAGTCTTTGAGCTTGCGATAATAAATTTTGTATACAATTAGGATGAGAAAGGATGCGATGCAAAAACCGTTGGTCTCTACTATCCGTTGGCTAGTTAATATTTTTATGAAGACGAGGGAAAATAATGAACGCACGTTATAAAATCTCCATTTTAGCAGTTTTGTTGACGCTCATGATGAGCAGTTTCGTACAAGCCCAAGATGTTGAACTTGAGTTCCGTTGTTATCAAGACGGTATAGAATGTGATGTCTATACCGACCTATTGGCACGCTTTAGCGAAGAAACAGGCATTAATGTCGTTGTTTCTATTGTGCCTTACGCCAATATTGACGAACAACTTCCCATTCAAGTAGAAGCTGGCGAAGCCCCAGATTTGGCACGCATCACCAATTTTGCCGCTTATGCAGGTCAATATTTTGATGCAACCCCCTACCTAGACGAAGAAACCGCTACCTATTGGGCAGAAAATTACCCTGCACCCATCCTTGCGGCGATGACCAATGAAGGTACGGGCTTGGGCGGTTTCCCAGATGCCTTTACCGTAACAGGTCCTTATGTCAATGAAACCTTGTTTGAACTGGCGGGCGTTGAACTTCCTGATATGGCTACTGCAAGCTGGGAAGACTGGACAGATGCCGCTGCTGCCGTTCAAGAAGCCCTTAGCACAGACGAAGCCACTATTTACGCTATTGGTATTGACCGTACAGGACATCGCTTTGCGGGTCCCGCGATGTCGATGGGTGCAACCCTCATCAATGAAGAAGGTTTGTTCACCGTAGACACCCCCGGCTATCGCCAAATGGCAGAATTGCTTAATCGCTGGCACGTAGAAGGTCTTACCCCCGCCGAAGTTTGGCTAGGGTCGGGTGGTAGCTTTGCCCAAGCCGCCGATTACTTCTTGAATGGTCAAATGGTTGTCTATATGAGTGGTAGCTGGCAAGTCAGCCGCTTTGCTTCAGAAATTGCCGATAACTTTGACTGGGCAGTTATTCCTAACCCACAAGGCGAAGGTGGTAGCACAGGCGTTGCCGGTGGCGCAGCTGTCGTTGGCTTTGCCGATACCGAACACCCCGAAGAATTGGCACAAGTATTGGCTTACCTTACCAGCGTAGAAGTGGCAACGGAATTCTCTGCTCGTACCAATTCCTTGTCTGCTAACGGCACAGTTGCCAGCACAGGCGTGGAATACACCGCAGAAGACCCCGTTGTCTTAGAAGCCCTTGCCGTCTATGGTGCAGAAGTACCTAAGCTCCAAGACCAAGCTGCTGGCTTGAACGTTCATCCTTTTGCTTTTGCTTACTATCGTAACTCCGCAAACCGCCTTACCCAATACCTCATCGGCGAACTTTCACTAGAAGATGCCCTTGCAGGCTTGCAAAAAGACATTGACGATATTATCGCAACCACAAACCAATAAGCGATAAGAACGCCAATATCATTCATTTAAGGGGGGCTACTGTACGGTAGCTCCTCTTTATCACCCACAGAAAAATGACAGTTGCCTTTTGCTGTAGCAATTCATCCGCGACTATATACCCAATAACGGATTGTGAGATTGTCTTATGCAAAGACCACCAGACCTTAAATCAAAAGGGTATCGAGAGGACTGGTCAAGTCGGCTTTATTCTGGCTTTGTCAGCATCCTAGATATCGCCTTTTCGGCATTACAGTCGGCGGTGGGCATTCGTGGAATGGCGTATGTGTTCGTTCTGCCTAACTTGCTCATCTTTGGAATTTTTATTTTGCTGCCCATGTTGCTTAACTTTGGTTATGCGTTTACAGGGGGTAGCCAGCTTTACCTAGAAAATCGCCCTTATGTGGGAACAGCCAACATAGAGCAATTGTTTCAATGCGAAGATATTTTTGATTACACCACTTGTCGTGAAGATGGGTTCATCCGCGCCATTGGTAATACGATTTCTTTTGTAACTTCACAAGTGTTCTTGCTAGTGTTGTTTGCGCTTCTTACTGCGCTGGTACTGAACAGAAAAATTGCAGGACGCGCTTTTTTTAGAAGTGTGTTTTTTTATCCTGTGTTGCTATCGCCCATTGTGGTTGCCCTTATCTGGAGCTGGATTTTACGTGAGAACGGCATCATCAACGCTTTCTTAGGGAGCTTTGGTGTGGGCAAAATTCAGTTTTTGGCAGATGTGAACTGGGCGCGGTTTTGGGTGGTGATGATTAGTGTGTGGTCACAAATGGGCTTTTATACGCTCATTTTGTTGGCGGGCTTGCAAGCTATCCCCCATGATTTGTATGAGGCTTCCCAGATTGATGGCGCAAACGAATGGCAACAGTTCTGGGGCGTAACGCTTCCGTTGTTAATGCCAACCATGTTGGTGGTGCTGGTGCTGTCGCTTATCAGGGCGGTGCAAGTGTTTGATGTGGTGTATGCCTTTACGGATGGCGGTCCTGGCACAGCCACCCTGTTTATTGTGCAGTACATCTATCGCAATGGCTTTGTGGGCAATCGTCGGTTGGGGATTGCGGCGGCGGCTTCTTTGGTGATGGCGGGCGCACTGATTGGGTTAACCCTGTTGCAGTTTGTGTTGCGCTCCCGTGAGGGGGAACTGATAGAGGAAGAAGAAAGGGCATCTCATGAGCCAAGTGCTTGATTTTCTTAGCCGCACACAGGGCAAACGTCGCTTAAGCACATCAGATACTCTTAGCTATCTTTACTTGATGATTGGCACATTTATCATGTTTGCGCCGGTCGTGTGGTTGGTGATGTCCTCGTTTAAGCCTGTTACAGAGCTTAATCGCTTTCCGCCACGCTTTTTGCCGTATCGCCAAGTGACCATTACGCTAGAGGAATTTGACAAGCCCTTACCCTTGTGGGAAGTGAAGTATGCGGATGGCACAGTACGAAAAATGGCAGAAGTGAGCCGTATTAGTATTCAGTACAATCTCATCGACCCCAGCAAGCCCACAATGGAACCCGAAGTTCATCGCCTAAGCGAGATGACACGGGTGGAAGAGGTGAATTTTTCTCTTGAGAACTATACAGTGGGCGTTCAGAGCTTTAACTTTATCACGTATTTAATCAATAGCGTGATAGTGACGGTGCTGTCAACGCTTATTACGCTGGCTGTCAATAGTATGGCGGCGTTTTCGTTAAGTAAGTATCGCTATGCGGGGCGTGACGTTTTTTTCTTGGTGATGTTAAGCACGCTGATGGTGCCATTGTCGGTGATTCTTGTACCCGCGTTCTTGGTGGTTAATTCGGTAGGCTGGTCTAATAACCTGTGGGGTGTCATTATTCCCGGTGCGGCTACGCCTACGGGTGTCTTTTTGCTACGTCAGTATATGCTAACGCTTCCTGATGAATTGATTGATGCCGCACGCATTGATGGTGCAAGTGAATGGCGCATCTATGCCCAAGTCATTTTGCCCCTTTCTGCGCCTGCATTAGCCGTACTTACTATTTTTAGCGTGATGTGGCGGTGGAATGACTTCCTTTGGCCCCTCATTGTGTTGGTAGACAATGATAAATTTACGCTCCAAGTGGGCTTAAACTCCTTTAGAGGCGACTTGCAAACGCAATTTCACCTTATCTTGGCAATGACGGTACTTACGCTATTACCCATTACGATTGTGTTTGCGTTCTTGCAACGCTTTATCACCAGTGGGATTGCCACAACAGGTATGAAATAGCGGTGTAACTTTGTGATGGGGTCTGGCAAACGCCAAATCCCATTTCACAACGCCGTTATGGATTGATAAATACATGCGGTTTAATAACTGCAAGCTCTGCAGGTAGCTCGCCATGATAAGAGAGGGCAAGTAAAGTACGTGCGCGCGTAAACGCCGTAAATAGCTCTCTGCGCTTTAGGTTGATAAATTCCTCGTCACGCTCTAGCGTGGTGTTCATGCTTTTGCACAAGAACGGTATCATCACCGCCTGAAACTCTAGCCCCTTCATTTTGCCAAAGTGTTCCACATAAACACCCTTTTCACGTAAGTGCGCCCAATGCTTAATCATGCTCTTTGAGGTACAAAGAATGGCAATTTTGGCATAAGAAACTTCTTTCCCCCACTCCTCAACAATGCTCACCACGCGCTTTATCTCGGTTTGTTCGTCCTTACACGGGATAAGCTGGGGTGTTTGCCCACTAAGCACAAAGGGTGATGTCATGTTGGGAGACAGTACATCATCGGAGGGCTTGTCTTTTAGGCTATCGACCACGACAGCATACGCCAGCTCTGTAATTTGTTTGGTACAACGATACGGCACGCTCAAGACCTTTGTTCTTCCTCTGACGGGGATGCCTTTTTCTTCCCATGAGTATTGCCTAAAAATGCTTTGTGTGGGGTCATCACAAATGAACAATGTACCGTTGGGCTTTAAGAGTTGCTTCACCACTGCCAGCCAAACGGGTGCAAAATCTTGGGCTTCGTCAATCATAATGACATCGTAGGCGTGCTTGTGAGGGTTTTCGGCACTCACGAGCAACTCTAAAGCATCAATTGCCACGTCTTCCCAATCTCGCCAACCCTCACCTACGGCAATCATCCTTTGTTGATAGCGTTGGTATTCGTCATACACGCGGTTGACGATAGCCCGTGCTTCTTTTAACAGAGACTTGCCACGCCCCTTACGTTCTACGGTTAAATATACTTGGTTGTCTTCTAGCCCTACTTCTTTTCGCCAGCCTATTTCTTCGTCTAAAAAGCGTTCTCCTAGTGCTTTAGCATCTTCGTTTTTGCTGACATAGTCCTTCAGAAACTTAACGCGGTCGATGGGGCTGTGCCAACGTTTTCCACTGTCTTTAATCACTTGTGTGCAAATTTTGTGAAAGTTAATCACAGTAATGGCATCCGTGTTGATGCGCTTTTTAAGGTCGTCAGCAAGGTCAACATTAAAGGCGAGCGCAAGCACCTTCTTATCGGGATAGTTTTGGGCAATGTAATGGGCGCGATACACCAAAACGAGAGACTTGCCACTGCCAGCCACCCCGCGCACTAGCCTGACGTTACTGCTTTCGGCGGCTTCTAAGGCTTCTTTTGTTAAAATTTCTTGTGCTACAGACAAGAAACCGACGGGCTTTTTCGTTTCTGTGTCGCTAATCACCAATTCTGGGTTTATAACGCCACGAATCACGTTAAAGGTTGGCTCATTGATGGCTTGCGTTAGCTTAAACTTCCACGGTAGCCTTTTGATGGATTCCTGAACGCTTTCTGCACTAATAAGCGTTTGCCTAGACCACACCAAATTTGGGGTAAAGATGCCCGACTTTTCCAGATGAGTCAGATCACTTTTGCTGATATTTGGGAAAATGACCACGTTTTGATAGGGAAAGGCGAGGCGAATTTTCCCATCATACCAACTCATCAACTCGGCATATTTTTCAAACTCATTATAGAGCGCAACCGCATAGCCATAAGAGGTTTCTTCGGGGTTATTTAGGCTAAGAATACCCCCCTTAGCATTTCTAACTAAAACCGTCTTTTGGTTGCTTCCTTCTAAAATTTCGATATAGTCTTTCACTTCGATGATAATCACCCCATGTTGGCGCGAAATAATAACAAAGTCGGGTCTTAGTGCGCCTGTGGGGGTGTTAATGCGTGGTTCTTGCACCACATAATAATCGGATTTTGGTAATTTTTGTAAAACACCGCGCACTACTTTTTCGCCGTGTGTGGATTCTCTTGGGTTCACCATAAGTGGATTTTTCCTTTGCTATAATGTTTAATATGACAGTAATTATACAGCGAATTAGCGTGCTTATAACGTTTGCTTGTCACAACTATATAATTTATCCTAACCGTTATAAACTTATAAAGAGGCGGATTCAATGTCATGATAAACCGACAGCTCGCCCTCTTTACTTGCCTATGTGCGCTTTTAGAGATATCGCTTAATCCGACAATCCTCCAAGAGTTGCGTGAATGCGTTGCATATAGTGATGGTTTGTGCTTTAATGCTTAAGGCTACACAGACAATTTTTTACTAGGGTTTTGGCGCATGAGTGACGTAAAAGTATTGATTGTAGAAGATGACCTTGCTCTAAGAGGTATGTATGACCGCATTTTACATAAGAAGCCGTGGCAAATTCACCAAGCAAAAGACGGTGAACAAGCCATTACTTACCTTGAACAGAATATCCCACACCTCATATTTTTAGACATGCTATTGCCCCATGTCAGTGGGCGACAGGTGCTAGAATACATTATCTCACAGCCTCGCCTTCGTGATGCGGTGCATGTGGTTATCGTTAGCTCTAGCCAAGAATACGAGCAGTATGTGGGGTCTTTACCCTCCTGTGAATTTATCTTAAAGCCTATTTTGCCCTCCCAGATTCAAGATGTTCTCTTGCGCTTTAGTGAAAAGTTGCCAAGATAGAAAAAACGCAAGACACTCTATTAAAAAGGTCAACCTATGGCATTTGAGCTAGAAGCATTAGTTGGGCATTTATTTGTGGTAGGCGGGCGTGTGATTAAAACCACCCCACCCGGCGCATTATGCGAAGTTGCCCCAAAGAAGGCTGCGCGTGGACGCGAAACCGATACGCTCTTTGTTTTGGTTTTAGCCAGTGGTTCTAACGCGCCCGTCACTTTTTATGAGCAAATGGCAACGTTGGCGGCAGAACGGTATTTTGCAACGGGTGGTAGCGTTACCTCTGCGCTTCGTGAGATGCTGAACACACTGAATAATAATCTCTTTGAACATAATGCCAGTGGGCGCAAACCGTATGAAGCCAGCATCATCACTGCCGTACTGCGTAACACCGAGCTATATGTGGCGCGAGTGGGTGCAACGGCAGCTGTGCTACGGCATGGGGGCAATTTATCCACATTGCCAGAAAACTTAAATGATGAAGAAGCCCTATTTTTGCCTCCTTTGGGCGTGCGCCCCATCCCCGAAGTTCAATTAAAACGCTTTGATGTGGATAATGGCAGTCGCCTACTATTGGTAGACAACAATGTTTCTGAGCTAAAACTTGATAATATCTCGCAGGCAATGGTGGCTTCTAACCTTGAAGTGGCACTAGAAGACTATCGCCTAATGGTAACAAGCCAAACGCAAGCTATGCTGATAGAGTTTGTTCCTCCCGAAGTGACCGCACCCATGCCTGTTGTCGTGGGCGAATCGAGTAAGGTCATTGCCTCTGAACTGGCAAATGCCAAGCCCGTTACACCACCTATTACCAAGCCTGATGTGCCAAAAGTTCCTAAGAAACCCAACCCAGTGTTAATGTTCTTTAAGCGTATTTTTAGCGGTATCGCGTGGTTTTGGGGCAGTTTCTTTACAGCAATTGGGCAGTTGCTTGGGCGATTGTTGGGGCGTAGTGCCGATGCGCCTACAGTGCGTTACTCGGCGGGTGTTCTTTCTGCGTTGGTGTTCTTTTTGCCGTTGGGTGTGGTGATGATTGTCGTGGTCGCGTGGGCGGCAGGCATTGGCGAAACGCGCTTTGAAGAGTGCGTGCGTCAAGCCCAAGATGCGGCTAGTATTGCCCGTAGCCTAAGCACAGGCAACCCCACCAGTACCATTGCCGCTTGGACGGCGACCCAGCTAAAAGTAAATGAGTGCGATACGTTGCGCGTGGGCGACCCCACATTAGCCGCCCTAAAAACAGAAACACTGCAAGTATTAGACCGCCTGCAAAGCGTAGAACGCCGTACATTGGTTACGCTGGCGGTGCTGCCAAATGCTAACATTACGTCGCTGCTACTGCGTGGGCTAGATTTATATGCGCTAGACAACACAAACAGCCTTGTGTATCGCCTTACCTTGGGCGCAGATGGTATGAGCGTGGCGGGAACACCCCAACCTATTATCAACATGAGACGCGGTGCAAGCGTTGATGGCTTAACCGTTGGAAACATCATTGATATTACCTATGATGATCAGCTTAATACCGTTGCGTCGTTGGATACCAATGGAACACTGGTGCGCTGTCCCCCAAGATTTATTATGCAGTGTGATGCTCAACGCATCCAAGCCAGCGAAACTTGGCGTAACCCTGTCGCTGTTACAATGTGGCAAAGTAACTTGTATGTGCTGGACGTAGGGAGCAACCAACTGTGGCGTTATTCATCCTCTGGAGGCAATTATTCGGGTGTGCCAACAGAATACTTTGGGGGGGCAACGCGCCCTGACCTGACCAGTGCAGTAGATTTTGCCATTAGCACCGCAGGCAATACACGCGGTTCTGTGTACACGCTGTATAGCAATGGCGTACTAACGCGCCACTTTAGCGGAGAACCTCAGTCCTTTGGGTTTGCGGGCTTTCCCGAAGGGCAAAATATCTCTACTGCCAGCCCTAATGGGTTCTTCTTAAACGATAGTCCCATTGATACGGCGTTCTTCTTTATTAGCCCGTCGATACGTGCCATCTATGAAACGTCTATCGCTGGTTCTTTTATTGCCAGCTATCGCGTAGACCAAGAAAACATGCTGGCGGTACTTAGCGATGTGGTTGCAGAACCTTCGCAACAAGTGGTGTACTTATCCTCTGGCAACGGCATCTTCGCGTTTAAGAAAAACTAATGTTCTGAACCAACTACAAACTTAAACAACTCTATTGGCACAGGTCAGATGCGCCTGTGCTATAGTGTGCTTATGTGTGGAAAAATGTGGAGAAAAAGAAACATGATAAAGCGTTATCCAATAGGGCAAGTTTTAGGCTTGCTGATGGTCTTTTCTTTTAGTTTGATTGCCAGCGCACAAGGAAGCTGTTCTGTATTGGTTTCCAATGCCCTTGCAACATTGGATGGGCAGTGCGATAACCTTGCCAGAAATAGTGTGTGTTATGGCTATAACCGCGTAAACGCGACCTTTTCGGAAGAGGTGGCAGAGGATTTTTTCTCTCAACCTTCAGACGTTGCCAGCCTGGATATCCTACAAAAAATTGGCACAACACCCCTAGATGAAACCAGTGACCAATGGGGGGTTGCCCTCTTGAATATACAAGCCAATGTCCCGAATAGCTTGCCCGGACAATCGGTGCTACTTTTGCTATTGGGTGATGCCGAACTAGAAAATGCTGTTACGCCCGATAGCGCATTTGTCCCCGCAGAACCCATTGATGTGGTGGTTGCTGTTGGGGCAAATGTACGCAGTGGTGCGGGTACAGACCGCAATACCGTAGGCGGGGCAACCGCTGGCACAGTTCTTAAAGCGGATGCGCTTAACCCTGATAAGCAATGGGTACGGGTGGCGTATGGCAATTTGCCCGCTTGGATAAGCCGTAGTGTGCTACAAGAAAACGTGGCAATCGATACATTGCCCGTGATAGAAGGCACAGAACGCACCCCCATGCAAGCCTTCTACTTAAGAACGGGCATTGGCGCGTCGGAATGTGAAGAAGCCCCCCGTGATACGCTGATGGTGCAATCCCCTAAGGGAATTAAAGTCGATTTAACTGTAAATGGCGTTGATATTCGGGTGGGGTCTACCATTCTTATCCGTAACATCGGTGAGGATGTGATGGAAATTGTGGTAGTTGACGGCGAAGTCATCATCCCCGAAGGTGGCGAAGATGGCGAAGACTTGCGGATTCGTCAGGGCTTCCGCAGTACCGTTTGCCTTGATGAACCCCAAGATAGAGGCGTTGACGGTGAATCTAATGACCGCATTGCCTCTTGTGACTGGAGTGAACCCGAAGAAGTACCTCAGCGGGAGCTAAACGGCAATTGGTGCGGCGTGAGAGAAATCCCCGATGGCATCCTTAATTATCGTATTGAAGGGCTACGTTGTCCCGGTGACCCCGAACCTACGCCCGCTCCCAGTGGAAACACGGGCAATACAGGCGCAGTAGGAACATGCCGAAACTTTAACATTGTGTCGCCAAATGGTGGCGGAACAGCGTTTGGGGTAGTAACCTACTCTTGGACAGGCGTAGAGGGCGCAACTAACTACATCATCAACTTTGAAGATGCTAACGGTGGTTTCTTAACCACACAATGGGCGGGGAATGCCACATCTGCTATGGTAGACACGGCGCAATTGCCTGTGCCAAATACGCGGTGGCTAGTGGTGGCAATGGCAGGGGATACCATTTTGTGTGCTACACCACGTAGCGAAGCACTGGTTCGCTCTGCGCCACCTGTGGCTGCCCCACCCCCTCAAAATACAGACTCTGTGGGCTTTTCGATTAGTGCCTCGTGCCTTACAGGGTTCGTAAAAATTTCGTGGAGTAACCTAGAAACGGTTTATGGGGCAGGAGTGGAAATTTATATCTATGGGGATTTGTCAGGCACGTTGTCCGGAAATAATGGCGGTTTTGTAACGAGTTCTACCGCGACATACAGTGGTCAGTGGACTATTTCATCCTATGCTGCCCTGGGGTTATTTCCTGTATTGATTTGCTAATGCTGAACTGCCTGTGGTAATGTCGCCCACTAGAGAGTGATAAGAACAGGTAAAACAACCCTAAAAGTGGGGAAACGCGCCCATGTTTCCTCACTTTTTTTATTGAATTAAAGCCCATTTTCCCGACTTGTGTTATACTCATTTCATGACGAATTCTCTTGGATGTATTAGAGGGTGGGATGGGCGAAATTAACTTACGCAATTACCTCAAAAGAGTGGAAACAATGCTCTCTGATAATTTATATACAGAGGCATTAGGGCACACACGCCACATTTTAACCACATACCCCAAAAATGCCGTTGCTTACCGCGTGTTAGGTCGGGTTTTAGTAGACCAATCTCAGTGGGTAGAAGCAAGTGAAGTCTTTCGACGGTTGCTAGGGGCATTACCCACAGATTTTGTAACACATCAGCAACTAAGCCTTGTGTATGAAAAATTAGGGCAAGCTGATAGTGCCTTATACCACCTAGAACGCGCCTTTGACCAGCAACCTAATGATAAGTCGGTGATTGAACGCCTACGCAAAATGTACGAAAAAACGCGTGGCGCACCCATTGAAAAAGTGCAATTAACCGCAGGCGCGGTGGCGAACCAATACCTAAATAATAATCTTCCCGAACAAGCCATTGAACTCTTGCAAAAAGCCCTTAATAAAATGCCTGACCGCGTAGACTTGCTCTTGCAATTGGCGCGCGCCAAATGGAGCGCGGGGAAACAAGAAGAGGCTGCCGAGAATGCGTTGCGCGTGCTTCAGCAGTTGCCTTATGCTGTCATGGCAAATCGGATTATGGCAGAGTTTTGGCTGGGCATGGAGCGTTCTGCGGATGCTCAACAATTCTTGCTACGCATTGAAGAAGTAGACCCCTACCTTGCGCTTCGGTTGGCAACAGGCAATGCAGAAGACAGTGCCTATACCCTAGAAGAACTTGATTATCGCCAAATGGCACAACGTGAGCTTTCTAACACAAACCCTGATTGGCTTTCTTCGGTGGGAACTGTCGCGGAGAGCGAAAATATTGATAGCGATGAAGATTTAAGCTGGCTTGATGAACTGGTGGAAGATGAGGGTGATGTCGCTCCTGTCTCTCTTGCCAAGAAAGTCACTGACAACTTACCCAATCTTTTAGACGACTTCCCAGAACTTAGTGGTTCTGGTAGCGAGAATGATGTCCCTGCCAAAGATGAATCTTTTGATGGTGGGTTGCCCGCTAGCGTGATGAAGCGCATTGAATCGATGCGGGGTTCTTCAAACTCGGAAACCACGATTACTAGTGGAAAACCCGCTGACCGTGTGTCAACGGGATTCACCGGCATTTTGGGTGAAGAAGGTGATGATAGCTTCTTGGGGGATGTATCGCCTATCAGTGTTAGTGGTGACTCATCGGGCTTTACGGGCTTGCTGGCACAGATGGACGACGATAACGCCATCGAAGATGAGGGTGTTGCAGAAGACGACTTAAGCTGGATGAATGACCTTACTTCTTTTGATGATGAATCGGATGACACGCTTATTTTACCCCCTAAAAGTGTGGACTTCTTAAGTGATATAGAGTCGGGTGGTGTCGTGATGTCACCTTTGGCAGAGCGTGCCTCAACGGGCTTTACGGGCTTTCTGGACGGTGATACGGGCGAGTTTAAGGCAATTGACGGCATAGACGACGAAACCTCATCCGCTGTTACCTCTGATGACGACTGGATGAGTGGCTTGGTAGATGATAACCTTGAACCCTTGCCCACAGCCCAAGAGCTTGAAGTTAATGACGATTGGATGAGCGAGTTACCCTCTCAAGAACCCGCGTCTGATAGCCAAGACCCAATGGCGTGGATGCAAAATACAGACATCGAGTATGATGAAAATACCCGCAGTGAGCTAGAAATGGCGTATGACTCGTTGGGTGAAGAAGAATATATTTTGCCCACCCGTGATGAAAACCCGTTTGCTTGGATGCAGGGAATGGACGTTGAAATGACGGAACTTCCTCCCGAAGAGGAAAGCTATTTCTCTTTAGAGGATAGACCCCAAACCGATCCCCTGGCATGGATGATTGAAGAGGGCATTGAAGTTGAGGACGAATACCCCCTCGCAAGCAACGATGCTGGCGCACATGATGCGCCCCTTATGGATAAACCGCACACAGAATGGCAGAATAGCATGACTGAAGACCCCGACAATTGGCAACCAGAAGATGAGCTTGAAGGCTTTGAGTGGCTTTCTGATGATGAGATAGACGAGAGTCTTTTGAGCGAGCTAGAGAACGAAGAAACGCCCAGTGAACTAGACTGGATGAAAGATGACACAGGCGAATTTGCTTGGGAACAAGGCGCAGTCGCCGAAGAAACTCTTGAGGACGAAGGCGACCTTGCAGAAACGAGCTATGATGAATTTGGTGACTTTGCTTTAGAAGAGGGCGAAGAAGCCATTGCCGAAGGTGGCGCGGACTGGCTATCGCAATTGTCAGATGAAGGCGATGAGTTTGGTGACTTTGCTTTAGAAGGCGAAGGCGACCTTGCCGAAGCGAGCTATGACGAGTTTGGCGACTTTGCTTTAGAAGAAGGCGAAGAAGCCATTGCCGAAGGTGGCGCGGATTGGCTATCGCAATTGTCAGATGAAGGCGAAGACGATGAATTTGGTGACTTTGCTTTAGAAGGCGAAGGCGACCTTGCCGAAGCGAGCTATGATGAATTTGGTGACTTTGCGCTAGACGAAACCGTTGAAGGTGAGTCCTTTGAGTGGAATCCTGAACATGACCATGATGCTGTTACCGATGACTTTGGCTTTAGCTTTGAATCGCAACCTGAGGCAAATATTGAACCCGACTGGCTCTCACGGGTAGCACTAACGGCAGATACGCTTTCTTCGCTAGAAGACGAGGATGCCGAGGACGAACCCGCACGGCTGACTGTTGCCACAGAACAAGATATGGAAATTGACTTCGCACCAACAAATGAATCTTCTGAATACAGCGACTTTGGCTATGATGATGACGAGATGGAGTCCTTTAGCCAAGCTGAATTTGCGTATGACGAAACGGAATTAGGTGCAGACGGTGATTTAGACCCTGAAGAGGCTATTGTTGCAGAAGTTCCCGACTGGCTTTCCGAGTTTGGGAGCAATGATGATGCAACCCTGCTTCAAGAAGCACCTCAATCATTAACTAATGTTTTGTCAACGACACAACTAGGCGAATCGGCAGATGATGAGTTAGAATTAGACTCAGCAAACAACGCCCCTGACTGGCTCAATGCTATGGTGCCGGGCTTGGATGTGGATTACTCGGCGCGTGGTGATTCACCGCTTGATGAAGGCTTCGCGGAGGATGTGCGCTCACATCGCGCCCGCACACTGCCCCAATTTACGGCAGTGAACGAGGGTTTTGAATGGCTGGTAGACATTGTGGACGAAGAAACCAACAGCACCGAAGTTGTGCCTCCGCCCCCTATGCCAGAGCCATTGGCTGCACCTTTACCCATGATGGCAATGCCCACGACCCAAAGCGTTACGCGCTTTGTGTTCTCGCGGTTGCCACGCTGGCTTCAGCCTAAATCGACGGCATCACAAGCCAAAGAGGATGAAGAAGTTGACGAAGCATTTGACGATGATTTTGATGAAGAATTTGACTTTGATGACAAAAAATAAATGCGTGAGAGGTAGCGTGTCATGACGGAAACGCCCGATTTTGACAACATGACCCCAGAGCAAATCATGTCTTGGATGGAAACTCTGGCAAAGAGGCAAGGGGCAGGTGAAGGTTTTACCACCAGTGCGGATATGGACGTTCCAGAAGTGGACGCCAGTACCGTAGATGCGTCTATTTTGGCACAAGAATACATTCCATACGGCTGGAAGAAAGAGGACTGGTACGCGCATCTTGAAAAAGAGAAGGCGCAAAAAGCCAGCCAAGCTCAAGCCAAAGCCTCTGTGCCTTTGGTGATTCCAGAACCTGTTGTTGTGCCAGAACCCGAGCCTGAACCCATTGTACAGGCGGTGGCTGCTGCCCCTGCGGATGACGGCACACCCGACTTTGACAGCATGACCCCAGAGCAAATTATGGCATGGATGGAAAAGCTGGCGGTACGGCAGGGGGCAGACACCAATACTATGGTGAGTAGTGCTTCTGATAGAGATAAAATTCAGGCGAATGAAATTGATGCCAGCACGGTAGATGCGTCTGTTTTGGCGCAAGAGTATATCCCGTACGGGTGGAAGAAAGAGGACTGGTACGCACATCTTGAAAAAGAGAAGGCGCAAAAAGCCAGCCAAGCCCAAGCCCAAAAACCTGCGCCTGTTCCTGTCTCTTATGATGAACCTGTGGCTGAAGACGACTACGAAGAAGAGTATGAGGACGAAGCCGAAGAATTTGGTGACTTTGACGTTTTGGCTGCGCCGTCCTTTGATGACATCTTTGGGCAATCTGATAGTGATGAAGATGAATTAGAAGCCTTTGGCACCGAAGAAGAAGAAGATACCATTGCCGCAGCGAATCCAATGGATTGGCTGGCAAACCTCTCATCAGAAACAGATGACGAAGTGAGCTTTAGTGGCTTTGGCAATGACCTTACCAGCCTACAAGGTGCGCCTGTGGCTTCTAATGACCCACTCGATTGGTTGGCAGGCTTGGCAACGGTGGATGATGCGCCCACACTCGATTTGAGTAGTGCAATGGGCGACTTAAGCAGTTTGGGGAGCTTTAGCGCACAAGCAACCGATACGAACACCGGGTCAGACCCCTTAGCGTGGCTAGAGACCCTTTCAGTTCAAGAGGGTGTAGACTCTGAAGAGCTGATGACAGATGCCGATGAAAGTATCTTCCCACCTGCCGAACTGACCAATGAGGGCCCCGGCTATCAGCCTTACTCATTTGAGGATGCGGTAGCTCCTACCGACCCGCTACAAGTGATGGAAACGCTTAATTCTGGCAAGGAAGTTCCCCCAGAAGCTATTGCGAACTTCTTTGAAGAAATGTTTAAGCGTGCCGAACAAACTGACGATGAGCCTGCTGATGAGGACTTTGTTGCCTTAGACGCGCCTGCCATTGAAACAGAAATCCCTGACTGGCTAAGAGAGGGTATGACGCAAGAAACCGCCGATGAGGATATGTTGGCACAGGGCGTAAATACCGAACAAATGCTGGCAGACTTGGGCTTTGGTGTGGATATGACCGATGCAGAAGAAAACATAGGCGATTTTGACCTTATACTTGATGCAGATGACGCACCTCCCATTGCCAATGAAATTCCCTCATGGCTTTTAGATATAGATGATGAAGAAGAAACCCGCGATATGAGCGACATCTTCGTTGATGAAGAGCCTGTGGTGGCGCAAGGGGAAGTTCAACGCATCGACCTAACTGACCCGTGGGTAATGGCACTAACTACAGAAGCCGAAAACCAACAAGAATTACAGGCATGGTATCAACGACAAGTGATTGAGGGCAATGCAGGCGAGACAATTGGCGCACTCACTACAGAAGAACTGCCATTAGAAGCCGATTTGCCAATAGGTGAACCCCAAGAAGTGCCTTCATGGATGATGGGCGATGTGCCAGATGCCGAACAGTATGTAATGGAAACGCCTCAAATAGAGGTTTCCGAGTTCCCCGATTGGCTACAAGACACGCCCGCTTCTGTCACAATGCCTGATTGGCTTAATGTGGATGAATCGGCATCACCTGCTTCTGATTTGCCCGAATGGTTGGCGGGGGCAGATGTGGACATTTCATCGGACGAAATTCCAGAGTGGCTTCGTGAGACAATGGAAGAAGAAAAACCCGTTGAGCCTGCCATGCCCATCCTAACAGAGCCAACACCTGCTCCTGTTCAAAGAGCGGCAGCGGTAGCTGTGCCAGTGTCTACACCCCCCGCAGCACGTCCTAAAATTGATGTGGCAGCGGCACTTAAGACCGCCCGCGAACAATTGTCTGTGAACATAGAAACCAGCCTGCAATCTTACGAAGCGGTTGTGCGTGCAAATGTGTCCTTGCCCGAAGTGGTAGGAGACCTAAACAAGCTCTTGGTAGACAAAAACCACAAGAATAACCCTGCGGTGTATCGTGTACTGGGCGATGCCCTAATGCGACAAGGGAACTTGCAAGAAGCCTTAAACACCTATCGCAGAGCCTTAAACTTATTGTAAAATAAAGTAGGGCTGTGAGCATTAAAACTTACACGCCCTACTTTTGGCAAACCAGCACAA
Source organism: Anaerolineae bacterium (assembly GCA_034437555.1). Lineage (GTDB taxonomy): Bacteria > Chloroflexota > Anaerolineae > Aggregatilineales > Phototrophicaceae > JANWYT01. Next base: position 302,754 of record DAOTTQ010000037.1, on the reverse strand, counting down.
AGAAAGAAATATGCGACCCCAAGTTATCTCCCTCTATGACTCTGTAGCGGAGTCACTTAAAGAATTTGTGACTCCTTCTCTTTTTACGAAAACTGCGCTTGTTCACCTTTCGCACTTGTTAGAAGATGTGGTGTTGACGAATCATTTGCCTGCCCTGATGTTTACGGGTTTTCAGGTGTCTTCGCATTGGCAACAAGAAACACAACGCTATATCGAACTCGCGCAGGTGGCGCGTCAGGTGTGCATTTTTTCTGGCAACCCACTCCCCGATGATTTTACGGGTAGTTTGATACAGGTCGAATTGGCAGATGGCGACCCTCTGCGCCAAGAGTGGTTTGTAATTATTTTGTCGTCAGAGTTTTCTGTCGTGTTATGTGGCAAAGAGGAACTTAAAGAAGGTGAAATTGACGACGCATGGCGCGAATTTGAAACGCTATTCTCTTTTGAACCCCAATTCATTGAGCGCGTTGCCGACCTGCTAGAGGGTATCTTAGAACACTATCGCCCTGACTTGCTAGATGACTTGCGTCGTGCGCGTAGAGACTTCCTCATCCAACCCCCCAATATTCGCTGGGTAACGCACATCATCACCCATATGATGTCGTTTGAGATGACTCTTAAACGCCAATTGCTTCAGTCAAGTATAGAGCAAGCGCGTGTTAATTATCGGCTTAAGCAACAGCGCCACCTCAACGAACTTATGGTAGAAACGTCTGCCATCATGATGGCGGTTGCTGATATGCAGAGCAATGTGGTTAGGGCAAATGCCATGTTCTGGAACACGCTAGAACTAGAAGAGGGGGCGTACATTGGTAAAAATCTTCCCCGCACGTTTGTTCATCCAGATGACCATCCCTTAATGGGAGATATTTATCAGCGTTTAATGGCAGATGAGGACGTTGCACCGTTTCAGTTTCGTTATGTATCTGCATCGGGGCGGGTGATTCCGACCGAGTGGTATATGTTGTTGTTTAGAGATGAAGAGGGCAACCCTGAATTTATTTATGGGTTTGGGATAGACGAAACCGCCCGTAAACGCGCCCAACAAATGCTTTTAGAGCAAGAGGGGTTGCGCGTTGCCCTTGAAAAGGAACGTGAACTCAACGACCTGCGACTTGCTTTTATGATTACGGTTTCGCATGAGTTTAGAACGCCGTTATCTACCATTCTATCCTCAGCCGAATTGCTAGAAATGATGAGTGATAAGCTCACACCCGAGTCGTTGTTAAAGCGTGTGGGTAAAATAAAGACACAGGTTTTTTATCTCACAGAACTCGTCGAAAAGATGGCGATCATCATTGAGGCGGAAAGCCCCTATCAGTCACTTAGCCTAATCGATCTAAATTTAGTATCGTATGTTCAAGGTCTGATAGACGATGTGCGCTTCTCTATGCGGAATACGCACATCGTTCATTTCGACCACGCCTTGTTTAACAGTGATGTTGTACTGGCAGATGCTACACTCATTCGGCATATTGTGGTCAATTTGGTGCAGAACGCCATTAAATTTTCAGCAAGTAGCCGTGATGTCACAGTACGTCTTAAAGAAGAGCAATATGCGATGCTCCTTGAAGTGATAGACAACGGTATTGGCATTTCTGAAGCCGACCAACAGCGCGTTCTTGAACCCTTTTATAAGGGTGGCAATGTTGGGGCAATTGGCGGGGCGGGGCTTGGCTTAAAGATTGTATGGGATTGTGTGCGCTTATATGGAGGCAACATTCAGATACTTAGCAAAGAGGGCAAGGGGACGAACATTACTGTGCGTCTGCCCCTACGCCAAGATGATGAGTGATGCAATAACATTTGTTTTCTTTGTATCCCCCTGTATCTAAAGCCACTAAAAACACAAAAGACGTGCCTTAGCACGTCCTCTGTATTATTACTTACGCTTTATAGGGCTTAAACCGCTTGCAGTTGCGCCCGTTGTTCTTGTAAAGCTTCTAGGCGCTCTTGTTGTTGCTTGTATTCCTCGCCCATTTTGCGTACATCTTCTATTTTGCCATTTTCGCTGGCGGTGCCAATGAGCCGTTCTAGCTCACTAATGCTTCGCCCCAGCGATTCAATTTGGGCTTCTAGCTCTTGCACTTCACGATTATTAGTTTTAGGCGTGCGTGCAGGCTTTTGCTTAGGCGTTTTAGTTTCTTGGGCGTTCTTTTCTTGCCACACTAAGTAATCTTGATAAGTGCCTCTAAACGCGGTCATGTGACCATCGCGCACTTCCCAAATTTGGTTGGCGAGGCGGTCTATTAGATAACGGTCATGGCTAACCAAGAGAATTGTGCCGTTAAATTCCTCTAGTACGTCTTGCAAAATTTCTTGGGCGGGGATATCAAGGTGATTGGTGGGTTCGTCTAGCACCAAGAAGTTTGCGCCAGTGAGTGACAAAATACCCAATGCCAAGCGTCCGCGTTCACCACCGCTAAGGGTGCTTACCTTCTTATATATATCGTCGCCTCTAAACAAGAATTGGGCGAGAACATGGCGTGCATCCGAAATAACCATGCCTGTTTTGTGGCGCATCAATTCTTCAATCACTTGATTTTCGGGGTCTAGGTTGTCGTGAGCTTGGGCAAAGTAGCCCACTTGTACGTTAATCCCTAAATTGTAGCGCCCGCCCAATGGTTCTAGATGTTCTAGCACCGTCTTAAGGAAGGTTGATTTGCCCGTCCCATTGCCACCAATGAGGGCAATCACATCACCGCGATCGACTTCTACATCGTCGGTCGTAAAAAGCTGGGCGTTAGGGTAGCCAATGACGATATTGCGCGTTTTAAGCACACTTTCGCCACTTTTTTCTTGGGCTTCTAGGCGCACACGGATATTCTTCTTTTTAGGAAGTGGGTTTTCGAGTGACTTCATTAGGCTTTTTAGTTCGCGAAGCGTATCAGGCAAGCGTTTCATCTCGTATTGCGCCGAGAACGTTCCCCAACCCTGTTGCTTAATCATGCGTAGGGCTTCAATGCCATTAACGCGCACTGCTTCTACTTCACGAGCCATCACCTTAAAGCGTCCTTTGGCGTTGGTATCTTCTAGGGTGCGCCGTTCAATAAAGGCGTACTCTGTATTAAAGCGTTCCATGATGGCATCCCATTCTTTACGAATGCGCTCACGGCGTGCTTCACGTTGGTTAAGATAAGAGCTGTAATTGCCCTTATACGTTTCAATTTCGGTTTTGCTCATTTCCCAAATGCCATTGACTACGTTCTCTAAGAAGTAGCGGTCATGGCTGACAATGAGCAAGGCACGCGACCACACTTTAAGCGTGTTTTCTAACCACTTAATGGCATCTACGTCCAGGTGATTGGTGGGTTCGTCTAAAATGAGCAGGTCGGGCTGAATGATGAGTAGGCGTGCCAGAAGGGCGCGTGTCTTTTGCCCCCCCGATAATTGTTTAATGGGCGTGTTCCACGTTTCTTTGCCAAAGCCCAAACCGAGCAGGGTCATCTCGATTCTGCGCTCAAAATCGTAGCCCCCACGATGCTCAAACTCTTCTTGAAGCTCGCCGTATTCGTCATATTCGGGCGTGTCGGCTGTGCCGTCCGTCATCATGCCCTCAATTTCACGCATACGGGCTTCCATAGCACGCACGTCTTCAAAAAGTGAGAGCATATCTTCATAGAGAGCGCGGTCTGTATCCGCAAAGGCAAGCACCGCTTCTTGCTTTAAATAGCCCAGCGTGCGCTTTTTGGCGCGGGTAAGTGTGCCTTTGCTGGGTTCTGTTTCGCCAGCAATAATTTGAATGAGTGAGGTCTTGCCCACACCATTCGCACCTACTAGCCCAACTTTACTGTCAGGTTGGATGGCACCATTTAGCCCTATGAATAGGTCAAATGCGCCAAAAGACTGCCCCAAATTTTCAAATGCAACTAAGGTCATGTGTTCGTTTGCTCCGCTTATTTCTTCATTGGTTTTCGATAGCGATACGTGGTGTTCTTTCTTACAAAGCCTGCTGATTCATAGAAGGCTACTGTTCCCGCTTCTGGGGCGTGGCAACAAACAGTGGCGTATTTCATGCCCCCTGTTTTAAGGCGATGCAAGCCCTCTTGTAAGGTTGCCTTGCCTAAACCACGCCGTTGGTGTTCTTGATGTGTGCCGACAGGCTCAAACTCTCCCCATTGTAGCACGTCATCGCGCCATGTCATGGCAAAAGATGTTAATTGCCCGTCCTTTTGCGTTACAACATCGTGCTGTGGCTCATAATGAGGGGCTGTTCTCATAAACTCAAGATAGTAATCGTGGGTCATGCGTGAATTTATGAAGGCACTGACATGAACTTGGGCGCGTTGTTCTGCAAAGCGTTCTTCCATGTGTGGCAAAAACCCATAGCCTTCTGGTAATTCTGGTGGGGGCAATTCCCCCTTTAGGCTTTGCCCGAAAACAGCAAGATAAGGCTCGCCCACATACCCCATACTTTCTAGTGTGCTTCTGCGAAACACATCATCCTCAAAAACAGACCCGCTTTCAACATCAGGGTTTTCTTGGGAATGGCTAAGGCGCGTTATACGCTCCTCGATCCACAGCAAAATTTCACACTCTAGGGCTGTTCCCCGTTGTGTGGGGTGCATGAAAAGGTCATATTCGCCATAGGTTATAAGGGAAGTTAGCCACGCCAACAAATGCCCTTGTTCATCTTCCCATAAAAATGTGGTGTCTTGTAGGGTTTCACCAGTGGGGTTATAGAAAAACCACCACTCTAAGTCCATAGGGTGCATATACCCATGAGGAAATGCCCTCATCCCGTCACGCATTAAGTCCTGAATCTTCTTTATGTCGTCGTTGTTGGCACAAGCGCGAGGTTGTTGCATAGAGGATTCTGCCTTTCTATCTATTCTATGATAATCTTGCCGTTTTGCAAATGCCACACTTGGGTTGCAACGCGGTCAACAAACCGCCTATCATGCGACACGGTTAAGACTGTGCCATCAAAATGAAGCAGGCTTTCTTCTAAGGCTTCGATGCTGGCAAGGTCAAGGTGATTGGTGGGTTCGTCCATAATCAATAGGTTGGCTTGGTTGGCAATCAGGCGGGCAATACCGGTTTGCGCCGTTGCCCCACACTAAGCTGATAAATTTCTTGTTGGGCTTGCTCACGTTGATATAGATAGTCCTCATAATTACCATTATATATTGTCAGCGTGTGCTGGCTGGTACGCCGACAATTCTGCAATGAGTGTGGCTGTGCGGTTGATGAAGGCGCGGTCATGCGTTGCGCGATGGCGTGCAAATCGCCCACCGCTTCGGCAATATATGCCGAAACCGTCATATGAGTGACAGCCGTTACTTCTTGAGGCAGGTAGCCAATCACACACTGTTGCGCAAGCCGTATTTGTCCACTATCGGCTTGTTCTTCGTTAAGGATAATGCGGGCAAGTGTGGTTTTTCCTGCGCCATTTTCGCCCACTAGGGCGCAACGCTCCCCACGATTAAGCAAGAGCGAAACGTTATCAGGGATAAGCCGTGTGCCATATTGTTTTGTAATTTGATAGAGAGAGAGTATTTCGTAAGGCATTTTTGCCTCCTTTAGAGTCTTGTGAACCCTTGTGACCCATTAAATTTACCATGTGACCCTTTATGTTGTCAATAGTACAAACTTTACCCTTCAAAAACAGGGTATTTTGTGGCACTATTAGCTTGCTAAGGGGCAAAATTTTCACACAAGGGAACTTTTTATGAGCGATACTAGCCCTCAAGATAACCGAAGTGTTGCATACCGCGCGCTTTGCATCGGGGCTTTGCTAAAACGTCATGAACTAGAAATGCGCGTTAAAACGCTAAACGATTACTTGATTAGCGAAGAAGACCGCGCCATCTTAATTTCCAAACGGGAAACGCTGAATCGTCAGCTTTTGCGCTGGCTAGAAGAAGAACGCTTATATGACCGCCTAACGGATGCAGAAAAACGCCTTTTAGAGAAACCGTTGGGGAGCTGGTCTGCAAGAAACCTAATGCACGTTTCGTGGCGTTCAGAAACGCTAGGGATCCTGTTGTGGTCTTTGCGCCACTTTAACCTTATCCCCCACTACGATACTCCCTTTGAGCAAGACGAAGTGCTACGCCCCCTCGATATTTTTACCTCAACCATTGACTTTGTATGGTGCGCCAAATTAAGACCCCTATCAGAATTAAAGCAGATGCGTGATAGCACCGAATTTTGGGATTGGCGCGCGCGAGTAATGGAACTGCAACGCTTGGGCATTCGTCCTGCAGCCCAAACCACCTTCACCGATATTATCCGCAACAACGCTGAACAAGCCTATCAAAATGGGGTTGTGATGGCACTGACACAGGGTGACATAACGGTTTTTGGCAAGCCATACGCGATGCTCTCCGATGACCAATACGACCTTACACGCACGATTGCCCAAGAACGCTACTTTGCCATGAACTGGATTAGTGAGCCTTCTTCCGAGTGGGTAAGTATTCCCGTTGACTAATACATTAAAAAAGCCCTCACGCTTTTAGGGCAAGGGCTTTTTATAAATATCGTGTTGGGCAATACAGGTGTGCATTGCTCTTTTGTGTTTTAGCTAGTGCGCCAACGTCTTGTGCCGACAATCAAGGTTGTGACAAACAGTGCAAATATCATCATCAGCACAAAGTATGCCACATCTTCGGCGCGAATGATGCCTTGTAAGAGCGTGTCTTGGTAATGGGCAGTTAAGCTAAGCTCACGGATGAACTCGGCGGTGTTGGCGGTAAGGTTTTGTGCGCCTGCCAACAACGCCAGCCCATCTGCTAAATAAAGCACTAAAACGCTAGCAGCCCCCAGAAACGCTGCCACAATTTGGTCTTCTGTAACAGCCGACCAAATGAGGCTTACGGCAAGCGTTACCCCACCATACAGCCACGCCCCCAAGTATGCCGAGAATATGATGCCCCCATCAGGCACGCCAATTTGGGACAAGATGACCACATAAAGCAATGTCACCAGCAAAACCGCCGTGTAGAACGTCCATACCGCCAGAAACTTGCCCACGATAAACGCCCAATCACCCATGGGCAACGTCATGAGTACCTCTAGCGTGCCTTCACGGGCTTCTTCACTAATGAGGCGCATTGTCAAAAGGGGCGCAATAATAAATAGCAAAAACGTAAATGTGCCAAGCGTGTTGACGATAGCCACATTTGCTGTAATGAGTTGTTGAGCAAACCCTGACGTGTTGTTGACGACAAATTGCCATACGCTGGCACTAAATAGCACGCCCATAAAGAACAATAACCCAAAGGCGATGGCATACGCAACACTGCTTCTAAAGAATAACGCGACTTCGCGCTTATAAACCGCCCACAATGCCCTCATGAAATAGCCTCCGTGATGGGTGATTCTTGGCGAGTAAGCTCCATAAAGATGTCCTCTAGGTTGACGGCTAATGAACGTAATTCAATCAGTTCTGCATTGGCTTCTATGACGGCACGCGCCACTGAAGGACGAGGGTCTATATCAAGGTTTTGGGGGGTGATAATAAACACGCCATCCTCAAAGATAACGCTCCCTACCGCAGAGAGCGCGTTCAATTTGGCTTGTAGGGCGTTGGTATCACCGTTGGCGCGTACCATAACGCGCCCCCCACGCGCCAGTTCATCACGCAATTGGGCAGGCGAACCTTGCGCCACAATTTGCCCTTTATTGATGATGATAATATTGTCGCAGACCTGTTCGGCTTCGCTTAAAATGTGCGTGCTAAACAATACCGTGTGTTCGCGCCCTAGCTCGGATACAAGGTCACGTAGCTCTAGTACTTGGATGGGGTCTAGCCCAATGGTCGGCTCGTCCAAAATTAGCACTTGGGGGTCATGAAGCAGGGCGGCTGCCAAGCCTACACGCTGACGCATGCCTTTGGAGAGGGTACGAATACGGCTATTGGCGCGGCTACTTAGCCCCACACGCGCTAATACGGTTTGTGCGCGCGCTTTGCGGTTGGCATATCCCCTTATTTCGCCTAAGTAGTTAAGGTATTCGCTGGCGGTCATATCCCGATAAAGAGGCACATTTTCGGGCAAATAGCCCACGCGCCTTCTTACTTCTAGGCTTTGCTCAAAAACATCATAGCCCGCCACAACGGCTGTGCCGGACGTGGGAGGGGCAAATGCCGTTAAAATTCTCATGGTGGTAGTTTTGCCTGCGCCATTGGGCCCCAAGAAACCTGTGACTCCTGTGGACGCACTAAACGTGATGCCTTTTACGGCAGTTACTTCGCCATATTGCTTCACCAGATTGGTTACTTCTATCATGTGTTAATCTCCGCGATTGCCATCAGGCAATGTTTGGTTGTTAAAGTCTTTGGAATCATATTTATTGGAACGCGACTTGAAAAGGCGATTGTTATCGTTCCAAAACTTTTGCCCCGCCAGATAATCTTCAACGCTTACGCCGTACCAATCCGCCATGCTTTGGGGGCTTTTAACGTCATGGTTTCTCTTTTGGGCTTCTACGAAGTCACCGGGCAGGTTGAATTGCCCGTTATAGCGAGTGCCATCGGGCATAATTGCCCCCATCATAATATCACAGCTTGCCAACTGTTCGTCTTTCACGGTTGCACCGTCAAGGTTGACTTCAACAAGGTCGGCACGCAGGAGGTTAGCGTTGCTTAGGTCTGTACCGCGCAAATCGGTTTGATAGAAATTTGCGTCTTGCCACTGAGACCCCCTTAACTTTTTGCCTACTAAAATTCCCTTACGATTCCAAACCGTCTGTTTGATTTCTTCAAGACGCTTATCGCGTAGTTCGTAAGTGTCCATATCCACCCATTGCAGGCGATTTTTGTAAAGCGCACGCATTTCTTCAAGGGCTTGTAGGGCAGTGGCGTTGTAACGACTGTGAATCCGTGCCGTTAATTCTTCGATGTGTTGGCGTTCTTGGCGTGCCTTACCAAAACGTTCAATAAACAACACTGTAAAAACTATCCCTACGATTTCTGGTGCAAGTTCACTTAGGAGGTTGTTCACGTCATTAATCATCAATTGAACGAGGGCATTTAAGATTAGCCCAAACGCCACACCAACGGCAAACATCACCCAATCAGCTTTGTTTGTAAGGAATTGCCAAAACTTTTTCATAGGGATAACCTGTCTCCTCATCTTTTGGTTTAAGCAACTGACCCATCATTATATCTTACACAAAATGCTCTAACGTTTCTTAAAACTCTCATGATACAATGTTGACAAACATGCTTTATTATAAAGCACAAATGGGTAATTGGGGTAACAACGATTGATGACAACAGTTCAATTAGAAACACCCGTAGTCAAGCGAATTAAATGGGCGCGTGTGGTGTCTGATGTTCTTAGCCCACCTGCTGTTTGGGGTGCGCTTATTATTCCCGTCGCTCTACAATTTAGCCCTAGTGCTTCAGAAGCCTTGTTTTGGGCTTTATTATATGGCGTGATGGTGTGCCTTGTGCCTGTGCTTTTTATTGCGTACATGGTGTGGATGGGCAAAATTGGCGACATGCACATGAAAGAACGCCATGAACGCTACATGCCGATGCTGGTTACCATTGTTTCTACAACACTAGGTGTTTTATTGCTAAAGTTATGGGGTGCGCCTATAGCATTGCCTCTTTTTGCAATGGTGAGCCTAGTGCAACTTTTGGTCATGTCTTTGGTTACACTGTATTGGCAAATTAGTATGCACGCCATGGGTATTACCGGCGCAACCGTTGCCATTAGCATTGTGTTTAGCTTGCAAGTGGCACTCTTAACCATTCCGCTCATTATGTTGGTAGGGCTGGCAAGGCTGGTGCTTAAACGCCACACACCCATGCAAATTTTTGCTGGGGCAATGGTAGGGTTATTTGTGCCATTGGCACTTTTCTTGTTGGTACCACAAGTTCTACAAGCCGTTTTATAGCGCGTTTGGGCTTGTTTTGCGCTACAATATGCGGGATAGCGTTGGCTATCCCGTTTGCGTTTTGTGATAGGTGTTTGTTATGCCCACGAATGGTCACTCTTACTTTAACCCACTAGATGAGCAAAAAGCCCGCGCTTCTTCGGCAATGCGTGAAGGCAAATATCGCCAAGCCATAACGCTTTTAAGCGAAATTTTGACGCAAGCCCCCCAAGATAGCGATTGCTTGTTAAGTCGTGGGGTAGCGTATTACCAAGAGAATCGCCTAGAAGAAGCCCTAAACGACATTAACCAAACGCTAGTGCTTGCCCCTAAAAATGGCGATGCGCTTTTTATGCGCGCCAATACCCACGCCCGACTAGGCAACACCGACCAAGCCTTAGACGACTATGCCCAAACGTTATTGTTAAAGCCCGAAGATGAAGCTGTTTACTATCGCAGAGCAACGGTGTGGGTGGCTTTGGGGCGCATAGAAGATGCGATTGCCGATTACACCCAAGCGATTGCCATTAAGTCCAAAGACGGCTCTCTGTATCATAGTAGGGCAACGCTGCACTACAGAATGGGGCAATTTTTAGATGCCGTTGCTGATTTAACACAAGCGATTGCTATCGGCTACACTTCGGCAGAGGTGTATTGCTCACGGGGGAGCGCATATGTGCAACTTGATGAGCTAGACAACGCCCTTGAGGATTACACGATTGCCGTTAGTCTAGACTTGCGTCACTATGATGCACGCTACAATCGCGGGGCGGTGTGGCTACAGATGGGCAATATAGACCGCGCCATTGCCGATTTTTCTGGCGCGTTAAAAATTAACCCCAAGCACCAAGCCTATTATGCGCGTGGCACCGCCTATTTACACGCGGGCAAAAACCTTGAAGCTCGCCGTGATTTTGGCGAACTGATTAAGCAAAACCCTAAATTGACGTTGGCATATCTTAAACGCGCCCAAGCCTACTATCGACTAGAAAAATATGACCGCGCCGAAGAAGATTTGCGCTTGGTGATAGGGCGCAACGATAGTGGTATCCTTAATCACATGCTGGCGCGAGGCTGGATGGCGTTGGTGCTTTTGGCGCAATCACGCCTAGAAGAGGCTAAAACCCTGTGGGCAGGCTTACTGGATGATATGCCACGCTTTTCACAATTGGCATGGGTAGAGACGCAATTAGGCTTGTTGTCTCATGAAACAGAGCAACTACGCCAACTTTTCTAAACGTAGGGAACATTGTTGCCCTACGATGCGTCTACGACAACAGAACATGAATTACAATTATCATCGTAGAACCATCCAAACAACAAAGCGAAACCCCCATGAGTGAACCCACTGTGCCAAATACATCGGCAAAGCCCGACCCCGCACCCCAACGGCGTGCAATTCCTTATCAACCGCCGTCTGTGGCTAAGAAAAACGCCGTTCCGTATATTCCGCCACCGCCGCCCGCCCCAAAAGCCGCGCCATTGGTGGCAAATCGCTTGCCGATGCCCCACCATCCACGCCCCCAAAAAAGTAACATGGGCTGGGTGATGGGCTTGGTGGGCGTTTTAGGCGTTTTAATGCTAGGGATGGGGGCTTTGGCGGTTGTGACAACCACCCGTGAGGGAGGTATTTTTAACCCATTGCCCACTTCTACCCCCACGCCCACTCCCGACCCCGTCACGGTGGTATTCCCGATGATTGGCGCGGATAGCCCTTTGTACGAAGAAGCAAGCCGTTTGATGAATAGCCCGCTTTCGGTACGCGTCTTTGACCCCGTAACGGGTGATTCTGTGTATTGGGAAGCGATGCCGAGCGAATGGGGCAAGTGGGTCAGCGTAGCCCAAAGCCCTGATAGCCCCTTAGGCTATGCGTTTTGGGCAGACGACGCGCCCCTACATGACTTTTTAACACAACGCGCCCAAAGTAACCTTGATGCAACGCGCACACTTAACTTTGATGAAGGGGTGCTATCGCTTCAAAATGCCCTCACCAAAGGCGATTTAACGGGCGCGTGGGTGCAAGTAAGGCATCAAGAGCGCGTCCACACGGTACAAGCGGGCGAAAGCCTAACGAGTATTGCGTGGGATTATGGCGTGCCTTATTTGTACATTCAAAACCTGAACGGCGGACAAACAACGTTTGGAATTGGGCAACAAGTGCTTATTCCGCCCGCAGACCTATTTTTAACTCTGCCAGTTGTCCCCAATAAGCGCATTGAGATTAGCATCAGCCAGCAAGTAACGCGCGTTTATGAAGATGGGCAGTTGCTTTATGAATGGGCAAGCAGCACGGGCATTAGTGATAGCCCCACGTGGACGGGCGTTTATCAAGTGATGTTTCGTGAGCTAAATGCCTATGCCAGCAATTGGAACTTATACATGCCGTACTTCATTGGCGTGTATCAGCCTGTGCCTAATGCGGATTTTACCAACGGCTTTCATGGCTTCCCTACACGGGGGGGCGGGCAACTCCTATGGGAGAATAGTCTAGGACGGCGCGTGACCTACGGCTGTATTTTGCTAAATACTCAAAACATCCAATGGCTGTATGAGTGGGCGGATGTCGGTGTGGTGGTTCGCATTATCGCCTAAAAATGAGGCTTTTGCGGACAACAAATGAATATCAGAGATAAGAGGGCGATGCTTAATTAGGTCGCCCTTTAACGTTTGATGAAATGCCCTTGACGATTAAACCGTCCAGACGGTATACTCCTACTGTACCGTCCAGACGGTTTATAGAATGAGGTGACTCGATGACTAAACAAGACTCCGTTCAAACCCGCTTAAAACTCTTGGTTGCTGCCAGCAATATTGTGGTACAGGAGGGTGTAGGTAGCCTAACGCTAGACAGCGTGGCGCAAAAAGCCCAAGTAAGCAAAGGGGGCTTGCTATACCACTTTCCTAGCAAGGATGCACTGATTGAGGGCATGATGGCGTTATTTGTGCAACAGTTTGAAGCAAAACTAGCGCATGAACTGGCACAGGACAGCCGACCCCATAGCAAGGGCGCGTGGCTAAGGGCGTTTGTGTGTGCCAGCTTTGACACCGAATATCCCGAACAGGGGGTAGTGGCGGCGGCTTTGGCGGCTTTGGTTAATTCGCCTGCCACGCTGGCAATGATGCAAACGGCTTATGATGGCTGGAAAGCGCGAGCGATTGCAAGCGATATTCCACCAATGACCGTTTCACTCATCATGTTGGCAACGGATGGACTGTGGTATGGCGAACTTTTGGGCTTGAAGCCTCTTGATGAAGCATCACGGCGTGTACTTCGTGACCACTTAATAGCAATGATTAACGACTATGATAGGGGAGAAGAGGCGTAAAAATGGATTATATTGCTTTGGCATTTGGGACATGGTTTGCGGGCTTTTTCCCGTTGGCAGAAATTTATGTGGCGGTGCCATTGGCACTGGCTTCTGGTTTAGATGGCGTATCAGTCGTATTTTGGGCGGTACTGGGCAATTATACGCCTGTTCTATTGATTGTATTGTTCTATAGCCGTTTACAGCGCAATGAACGCATTCGCAATTGGCTTAATGGGCTGGTCTCGGTCAAGATGCAAGAGCGCGTCAATCGGTTTGGGTGGTGGTTTGTGCTGATTGTTACGCCATGGGCGGGTGTATGGGCAATGTCGGTAACGGCAAAAGTGATGGGAATGGAAGACCGCACATATTTGCTGGCATCGTTTATCAGTGTTTTTGTGTATGCGGTGGTGCTGACATTTCTTATTCAAACAGGGGCAAGTGCAATAGGCTAATGTCCTAAATAGATACGCCCAACGCGAGGGGGGACGCGATGGGCGCACTAGAGGGAAGGGCTTCTTGGGGTGGATTGTTATCCACTAGCCAATGTCTACCCCTTAGGGCAGACAATCACTATATTAGACATTACCGTTAAACATCTCATGAATTGGGCATGAGCCAGCTATGAGAAATTAAGGGCGTACACCAATGGGCGATACGCCGTCGCCTGCCCCGCCTTCGGGTGTGGGGGCGGGGGTTGCATTGGGGTCTACTGTCCCCACAATTGGCACACCTTGTTGGCATTTAAGGGTGGCATCATCCGCTTTACCGCGAACTTCCCCAGAGGCAAATAGGCTTAAAGCACTTTCATATTGGCGTTGTGCGTTGCAATAATCCGCGCTGGCAACCAGCAAATCCCCGTATTTCACAAATTGTTGGTTCAGTAGGCTAGACGAACCCAAATAATTGGGCAAGTTTTGCGTGTACACAATCAGGCTAAGTTGCTGAATGGCTTTAGGATAATTGGTATCCAAGTAAATTTGGGCTTGCAAGTAAATTTCAGCAATGTAGCGTTCATAGTTCAGTTCGCCCACATCGCCATATTGTTCTGCGCGATTCGTCAATAGAACGGCTTCTGCAAGGCTTGTGCCTGTGCGATACAGTCGGCGTGCTTCTGTGGTTAGCCCTTGATAGAGTAATTGGTCTACTGTGCCTTTTTGGTATTGGGGGTCTACGGCACTAATCGCATCTAGCGTTTCGATGGCAATGCGATTATTGCCTGCGGTAAGCGCTTGTTGGGCTTCTGCCAGTAATGCCCCTAAATCAAAGCCACTACTAGAACTGGCGGGCGTAGAGCTGGCTGGCACAGCTTCTTCTGTAACCGTAGTAACCACTTCAGGCGTAAGCGTAAGCGTCGGTGAGGGTGTGCTTGTGGGGGCTTCGGTAGCCACGCTTTGTAAATAGAGCGCGGTGGCACTAGGCGCGTAGGTGGCAATACAGGGTACAACGGGCGTAAATTGTGCTAGGCTATCAAAACGCGCTTGCACTAGCCCCATACTGGCATTGGCGATGTCTTGGGGAATACGCTCACACTGCACGACAATATCGGCGTTGACGGTGGCGGTAGCGTTGCCTTGCCCAATGCGAAGCCCTTCTGACCACCCCGCAAAACTAGCAAGAAACACGGTTGCCAACGCTAAACCTAAACAGAATAGCCCGATAATTGTCCATACAAGACAGCCGGGACCCCCCTCTTCTTCGTCATCAATCATGTTGGGGGGTGTCACAAAGGACGATGGTCTTTTAGGTTGTGTGTCGTCAAGCAGCATGAGGGCATCTCTTCTTTCTGGTTTTTCTCTGGTTTTTCTGGATGAAGCGTGCTTTTCGCGTTCAAAGTAGGGAATTATAGAGTGGTTTTAACAGAGTGTATAGCAACGCTTGCCCTACGCTTTTGCCAAACAACCGCCCACCACGCACCACGCCCCATAAGCAATACGGCTAACACACTAATGACAATGAGGGGCAATTGCTGCAATAGACTTCGGTTATTCCCAAACGACGCTACATAGCGCACAATTTCGGGGTCGGCACGATTACTTAAGAACACATAGGTTTCGTATGCGCCTAACGCTTCTTCTGGGCGTTTAAGCTGGTCGTATAGCTTGCCCATTTGCAAATAGGTTTTGTCACTTTGCGGATTAAGGCGTACCACTTCTGCTAAGTAGTCTACGGCGGTTTGAGGGTCGTCTTGGGCAATCGCAAGGTCTGCAAGGGCTTCTAGGAGTGCGGTTTTTGGCTGGTAGTTAAGTTCTTGGGCAAGGTCTAAATCGAGTTTAGCGTTTTCAAAATCGCCTAAACGAACATATGTGATGCCACGCAGATAAAAAGCGCGTGGGTCGTTGGGGGCAATCTGGACGGCATCATACGCATCTTTAAGCGTAAATTCGTCCCACTTCAGCCTATACGACACTTCGGCACGCCCAATATAGCCATCGGGGCTATCAGGGGCTAAGGTGATAACTTTGTCGAAGTCATTGGTGGCGGCTGTCCAATTTTCTAGGGCATAGTTTACGCGTCCACGCGCCAAGTAAATTTCAGGGGCGGTATCGTTAAATACCAGCGCACAATCATACTGATAGAGGGCTTGCGTGTAGTCTTTACTTCCTTCGGCAATGCCCCCCATGATGAGATGGGTTTCGGGGGTTTCATCACAACCAAGCCGTTGGGCATGTACAGGCAAGGGGGCAAACCACACCCCCACGATGCCCATTACAACACAAAGCACATGCCCAACGCGCCCCATGCTAACACCCACCCTGAGATAGAATATAGGTGAGGGTGTTGCTGTTGTTGGTTTCGTTGCTCTCTACAATGCGTCCGTCAGAATCGGCTGTGACGCGGATAATGTGTGTTTCAGAGAAGTTATTGCTCACATTCAGCGTTACAGATACATCCGCGCTTTCGTTGGGGGCAAGCGCGCGAACTAGTGCGCTGGCGGTTGTGCCATCTGCGCCATTATACGTATCCACAAAAGTAACGGCAGTTTCGACGGAAGCAGCTGTTCCTGTATTCACCACACGCGCCACCACGGTAAAGGGTTGCAAGCACACAGGTGGGTTGGGATTCGTGGTAATGAGTACCACGCTTAAATCCACATTCGCAGCAGGAACAGGCGTATTGGTAGGGGCGGGGGTTGCTGTCGGCGCAGGGGGCGGAGGACCCGCATCAATGGGCAAGCTGGCGATATTGCCTACAGCTTCCACCACTTGGGCAGAAATCCAGCCTGTTGCTGCGCCAAACTGAATTTTGTACCACTGTCTATCGGGGCTAACGCCAACCGCGTTGGCAACGGTTTCGGCGGCAAGATTGCCAATGGGGGGATTAAAGATTAAGCCGGGCCCACTTCTTACATTTGCACCCTGTAACACGCGCACCTGTGGCACGCTGGCGGTGGGCGCAAGGGCTTCTTGGGTCGCAACCGTTGCTGTAGCCGTTGGTTCAGCTTGAGGCGCAGTGGTAGCAACCACTTGGGCTGTGGCGGTGGAGGCTTCTGGCGTCACTTCTGTTACAGCAGGTATAGCGGGTGTTGCTTCTGTAAGGGCAGCTTCGGGTGTGGTCTCTGGCGTGTTGGTTGATAACACGCTAATTTGGACGGTGGATAGCCCTTCTGTTGTGCCATCACCGCGCGTTGCACGCACAGTAATCACCTTGTCACCCGCTTCTAGTGCCGTCCAACTGTTCGTTAGGGTAAATGCGCCTGCGCCGACAGCATTGGGCTGTGGGGCTGTGCCAATGACCACATCGTTGACGAGAATTTCAAGGCGAGCGATGTCTGCGCCGGCGTTTTCAATACGAGCAAGGATGTTGACGGATGCGCCTTGTAAATACACTTCTTGGGCAAGGGGCGAGGCAATTTGAACGGTGGGCGCACCACTAAAAACAGGCGCAACCTGTGGCTCTGATAAGCTGTCTGTAAGGGAACACGCAGACAATAGCCCCATAATGAGTAAAGAAACAAGTAAACGGTTTGCCATGTGTCGCAAAACCTCCTGAAAAGAGTGGAACGTTCTAGCCACAACTTTAGCGGATGTAAGGCAAATTTTACAGGGGGATAACACTCTTGAGCCGTTTCGCCCGTATAATAGGCTAAAGTGAAAAGGAGAACTTGACCCATGACAAAAACACTAATGACGCGGAAAGAACGCCGTCAAGCCCTGCTTGTAACGGCAATTGCCATGAGCATTGTGGCGATATTGTGGACGAATATACTCGGTTTGCCGCAAAACCTTGTCAACTTCATCATGACCCCGTTTACGCTATTTGTGACGTATGTGCATGAAGCAGGTCATTCGTTGGCGGCTCTTATGACGGGGGGGCGTGTGCTGGGGTTTGTGGTGTCGGCGGATGGGTCGGGATTGGCAGTCACGGCGGGAGGAAGTCGCGCCTTAATTTTGCCCGCAGGGTATTTAGGGGCGGCGGCATTTGGCTCATTGTTGTTCTTCTTTGCCAACCGCACAGCACGCTTTGCCGATGTTTTAGCCTTTTTGTTGGGCGCGGGCATGGTGCTTTTTACGGTGCTGTTTGCACGTCCCGATGAAACAGGAAACCCGCTTGCACTCATTTTAGGCGTGGGCTTTGGGGCTGTGCTAATGTATGTGGGGGCAAAAGCAAAGCCTTGGGTGGTGCTACTGTTCTTAAATGTGTTGGCGGTGCTGACTGCGCTTAATGCGGTTTTAGACTTGTGGACGCTGATTCAATATGCCGATGTAGGGCGACGTGGCACAGTGGTTAATGATGCGGCGGCGTTTAGCCGAGATGTCATGCCCATTCTGCCTCCTTCGATGGTGGCGTTTATTTGGGCGGGGCTTGCGGTGGTCATGTTGGCGACTTCTTTCTACTTTGCGGTATGGAAGCCCATTCACCATGAAATTAACGCTTCCTATGAAACGATCATCAGTGGGTAAGAGATAGTGGTAAAATTGCTTCTAAACAAGTGAACAATCGTCGTCTATCTTTTAGGAGAAATCTCAATGGCTAAGGCTGTTTGGAATGGTGTCGTTATTGCTGAAAGCGACAAAACTGTCATGGTAGAGGGAAATCACTATTTCCCCATCGAAGCTGTTAATCAAACGTATCTTAAGACCACAGAAACACACACCACCTGCCCATGGAAGGGCGAAGCCAGTTACTACAGCATTGTGGTAGACGGCAAAGAAAACGCGGATGCTGCGTGGTACTATCCCGCGCCTAAGTCTGCTGCCAGCCATATTACAGGGCATGTGGCATTTTGGCGTGGCGTGCGCGTAGAAAGCTAAGTTTTTATTCCACTGCAAGCCATTAAGGTAAGGGCGGTTCTCTAACGAACCGCTCTTTTTATAACTCCTTTAGCAATTCTGGCAATTCCTGTAAAGAAAGCACTACGGCATCGGGTAAAAGTTCGGTTGGTTCTTTGGGATAGGTGCTAATGTATTCACGGTGCGTTTTTAGGTGCTGGGGGCGTTCTGTGGGCGAAAATTCTGCTAGGGCGGGGATGGGCGCACGCATGACGGCTGTAAAGCCATTGCGCTTGGCACACATCACATCATCATAGTAATGGTCACCAATTTGAATAAACCTTGCGTTGGGATAGCCGCGCCGATAGCTGTCAAAATAGGCTGGCGATGTTTTTAGATAGCCCGTTTTATCGGGTGTGAGGATGTCATCAAAGTAAGGCAGTAAGCCAGTAACGCGCAACACTGGCTCTTGATACACCCAAAGCCCTTTTGTCGCAATCACTAGGCGATAGCCTTCGCTCTTTAATTCTTCTAAAACACTGTGAACGCTATCTAGCACGTCCACTTCTTCGGCGTTGGCATAGGCTTCCCAAAGGGTGTTAAGGTCACGGGTGGGGGTGGAGTTATAGCGTTCTGCTAGTTCTCGGATGATATCGCGCCAATCCATCGTTAGCGGATGGTCGGGGTCTATTTGCTGGCGTTCTCCGTTAATTTTGCCCATCTCGCGGGCTAAATCGCGTATTTCTTTACTGGCAATGATGGCAATTTCTTCCAGCACTTCACCAATGGCGCGCCGACTAAAGCGATTTTCTACCAATGTGCTATCAATATCAAAGAAAAGAATGGGACGCATAGGCTTATTCTGTCTCTTTCTTTGTAGACTCAAACATATTGTTAAACGGCAGTGTTAGCTGGGTATCTAGCAAGGCAATCAAAAGAATATCACCTAAGGGGGTTGTTACCACTAAAACCCCGAAAATATTGAATAGAAGTGATTTGAGCATAAGCGTAACGGGTCTTTTTTTGTATAATGGCTTTTGCTTAATCTTAGCCGAGCGCGTGCGTTCTCGGTAGGCTTAAGCAACTCTCCGCCCATCGTTTGAGATGACACACATTATGAAATCCAAGTATGACATTGATATAGACTATCATCGCCCACAATTGGTGGCGATTTTGAAGAAGATCATTGCCCATGAGGGCATCCTAGACCACAACACATTTGGCAATATCACGCGCTCGCACCCTAAGCTTGGTGGTGGCATGTACAGCCGTCCCCAACTCATTGAGGCGTATCGGCAGTTGGCGGGTCAAGATGGCTTGCCCAAACTTGATGATAGCGTGCTGTTTAGGTTGCGCCGTAAACCCATGAGAACCATTAGTGGGGTTACGCCCGTGACTGTGCTTACAAAGCCGTTTCCGTGTCCGGGGGAGTGCATTTTTTGCCCGAATGACGTGCGAATGCCTAAAAGCTATTTAAGTGATGAGCCGGGCGCACAACGCGCCGAACAAAACAGCTTTGACCCGTATCTGCAAACCTATACACGGGTATTGACGTATCATAATATGGCGCACCCCACCGATAAAATCGAAGTGATTATCTTGGGGGGGACGTGGTCTTTTTACCCCGAAACTTATCAAATTTGGTTTGTGAAGCGCATCTTTGATGCCTTGCACGACTTTGGGAATGGGGTAGACCGCCGTCAAGAAGTATGGGATGCTCTACAAGGTGGCTCACAATTACACCCCGACCACAATACCTCTAATGTAAAACTAGAGGGCATTGCACTAACGCAAACGTATAACCAAGCCGTACAAAAGGTGTATGCAGATGAAATGCACCGTAGCCGAGACATTGCCCAAGCCATTGCAAACGGAGCAAAACCGCGCTCTGTTTTAGATGAGTATGCCACATGGGAAGAACTAGAAGCCATTCATCTAGAGAATGAAACAGCCGTTTGCCGTGTGGTGGGCTTGGTGGTAGAAACACGCCCCGACCACATTAGCAAAGAAGAAGTGTTACGCATCCGTCGCTTAGGGTGTACAAAGGTGCAAATTGGCTTCCAAAGCCTAAATGATGAAGTGCTGCGCCTGAATAAGCGCGGGCACAATGTACAAGCCACGCGACGCGCTGTAAAACTGCTACGCCAAGCAGGGTTTAAGATTCATGCCCATTGGATGCCCAACTTATACGGTTCATCGCCAGAAAAAGACATCCAAGACTATCATACGCTCTTTACAGACCCCGACTTTTGCCCTGATGAGCTAAAGGTGTATCCGTGTTCGTTGATAGAGAGCGCGGAACTTATGCAACGCTACAAAGACGGCACATGGAAGCCCTATACCCATCAAGAACTCTTGTCGGTGTTGATAGAAGCGTTTAGAACAACCCCCGAATATTGCCGTCTAACCCGCGTCATCCGTGATATTCCGTCTACGGATATTGTGGATGGCAACCTAATGACGAATTTTAGGCAAATTGTAGACAATGCGCTAAAAGAACAGGGCATTACAACCGGCGATATTCGCGCCCGTGAAGTGCGCCACGATGACATTGGACGTGACGCTTTTACGCTAGATGAAATGTCGTATCCGTCTAGTATGGGCGATGAGATATTTTTGCAGTTTATTACCCCAGAACGACGCATTGCGGGCTTTTTACGGCTGGCACTTTTAGACCTGACACACGAACCCATTCATGAAGAATTGCGTGGGTGCGCCATTATCCGCGAGGTGCATGTGTACGGGCAATCCTTGGGCATTGGCGAAGCCTCTGATGGCAAAGCACAGCACGCTGGATTGGGTAAACAACTGATTGAACGAGCGGTAGAATTAGCCAAAAAACACGGTTATGAACGTTTAGCCGTGATTAGTGCCGTTGGCACACGCGAATACTACCGCAAGCGTGGGTTTAGCGACGGGCAATTGTATCAAATTCGCCACTTGTAATGCGCTTGGCGTGCTATACTTAAGCATTATGTTCATCGAACAAGGATGAGGGCATGTTAGGAAACAATCGGACAATTTTAAGAGGTGTGCTTTTCGCCATTATGGTGGTAACGCTACCGTGTTATGTGCTTGGCTTTGTGGTGTGGGGGCGCAACAGCAGCACAAATACCAATACACGCATTACGCCTACCAGCGACACACTTAACCCGACATGGACACCTTTGGGGCTAGACGGTGGTACAGGCACGCCCACACAAACGCGCACGCCCATCGTAACGCTAACATCGTTAAGCCCACTTTTGCCCACGCCGATACAGTTTTTGCCACCGGTGCGGACAAACACGCCGTTTTTGTTCCCAACAGACACGCCTGCCCCGTCACTAACGCCTAATAATGACCCTGATGGTGATGGTATACCCAATAATCTCGACCAATGTCCCAACCAATGGGGAACAGTAAACGGTTGCCCCGATGCAGACGGCGATGGCATTGCTGATAAAGATGATGCTTGCCCCTCAACGGGTGGACCCGCCTCTAATAGCGGTTGCCCCGTGACAGATAGCGACAGCGATGGTATCCCGAATAACCTAGACCAATGTCCCAACCAAGCGGGACCTCAATCCAATGGTGGATGCCCCTTGCCTGTCGATACGGATGGTGACGGCATTATTGATACGCAAGATGCTTGTCCCAACGAAGCGGGTCCAGCATCGAACAATGGATGCCCCTTGCCCGTAGATACGGATGGCGATACGATTCCAGATGCGTCTGACCAATGCCCTAATCAAGCGGGCTTGCCGATTTTTAACGGTTGTCCAGATACAGATGGCGATGGCATTCCAGATGCTACTGACCTATGCCCAAATGAAGTCGGTACATCCGACAACAACGGTTGCCCAAGCCCATAAACAAATGTGATGAAAGAGTAAGCACATGGCGACACAACAAGACTACATTCACGAAAAGAAACGCCTAGAAGAACTGGACAAACGCGAAATGGAAGCTCGCTTAAAGTCCTTTGATATGCACGGGGGCGCGCACCCCGGACCAAATGAAAAACCGATGCCAAGCATTATTACGCAGTTTGGCACGTGGGCAGTTACACCGTTTGGCGTAGAGTGCTTGGTGTACCCCTATGAAATTCAATGGGATAGCATCACAGACCCCATTACAGGGGATGATTACTGGCTAAAGCACCTTGCCAATAAAGAGTGGGTGAACCTTCACGATTTTGCAAATGCGCTACATCATGGGCGCAAGATTCACCGTTTTTTGCAAAATTTAGGCACAAATAGCACACTGCCAGAAGTAGCAGAAACCTAAACTTGCGCCAACTTTAGACGAATGGCAATACCGCGCAGGCGATGAGGGAGAACACGACCCAACATCGCCTGTTCTTCTGCGTTTAAGGGGCGCAACGCCACCAATACCGCCAGGTACGCGATGCTTCCCAATAACAAGCCCACCATCGGCGAACCTGCCACCACAACAACCAATAGCATCACTGCCACACTTACCGCAGGCTTCCATAGCAGGCTTGCCCATGCCAATGGCTTGCCCACACCCTCATTCATAAGGCGTACAAAAAACAAAAAGAGCGTGAGTTCACTTAAAATCGTAGTGATGCCTGCTGCAACATAACTATACTGTGGAATGAAGATAAGGTTGGTCACAATGTTAAACGTGACCGCCACCACAAACGCCAATGTAATGCGCTTTTGCATATCCAAAGCTACTAGCGCATATTGCGTCAAGCTATTCATCCAGCCAATCGGAATGCTCCAAATCATCAGCTGAATGGCAATTGCACCATCGGGCAAGTATTGTGTACCGCCCATAAAAAGCGTTAGGGGTTCTGCGAGTGCTGTAAAGCCGACGGCGACAGGCAACGCCAACCCCCACAGGAGCTTTATGCCCAGTGTATAAGTGCGTTCAAATGCGCTCTTGTCTTCGTGGGCTTGCCGTGACATAAGGGGCAGCAGGGCTTGTGTAAAGAAGGATGGCACAACGTTAATCGCAGAAAGCCACTTGTACGCAATGCTATAACGCGCCACCACACCCGCGCCCTTGATGGCTTCTAAAATAACAATGTCCACCTGAAAGAAGATAATGGCAAGGAAGTTATTCATTAGCAATGCCCAGCTACCGCGCATCATTTGCCCAATCAGGGGGCGGTTGGGGCGTTCCCAATGCCAGCCTGTCAGTAATTTTCGCCCCGCCCATAAAAGCACGCCTAACGTTAGGAGATTGTTCAGGATACTAACGACTGCCAGCCCCACAATGCCCCATCCTAAAAGCAACACAATAACCCCAAAAACGGCTTTGTTTAGTGTGGTGATGGTTTGAATAGCAGAGGGCTTTTCAGCTTGCTCATGGGCATAAAACAGCGCACTCATGCCTTGGCTAAGGTTTGAGGGGAACAAGCCCACATACAGCAAGGCAAAGGTGAGCAAGGCGGTAGCATCTAGGGCAGGCGTAATGGTGGCTTGCCTGAGGGCAATGTAGCCCATTGCCAGCGCAACCCCCACCAACACCAAGCCCAATCGCAACGCCGAAGAATGGTAAAATAGGCGCAGAGCATGGGATTTATCACGGCTAATTTCACGGATAAGAAACAGGTTTAGCCCAAAGTTGGTGAGCGTATCAAACCAGACAAAAAGCACTACCAGGTAATTATAAATGCCCACATCTTCGGGGGAGAGTAAACGCAACATGACCAACAAAAACGCGAAGTCCACGCCCCGATTAAACAAATTGAGCAGAATGGGCGCGATGCTATTGCGCGCAACTCGTGCGCTGGCAGAGGAACTATCGTCATTTGTTCCTACAAAACGCCCCCAAAGCCACACCCCTAGCATCAGCGTCATCATCGCAAGGCTAATAGCACTGCCAAATAGCCCCACCTGAAAGCTAGGCGGACTATAAACAAGTCGAACCGTCCAATTGCCTTCGGGCAGCAACACCCCCTGAAAAATGCCATTTACGCGCTGAACAGGGATGAGGCTCTCTTGCCCCTCATCTGTCCCCAACGGGCGAATAAAAGCACGCCACCCTTCTGCATAATTTTCGCTAATCACTAGCCAGCTCTCGCGCTCAACGCGGGCTTGCAGGAATTTTTCGCGCCTTGTGTCACTAGTGACAAGGCGTTCTTCTGTGGGGGCGATGGCGTTATATAGGGCGTTGGCATCTGTGATGAGTTCGCCGCTTGCCAATGCACTCGCCAGCGTTTCGGCATCTTCACCCACACAACAAATGAAGGTTTTAGGGAAGGCGTTTTCCATGCGCCAAATGACGACCGCTGCATCTTCATATACACGGGTAAATGTGCTTTGGGGCAACGTGACATGAGGATGTGCCACCACATAGCGCACATTAAGATAACGAAGGCGTGCGTTATCCGTGACATTTTCGGCGTTATCGCCTAGATATTGGGTATAAAGGGGCGCAATACGGTTAAAATCAAGCTGTACTTGGGGCGCAAGCTGGCGCATATAATCCACATAGGGCTTGGGAATGATGCTATCGTAACCGCGCACATCCGCAATACCAAAGCGCATTAGGCTATTGGCTTGTAAAATAGGACGGTGGGCGGGGTCGTCCAGTGTGATAATTCTAAAATCCTCTGTTTCGCCTGCGTTTTGTAGCCATTGGATAGCAGGGGGCGTAAACTTTAGCAATTCGGGGTCACTGGCGGGGTTAAATCCCCGTGAGGCGACCATCAAATCAATGGCGACCAATGCCACCGCGCCCACTTGCCACATTATTTTATCTTGGCGTAATGCCCACAAGAAAACAATACCGCTGGCGATGAGAACTGCCCCAAAGATGAGCGCGTTGATGGCTTGATAGCTAAAGAACAATTCGGTGTTAGGGAAGGCGTTTGTGGCGTTTACCATGCCCTCAAAGACGCGCCCTATTAGCGATGCAAACGTGGGATAAAACGCCCACAGCACGCCAACCCCTAGCACAATGAGAACGCCTACACCCAAACTCACACGCCCAAACCATGTTATCAGCGTTTTTGTAGTGTGCTGGCGCAAGCCCTCTATGCCGAATGCGCTAAGGACGGCAACACATAAGCTAAGGGCAAACACCCAGCGAAACGGCGAATTGAGCTGATTAATGCCAGGAAGTGCGTAAATGAGCGCATAAGTAGGCGCACCAAACATCAGTGTAAGAGACGCAACGCCCAACAACGCAAAGATAAAGCGATAAGGGGGCGATTGTGGGGTAGCTTTTCTCAATAGGGCAAACACGCTTAATAACAGGGGCAAGATGCCCACATATAACGCGCCCTCTACATAGTTTTTAATGCCCCATTCGGTATGTGCTTGGGGGGTGCTTAGGGCAATGGTTTCGCCTGTAAAGATGTTCCATATACTATGATGTGACGGATTACCATAAAAATTGGGCATGAGAAACTGTAATAGGTCACGGATGGGATGAGCGTAAGTGCGCACGGTGTCTAGGCTGGCACGTTCTGCACGCCAGTTTGTTTGAACGAACTCAAACAGGGGAATTAGCTGGATTGCCCCCAAGCCTAGCCCCAAGCCCACCATTAAGAGCAACCACGCCCCTTTTAGCGTGGCTTCGCGCCAGGCACGCCCATGCCATCCTAGCCAAATCAAGCGACAAAGCGCATAGTAGCCGCTAATCAGTAAGGTGTAGATGGTAATTTCGGCGTGACCCGCCAAAATGTTCATGCCTAAGCCCATTGCGCCAATGCAAACATTTAGCACCATGCGCCCACGACCCAGTAACACGCGCTCTGTTATCCATAACAGCAACGGCAACCACACAAAGCCCCCAATAATCATGGGGAACACCACGCTGGCAATGACAAAGCCGTTAAACTGATACACAATTGCGCCCAGCGTTGCACCACCGCGCCCAATGCCTAGCCCACGTAAAAACAGATACGTAAATACGCCTGCCAACCACAAATTAAGCACCGTAAACCAGCCATACGCACTGGGCAAATCGGTGATGAAGTAAAGCAAGCTGGGCGGATACAGTGCGCTATGCTGACCTGCCGCTAAAAATGGTACACCTGCAAAGAGATAAGGATTCCACAATGGCACTTCGCCCATGCCAATTTGCTCACGGATAAAGGCTTTCCAGCCGTAGTTTTGCAACACAAGGTCGGAAAGTAGGTGATTGTGTGGTACAGATGGGGCTTTTACAACTTCGCTATAGGTGGCGAATGGCTCATACTGATACAAGTTTTCGGTGGGTAAAAGCGTTTTGCCCCCTAATGTTTGTTGAAAGAAAAAGCCTAATGGCAACAAGAATAAAAGAGCGATAATGGCTAAATCAGGCTGATACCGTTTCATGTGTCCTTATCCTTCGTGATGATTGCCCTAAGAGGATAGTCGGTTTCCGCGCATTTTGATATACTTAAGGTGTTGGGACGAGTTATGGAGGCGGTGGGCGATGCCTAAAGATATTCGTAAACGCATAGAGACAGGCGAATCGCCTCGTGTAGAAGTAGAACCAAAGCTCCATACCGAACCCCCACACCAAAAGAAATCGTCTTTGCCCGAACTTCCCGTAAGTGATACGGGGGCAACGGGTGTGATGAAGATTATTATAGAACCCGAAGAATCAAGCACGCTCGGCGAGAGCGATAATTCATCGTCGTAAAATCACTCATTACACAAGGACTAACTGCCCAATGGGCGAACAACAAATTTTTAACGCATTGGTTGAGTTTTTTGAAGAAGATGAATGGGACTTCCAATGGATGGAAGGCATGTCTGTTTTAGTGATGGGTTTTAGTGGTAAGAATGGCAAATGGCAATGCTACGCCCAAGCCCGTGAATCACAACAGCAGTTCATCTTCTATAGCGTGTTGCCTATCAATGTACCCGAAAATAAGCGTGTTTCCATGTCAGAATTTTTAACCCGTGTGAACTATGGGATGATTATGGGCAACTTTGAAATGGACATTGACGATGGCGAAATTCGCTACAAGACAAGCATTGATGTTGAAGGTTCCGATTTGACACCCCCCCTCATTCGACAGGTAGTGTACGCCAACCTAATCATCACAGACCGCTATCACAACGGCGTGATGCGTGTCCTTTATAGCGATGACACGCCCCTACAAGCCCTAGAGCTGGTTGAGCGCGAAGCCCTAGAACAAGATATTGAAGAAATGGACGAAGAAGAATTTACAGGGTTCATGGATTCTATGTTGTCTGATGATGACGATGATATTGATGACGATGATATTGATGACGATGATGATGACGATGACGATGATTTTGAACTGGACGACGATGACTTCCCTGCGTATCCACCCCCCAACGGCAATTCGCCGTACAGCCTAAACTAAGCAAAACGCACCCTAAGAGGTGCGTTTTTTATTTTGTTTAAGGCTATAGCGAAAGGGCATTCAGCATATCGCGCAGGGCGGTTTTATAATCACGCTCAAAGTCAAAGCGCGGGCTACGGCGAATCATATCAGGGGGTTCAGAGGCTTGCACTTGGGCAATAACAACGGGCTTACGGTTTCCCTTAAAAAATTCCCATGCTTTAGAAGCCGTTGCATCACTGACGGCATTGGGGGATAGCACAACCACCATTCGCGAACATGCTTTTAATGAGGGGTGTACGCCACTTGCCCATGTGGTCTCGTCGGTGGCTTCATGAAGCCAAACAGGGATACCACTCTTTTCAAGGTCGGCGGCAATTTGTTGGGCTTGTTCTTCGTCTAGTGCGCTGTAATTAACGTATACAGTGTCACGCGATAATTTGGCGCGGGTGCGTTTGTCGTTGGCATCGCCGATTTGCACCGCAGAGGGGCGTTTTTCTTCGTCATGGGCGTTTGTTTTGCCCATTCTAAATACCGTCCCCCCACAATTTGGGCAAAAGCCCCGTGTGGCAGCTTGCCCCTTGCGTGTCCATACGGGGGTTGCTTCTTCTATTTCTACACTAAGCCTGCAACGCATACAAAAGCCTTCAATAGGCTCATGGTCTAATTCATCTAGGTCGTGATAATCGCTCATGGTTTCGCTCGAATAGGGTAAACTGAGTGAATAAGTGCAATAATGCAAGTATAGCACACCTAAAACCACCACAAGGACAATCTGATGCCCATTGAAAGCCTAATTGCCCATTTGAGAGAGCTTCCCACGCTCCCAAACGCTTTTAATCCCTATAGCGCAACTCATCCTCTTAACAGCGTGCGCTGTGCCAATTTGGCGCGTTACTTTAACGAAGTAAGCGAAAAACGTGCGGATGTGCTGATGGTGATGGAAGCACCGGGCTATCGCGGTTGCCGTTTAACAGGGATTCCTGTTACTAGCCGTCAGGTGATGCTAGAGGGCGTGCCAACGCTAGGTGTGCTAGGTGAAGGCTATCAAGACGTGCAAGAGGCAGGATTTGAGGCGTTTTATAAAGAGCAAAGCGCAACGATTGTATGGCAAACACTGTCCAACTTGGGGGTTGTGCCTGTGTTGTGGAATGCGTACCCATTGCATCCACACCAGCCCGATGCCCCTCAAAGCAACCGCGCCCCCACCAAAGCCGAAGTGTTACTAGGGCAACCGTTTCTTGAAGAAGTTTGTACCCTCTTTACGCCCCAGCGTGTGATTGCCATAGGGAATGTGGCGCACGCTTCGCTAACGGCACTGGGTATTGCCTGCGATAAGGTGCGCCACCCTGCACAAGGTGGCAAAAATGACTTTGTAGCGGGGCTAACGCAAGCCCTAAAGCACCAATAGATAGCGGAGTGAGATAGCCAGCAAGAACAGCCCAAAGAGGCGTTTGACGGTTTTAGCCGACAAGCCTAAAGTCAACCGTGCGCCCACAATTTGAAACAGTACTAACGTCGCTAGGATGGGCAATGCCGCCTGGATGTTCAGTTGTCCTGCATTGTAGTAGTTAATTGCGCCCGGCAAGCCCACAGGAAGCAATAACGACCCCAATGATGTGCCTGTGGCTAATTTTTGGTCGAAGCCGATGGCGACCAAGCCCGTTACGATAATCGTGCCACCGCCAATGCCAAACATTCCCCCTAAAATGCCCGCCAAGAAACCCAACCCCACGCAAAATAGTAAAATGCGCGTGCTATCAGGCTGAACGAGTGTTTCTTCTGGCACAAAGGGGGCAGGAATGCCCCGCGTTTCTAAAAACCATTGGCGCGGTGCCGCGTATCGCCAGCCCATATACGCCAAAAATAGCCCATAAGAGACACTAAGCACTTCTTTGGGCAAGCCAAGCGCGATAGTTGCGCCTAGACCCGTCCCAAATAGTAAGCCAAGCGAGGTTGCCCCACTGGTTTTAAGGTTTAGTTTGCCTTGCTTGTAATACTCTATACACCCTAGAATGCCCACAGGCAACACTAAAGCGGCTAGGGATGTACCGTTAGCTTCGATTTGACTAAAGCCCAAAAAGAACATGAGCGCAGGCACAATAATTGCCCCGCCGCCCAAACCAAACATGCCTGCCATAATGCCGGCTAGTGCGCCAATAACCAATAACACAAAAAAAATTTCCATAATTCATCAGCTTTCGGGGTTGGTAGTGTGTGTTGCAGGATATAACAGTTACAAAAATGCGCTTACGGGGCTTATAATAAACCCATACTGATTAAATCACAATTATCTTTACATAAAGGATGCTCTTCATGCGCTTATATCTTATCCGTCATGGGCAATCACAAAACAACGCCCTCGAAAATATCCGAATGCGCTTTCAAGACCCGTTATTAACCCCCATCGGCGAGCAACAAGCTCATCTTGTGGCTGATTACTTGCTGACGATGCCTGATACGCCTGTTTCACCCTTTACGAAGCCCGAACCCTTTAATATTACCCAACTTTACGTTAGCCCCATGCGACGCGCCCTGCAAACCGCGCAACCCATCTCGTATGCCTTTGGCTTGCCCATGAAAATATGGGTGGATGTGCATGAATGGGGCGGTATGTTCTTAGAAGATGTGGATGATGACAAACTCATTACAGGCTATACAGGCATGACACGCTCACAAATTGAAGAACACTTTCCCGAAGCCGTTTGCCCCGACAATGTGACACAAAATGGCTGGTGGGATATTGCGATGGGGCGCGAGAGTGTAGAACACGCCGTTATGCGCTCCATTCGGGTGGTACTTGCCATTAAAGAACATGCCAATAGTGACGAACACATTGCCATTGTGACACATGGCGGATTTATTGACTCTTTCATTAAAGCCTTGCTAGACCAAGCCCCACGCCTTGCCCCCGACTTATTTTATTTGAACTACAATACGGGTGTTACGCGCATCGACTTTAACGAAAAGCCCGACAAACTGCGCATCACGTACTTAAACCGTGTTGACCACCTTCCCCATGACCTAAGAACTGTTTAGTTTAAGGAGCTTATGCTGTGTTTAGCCAAATGAATCGCCTAACAGTGATGCCAAACGCCCTTGCAATATGGGGTTTGGGGCAGATGGGTATTGCGCTTCAAACCGATGAAGCCATTGTGTATATTGACCCCTATTTAAGCAATAGCGTAGAAGAATCGTTTGGGGAGTGGTGGAAGCGTGCCTATGCGCCCCCTGTTCGTCCAGAAGCCATTAGCAACGCCAAGTATATTTTTATCACCCACGACCACCTAGACCACCTAGACCCCCAAACGTTACGTGCCATGCGCAAGCTATCGCCAGAGGTGCGCTTTGTCACAACGGGCTGGTGTCGGGATGACTTGCTGGCGTTGGGCATAATCGACCCGTATATCCTTACGCCCACTGTGCTAGAGCCGTATAACCTGCCAGAAATTAATTTGCGTGTCACGCCCATTCCTGCCGCCCACTATGAAAAGACTTTTGACATTCGCAAAGGGTATCGCTGGCTGGGCTTTTTAATTGAATGGAACGGCATCACGTTTTATCATGCTGGCGATACGATTATTTACCCGCAATATATAGAAATGCTGGCGCAACTGCCTAAAATTGACGTGGCACTGTTGCCCATTAACGGGCGAGATGCCATCCGTGAAGCGCGTGATGTGGTAGGGAATTTGCACCCCGTAGAGGCGGCACACCTTGCAACTACACTGAATATAGACTTGGTACTCATTGGACATAATGATATGTTTCCAAATAATACCATTCCCATGGGCGAGGTTTATAACGCTTTTCAACGCTATGCCCCCACCCAAAAAGTAAAACATTTGCAAGCGGGCGAATTACTGTACTATGTGAAACCCTAGCGATATTGGGGTATAATCAAATCAGTATTTAATTAACCTCTTTGCTAAAAAAAGTGAGAATGCCTTATGACCACTTCAGTGCGTCCAATTGCCCCGTTAGACCGTAAATTGCCGCAAGGCAAGCCTATTGCTTTTGTGGGGGGCAATCTGCTTCATTACCGCCGTGACCCTTTAGGCTTTTTGATGAGTAACGCCGAAGAGTATGGTGACATTGTGCGGATTATGTTTGGCAAATGGTACGGGTTTCAGTTGAATCATCCTGACGATGTGCAACAGGTGCTTTTGAAGCAAGCGCACAAGTTTCATAAGGCAAGCATTTATAAATCAACCCTGGCAGAATATCTGGGCAATGGGCTATTGATTAGCGATGGAGACTTTTGGCGCAGACAACGCCACCTTGCACAGCCCGCCTTTCATACCAAGCGCATTCATGCCTATGCCGAACTGATGACGGGCTTTACTAGCCAAATGTTAGACGGCTGGAAAGATGGGCAAACGCGCAATATCGCTGATGATATGATGAAACTCACACTGTATATTGTGGCAAAGACGCTCTTTGATGTAGACGTTTCTAAAGAGAGCGAAAAAATAGCCGAAGCTCTAGAAGTGTTGCTCATTAGCGTGATAGAACAAAGCAAGGTAATTGTGCGCCTTCCCAGCTGGATACCTACGCCTGCTCGCCATCGTAAACGTTGGTCAATTAACACGCTTCATGAAGTCACCATGAACATTATCCAAGAACGGCGTGCCAGTGGCGAAGATAAAGGCGATTTGCTCTCAATGTTGCTTTTGGCAAAGAATGATGACAATGAGGGCATGACGGATGTGCAGGTGCGCGATGAATCCCTAACGATTTTCTTGGCGGGACACGAAACGACTGCCAACGCGATGACATGGACGTTTTATCTGCTTTCGCAACACCCCGACATTGAAGCACGCTTGCTAGAAGAAGTACAACGAGTGCTTAACGGACGCGCCCCCACACTGGCAGACCTTGCCCAACTGACGTATACCGAGCAAGTGATTAAAGAAAGTATGCGCCTGTACCCGCCTGCGTGGAGTTTTGCGCGGTCTGCCCGTGAAGATTTTGAAGTGGGCGATTATTTGCTACCCAAGTACAGCGCGATTGTCATGATTCCTTATGTAATTCATCGGGATGCACGCTGGTTTGAAGACCCCGAAGCCTTTAACCCCGAACGTTTTAGTGCAGAAAACGAGCCGAATATCCCTAAATATGCTTATTTGCCGTTTGGCGGTGGGGCGCGGGTATGCATTGGCAACAGCTTTGCCATGATGGAAGCCAAAATTATCCTGTCGTCCATTGTTCAACGCTACCGCCTGTTATTGGCTACCAACGAACCGATTGTGCCAGAGCCATTGGTCACATTGCGCCCCCAACACGGTATGCCAATGACCCTGCGCGAAAGAAAGTAAAACGCCTAAGTTTCATAGCGTTTAGTCTTCTTTTTGCCCTTTTGCTTGTCCTTCTCTTTGTCTTCTAGATGGCGTTGTACAAAGGTTTCTGTAAGGGCGGTGGCTTCTTCGGGGGTGTAGCGGTAGGGATTGCCAATGTTTTGGCGTTGGCGCACAATTTCATATAGGATGATGGCAGTTGCTACACTCACATTAAGCGATTGCACCATGCCGACCATCGGAATTTTAACCATGCCATCCGCCAGCGCAATTGCAGTCGGGCTAATGCCTCGCCGTTCATTGCCCACTAACAGCACCATTTTAGGGTGTACAAGGTTGCTTTCACCCAAGTTTGGGGCGGTGGCTTCGGCAGAAGTTGCCAGAATAAAGTAGCCTTCCTCCTTTAGCTGGGTTAGCACTTCGGCGGTGTGTCCCTCATGATAGGTGTAGGTCATCCACTTGGCAGCACTTCTGGAGGCGAGTGCGCCCGTTTCTTCGGGGTTAAACGGCTCGCCATCCTCAGAGGTAAACGCCAATTCTTGAATCCCCATTGCGTCACAAGTACGGGCAATTGCCGCCAAATTATAAGGGTTAAAGACGTTTTCCATCAAGACAATCAGCCCACGTTGGCGTTTTCTGGCAACATCTTGAATGCGTTCTAGGCGCGTGTCTGTGAGAGCATCTTGCTCTTCTAAGTAATTGGTGTCTGCATGGTCAGGAAGGTGTTTTTTGTGTGCCATAAGTCGTTTCTTCAAGGGTAGTGTAATGTTCCTGTCTATATAACCAAAAATCGTGGGATGTGCAAGCCATAAACGCCCAAATGCGTTACAATAATGGCTGAAATGATTGATACTTAACCAGGAGTTTTTTTAATGACAGAGCATAAAAAAGTCGCTTCTAATGCCAATAGTCGTACTTTGGTGGGCGGTGTAGACCGCGCAGGCGCACGGTCGATGCTAAAGGCGGTAGGCTTTACGGATGATGACCTTGCCAAACCTCTCATTGCCGTAGCCAACACATGGACAGAGATTGGTCCCTGTAACTGGCACTTACGCATTTTATCCAACAAAATTAAAGAGGGCATTCGTCGTGCAGGCGGTACGCCGATGGAATTTAACACCATCACCATTAGTGACGGCATCACGATGGGAACAGAAGGCATGAAAGCCTCACTCATTAGCCGTGAAGTGATTGCAGATAGCATTGAATTAGTTACACGCGCCAACTATTTTGACGGCGTAATTGCCATTTCGTCCTGTGATAAGACGATTCCTGGCACCATTATGTCCCTTATTCGCCTTAATATCCCCTCTTTGATGATTTATGGTGGCACAATTGCTCCCGGCAAATACCTCGATAAGCCCCTTGATATTGTGAGCGTGTTTGAAGCGATGGGTAAGTATCATAAGGGCGAGATTGGCTTAGAAGAACTAAAAGCCATTGAAGACCGCGCTTGCCCCGGACCGGGCGCATGTGGGGGGCAATACACCGCAAACACCATGAGCATGATTGGCGAAGTGATGGGTATTTCGCCCATTGGCTTTAACGATGTTCCCGCAACCGATAAGAAAAAAGAGGACGTCTCGCTAAAAGCGGGCGAGCTAATTATGCAATTGATAGAACAAGACTTGCGCCCTAGCCAAATCATCACACGCAAAGCCCTAGAGAACGCGATTGCTTGTGTGGCTGCAAGCGGTGGTAGCACCAATGCAGTGTTGCACACGCTGGCATTTGCCCGTGAAGCAGGCATCCCCTTCACCCTAGACGATATTCGCGCGATTAGCGATAGCACCCCCCTGATTGCCGATTTACGCCCCACAGGGCAGTATGTGGCACAGGATTTGTATGAAGCTGGGGGCATTGCGCTAATGACCAAATGGCTGATTGAAAGTGGACACCTACACGGAGACACCATTACCGTGACCGGCAACACGCTTAAAGATGCTACGGTAAATGCCACAGAAACCGCAGGGCAAAAAGTGGTCTATCCTGTAGACACACCCATTAAGGCAACGGGTGGCTTAGAGATTTTACACGGCAACCTTGCGCCACGCGGAGCCGTGGTAAAGCTAAAGGGTGACGAAGTACAATATCACAGAGGACCTGCACGTATTTTTAACCGCGAAGAAGATGCGTTTGAAGCGGTTAGCAATAGGCAAATTAAAGCGGGTGATGTGGTCGTTATCCGTTATGAAGGACCCGTTGGCGGACCCGGCATGCGTGAAATGTTGCTCATTACGTCTGCGCTGGTAGGGCTTGGCTTGGGGCGTGATGTGGCGCTGGTTACAGATGGTCGCTTTAGTGGTGGCACGCGCGGTTTGATGATTGGTCACGTTGCGCCCGAAGCAGCGTTGGGGGGGGCTATCGCACTCATTGAAGAAGGCGACATCATTGTTGTAGACATCGCCAACAACAGCCTTAGCGTTGAACTAAGCGACGAAGAACTGGCACAACGTCACGCTAAATGGCAAGCTCCCAAGCCCAATTACACCAGTGGCGTGATGGCGAAATATGCCAAGCTGGTTAGCCAAGCGGATGACGGCGCAGTTACCTTATAAAAGCTGTTTTCTGCGGTTTTTAAGTTCTGTGATGATGACATTGTCCGCTTTGCCAAACGCATAGCGTAAGAGTTCGCCCTCATTTACCCAAGCCCACGCATGGCAATCAAGGGTTTGCGGGGTGTCATACGGGGACATCGCGCCGATGTACAAGCACTCAAAAGCATGAAGTGTAATTTTGAAGTGGGTGAAGGCATGTTTTACTTTGGTAAAAAGCTCGCCCACTTCAACCTCTATGGCGAGTTCTTCTCTTAGTTCTCGTTGTAGGGTTTCGGGCAGGGTTTCACCCGTTTCTTGCTTGCCACCCGGAAATTCCCATAAGCCCCCTAGCAAGCCTTCGGGCTTGCGCTGTGCAATAAGAAACTGCCCGTTTGCATTGCGGATGATGCCTGCGGCTACGTCATAATGGGGTGTGGTAGGCTTGCTGGCTTTTACAGGACGTTGAGCTTGTGTGCCGTTTTGATAGGCTTTACAGGCGTTTTGAACGGGACAATCGGCGCATTTAGGGGTTTTGGGGGTGCAAATGAGTTGCCCCAACTGCATTAAGGCTTGGTTGTAGTCGCCCGCCCGTTGCTGAGGGACGTTTTCTTCTGCAATGCGCCATAGTGTGTTTTGGGTGTTGGTTTGGCGCACGTCCTCGCTGATGTCTAGCAGGCGCGTGAATACACGAATGACATTGCCATCAAGGACGGGGGCAGGCACATCATAAGCGATACTGGCAATTGCCCCTGCTGTGTAGCGTCCGATGCCTTTAAGCGTTAGTAATTCTCCAATAGTCGATGGGAAGTTTCCGTGATACTGTACAGAAATGGTCTGTGCAGTGTGGTGTAAATTACGGGCGCGACTATAATAACCTAAACCCTCCCATTGCTTTAACACATCATCCAAGTGTGCCTGGGCTAAATGATAAATGGTGGGGTACGCTTGTAAGAACTTTTGGTAGTATGGAATGACGGTATCAATTTGAGTTTGCTGAAGCATTATTTCCGAGAGCCACACTTGATAAGCGTTGCCGCCACGCCAAGGAAGCATTAGGGCGTTTTCATCAAACCAGTTTAGCAATTTTGCAGTAAAATGGTCTGGAAGAGTCATGGGTTATCCTATGGGAACTAGAGCTTATGTCAAACTTTAAGTATAACAGTTTTACAATTCAGTTTGAGAAAAATGTCTTTGCGCCTGCGCTCATTATGCCCCCTCAAGGGGGTGTGAGAGAGATTATAGAGCGATTTGGTTTAAGTGTGCCTCGTCCTGTTTTGTTTTTAAGTGGTGGTGCAGGTTTAATGTCGGAAGACGATATTAAACGCACCCATAGTATCATGGCGAGTATGGCAAAGTTTGCAGACGAACATCACCTCATTGTAATTGATGGGGGTACGGATGCGGGCGTCATGCAAATGATGGGGGAAATTCGAGAGAAAAATGACTATAAGTTCCCTCTTATTGGTGTTGCGCCCCGCTTAAAAGTGTCCTATCCTAACTTTAATAACCCTGAAGCCGAAGCAAAACTTCAGCGCGGACACTCTCATTTTGTGCTTATTGAAAGTGATGATTGGGGCGTGGAATCGCAAACCATCGTAGACTTAACGCGCATTATCGCCAAACAGCAATACCCCATGATGGGTATTCTGATTAACGGCGGAAAAATTGCGGAGCAGGATATTTATCTTGCCACAGCAAAACCCACTGTAGAGCATCGCAAAATCCCTATTTTGGTTTTAGAGGGTAGCGGTCGTAAAGCAGATGAACTAAGTGATGCGTTTAAGAGTGGTTTTACCCACAGTGGCATCATTAAAGCCATCATCAAAGGGGGCGACATTCGTATTACAAGCCTCAATGATGGCGCGCCCGCCTTACTAAAACACCTCAAAGGGCATTTTTTAGACAAATAAAACCAGGGCAAGGTGATACTTGCCCTATTTCTGGCATTACTTAATGATTGTTCCCACACTTTCATCGCCCTGAATGGCGCGAATGAGGTCGTGTTCCCCCCAGAAATTAACTACCATAATTGGGATGCCGTTTTCTTGGCAAATAGTGAACGCTGTCATGTCCATGATGGTGAGATGTTGATGTAGCACGTCATCGTAGCCTAGTGTGGTGTAGCGTGTAGCGTTAGGGTCTTTCTTGGGGTCTGCGCTGTATACGCCGTTTACTTTGGTGGCTTTAATAACAATGTCGGCATCAATCTCGCTGGCACGTAGGGCGGCTGCACTATCTGTGGTAAAGAATGGGTTGCCCGTACCCCCACTAAAAATTACCACGCGCCCTTTATCCATGTGGCGGATGGCACGCAGGCGAATGTAGGGTTCGGCAACGGTGTTCATTTCTACGGCGGTTTGCACGCGGGTTTCTACGCCACGCTGTTCTAGGGCATCACGCAATGCCAGCCCGTTCATCACGGTGGCAATCATGCCCATGTGGTCGGCGGTTGTTCTGTCCATCCCACGCTTTTGACCAATTTCACCACGCCACAGGTTCCCACCGCCAATAACAATGGCAACTTGAACGCCAAGTGAGGTGATGTGCTGAATCTTTTCGGCAATAAAATCGGCGGCATCGGGGTCTATGCCATATCCAGTTGCCCCTGCAAGGGCTTCACCACTTAGCTTTAGTAACACACGATGATAAGGTGACTGTTGTGCCATAATACTCTCCTTTAGGATAGGGGGGCGTTTAGCGCAAAAAAAGGACTAGCAAATGCTAATCCTTTGAAAAACCTAACTAAAACATAGTGGCAAACCCACTTATTCTTCTGTGCTTTCGCCAGTGTTTTCGCCAAGCCCATAACGGGAGAAACGACGAATGACAATGCTTTCGCCCACCGTTGCAACCGTTTCTTGAAGCAACTGTTGGATGGTTTTCTTTTCGTCCTTATAGAAATATTGCTCTAGAAGGCAAATTTCTTCAAAGAACTTGTTCATGCGCCCTTCGGCAATTTGAGCCGCGCGGTCTGCGGGCTTGCCTTCTTCAATGGCACGGTTGGTTTGGATTTGACGCTCTTTTTCAACCACTTCGGCGGGAACGTTTTCACGGCTCACATATTCGGGGGTCATGCCCACGATGTGAATCGCCAGTTCGCGGGCAAATGCTTTGAAAGGTTCGCTGCTAGAAACAAAGTCAGTTTCGCAGTTTACTTCTACAATAACGCCCATGCGCTTGTTAAAGTGTTGGTAAATTTCAATCACGCCTTCATTCATGGTACGTCCGGCAGCCAATTTCTTGTTTGCCTTAGCAATACCCTTTTCACGAAGGTAATCAAGCGCTTTTTGAACATCGCCACCGGTGTGTTCGAGGGCGTTCTTGCAGTCCAAAGGACCTGCGCCTGTAGCTTCGCGTAGTTCTTTAACCATTTGTGCTGTAACTTGTGCCATGTGCATCTCCGTCTTTTTGTAGGCTTGTGATGATGTGGTACTGACATTCAAAGGGCGACTCGTGTCGCCCCTTTTATGTTGCTTGTTCAGAACTGCTTAGAAGGTTTCGTCTTCTTCAAACAGTTTGCTGTCACGCAATTTTTTAAGTGTGGATGGACCCAAGAGGTCATCTTCAGAGCTTTGGTCGTCAAACTTGTAATCGGCGACATTATCGCCAAAGTCTACGTCACTTTCGCTACCGTCCATTTTGCCACTAATGTTACGTCCTTCAATAACGGCATCTGCCAAGGCACTCACCAAAAGGCGAATAGAACGCATGGCATCGTCATTTGCAGGGATAATGTGGTCAACAACATCAGGGTTGCTGTTGGTATCTACGATACCCAAAACAGGAATCCCGCGCGTGTTGGCTTCGGCAACAGCCGTATCTTCACGGTCTGTATCAACCACAATCATGATGGTGGGCAAGCCACGCATATCACGAAGCCCACCCAAACGCATATTGAGTTTTTCTAGGCGACGTTCGTTAAGCAAAATTTCTTTCTTCGTCAGCTTTAGCCATTCACTTGCTTCTTTTTGTTTTTCTAGGCTTTTCATGGTTTCGATGCTGCTACGAATGGTTACCCAGTTGGTTAGGGTGCCGGGAAGCCAGCGCATGTTGACGTAGGGCATACGGCAACGGGTTGCTTCGCGTGCGATGGTTTCTTGAGCTTGGCGTTTTGTCCCTACGAACAGCACGCTACCGCCAGCGGCAATCGCATCACGAATCATGTCATGATATTGGTTAAGGTTGACAATCGTTTGTTGCAAGTCGATGATGTGAATCCCATTACGCGAGGTAAAAATAAAGTCGCGCATTTTGGGGTTCCATTTTGTAGTACGGTGACCAAAGTGGACACCTGTTTCTAACAGGTCTTTCATCTTTACATTTGAAGGCATAGAAATTCTCCTTAGGTTGGTGTTTGCACCTTCCACATCATTCATCCTTATGGCTTAATCGCGCGTTATCGCGCCAACACCCGCCAAAGTCCTGATGTGTGCTAATACGAAAAAATCGGGCATATGCCCGACTCGCAATCGTATCAAAATTGGGGTAAGAATGCAATGCAGAATCGCTTGATTTAACGCTTAATCCCCACCCAGCGCAGGAGCATTGCAAAGAAACGTGTCACATGTGTACTGAACAAAGCGCTTAATACGTCACGGCTTTTGCTGGTATGGTCTAGGCTACGAAACGTGCTGAGGGCGTTTTGATAATGCTCTAATGCACTGTCATAGTTTTTACTTACAAAGGCTAATTGCCCTAGTGCTTCGTGTAATAGTGCCTCTTGAAAGGGGTTCATCGTTTCACGGGCAATCAGCAAGGCTTGCTCATAATGAATTTGAGCAGTGTCATAGTCCCCTTTTAGAAAGTTAACGTGCGCGAGTGCGCTAAAGGCACTGGCTTCAAGGGGCTTGCTCTTGATGGCTTGCATAAACGCTAGGTATTCAAGTGCTTCTTTTTGGGCATGCTCTAGTTCTCGGTCTTGTTCTGCTACGGTAATGAGGGATTGACACGCGACAATCACAAATGGAACAGGGGGTTTTAGGTTAAAATCTTTGTTGGGGTCGCCAATTTGGTCGGTGATGTCTGCGCTTATCATCACGGCAAAACTTAAGAACGTGTAAAAATGATAGTCTAGTTTTTCTATGATGCTATTGGCTTGCTTAATGCACTCTTCGGCACGCCCCAAGCGTCTTTGACGAACGTAAATGCGTGCTAATGTGTACAGTAATAAGACTTGGGTAGGGGGGTCTGTGGCTTCTCGTGCCAGGTTTAGCCCCTCTTTAGCCCACGCTAAAGCAAGATCGATATACCCCACATCGTAGTTTGCCAGCGCAATACCTGCCATCGCTTGCCCTTGTGTGCGCTTGTCCTCTAGCTCGGTGGCTATTTTTAAGGCTTCTTTGAAGTCTTCCATTGCTTCGTAGGCTTGTAGATAGCCCTGTAGCACAATGAAACCACGCTCAATGAGGGTATCAATTAAAAGAAGGTTGAGTTCGTTTTTACGAGCGTGGTCAATTGCACCTTCTGAAACAACGCGTGCCTCGTGGAACTTGCCTTGCTGGCGCAATGCGGTTGCCAGCCCCACTAATGCCATACATTCAAGGGACACATCATCTTGGCGGCGTGCTACGGCTAAAACGCGCTTGCTAAGCGTTAGCATCTCCTCAAACCGCGAGGTGGTAAGCAAATAGGTTAATTTATCTTGAAGTTGTGCCACATAATGGCTCATGCGCTCAATTGCCTCTCACTGGTTGGCTAAAAGTGCTTTCATGACAACTCTTATTATGCGTGTAAACTCGGTAAAACGTAAGGGGGCTATTATCAAAAACGCGCCCGACTTTTTAGTGTGCAGGCGCGTCCTTTTAAGCGTTAAAAGCAGGCATTATGCCTAATGCGATCTTATTCTACTTCTTGAACAGAAACGTTTGCCGTGGCTTTTTCAGCATCATAGTAATACGAAGAGCGCAGTGTCACTGTGTAGATTCCTGTGGAAGAGGCTTCAAAGACGGCGCTCGCTTCTTTAGTGCCATTACTGTTAAGGCTGATCACCTGTGTCATTTCATCAACAACGATCGCATCATAGTAGCGTGTGGCGTCGTCATTGGTAATAGTAAGGCGATAGGTTTTGCCTGCCTCTACCGCCAAGGTAAACACCTCAAACGTTTGGGCTTCCGTGAAGGTAATGGCAAGTGGCTCAACTGTTAGCGGTAGGGAGTCTGTTTGCTCTACTAGCAAGGTAAAGGGAGTTGCAAATGCGGTGCTATAAGGGGTCACTTCAACGCGATACGTGCCTGTGCTGGGCAGTTCAAAACGTTTAACAAGGCTGATGACACCGCTATTATCGCTGTAGGCAATTTCGATTTCGTTGGGGTCACGAACAGTGAATGAAGCACTATAGGTTTCTTCGTTATCCAGCACGATATTGATAATATCGCCTTCTGTGCCTGCAAATTCAAAGAAGCCGATTTTTTCGTCTGTTAGGTCAACGCTTGCTACCTCACCATAAGTAAGCGTTTGTTTAGTGATACTGCTCAAGACCAGCGCATAGAAGGGATTGTCTAGTTCACTGGCTCTGCCAAAGCTTGGGTCAACGGTAACAACATAAGTGCCTGCGGTTAGGTCGGCAAGGAGACGGCTATTATAACCGCCTGTGCTAACGGTTGCCCCAGTATC
Organism: Anaerolineae bacterium; assembly: GCA_034437555.1. Lineage (GTDB taxonomy): Bacteria > Chloroflexota > Anaerolineae > Aggregatilineales > Phototrophicaceae > JANWYT01. Next base: position 260,697 of record DAOTTQ010000037.1, on the reverse strand, counting down.
GTTAAGCAAGCTTACGTTAATGGAATAGGAGGGGGCTTCAAACACGATGGTGACAGTTGTGTCTTCTGCAAGGGTAAAGCTAAGTTGTGTTTGAAGGTCTGTGACCACATTGCTAAACACTTTGTCAAATTCAAGTGTGGCACTCACCAAAGGCTCTATGGACGTGGCTAATAGGGTGTAGTTTCCCTCGCTAAAGCTGTCGCCCACTGAAATGCGATATTCACCGGCACGCGTGGCTAAAAAGCCCAAACGCCCTTTTTCATCAATGCCGTAGTAGGAATCATCACTAAAGACGACATTTTCGGGGGTAAACACCTGTAGATAGTTGCTTTCGAGACCTTCTAGCTCTAGCAACAACACATCGCCTTTTTCAAGCATAATGATATAAACATCGGCGGAACCACTAAGCGTACCACTAACTGTTTCACCCACAAGCAAGGGGGATGCATCCTGTGCGAATGCAACGCTAGAAACTGCCAATACTGCCAAAAGACTAAAGAAAACTTGCGTCAAACGGTTAAGCATGTTGTAAAATCCTCGTTGTGTGAATAGACGAAAACCATAACTTACAGACCTATTTTAACATAACTTTTGTTTTTGATACTGCCTCGTCATGAAACCAGTGGGGTATGATATGATGGGCGTAGGTTTGCCTTTTTTTCTTTTTTTCTTTTTCAAGGAGAATACTTTAAGATGACTTATGAGAACATTCTTTTAGAACGCCCTATAGAAGGTGTGGGGGTGGTGCGCCTTAATCGACCCAACGCGCTAAATGCCCTCAATAACCCCTTGATGAAAGAGGTGCATTTGGCACTGCGTGAGTACGATAATGACCCCACGGTTGGGTGCATGATTATTACAGGAAGCGACAAGGCTTTTGCCGCAGGCGCGGATATTAAAGAGATGTTGGGCTTAAGCTATACCGATGTGTTTATGCGCCCTAGCGTCAGCGAGAACTTCGTTTTTAACTATCGTAAGCCAGTTATTGCTGCGGTATCGGGTTTTGCGCTGGGGGGTGGCTGTGAGCTGGCGATGGCGTGCGATATGATGGTGGTCTCGGAATCGGCTGTTTTGGGACAACCCGAAATTAATTTAGGGATTTTGCCAGGCGGGGGTGGCACACAACGCCTAACTCGCGCGGTAGGTAAGGCGTTGGCAATGGAAATTATGCTATCCGACCGCCGTTTAACCGCCCAAGAAGCCGTACATTATGGCTTAGCAAACCGCATTGCTCCTGTAGAAAGCTATTTTGAAGAAGCGGTAAAGCTGGCTTCTAAGATTGCTAATATGTCACAGGTAGCGGTTCGCCTTACTAAAGATGCCATTCTGCAATCGTATGAAACCACGCTTGCCGAAGGCGTTGAAATGGAAAAACGCAATTTCTGGCTGGCGTTTGGTACACAAGACAAGCAAGAAGGGATGCAGGCTTTTGTAGAAAAGCGCAAACCGACTTGGAAGAACGAATAATCACACCTAATGCGCTTAAGAGGTGGGACGCTTTAAGAAAAGTACCGTGCGTACCACCTCTACACAAATCACGCCGTTTTGGTTGCGCCCGATGTGGCGTAGCTTTACCACACCACTATCGCCCCTAGACTTGCTTTCGCGTTTTTCTAGCACTTCGGTTTCTACATATAGCGTGTCGCCATGAAACATGGGGTGAGGATGCTTGATGTCCTCGTACCCTAAATTTGCAACAATCGTTCCCTCTGTAAGCTCATTAACGGTGATGCCCACCACTAGCCCTAGCGTAAAAATGCCGTTGACAATGCGCTGTCCAAATTGCGTTTTGCTGGCAAAATCCTCGTTAAGGTGCAAGGGTTGCGTGTTCATGGTGAGGGCATTAAATAGCACATTATCCATTTCGGTTAGTGTGCGCCCTAGACTGTGATTGATGTGTTGCCCTATTTCTAGCTCATCAAAATACTTGCCTGCCATACGTTGCCTCCCTTGTGGTGAATGTGGTGGGAAATCTCCTCTTATTTGCCTATTGTACCGCCTTTTATACGTCGGGCGTGGCTTCTGCTAGGGTGCGAATGAAGAAGGCAGGAAACTCTATCACACGGCTCACGGGGCATTTGGCGGCAATTTCTAATAATTTTTCGCGTTGTTCGTCGTCTAAGTCGCCCTCAAAGTAGAAGGCTTCGCGGATTTCGTGGATAAATTGAGCATCCCCTTCGTAAGAAGCATAGTCCTTGCCTGCAAAGCGTTCAAAGTCTAGCTTTACTTCTACTTTGTCTAGTTGCCAACCTTTACGCTCGGCATACATTTTGACGGTGATTGCCATACAAGACCCCAACGCGCCCATTAAAAATTCGGTGGGGGTGGGGGCTGTATCTGTGCCACCTGCACTAACGGGTTCATCAATTTGATAGGTGTGTTGGCGTGATTGAACATCGGTCTTGTAGCCCTCGGTAAGGGTAACAGTGGTTAAAGGCATTTGGACTTCTCCTAAGTGTGTGTTTTATCTCATTTATTGTAACAGGTGATAGATATTAGACGCATGATGAACGTCATTGTTACCTTTAGCCCTTACGCCTGTTAAAAAGTACCCAAAGGATGCCCCTCCCAGATGGGACAATATGAGACGTTATTCATCGACAGTAAAGCTCCCCTGTAAGTCATCTTCTACCACACTAAATAGCACTGTTTCGCTGGTCAAGGGCGTGCCATCGGCGAGTTCAGCTTCTATTTTTAGGCTATGAACGCCAAGCTCTAAGACCCACCATGCGTCAAAGGGGCTGGTTTCGCTGGTGTGAATGAGTTCATCATTTAGCCAAAATGTCACACGCTCTGTTTCGGGGGGGTAGCCGATGCGCAAGCGCAAGCGTTGTGTTTCGATGGGCAAAAGCGGTGAAATTTCAAAAATGGTGTACGGGTCGGGTGAGAGCAGGCGCAACGGCTTATCGGCATCGGGACGAAGTACTTTTGCGCCATTGGGGGGCGGTAAAATGCCGTTCTTTAAGCCCCACTCACGCGCTTCTTGGGGTAGCACAATAAAGGTACGCTCTATGATGTCCTCTTGTGGGGTGCTGTCATCAGCGAGTGTTCCAGAACGACGGTCGATGCTAAACGCCTGATACACATTATCATAGGTGGTGGGTTGTGTGCCTTCTATGAACCACTCAATGCGCTTTAGGGGGCACTGGGGCGTGGGCAATAAGCCACTAAGGGCGCACACTTCCATTTGGATTAAGCCATCAGGAACAGTAAATTCTTCTTTGGGGGCATTGTTAAGGACATTTCGCATAAACGAATGATAAATGGGTCCCGCGCCACTGATGCCAGAAACTTCGCGCATGGGCTGGTTATCGGCATTGCCCACCCACACTCCCACCACCAAGCTGGGGGTGTAACCCACAATCCAATTGTCCCTAAAGTCGGTGGTTGTGCCTGTTTTGGCGGCGGAGGGTCTGCCGATTTGCATGGGGCTGTTTGTTCCAAACGAGGGCTTGCGGGCGTTGTTGTCACTTAGAATATGGGTGATAAGATATGCCACGCGCTCATCTAGCACACGCAGGCGCGTTTGTGGGGGCGTAAATTCATACAGCACATTGCCTTTACTATCTTCTACATGCAACACAAACACAGGCTCTGCACGCAAGCCCCCCGTAGGGAAGATGCTATAGGCTTGCACAAGGTCTATCAGGCGCACTTCACCACCGCCCAATGTGGCGGATAAATCAACTAGATTATTTTGTGCTAAAGATTCTAAGCCAATGTTGCTCATGAGGCTGGCAAAGCTGCTCATGCCCACATCATTAAGCGCAACAACGGCGGGGATGTTATAAGAAGATGCCAATGATTCACGCACGCTTACCAGCCCATGCTCTACAAGCGCGTAGTTGGCGGGCGTGTAGCTTTCTAGGCGTTGCGTTACGAAGGGCGTTTTTACGTCCAGTAACACCGTTGCCGCCGTGTAGGGCGTTTCACGGGTAGGGTTCATCGCAAGGGCGTATGTAAAGGGCTTGAGCGTGCTACCGGGCTGGCGAGGTGCAAGCGTAGCGTTGACTGCGCCATCAATTTCGGCGTTAAAATAGTCGGGGCTGCCTAGCATTGCCAAGACTTCGCCTGTTTGTGGGTTCATTGCCAAAAGTGAGGCGTTTCGTGCATTGGCGGGTACGCGCTCATTGTTTTGGGGGTTATTTAAGAAGTTAAGCTGTGATTGTACGATGCGTTGGGCGGTATTTTGCCATCCCAAATCAATGGTAGTGGTGACGCTTAGCCCATCGGTATATAGCAAGTCGCCATAGGTGCGCTCTAATTGCTTCCAAACCGCCATTACGGCATGAGGGGCTTGTATGGGAAAGGGCGTGCTGGCAAATTGTAGGTCATCGCGTTTGGTGGTGTTGGCTTGCGTTTCGGTCAGGTAGCCGTGTTGCACCATTAAATCAAGCACTGTTTCCTGACGATTTTTGGCATTTTCTATTTGCGATAAGGGGTCATAGAGGGACGCATTTTGCACCATGCCTGCTAAAAGAGCGCACTCTGCTAACGAAAGCTCCGACACAGATTTATCAAAGTAAGCGCGTGAGGCTGCTTCGATGCCATACGCCAAATTGCCAAAATACACTTGATTAAGGTACAGCGTTAGCACTTCTTCCTTGCTCATGGCACTTTGAATCTGGAGCGCAAGCACCATCTCTTTAAGTTTGCGTTGTAGGGTGCGTTGGGATTGCCCCAGTGGGTCGAGCAGAAGCAAACGCGCCGTTTGTTGGGTGATGGTGCTACCACCGGCAATGACTTCGCCACCCTGTAAGTTAATCCAAAGAGCGCGAGCAATGCCAACGGGGTCAATGCCAACATGAAGCCAGTAATTTGCGTCCTCTGTGGCAATAAAGGCGTTGACGCATTGGGCAGGAACATCTTCTAATGCGATAGCTTTGTTGCGCCCGCGTTCTGGTTGCCCAATTTCATAAAGCAAAATGCCGTTGCGGTCATAAATGCGCGTGCTAGGCAACATCATTCCTTGTTCAATGTTGGAGATGGGGGGCAAATCTGCCAGCACCCACCCATAAAACACACCAAACAACGCCAGTACAGTGATACCTAGCCCAACGAAAAAACGCCTTTTAGTCAATAATCGCCTCATGCTATGCCCCTTATGTGTTCATTGTGGTTTTATTGTACGACATAATGGGGACAGCGTAGGCAAGGCGTGGGGGCTTCGTTACTCTGGCACAAGCCCATTTTGAATAAGGCTTTCTGCTACAATTCGCGCTGTGACCAAATTGCCGTACATCGACAAATGCCCGTCCCCTTCAAACATCATGGTGAGGGCTTCGGGGTTGTTGGGGTCTGTGGGCAAGTCGCGATTATAGTATTTTAGATAGAGTGCCTGAATATCGCCATCCAACGCCTTAAAATCGGGCAAAAGATTGACAAAGGTTATCCCTGCTTCATCGGCAACACGCTGGAAAAACTGTTGGGGTGCGTCGTTATAGGGGCTGTCGTCGGGCAATTGAATGAGGTCGGGGAATGATACCCACATGAGGGGAATGTTCTGTTCGTTAAGCAGTTCTGCCAATGCCTTCACGTCCGCTCCTAGCCCGTCGTATTGGGCGCGATAGTCTGGGCTATCGGGGTTAAAGAACGTCATATCCTGATACACGCCCTGTAAATCGGGGACATAGGGCGTGATGCGGTTCATCGTGTCCTCTATTTGGGCTTCACGGTATTGGGCGCGAAAACGCTCTATCACGGTAAAGAGGGCGGTATTTTGGCGGAGCCATTCTTCTAGCGGGCTGGCGTTTTCGACACGAGGCGGATAGGTGGCGTATTGCAAAAAGACCTCACGGGCATAAAACTCTCTCATGCGTGGGTAATAGTCAAAAATATCGTTGGTATAAGACCCCAAAATCACCAAGTCGGGCTTTAGTGCCATGCCCTTATCGCGCATATAGGACAGCGAATCGGCGACCGTGTAGCCAGGTATACCCGCGTTTAACACCTGAAAGCGCCCTGAAAGCGTTTGTTCTAGCACTTCTTCTAGGCGATAAGGATAGGCTTCTTCGTTGTGGACATAAAAGCCATAGGTAAATGAATCGCCGATGGCTAAAACGCGAAAGACACTCTCATCTTCGTTAATCTCGTCACTATTACGCAAGCCTGCACTATTGGTTTTAAGGTGATAAGGGCGAATGGGCATGAGCGTTTCTGTCGTATTAAGGTTGGGGATAAGGTCGCCATAGCCCACCGTGCTAAAGCCAAAGCCCTGCTTAGAGGTGGGGGTTTGTGGACTTTGCCACAACACAACACGCGCCCCTAGCTCTATAATGACCACCAAGAGAACGGTCATTGCAAGCGTAATGAGGCTACTTTTAAGAAACTTCATGGGCTTATTCCTTATTTTATCATTTAAACCACGCCTTATCTTAGACGATTTGTGACGAATGAGCAACGACAGCACAATAGGTTTTCGGGGTGTGTTTCGCTACAATCATGCTTTATGTTTGGGCTTATCTGTGGGTTTATCAAGGGGGTGCGTGTGCGCTATAAAGGGGCTTTAATTCTTGCTGTGTTTGGCGTGTTGGCAGTGCTGTTCTTTTATCGGCTGGCATTGACCAATCACATCATGGCGCGGGGCGATGTATATACGTTCTTTTATCCCTATTGGGACGCACGCAGTGAGGCACTTAGGACGGGAGAATTGCCATTGTGGACACCCGATTTGTTTATGGGTGTGCCGTTATTGGCAGAACCCCAAATGGGCGTTTTTTACCCCCCTAACTGGCTAGTGACGGGCTTTGATGCCCCCGAAGCCGTCAAAATAAGCCTGTTGCTCCATGCGGTGATTGCAGGCGCAGGCGTGTTCTTGCTGTTTAATGCCACGTTGCGCCAACCGAACACGCTGAACATTCCTGCGATTGTGGCGGGCGCGTTGTTTAGTATGGGGGGCTATTTAAGCGCACATGCCGAGCAAATTAACCAATATCAGGGTATGGCGTGGCTAGGGTGGGCGTTTTGGTTGTGGTATGGCGCACTTTTTGCTCGCCACTTTTGGGGGCGCGTGCGCTGGGCTGTGGGACTCGCGCTGGTCTTGGCGATGGTGTTCTTTAGTGGGCATACACAAACGCTGTTTATTATTGGCGTGGGTTTGGGGCTGTTTACGCTGGCATTTGCCTTTTTGGATGTAACAACGTGGCGGGTGCGTATCACGCGCATGGCGTGGGGGCTTTTGGGCTTAGCGGGTGTGTCTGTGGGCGCGTTGGTGCTGGCGATACCCCAATTACTGCCCACATTAGAACTCATTGGTGTATCTAATCGGGGTGGAAGCGGCTTTAATGCCCCACAAGCGACCGCGTTTTCTTTACCACCGCACTATATCGGCTGGTCACTCTTGCCCCAATACGACAGCCTCTTGTTTACGGAATATATTGCCACTGTAGGAATTATTGGCTTGGGGCTGGCGTTGCTGGGCATTATTACACATACCCAAACGCGCTGGCGGTGGGTGTGGCTGTTTGTTGCATTTATGGGCGTGTTTATGGCGTTTGGGCGTTATAACCCCTTCTATTATCAAGTTTTGGCAGAGATACGCGGGTTTGACTTCTTCCGTGTGCCTGCGCGGTGGCTGGCGTTGTTTGCGCTTGGGGTGGCTATGCTAGGGGGATTGGGCGTTTTAGAATTACGTCGCCTTTCTTGGCGGTCGTGGGGCTTGCCTTTGGTAGTGGTGGCGGGGTTAGTGGCATTTGCGGTGTTTGTGCCACGCTTTGCGCCGTCCCTATTGCCGTTGCCAGAAGATGTTATAGGCGCAAATAGCCCTGCAAATGCGACACTTTTGGGGTGGGGTGCGGGTTTTATCGGGCTAGTGACCTTATGGCGTTTTCCGCGCCGTTCTTTGGCAATGGGGCTAGTGGTATTTGAACTTCTGGCAGCTTCGCAGGTGATGCCATTCAACGATATTGCCCCCCGTGATGTTTACGAAGGGCAACGCTTCACCATTAGCCAGCTAAAAGCCTATGCCGAAACCGAAAATCCGATGGGGCGCGTGTTGCCCATTAGTACCCTGCTGTTTGATTTGGGCGATAGAGACGTTCTGCGTGCCTATTTTGAGGCGCAAGGCATGAGCGAAGAAGCGGTGCAATATGCGTTTACCGCGCTTAAACGCCAAGAAACACTATTTGCTAACTTGCCATTAAAGTGGCATTTGCCCAGTGTGGATGGCTATGGTGGCGGTTTATTGCCCCATATCTATTACACACAATGGAGCGCGTTATTTATGCCCGAAGGTGAGCTAAGAAGCGTAGACGGGCGTATTGGCGAGGCATTATCACAGCCTGCTTGTTGGGGCGCGTGCTTGCCCGATGCAACACTATTGCAGATGATGGACGTGCGTTACCTGCTGACCGATAAAATTTATGATGTGTGGCATGACAATGTTGCGTATGACACCGCATTTTTACAAAGCACCCTCACGGACTGGCGAACAAACCACAGTATAGACAACATTAGCGAGGTGCGCGTTTTACATTCTGGGGGTGCGCCTACCGTAGATAGCACCACACTTTTGGATGAAGAAATCCTAGCCAACGGACTCACGATGAGCCGCTATGCGCCCGATACTACTTTGCGCTTGTTAAGAACACGACCCACCAATGAAACGGTGGTTTATGGTGTAAGTTTGGTGGGCGCAAGTGGTGTATTTACACAAACCACACCCATTGAATGGGAGCGCGTTTTATCCAGTGACATCAAGCTGTATCGCAAAACCACAGCCTCCCAACGCGCGTTTATTGCGGAAGAGGTGGTGCTTTTCCCCGATACATGGCAAGGGAGCGAAGATGCTTTGCTGGCGTTACAAGACAATCCTGCCCAGACCATCATTCATAGTGATAATGCGCCCCTGATGGGGTCGGGGGGTGAAGTGACGTTTGCCACTTATGAGCCAACTCGCATGATGCTAAATGTGCGTGCGAATGCGCCCGCATATGTAGTGATTAGAGATTCGTATTATGAAGGGTGGCAAGCCCGCGTTAATGGCGAGTCTGCGCCCGTTTATCGGGCGGATGTGTTGTTTAGGGCTGTGCCTGTGCCGATGGGTGAAAGCACGCTGGAGCTTTCTTTTGCGCCTGCTTTATGGCAAACAGGCTTTATAATCGGTGTTTTGGTGTGGGGTGTGGCATTAGTGGGCTGCGTGTGGGTGTGGCGTAAAGGACGTTAGCCTTATCATATAATGGGTTTTCGCAGGTAGATTACCTTTCTGCCGTCCTCATGTTCACGCTCATAAGAGGGCAAAAAGCCTAGCCGTTCATATAGTTGATAGGCACGGAGATTACTTTGAGCAACACCCAATTCGGCGTAGTGCCATTGTTTTTGTTGGGCGTAGCCAATAAGCGTGTGAATAAGCGCGGTGCCAATGCCTTTACTGCGCCACGCTTTGCTCACGAAAAGGTCTGCGATTTCGCCACACCCACGCCATAGCATCATTTGCCCAAAGCCAATAATGCGCGTTTCTTGTTCCACAACCAAACCAATGCCGTAGTCATTTTCCTGAAAAAGTGTGAGATGATAAAGCTTATTTTGGATGCTTATGATGGAATGTTTGCTTAAACAATCTTGTTGTAATGCCAAAGCATCTAATGGGGTGATGGGGCGAATATGCCATCTCATGCCTCAAAATCCTGTGCAGGCGTGGTAGAATTTTATATCAACTAGCATAGTGAATTTGGGTCAATAGTGCAAATGCGATACTTAACTTATAGCGAACTCATTTTCATCAATGGCAAGCTCCTTAACGATGTAGGCATTATGACAGGCACAACAAAAGTGCGTGATATTGACCTTTTACTGGCTGCCGAACAACGCCCCCAAGCGAGTGCTTTTGGCGAAGATGCGTATACCACCCTTAACGAAAAAGCAGCAGTACTTTTGCACTCGTTGGCACGCAATCACCCTTTTAAGGATGGCAATAAGCGCACTGCCACGCTTTCGGCATTGTTTATGCTAGAGGTCAACGGACAACGCGCCCTTTGGAATGATGATGAGGCGTTGACGGTTATTTTGGATGTGGCAGAAGGACGCAAAGAATGGCAATCCTTGGCAGAGTGGCTACTCACCACGCCACATCCCCAATTTCTAGAAGCCGACCTAGAGCGCGATACCACACACATTGAACGCCTAATGCACAACCACGCTCACCTGCTTGAGGAACTGGCAAAACGCTAATGTCTGCTAAAACCCACTATCTAACAGCCAATGATTTGTTTGATATTAATGCCGAAGTCACGGGCATGTTGCCATTTGTGCGTGACCGCTTCTTATTACAGTCGGCAGCAAAACGACCCATGATAAGCCTGTTTGGGCAACCCCAATTCCCTACCCTCCACGAAAAAGCAGCCGTACTGTTAGAAAGCCTTGCGTATCATCACTTATTTGCCGATGGCAACAAACGCACTGCGCTTAAAGCCCTTTTGCTGTTTTTAGACCGTAACGGTTGGCAACCCATTTGGACGGATAACGAAGAATACGCTTTTATCCTTGAAGTGGCGCAGGGCAAGCAAACCCTAGAGAGTATTGCCAAGTGGTTGCGCGCCCACACCGAAGAAAGGGGGGAATAAGCCATGAACAATCGCTTGCCGCCACGCCCACCGCGCCCTCCTAAAGAGACTCTTTCGCGCCGTGATGTGCTGATTGCACTGGGGATGCTGGGGGCAACGGGGGTGATTGCTACCGGTGGTTTGGCAACAGCTTTGGTACTTTTGGCACGCCGTCAACAAAACCCCGACCCCACGCCCCTTGCGCCCCTGACACGCGCCAGCGTTGTACCCAACCCTAGCGAAACGCCCCCCGTAGGCGCGAATACGCCCATCGCCACGTCTCCACCTCTGATGGTTTCTCGGCAAGAATGGGGGGCAAGTGCTGTCAACCTAGGTGCAAGATATGAAAAGGGCTTGTATAGCGAAGAAAACCCCGAAGGTTGGCGCATTTATGACAATATCCAAGATATTTATAGAACGGTGGTCGTGCATCATTCGGTTATTTACGAAGCTGATGACATCAGCAGCGTTAAAAAAATACAGAATTTGCACCAAACTGATAGAGAATGGGCAGACATCGGCTATCATTTTTTGGTGGGTAAGGATGGTATGGTTTATGAGGGGCGCGACCTGAAAGTAAGGGGAACGCATACAGCTTCTTATAATACAGGAACAGTGGGCGTGTGCCTTATCGGTAACTTTAGCGAGGACAATATTGGTGATGCCCAATGGCAAGGCTTGGGGCGCATTTTATTTTGGCTGGTGGATGCGCTACCCCTGACGTATTTGGCAGGACACCGCGACTTTAACCCCGAAACCGAATGTCCTGGCAATAATCTTTGGTTTTCACTAGACCAATTGGCAACGGCTGTGGGGCTAAAACGTGGTACTGAAGGCTATACAGAACCTGTGCTACATCATGGCACAGAATGTACTTGTGGCATTAAACATCTCTAAAACGGAGGTACGGCATGACAGAGAAAACGCTTCATACTAATGGCATCGTGTTGGCATATCAAGACGTTGGCGAAGGTGAAACGCTGTTGCTATTGCATGGCATCACGTCCAATTTACGCTCTTTTGTGGGCTTGGTGCGCGTGGGCTTGCAACAGTACTATCGCCTTATCATCCCCGACTTGCGCGGACGTGGCATGAGCGATAAACCCCTACACGGCTATACTTTACAAGACCACGCAGAGGACATCACTGGGCTGTTAGATGCCCTAGAACTAGACCAAGTGGTTTTGGTGGGGCATAGTTTCGGAGGTTTGCTCTCTTGGTATTTGGCGCGTTATTACCCCACTCGTGTGAAAAAAGTGATTATTTTGGATTCGGCGCAAGAAGTGGCGCATGAAAGCGTTCTTGATAAAATTCGTCCTTCACTAGACCGTTTAGGCAAGGTGCTTCCCTCATTGGAGGCGTTTATAGACGGCATGAAGGCAACCCCTTATTACAATGAATTTGGCTGGCACGAAGATATTCAGGCGATGTATCGCTATGATATGGAAGATTTACCCGCAGGTGGGGCGCGAAGCCGTGTGTATAAAGAGGGAATCTCACAGACCATTGATGGCATTTTAAGCCTCAATTGGGATGACATCATCCGCAACGTGGCACACCCCACGCGCCTTATTCATGCGCCTATGCTGATGGGTAAAGAAGGGTTTGCCCCTGTGGTTAGTGAAGCAGGCGCAAAAGCCACCGTTGCTTTAATGCCCCACGCGGATTATGTGGCGGTAAACGGCAATCACATGACCATGCTCTTTGGTGAAAACGCCACTACCCTCGCCTCTTTAATTCATGAGTCTGTGGAGCATTTGGGATAAATTTGGGATATAACACAGTTTTAACGCGAAACTTGGGATATAACTTGGGATAAAACGGGGGCGATGATAGCATCACCCCCTGTTTTGGTGTTAGGGAGTTTGAGGTATAAAGCGCACTTCAAAGAGCGTATCCCACTTTTTACCTGTAATAAAAAAGGTGTCTGTTTCGGGGTTATAGGCAATGCCATTCAGCACAGCCCCACTGTCACGATTCAGTTGTGAGGCGCGTTGTTCTTCTGTCAGTAGGCTAGATGCGTCAATAACCGAAGTCACAACGCCATTGGTTTTATCTATCTGGACAATGTAATCCGTTTGCCACAGGTTGGCATAAACGTAATCGCCCACGCACTCTAGCTCATTCAAAAGCTGGGGCTGTAAAAGTGACCCGTTAAGCGTAATGGCAAAACTCACAATGAGTTCAAACGTTACAGGGTCACGTAAATCTAAGAACTGTGTGCTATCGCTCATGTAGAGGTATTTGCCGTCGTAGCACAAGCCCCACCCTTCGCCTTCATAGTTAAAGGTGGTGGTGCGCTCAAATGTTGTAATGTCATAGACAAAGGCTTCGCCCTCTGTCCATGTAATTTGAATGAGGGAGTCGCCAACACGCTCTAAGCCTTCGGCAAAGTAATCGAGTGTGCCTGCCGCAAGTTCGCTTTGGGGGCGTGTCACATCCACTTGACGCAACACTTCGCCTGTTTCTAGGGCTACTTCGCGTAATGAGGATTGTCCCCTTAGCCCTGTGCTTTCGTATAGCTTGCCCTCATACCACAATAGCCCTTGTGTAAAGGCTTCGGGGTCATGGGGATAGGTGTTTATCACTTCGGGAACAAGAACTTGGGGGTTTGCACTTTGGGCAAATAACACCCCGCCAATACCCAACATACAAACGGCTGCAGCAAGACCTTTTTGTAACAACATACGCGCTTCTTTCAACAACTAATGGGTAAATACAATGGGGCTAACCGTATTGGCTAACCCCTTAAAGACATACTTTTTAACGAACAGGCACAAACCCAATGTCGCCATTCACCGCCACAAAGCTGGCTAAAATCCAGCCCACGCGCCCGTTATAGCGCACTTGATACCAATAATCGGCAAAGCTCTGGCGCGTGCGGTTTAGAATTTGTACGGTGTCACCCCAAGGAATTTGGACAATAAGAGCAGAGCGTTGGCTGGGGCGCACACGCATATTCATCGTAGAGCGCACGCCACCTGTTACGCCTGTATCGGGGGAATTATCCAGTTGTTCAAAGACGGTGGTTTGTGCCTGAACGGCGTTAAGGTCGCCTGTCACTTTTAGATACCGTCCGCTTGCCCATCCCTGTTGTGTGTCATTTATCCGAATGAGATACCATGTAAACGGAGGCTCAAGGTCACTTTTGGCGATAATGTCATACGTGTTGGCGGGGCGTGCTACGGCGACTAGCGATGCTCCCAAGTAAGGCGCGGTGCGTACTGCCAAGCCCGTCACGCCCTCAACGCTACCTGTAGCAGGGGGAACAGAAGTTGCTGTTGGGGCTGTTGTGGTGCTACCGACCAACGTCCAACTCAACTGAATTGCCGCCGTGTTGACTAATTCTACATATTCAACCACAAGGCTAACAACGCCTTCTGAAAGTGTAACGCGAGCCACTGTGCTTCTAAGTGTGCCACCGTTAAAATCATTGACAACCAATTGCCCATTGATGAACAAACGCGCCCCGTCATCATAAGTGAGCGTAAAATCATATGTACCAGCCACAAAGTTTTGTGTGCTGGTAAAGCGTGCCGAAAAATTGTCGGCAGGGATGCCCGCAATCGCTGTGCCGTTGCCATCTACGGGCGTACCCGTTCCCCAATTGGCGTTAATGCCCGATGGAAAGGTTGCCGAAGTAGACGTACCGCTAAGTGTTGCGGTGTTAAAAAACGTTGCAATCCAATTTGTACCAAAACTGGCTTGTGCTTGAACGGTAAATGTGCCAAACAAGCCCATTGTTACACCGACAAAGGCAAACAAAGCAAAGACACTGCGATAAACCCATTTCATGAGGCATCTCCTGCGCGGAATAAACATACTTGTTCACATTATAGCATCTTGTGACCTATCTTGTATGGGGTTGTAGGGAAGGCGTATAATGGGGCGCGGTTTTGTAACAACATCATCACAAAAAAAGAGGTGTGTGTGCGAAAATTAGGGGTACTTTTGGGAATCGTAGGTGTGGGGTTTGTGTCCTTAACGGTGTTATCGTTTAATGGTGCGTCTAGCCCTATTCCTGTAACGGGGGCATCGTTTAGCGCAAATGAGGGCTGGTCATGTGGTGACTTTCCTTGTGAGGGTGACCTGGACGGCTGGCTAGAACGGCTTCGTGTGCCAGAAGGCTTCTCTATTGCACATGTGGGGCAATTTAAGGGGCAAGTGCAACAAATGGTGCTGGCGCAAGATGGCGCACTCTATGCCACTGTTTTAGAAAATGGTACACGCTATGGGGCAGTGTATCGTCTAAATGCGGATAAAACCACCACGCGCTATAGTAATGCCCTCGCATCCCCCTTTGGGCTGGCGTTTCATCCTACAACAGGCGTTTTGTATGTGTCATCGCGCCTTACACCCCTAGAAGGGGGCATGATTTGGCGCATCTTACCCGATGGGCAAGCCGAAGTCGTGCGCGATGATTTGCCGTGTTGCTATATGGAAATAGAAAATCAGGTGAATGGGCTGTTTTTTGGCGACGATGGCTTTTTGTATGTGGGTGTAGGGTCACTGACAGACCGCGCCGAATCATCTAGCCCACGCACACGCGCCTATGATGAATTATTGCCCAATGAGGCAAATGTCTTACGTATTAACCCTGAAACAGGTGAACTGACCGTGTTTGCTTCGCGTATTCGCAACCCTCAAGATATTACCCAAGATAGCACAGGCAACTTCTATGCGACAGATAGAGGCACTGCATCGGGCATTGGCGATAGGCTATTGGCGTTAAAAGATGGCGCACAATACGGTTTTCCGTTTTATGGCAATCGGGGGTGTGAGGATTGCCCTCCAAATTTGGGGGCGGGTATTTCAGAACCTGACGTGCTGTCGTTTGAAGCATATACCTTGCCAATGGGCTTGGTGGCATACACTGGCACACAGTTTCCGTCTAATTTTTTGGATACGCTTTTTGTGGCACTATGGAACACGGGGCGAGTGCTTTGGGTAAACCCCAGTACGGTACCGCCCGAAAGTGTGCCATTTGTAACGGGCTTACTGCGCCCTAGTGATGTGCTGATTGCGCCCGATGGTACGCTGTGGGTATCGGATTGGCTGTATGGGCATGTGTGGCGTGTGCGTTATGAGGGTGCATCGGGTGTTTTTGCTTCACCTACGCCCGCCAGCCTCTTTGTCACTAGCACCCCAAACCCGTAGAAAAAGGTGGGACTATCCTCTCACAATCCGCTTCAATCGCAAACCTGATGACTTCTGTATCCATTAGTGTAAACCCCAGAAATGGCTTGTAGAAAACCTTGCCCTGTTTCCCCGTGTGGGGTTATCTTTTTCCCATTGTTTGGGCGATTTGGATGAGTTGTTCACGTTCTAACTCATTGAGACGCTCAAATTCATCAAGCAAGAGCTGCACCTTTGCGTCCGTTTTCAGCCTCTTTCTTTTGTTTGATAGTGATTATCATAGCTTAAAATTGTCTGTAGACAATTAATAATGAGGTTTTTTGCTAGAACAACAGGAGCAATAATCATGACGATGATAAAGAAACTTTGGTTGGGGGTACGGTTGCGTTGCCCTAATTGTGAGAAGGGGTACATTATGGCGGGCTTTTATACGCTTAAAGAGCGTTGCCCCGTGTGTGATGTGCGCTTTGAAAAACAAGTGGGGGAAGGCACTGGCGCAATGATGCTGACATTATCGCTGGTGCCGTTCCCTTTCATTGTATTGTCTATGGTGCTGTATGTGCGCTATTTTCCGCCCATTGTGCCGTTTTTGCTGGGCATTATTGCGCTAATGCTTATTGCAACCCTGCTCTTTTATCGCATTGCAAAGGGCTTATGGGTAAGCATTACGTATTTGACAAGCGGGCTAGAACCCTAGCCACGCTCGGCAATGGTTGCACTCACGGTTTTGCTTTCGCCACCGCGTAGGATGCTAATTTCTACGGTTTTGCCTACGCGCTCGCCCTGCAACGCCATCAAGAGGTCGTCCACGTTTTCTAGGGCTTCGCCGTCTAGGGCAATCAGGATGTCACCCACGAAGAAACCGCTTTGTGAGGCAGGGCTGTCTTTTTCTACAGAGACTACCAAGAGCGCGATTTCTTGTTCGAGCTGTGTGGCGGTGTTTTCTTGCAGACGCACAGGCTGTACACCTACACCCAAGTAGCCTTGTTTCATTTTGCCGTGTGTAAGTAGCGTGTTCACGCTGTTCTTGATGGTGGTAACGGGAACGGCAATTGACGCATCGCCTCTAAAGCCACTGGTGGTTAGCCCATAGACTGCGCCATCACCAATCGTTAGTGCGCCACCGCTAAAGCCCGGATACATCACGAGGTCGGTACGGACGAAGCCATCAACAAAGGCTTGCCCCATCCCACGCCGATAACCGCGCTTCTTTGTGCCTTCGTTCTTTTTGCGTGCGCCCGCCACCAACGCCGAAACCACACCTAAAGAGGCTTGTAGGTTTTCGCCTGGGCGCGCTACTGCAAGGGCTAGATTTCCTACGCGCAGTTCGACATCATTGCCCCATGTGGCGGGTTGCATTTTGCCACCCTCTACCTTAAGGACAGCAAGGTCATTTTGGGGGTCACGCCCAACAAGTTTGGCGTGTGCGGTTGTGCCATCGGGCAAGCCGATAACGATATTTTCTTCAAATTCCAACACATGATTGGCGGTAATGATAATTTCTGCCGACCAAACGATGCCCGTGGCGGGCATTCTGCGCCGTCCTTCAACGCGCACCAGGGATGCGTCCAATGCGCTAGATGCATCTGCCATAGCACTAGAAAGTTGTTTGAATGAGTCTGACATTTTAGATTTCTCCTCAACAGTGAAAAAGTGTTCACTTACGCCTTTATCATCGCAGGTTTGCCCACGCTTTACATCCAACAGACGGCTAGGGAACACCTAACCAAACGGGTAGGGTTACAGCGATACATAGCCAAAGCGCGTGGCTTTTACAACAGCATCGGTGCGAGACTGGGCATTAAGCTTGGTCATGATGGCGTTGACGTGGAATTTTACGGTGTGGTCGGTGATGTTTAGGGCGTGCGCGATGGCTTTATTGGTTAAGCCTTGTGCTAAAAGCTGTAGCACCTCTGTTTCGCGCGTGGTAAGGGTTTCTGTGGGGCGTTCTAGGGCAAAGGTGGGCAAATTGAGGGCTTCTAAAACGCTTGGCGAAAACACCATCACGCCTTGCTGAATGGCGTTAAGGGTAGCATTAAGTTGCTCGGGCTTGGCATCACGTGGAAGAAGTGCAAATGCACGTTTTTTTGCGCTTAGAAGGGCTATCAGGTCTTGGGATTGTTCGGGTTCGCTAAATAAAATGAGCAATGGCGTATCGTCTAGTTCATTAAGGGCGGTGGGTAATTGCCAGCCAACGTCCCATACCACCACGTCGGGGCGATAAATATCAATGTCATTAATCAGGCGGTTGCTATCGCCTTGCCCTACAAGGTCAAAGTTGGTTTGTTGTGATAATAGAGCGTGCCACCCCACCCTAACGAGCAAGTCTTCGGCTACAATAAAAACGCGCAACGGGTTCATAATATCCTCGTGTTGTGTAATGCACTTCATCATAACGTGCGTGCGTAGGAAAAGCGTTAATGCAATCGCATAACGGCATGTAATTATGGTAAACTAAAGCCTCTTTAAGCATTCTGAAACAAGGGCGTGTATAACGCTCTTATGAACGCACATCAAACGAAGGAAGCAGGGTATGAAGAACATTTGCGTTATCGGCACGGGATATGTGGGCTTGCCTACTGCTGCGTGTTTTGCCGATTTAGGCAACCGAGTGGTGACAGTAGATATTGATGAAAAGAAGATAGACCGCCTGAAGGCGGGGCAAATGCCCATTTATGAACCGGGTCTTGAGGAATTGGTAGAACGCAATGTAAAAGCAGGGCGTTTGATTTTTACCACATCCTATGAAGAAGGCTTGCAAGATGCTGAATATGTGTTTATCTGTGTTGGCACGCCCTCTGCTGTGGATGGCGAAGCCGACTTAAAATACGTAAGAGCCGCCGCCCAAACCATTGCAGAAAAGATGACTAAGCCCCTGATTGTGGTAAATAAATCAACCGTGCCAGTGGGGACAGGTGATTGGACAACCGACATCATCAAGCGGTCACAACCGCTACCGATTGATTTTGCGGTGGTCAGTTGCCCCGAATTTTTGCGTGAAGGCAGTGCCATCACGGACTTTATGCAGCCCGACCGCACCGTTTTGGGTAGTGGTAACCGTCAAGCCGCTGAATCTGTTGCAGATCTTTATGCTGCCCTAAACGCGCCCACAGTGATTACCGACCTCCGTACCGCCGAAATGATTAAGTATGCGTCTAACGCCTTTTTAGCCACAAAGATTAGCTTCATCAACGAGATGAGTATCATTTGTGAACGCCTAGGTGCAGATGTGCAAGAAGTGGCGCGTGGTATGGGCTTTGACAAGCGCATTGGCGACAAGTTTTTGCAGGCGGGCGTAGGCTATGGGGGAAGCTGTTTTCCTAAAGATGTGAAGGCTTTGGCGAATATGGCACTTACACACGGGATGCACCCCCAACTTTTGAACGCTGTTATGGAAATTAACGACTTTCAACGCAAGCAAATTGTGTTAAAAGTGCGTGATATCGTGGGTGGCAACCTAGAGGGCAAGGTTATTGGTGCGCTTGGGCTTGCCTTCAAAGAAAATACAGACGACATCCGCGAAAGCCCCGCACTAACGGTGATTCGTAGCCTTATGAACCAAGGCGCGGTTGTGCGTGTATATGACCCTATGGCAATGGAACACGCCGAGCGCGAAGTGCGCGGTATGGTGCTGTGCGAAACGGCTTATGATGTGGCTCAAGGCGCAGATGCCCTCGTAATTCTGACCCCATGGAACGAATTTAAACAACTAGACATGAAGCGCATTGTCGGCACCATGCGCCTGCCCAACCTCATAGACGCACGCAATATGTACAATCCTGATGCCATGCGCGAAGTAGGCTTTGTATATCGTGGGGTGGGGCGTGGCTTTAAGGGTGAAGGCTTAACCGAAGAAGAACACGCCTAAAACTATCTTGTCGGGGCAATATGTTATGCGTTGCCCTGATGTTTTTTAACGTAAAGCACTACCTCATTTTTATGTACACCGTTTGAGAAAGAAACCCGTTTTGACCACCATAAGAACCTTACCCAATGGTCTGACCGTTATTTTACGAGAAGTGCATCATGCCCCTGTCATTAGCTGGTGGGTGGCGTATCGCGTGGGTAGCCGTAATGAGCGCACAGGACAAACAGGCATTTCGCACTGGGTTGAACACATGATGTTCAAAGGCACATCCCAATACCCTGCGGGCGTGCTAGACAAAGCAATTGACCGCGTGGGCGGACAGTGGAATGCGTTTACGTCTACCGATTACACCATGTATCACGAAACACTCCCTGCCGAACACATCGACCTTGCCCTAAAAGCAGAAGCCGACCGCATGGCAAATGCCGTTTTTAACCCCGAAGAAACCGAATCGGAGCGCACAGTTATTATTAGTGAGCGACAAGGCAGCGAAAACCGCCCCACGTTTTGGTTAGGTGAACAAATGCGTGCCAGCATTTTTCGGGTGCATGGCTATGGTCATGAAATTATTGGTGACCAACACGACCTAGAAACGATGACTCGTGATGACCTGTACACTCACTATCAACGGCACTACACGCCATCTAATGCGGTGGCATTAGCCGTAGGTGCGTTTGATACAGAAGCCATGTTTGCCAAAATCGAAGCCCTTTACGGCAATTTGCCCTCACAAGCAAAGCCCACGCTGTTTTACCGCCCAGAACCCCCACAAATTGGAGAACGGCGCGTCATTATAGAGCGTCCCGTAAAAACAAAATTTGTGCGGATTGCCTATCGTGTGCCAGAAGGCACACATCCCGATTGGTTGGCGTTGGCGGTGCTGGATATTGTGCTAACGGGGGCGGGTGGTGCAATTGATAACAAGACCACGCGCCTATATCAGGCATTGGTTAAAACGGGCATTTCTGCCAGCATGGGTGGCGCACTACAAGAAACAATTGACCCCTATGTGTACGCCATTGCTACCACGATAAACAGCGACACAGCACATGAACAAGCCGAGCGCGTGATATTAGAGCAAATTGAGCGCATCCAAAGCGAGGGCATTACAGCACAAGAGCTAGAACGCGCTAAAAAACAGGCGCAAGCCTCGTTTGCATATAGCACCGAGAGCATTACCAATCAGGCGTATTGGCTGGCACAATCGGCAATGTTGGGTGATGTATCGTGGTTTGATACGTATGTAGAACGCCTTAGCCAAGTGACGCTGGAAGATGTTCAGCGCGTTGCCCAAACCTATTTAACCCCACGCCAACGCACCATTGGTTGGCTAGTGCCAGAAGCCTAAGAGAGGGTAACTTTCATGAAAACACACGATACCCCTAATTCGGGCAATATTCGGCGCAGTGTACTGGCAAATGGCGCGGTGCTTTTAACGTATGAAATGCCTCATGTAAAGTCAGTGGTGATACACGGTGAATTGCGTGCGGGAAGTCTGTATAACACCACCGCCAAGCTAGGTGTAGCAAGCCTTACCGCGACAACGCTCACATATGGCACACAAAAGCGCGACTTCGATGCCATTCACGCTACCCTAGAGGACATTGGCGCGGATTTTGGCTATGGGGCGGGCGTGCATCATGTGGGCTTTGGGGGTAAAGCCCTAGCAGATGATTTGCCTGCGGTACTGGATGTTATGCGCGAAACGCTAGAATTCCCTACCTTTCCTGATGACTTGGTGAATAACATCATTCGTAAACGCCTAACAGAACTAGAGTATGCCCAACAAGACACACGCTATCAGGCAAGGCGAGCGTTTTTAGAGGCGTTGTACCCGCCTGAACACCCCTATCATCATAATAACTATGGCACGCTGGATAGTTTGCCCCTTATTACACCCGACAACCTGCGCCAATTTCATGCCCAAACCTATGGTTCTGACGGTATGTTAATGGTGGTGGTGGGGGCAATTACGCATGAACGCGCCTTGCAACAAGTACAAGACGCACTTGCAGACTGGCAAAACCCACAACAGCCTGCCCCCAAGCACATTACCCCCATTGCGCCACCGAGCGAATCAAAGCGTGTGTTTACGCCGATTGAGGGCAAAACTCAATCTGACCTTGTGATAGGCACGCTTTCACCCACTCGCCAAGACCCCTATTACATTGCAGCATCACTGGCAAATAGTATCTTGGGTGAGTTTGGGATGATGGGGCGCATTGGTGCAAGCATCCGTGAAGAATTGGGCTTGGCGTACTATGCCTATAGCCAATTAGAGGGTGGCGAAGCACAAGGGGCTTGGAGCGTTACTGCAGGCGTTTCGCCTAAGAACTTATCCTTAGCCATTGAGAAAGCCACCGATGAACTGCGCCGCATGGGCAATGAACTGGTGAGCGAAAATGACCTTGCAGATAACCAATCTTATTTTACGGGGCGGTTGCCTTTGCGCCTAGAAAGCCCTTCTGGTGTGGCAAACACCATTGAAATGATGGAACACTATCAATTGGGCTTGGATTATTTGGCGAATTATCATGACATGATTTACAGCATCACTAGGGAAGATATTCAAAAAGCTGTTCATCACTATATCAATCCTGAAACATTGGTGATAAGTGTGGCAGGCACAGAAGGAGACTAGGCGATGAAGGGTTTACGGGGCATTTTATTGACAGCCATAATGATTGTCATAAGCGGTATAGGGAGCGCACAACGACCCGAAAATTTACTGGCGGTAGTGAACGGGCAACTCTATACTCTGGATGTCACCCTACAACCCTTTACGGCGTGCCAACCCCCTGAAGACATTTTGGGCGCACCCATTCCTACACGGTTTGGGGCGGTATTGCTAGTGACGCTTCCAAACGAGATAAAGCGCGAGCTAGAAGATAAAGTGAGTGGGGATGGCGAATTGCCCCGTAATTTATGGCTGTGTTACCTTAATGAAGGGCGACTTGTCTCTTTAAGCACCCAGCCCGACAATGTGAGCTTTTTGCTTGAGGGGGTAATCCCAAACCTTATTTCTATACCTGCTGTTTCTGGCGACAGTGCGTTTGTGGGGTGGGTACAAACCACAGGCGAAGAATTCTCTCTGATAATTCATAACCTGCTTTCTGGTGTTACAAATACCTACCCCATGACCGATTTTGTAACGCCGTATGGTGTGCTAAGGTCGCCTCAAGTGGTGTGGGGTTCGGGAATGTTTAGCGTGTTTACGCCCATTTTTTCTACCGAAACATCAAGCATAGAAGCCACGCTGTATAGCTACTTGCCTTATGACGGGCAGTTCTTAGGTAAAGTTGTCATAGAACGTCTTTATGAGACTAGTGACTTTATTACCGAAGTTTATCCTGTGTGGGCAGAGAGTGGCTCTGGCTTTATTGCCTATCATTTGTTTGATGGGGGATGGCGCGTAAGCCATGCTCTGTTGGGTGGTTCTTATGTGCAAGAAGGCGAACTTGAAGGGCTAGAGGTGCGTGTATATGACACCGACAACGATGCCAACAGCGTATTTTATAGCGTAGAAGAAGGCTTTAGGCGAAATTTTGACACGCTTACTTTTACCGATTTTAATGGACAACCCTCACGCTTTGGGGGCTATGGGGAAGGCAGGCTTGCGTTATCATCGGATGGCGCACAAATTGCTTTCTGGCAGCCCGAATCTGCACTGGGCTTATGGGATAGTGGCGACTATGGCACTATCGCCAACACAACATTGGGCGTAAACGATGCGTCAAGTATTGCATGGGGAAGCGTTTACTATCGCTTACCTGTTGCGGTGGCTACGCCCCAATGCCCTAATGCGCTTCCATCGCCCTTTACGAATGGTATTGCGTCTTTGTCACCCAGTGGCGGGGCGAATAATATCCGCCGTGCGCCAAGCCGTAGCGCGGATGTTGTGGGTACTATTCCTGCGGGGGCATCCTTTAACATTTTGGCGGGCATTGTGTGTCGTGATGGCTTTGCGTGGTACTACGTTTCCCAAGTGGGTGAAAACCCTGTATTCGGATGGACAGTGCAAGGGGACAGTGGCACGTATTACTTTAACCGCTAATTAGCTAGGCTTTGCGTGCTGTAAGCCCCAAGAGTGACCATAAGTAGCCTTTTTGGGGCGCGAACAAGAACACGGCAATAAACACGAAAACCATTGTAAGGACAATGCTGGCACTGGCGGCAATGTTTAAGTGCCAGGCAATATATAAGCCGATGACCCCGCATAACGCGCCAATAATTGCGCCATACAGCATCATAATGTGCAGGCGGTGTGTTAGCATGCGGGCAATGGACGATGGAATAACGAGCATCGCAGTTGCCATCAACACGCCCGCCCCCTGTGTACTCATCACAATAGTAATGGCGAGCAACACAATCAAGCCCACGCGCAGAGCTTCATTAGGCAGGCGCAGTGTTTCGGCTAAAATGGGGTCGAAGGCACTCACCAATAGCTCTTTATAGAAAAGGGCAATTAACAGCAAAATAAACACGCCAATGCCCCCAATCATTAGCAAGTCATTTGCGCCGATGGCAAGAATGTTTCCGATGATGATATGCTGTAAATCGGTAGCAAAACTGCGAGAGCTAGAGATAATCGCGATCCCTAACGCCAACATCCCAGAGAAAATAATGCCAATAGCCGTATCTTCCTGAAGGCGTTGCCCACGCGTTAAAAAACCAATGCCCAACGCCGAAATGACACTGGCAACCAAGCCGCCTATTAGCACCGCCCCCTGTGATGTGTTGCCCGAAATGTACACAATGGCAACACCCGGTAAAATGCTGTGTGCTAGTGCATCCCCCAAGAATGATAAGCCTTTTGTAATGACAAATGTCCCCACCACACCGCACGTAATCCCTATCAAAATAGTGCCTATCAGGGCGCGTTGCATGAATGCAAAGTTAAGAGGGTCTATGAGCAACGATTGCAGAATGTCCATAAAAATACGGTGTCCTGTGGTGATGTAAGGGTGTGGATTAAGAGTGAAACAACGTCTCAATTGTAGAAGTTATAGCCCACAACTTCAAGGTTTCTTAATGCTTCTATAGAAAAGTTTGTGCTAGGATTAATTGGGATTAAGAAAATTTATCATTTTGGGGGATATTATGCCACGCACCATTCTTTATATTGAAGATAATCCCTTGAACATGCGACTTGTTCGTAAGATTCTAGTGGACATGGGGTACAAAACGCTAGAAGCCCCAGATGGACAAACAGGCTTGATGATTATCATAAACGAACTTCCCGATTTAATCTTGGTAGACGTAAATTTGCCCGATATTGACGGGCTACAAGTAGCACGTTTAAGTAAAGCCAACCCCCTTACGGCACGTATCC
Organism: Anaerolineae bacterium; assembly: GCA_034437555.1. GTDB lineage: Bacteria > Chloroflexota > Anaerolineae > Aggregatilineales > Phototrophicaceae > JANWYT01. Next base: position 235,823 of record DAOTTQ010000037.1, on the reverse strand, counting down.
CGATTGTGGCACTAACCGCTAATGCCATGCACGGCGACCGTGAACGGTGCATGGATGCGGGCTGTGACGGCTATATTGCCAAGCCTGTCGCAAAGCTAGAGTTAAGGAACGTGCTAAACCATTTTTTAGCACCTAGCCCCGCGTTAAATGCAGTTGCAAAATAAGGCTAGGGCATTAGATTTTCAATGACTTCAACGAAACCGCCCTCACTGCCAATGAGCAGTGTTTCACCCGTTGGGATGAGGGCAAGTGCATAAACGGCTTGTGGGGTATCTTTTAGGCGCATAAGAACGCTTTGGCTTTTTGTATCCCATAACGTTACCGTACCATCTAAATTGGCGACAATGGCTTGTGATACGATAGGATGAAAGAGAAATGCCACTGTATCAACATCTGATGTAAAACGTGCATTCGGTTGTTTGGTGGCTAAATCCCACGATTCTAAAATGCCGTTGTTAATGACCGCAAGCGAAATTGTGTCATACCACGCTAACCCCACCAAAGCAGTTACCGCCGTTAATGTTTCTTCTGATAACACAACCCCTGTTGTTAAATCTGCAATTGTAAGAACGTTTTGCTCATTTAACCACGCCACAAGTTGGCTTTCGGGGTTAATGAGGGCGGGCTGTGTAAAACCGTCTGTTTGTGCCTCTAGGGTAAAGATATACAGTGGCTCAAAGCGTAAACCATCCCACACAATCACCCCACTGGCATCGTTGGTTACCATATATTTTCCGTCAGGGCTATAAACTGCGTAGGTTGCGCCCTCATGCCCCTTTACTTGTAAAAGGGGTTCGGGTGTGTTTATCTCCCAAAAAAAGACGTTGCCTGCGCTATCTGTCGTAACCATGTAAGGCGCGGTGGGGTGAAACGCCATATCCTGAATAAGGGCATCCTCTGGGGCAACGGCGCCTGTTTTTGCCAATGTTTGCGCGTCCCATAGCTCTAGGCGAGTGGCATTATTTACGGCATCCACGCTTAAGGTCGCAATGGTTTGGGCGTTGTTGCCATAGGCAATTTTATAAATGCCCGTGTATTGTGTTTGAAAGCTAGGCGCAGTTTGTGCGCCTAACGTGCTTGTCCATAACAGGGCAATTAAAAGCCAAATTGTGCGGAAGGTCACGACGAAAGCCTTTCTTATAAGGTTTGTAAATCACGGGGGAAGGTGGTTAGGGATTCACTTCCTGTTTCTGTAATAACCACATTGTCCTCAATACGAACGCCGCCTACATTGGGAATATAAATGCCGGGTTCTATGGTAAACACCATACCCACTTGTAGCACCATGTCGTTATTAGGCGAGATATTGGGCAATTCGTGAACTTCTAAGCCCAAGCCGTGACCTGTGCGATGGGTAAAGTATTGTCCAAAACCCGCCTTTTCAATGACCGCGCGTGCCACACTGTCTACGGCTTCGCAGGTAACGCCGGGCTTGGCAAAAGCGCGAGCAGCTGCATTCGCTTCTTTAACGGCTTCGTAGATGCGCCTAAAGTCGTTACTGGGCGTTCCCATCACAAAGGTGCGCGTAATATCCGAAGGATAGCCGTCTTTACGACAGCCAAAATCAATTAACAACACTTCGTTTTGGGCAAGCACGCGGTCAGAGGGGTTACCGTGTGGGAGTGCGCTTTTTTCGCCAATCAGGACGATGGGTTCAAAGGAGTGTCCTTCGCTTCCGCCCGTTTGTAGCTCTTCGCTTAAAACGCTGACAATTTGCACTTCTGTCATGCCAACGTGAACGCGCTCTAGGGTTTTAGCGAGGGCTTCTTCGGCAATAAGGATGGCGTGTTTAAGAGCGTTTAATTCATAAGGTGTTTTAATGGCGCGTTGTAAGAGCAGTTGTTGCCCCACATCCTGCGTTTGGTCTAGCTTAAGTCCTGCCTGCCCCAAAGCTAACCATTCAAAGACACGCATCGTCATTCCATCTACACCCAGCGTTTTATCACCTGTTAGCCTCAATGCGCTTAGGGCATCTTGAAAGGCTTGTTGATAGCCGTTGGCATCTGACCATGCAAAAGTACGCGGTTTAAGGTCGGCGCGGTGGTCTAGTTTGGTAAGTTCTAGCTGTGGAATGATGAACGCTATGCCCTCACGGGTGATAAAAGCCATTGTAGGGCGTTCTGAAAGGTGAAAGTGTAAGCCTGTAAAGTACACCATATTTGCGCTAGGGACAATGGCAACCGCGTCAACCGCCACACTTGCCATCAATTGCTCACATCTTGCCAAAAAATCAACGTTCATCGGACATCCTATGAAATTAAGTAAGCGTTGTGTAATGGGTCTATTTTAGCGAGAACGCCTTGTAACGTTAGTGCGAAGTTTGTATACTAAACAAGTGATTGTTCATCTTAGAAGGGGTAAAACGTAGTGGCTGGTAGTGAAGACCCAAAACCCGTTATTTTAGTGGTTGACGATGACCCCTCCTTACAAAAGCTGGTTGTTCTGCTTTTGGAACGCGCCGCATTTCAGCCCATTTCTGTCTTTAATGCCACAGACGCGGCAACTGTTCTTAGAGAACAGCCTCTTCCTGACCTTTTACTTCTGGATTTGATGTTACCTGAAGTGAGTGGCATTGACTTCTTAAAGCAATTACGCACAAAAACGGCGTTTGATAAGTTGCCCGTGATTATTCTTTCTGCGTTGGCAGACCCCGCCCAAATACGGGAAGGCTTAGACGCTGGCGCAGACCGCTATCTGACAAAACCGTATCTTGCCAATAACCTTGTTAAGACCATTCAAGAAGTGCTAAAAGCAGGGCGTGCCAAGAAACACTAACGTGATTGAGGGGGCGTGAGTGCGTAAACGTCAATGCCCCCAAAACTTGCCCCTTTACTTACTCCAAAACGAGCCTGCCTTAACGCACTTAACCAATCGTCTGCTTCGCTGGTATTGGGAGCAACAAAGTAGCGCGTGCCACTTTCTGGCAAAAGCAACGCATCTTCTATCAGGGCTTGATGTGTGGGGTAATGTGTAAGTCGTTTGTTTGTCCATTGCCCCAAATAATAACCCAATTCCCACCCATACCAGCGATTATAAATCACCGTTGCAATCGGCTTGGCGTTTAAGGCGTTAGCCAATTCAAGGATATGCGGTGTTTTGCTTTCTGGGATAATGCTTGCGGTATTAAGTAAAATCCCTAACACCACCACCCACATAACACCCCCTATGCGTTGCCATTGGCTGAGGAGAGGTGTGTAACGCATCGCTTGCCACAACCCCCAACTCCCTAGCAAAAACAGCATCGGCAAGATGATTAGCCCGTAACGGTCATACCAACGCATGGAGAATAGAGCGTGTAAGCCCACATAAGCGACCATCCATCCCACGAAAAAGGTGTGATGAGGGCGGGCAAACTTGCGCCAAAGAATAGGCAATAGTCCTACCCAAAAGGTGATATTCAGCCAGTACCATGCGTCATTGGATGCACCTTCACCCCAAACGAGCTTAAACCCTAATGTAAAACGGAACGGTTCAGTGTTATTGGATGCGCCCAATGCAAAAACGCTTGTGCCATCTCGGAGCGCATCCCACAATAACAGGCAAGCTCCCCCCATGAGAATGGGCAATAAGAGCCTCCAGAGGGCGTGCCACCGTCCGCCGTATGCCCACAGCATCCCTAGTAGAAAGGGCGCAAAAAAAATGGCTTGGGGCTTTGCACTAAACGCCAAAATAAAACACAGTCCACTGACAAAAAAACGCTTATTTATGGCGCACAAGAGCGCACCATACGCCAGCGTAACCATTGGAACATCCATAAATGCCGTAGCAATGAAGGGGCTTCGTATGGTAAACCAAAGCAGGGCAAGCCCTGTGAGTAGGGGAACACCAGAACGATGATAAAGCCGTTGCGCCAAGCGCATCATGATGCTGACAAGCGCAAGCCAGCAAAACATACTAAACAGCCTGCCCACAAATTCACCCTTAACGGGGTCTAGTGTTAGCACGCCATCAGGAAAGGTGTCTACGCCCACACCCATTAGCAAGAGCGCGTTAGCGTAAAGCGTAAGTGGGGGTTTATCCAGTGCGCCCAAAAGCCACCAGTCCCCCCCTACGCTTGCATTGCGGGCAAACGTCATAAAAAAGGCTTCATCGGGGTGGAAACGCCGTTCAGGAAGGCTTGCCCACCCCAAAGAGGCGTACCACACCACAAGCAAAAGTAAGCCCTGAAGCACCTTTGACGTGATGTGACTACGCCTCATAAGAAATGCCTTTATTCGCCCTGCCCCATAGAGAAGCCGGGCTTGCCGTCAAAGTAGTAAAGGTGTTCGGTTTTGATGAAGTCCATGCCTGCTTCGTGGAAGCGTTGTAGAAGTGTAATGACATCCGCATGGCTAATGGGCGTTTGAGAGACAAAGCGGCAACGCCAATGGTCAGACATATAGCTGGCAGTCTGGGCATTGGGGTACACTTTTAAGCCACGATTGGTAATCATCTTGAGGCTAAGACCATCAATGATGCTCACATGATTTTTCACAAATTCGCCCAAGATATTGGCGTCGCGGGGGTCATTATCCCAATCAAGGAACACATCCACGCCATGAAGTTCTTTTTTCGACTTCACTTCGGGTTTAGAGGTCAGGTTTAGGGGAGAGCCAGATTCTTCGGCGTAGCGCACCACACGTAGGCGTTCTGGCAATTGCCCCAAGCGTTCAATGACGGCATCCGTAAATTCGTTTGTGCCAACGCGCTGAACACTGCGTCCTTCACGATAAATATCGGGGGTGTGGATACCTTCTTCAATGGTGCGTTTCCATGCGTTGTAAATGGTTTCTGCAGACTTAGTTTGCCCCAAGTGAACCAACATTTGAACGCCCGCCAAAAGCAAACCAGAGGGGTTAGAGATGCCACGCCCGGCAATATCGGGCGCGCTACCGTGAATGGCTTCAAACATGGCGTAGCTTGTGCCAATATTAGCCGATGCACCCAAACCAACAGACCCAGTCAATTGGGCAGCCACGTCCGACAAAATATCGCCGTACAAGTTTGGTAACACAATGACATCAAAAAGTTCGGGAGTATCGGCAAGACGGGCTGTGCCGATGTCGATAATCATGTGTTCTTTTTGGATGTCGGGGTATTCTGCCGCCACTTCATCAAAGACGCGGTGGAACATGCCATCGGTCATCTTCATGATGTTGTCTTTGGTAAAAGCGGCTACTTTTTTACGGTTATTGGCACGCGCATATTCAAACGCATAACGGATGATTTTTTCGCTGGCGGGGCGTGTCATTAGCTTTAGCGTTTGATAAACCTCTTGGGTTTGGCGGTGTTCAATGCCTGCATAGAGGTCTTCTTCGTTTTCACGCACAATGACCAAGTTCATCAGGGGGTGCTTGGTGTCAATGGCGGGATAGTAAGACACGCAAGGGCGGATATTGGCAAACAAGCCCAGTGTTTTACGAATGGTAACGTTAAGACTTTTATAACCACTCCCCAATGGCGTTGTGATGGGGGCTTTGTATAGCACGCGATTTTTAAGCAGGGTATCCCATGCCCCTTTGTCGATGCCACTGTCTACACCGCGCAGGTATACTTGCTCGCCTACTTCAATGGTTTCGATGTCGAGTTCTGCACCTGCCGCCAGCAAAATCTTGAGCGATGCCTTCATAATTTCGGGCCCGATGCCGTCCCCGTAAGCAACAGTAATTGGTGCTTTTGCCATGTTGATGGTTCTCCCTAAAATTTCAATAAAAACGAATCAATCATACAAGAAACCGCCCCAAAATACGATACAACAAAAAAAGCACACCCTTTGTAGGATGTGCCTTTTTGAACTGTTTTATGGCGCACAAACGCGGGTTTTAGAAGCCGTCGTCTGTGGGTTCGGGCAGGGCGATACTGCTAAGGGGTCCTAAGCTCATCAAGCCTGTTTCGGGCTGTGTGCGCTTGTTTTGTTCTTCGTCTTTGCCAAAGCGTACCACAGAACCATCGGTGGTAATGGCTTCAACAGACAAGCCCAACGATTGCAGTTCTTTTACCAACACGCGGAAGCTGGTAGGAATGCCGGGTTCTTTAATGGGTTCGCCCTTTACGATGCTCTCGTAAGTTTGAACGCGCCCCAGCACATCATCCGACTTTACCGTAAGCATTTCTTGAAGTGTGTAAGCTGCACCATAGGCTTCTAATGCCCACACTTCCATTTCACCAAAGCGTTGTCCACCAAACTGTGCTTTACCGCCCAAAGGCTGTTGCGTTACAAGGCTGTAGGGGCCAGTTGAGCGAGCATGGGCTTTGTCTTCGACCAAGTGAGCTAACTTAAGCATATGAACAATGCCAACCGCCACATGATTATCAAACAATAAACCCGTACGTCCGTCATATAGCTTGTGCTTGCCATAATGAGGGACAGGCTCTTTGGTTTGGAACATGACTTTGTTGGCAATTTCAAAGAGTGTCTTGCGGTCGGCATCATCAGGGATATGGGTGTTTAACTCATAGGTATCTGATTGTGCTTGAATCCACAATTTAATTGAAACGCCAATTGCGTTGCTGTCAATGTTGGCACGTTCAGAAAGAAGAACGTTGGTGTTGTCGAAGAGCAAAACGCGTGTTGGGTCGTAACCCTTTTCACGAAGCCATTCGGCAAGCACAGCACGACGCGCATAGATCACTTCTTCGTAGAGGCGATGCGAATCGTACAAGGGGTTCTCGGCTAACCAAGAAGTGATGTAAAGACGGCGAACTTCTTCATCGTCTTGCAATTCTTCGGTGTTGTAGTGTTCAATCACCCATTCCCAAGCACGTTCTGTTACATCAGACCAAGCGCGTTCAATCATCCATGCACGCCCAAGTTCGGCTTGAATTTCTTCTTCATCTGCGCCGTCAAACACGGGTGTAATGGCGCGGAAGCCCAGTCTATCGGCTGCCCATCCCAAATGTAACTCTAGGATTTGACCGATGTTCATACGTCCGGGAACGCCGGTGGGGTTTAGGATAATTTCTACAGGGCGACCATCATCTAAGTAAGGCATGTCTTCCATAGAAACGACACGCGAGATAACACCCTTATTACCATGTCTACCTGCCATTTTGTCACCAATGGTGAGTTTACGGCGTTGGGCAACGCTGACGCGCACCATCTTTTCCACGCCTGCGGCGAGGTCGGGGTGTTCTTCACGGGTAAGGGTTTTTACATCTACGACCTTACCACGGTCACCGTGAGGCATCCGCAAGGAACTATCTTTTACTTCGCGGGCTTGTTCACCAAAGATGGCACGCAAGAGTTTTTCTTCAGGAGAAAGCTCTTTTTCGCCCTTAGGCGTAATTTTACCCACCAAAATATCGTTAGGTCCCACTTCTGCACCAATACGGATAATCCCGTATTCGTCAAGGTCTTTGAGGGCATCTTCACCGACATTTGGAATGTCATAGGTGATGTCTTCGGGACCTAGCTTAGTATCGCGGGCTTCTACTTCGTGCTTTTCGATGTGGATGCTAGTAAATTTGTCCTTACGGAGCATTTCTTCACTGATGAGAAGTGCGTCTTCATAGTTACCGCCATCCCAACAGATAAAGGCTGCCAAAACATCATGCCCCAACGCAAGGTTGCCCTTGTAGGTGCTAGAGCTATCGGCAAGGATTTCACCCTTTTTAACAAATTGCCCCTTCTTAACAACAGGGCGTTGGTCAATACAGGTGGATTGGTTAGAACGGTCGTATTTGCGGAGCTTATAGCGACGTTCTTCGCCAGTTTCGGTGCGGATGATAATTCTATCACCCTGAACGCTTAACACTTCGCCGTTAATTTCTGCTACCAACACCTGACCGCTATCGTAGGCTGCTTGGTCTTCAATGCCAGTGCTTACGCTAGGCACATCGGGCTTTAGCAGGGGTACGGCTTGGCGTTGCATGTTAGAACCCATCAAGGCACGGCTGGCATCATCATGTTCCAAGAAGGGAATGAGCGCGGCACTAATGCCCACAATTTGACGGGGGGCAATGTCGATATAGTCAATTTTTTGGGCAGGCTCTACGCGGAATTTTTGCTTATGACGCACAGAAACGCGGTCACTCACAATTTCGTTGTAGTCGTTTAGGCGTGCGTTGGCTTGGGCGATGATGAAGTTATCTTCATCGTCTGCCGACAAATACTCAACATCATTCGTTACAAAAGGCAATATGGGAACTTGCTGAATGCCCGCTTTCTTAAGGGCTTCGGCAATGGCGGGGGTTACTTGTTCACCTTGGGCAACAATCAATTTGCCGCTAGCGTTTTCCACGTCTTCGCGTAGGGTACGCCCAATGATGCGCTCATCGTCAGGGGCAACCCACTTTTGAATTTTACGGTAAGGGGTTTCAATAAAGCCAAACTCATTCACACGAGCATAGCTTGCCAAACGCCCAATCAAACCGATGTTAGGACCTTCTGGTGTTTCAATCGGACAAATACGCCCATAGTGGCTATGGTGAACGTCACGAACATCAAAGCCTGCACGTTCACGGCGCAAACCACCGGGACCCAATGCAGAAAGTGTCCGCTTGTGGGTGAGTTCTGCTAGGGGATTGGTTTGTTCCATAAATTGCGATAATTGAGACGACCCAAAGAACTCACGAACAGCCGCCACCATTGGGCGAATGTTGATAAGCGTTATAGGGCTGATGTGTTCGCGCTCGCTGGTGGACATGCGTTCTTTAATGACGCGCTCCATACGGCGAAGCCCAATGCGCAGCTTGTTGGCAATCAACTCACCAACGGTCTTTACACGGCGATTCCCAAGATGGTCGATATCGTCTGTTTGTGACTTATCGTTGTTGATTTCAATCATGCGCCGAATCAAAGCCACAATATCAGACTTTGTGATAGTACGGACGCTACGAGGAATTTTACCTTCAAGGTGAAGGCGTTGATTTAGCTTATAGCGTCCCACACGCTCTAGGTCATAGCGGCGTTGGTCAAACAACTGCCCCTCAAGATAGGAGCGCGCGTTATCAAGCGTAGGGGGTTCACCCGGACGCATCTTCTTATAAAATTCAATGAGAGAAGCTTCTGCAATGGTTTGACCTCTTTTGAGTTCCAATGCCGATTCCGCTTTTAATGTGTTCTCGATGAAGTGATGGGTTGCGCTGTCGTCTACATCCGCAAACAAGGCTCTAATTTCATCATCTTCACCCGTCTTTAAGGGTGATAGTTCGGGGTCGATGCCGTCATTAACCGCAGCAAGAGCGCGTAACAGCACCGTAACGGGCAATGTACGCTTGCGATTAAACTTGATAATGAGGTAGTCATTTTTACGTGTTTCAAACTCCATCCACGCGCCGCGGTCAGGAATGAGCTTGGCGTTAGAGAGTTTACGACCTGTTGCACGGTCTTCTTCGGCGGCAAAGTAAACGCCAGGAGAACGTATAAGTTGGCTAACGACCACGCGCTCTGTACCATTGATGATGAACGTCCCTTTTTCTGTCATAAGGGGGAAGTCGCCCATAAAAATGTCAGAGATGGTCATTTCACCACCCTGTGCGAGATTAACAAGTGCCACCTGAAGATGCAAGGGGGCAGCATAGTTCATATCGCGCTCAATACACAACTCGGTAGAGTTCTTAGGGGCATCAAAGCCGTATTTCAAACCGTTTTTGGCGGTTACTTCTAAGAAGTTACCGACACGCTTGTTATTGTGTCCGTCAATCTGGATGGCTTGGGGCCCATTACCCGGCAAATATAGTTTCAAGTCGCCGTTAAAGCTCTCAATGGGGTTAATTTCATCAAAGAGTTCTAGTAACCCCTCACGGATAAACCAATCAAACGCTGTTGTTTGAATTTCAATGAGGGAAGGCAATTGAGCCACATCTGGAACACGAGCGTAATTTTTGACGTTGAAGAATTCGTTCAAAGCACCGCTCCTAAATGATGGTTTACATTTCAAACGCGCCTAAAATCACCCGCACCTTGTAATTATCAAAATGGGGGACAAAGGTATTTAGGTGGTACAGTGCAGGCTTTCGCCGTTAAACTACCCGAAGACACTGACTGCGACCAACAAATGATAAAATCGATTTAATGCGAACCTATAGTATAATAGGGAGGGGAAGTGTTTGTCAAGAAACATTAAGTAACCACTCGTGCGTTGACGAGTGGCTACCACCTCATTATAACGTAAACAGCATGTTTAGCAAGAGACTGGCTAAGCGGTGACTTCTTTAACTTCCGCATCTGTGCGAAACCGCGAAAAGAACAAAAAACCGCCGAAAAACACCAAAATAGCAGCAATCTGCACGCGGGCGGGCAAACGGCGAATCCGTCCTACTAGGCTAGGGTCATAAGAGGACAAAAGCTCGCCGCGCAACCGTTGCGAAAAAGTGCCATCAGGCTTAATCTGAACCAATGTGTTGTGAAGACGTGACACCACATGAAAAAGTGAGTCTACTTCTTCACTGGGGACATCATAAGCGTTGGCGATGGCGCGAATGTCGTCCTGTGAGGCTTCTGCGACGAGCGCATCATTCATCGCCGATAAAAGTTGTTCCATATCAAAGTCGTTTGCCATGTCTAACCTTCTGTTCGTCTTTGGCGGGTGGGCGTGGATGATGAGGGTGATTCTGTTTTTTTGCCAATTTCTTGGCGTTGAAGCTCATCGCGCAGTGCCAGCAGGGTGCGATGGTACAACGACTTAATTGCGCCCTCTGTTCTACTCATAATCTCGCCGATTTCGGCATTAGACTTGTCATGGACAAACTTAAGAATGAGCAATTGCTGGCGTTCTTCTGGCAAGCGGCGAATAGCCACCATGAGCTGGGCTTGCTCCTCATTGGCTTCGGATTGTTTATCGGGTGCATCACTTTTTAATGAGTGGGCTAAATAATCATCCAAAGGGATGATTTTTCGCCGTCCTTGGTCACGATGAAAATTTGCCACAAGGTTATGTGCAATGCGATAAAGCCATGCCTGAAACGGCACACCCTTATCTTCATAGGTTTGGATGTGTGCCATTGCCCTAAAGAACACTTTTGCCGTTAGGTCTTCGGCATCATGGGCATTATTGGTACGATAGTAGATATAATTGTAAATTTTGCTCATGTAACGCTCGTAAAGCTCGCCAAAAGCCTCTTGGTCTGTGGCAGCTTGTACTACAAGGTCATTGTCGCTTAAGTCTTTGTAAGACGGTCTGCGCCGAAAAATACTCATTCGATGTCTCACTTTATCGCGTTTAGGTGACACACTAAAAAACACGAAACAAGCGAGTCGGTTACGATTCTTTACAACTTTATGGTAAAACAGGCTTTAAGATGTGTGCAAATGAAGGCTATAATAACAAGCGGAGCGTATTTTCGTTCAGCCGTTTAACCAATCGTTCTTAGGATTACAGCATGACAACACCATTAAACTTTCAGCAAGTGATTCTTAAGCTACATCAATTTTGGGCAGAACAAGGCTGCGCGATTTGGGAGCCTTATAACGTACAAGTGGGGGCAGGTACAGGCAACCCCGCAACGCTTCTGCGCGTTTTGGGTCCCGAACCCTGGCGTGTAGCCTATGTAGAACCTAGCGTCCGCCCTGATGATGGGCGTTATGGCGATAACCCGAATAGAATGCAAAAATACTATCAATATCAAGTGATTCTAAAACCCGACCCCTCCAACCCTCAAGAACTTTACTTAAAGTCCTTAGAGGCATTAGGCATTAATCCTCGTGAGCATGACATTCGTTTTGTAGAGGATAACTGGGAATCACCTGCGTTGGGCGCATGGGGGCTGGGCTGGGAAGTGTGGTTGGATGGTCAAGAAATTACGCAATTCACTTATTTTCAGCAGGCGGGCGGGCTAGAGCTAAAGCCTGTATCTGTTGAAATTACGTATGGGCTAGAGCGCATTGTGCTGGCACTACAGGGCAAGGAAAGCGCGTGGCAAATTCAATGGTTGGATGAACTCACTTACCACGACATGATGTTTAATGAAGAAGTAGAACATTGCCGTTACTATTTTGATGTGGCGGATGTAGAGGCTCTTAAGCGTGTTTATGATACTTATGAGCGCGAAATGGGGCGTGCGCTAGAAGGCAATGCCCTCATTAGTGCCTATGATTATGTGCTAAAGTGTAGCCATTTGTTTAATGTATTGGATACACGAGGCGCGATTGGCGTTACCGAGCGAGCCACTTACTTTAGGCGGATGCGTGATATGACGCGCAATGTGGCAAAAGCCTATGCCCAAAAACGTGAAGAACTGGGCTATCCCCTCTTGCGCTTAAACAAGCAATGGGGTTATGCGTTGCCGTCTTTGCCCGACACCCCGATGCCTGTGGCTAAAGACCCTGCAGACTTTGTGCTAGAAATTGGTGTAGAAGAATTACCTGCGGATGATGTAAATGATGTTTTGGGGCAATTACAAGCCAGCATTGGGCGTTTACTAGAAGAATTACGCCTAAGCTATGAAGAAGTGAATGTGTTTGTTACCCCTCGCCGTATTGTGATATTTATAAAGAAACTGGCAGAACGTCAATCCGATGAAGATCTTGTTGTAAAGGGGCCCCCTGCCGAACGTGCCTTTGATGCCAATGGCAACCTTACCCAAGCGGCAATTGGCTTTGCGAAGGGCAAGGGCATTGATGTAAGCGCATTGGTCGTTAGCGAAGTAGACGGTGGCAAATACATCACGGCACAAGTAAAAACCATTGGGCAACCGGTGATTGCGGTATTGGCAGAAGCCTTACCCAAGCTCATTGCAAGCATCAAATTTGGAAAGTCGATGCGCTGGAACGAAACAGGCATTACTTTCTCGCGTCCCATTCGTTGGATAGTAGCGTTGTTTGGCGAGCATGTTGTGCCATTCAGTTATGCGGGCGTGATAAGTGGCAAAGTTACACGCGGGCTTCGTCCTTATGGGTCGCCAGAGATTACCCTCAATCGAGTTGGGGATTACATCTCGGCAATGTCTGAACAGAACATCTATTTAAGCGTAGAAGACCGTAAGAACCTTATCCTAGACCAAATTAGCGGTGTCGCTGAAAAAGCGGGTGGCGATATTTTGGCGGATGATGAACTTTTGAATGAAGTGGCTAACCTTGTAGAAGCTCCAACGGCTGTGCTAGGGAAATTTGAACAAGTGTACTTGCAACTTCCGCGTGAAGTGCTGATTATGGTAATGAAGAAGAAGCAACGGTACTTTGCTGTACAAGACAAAGACGGAAACTTGCTTCCCTACTTTGTGACCATTCGCAATGGCGACCAAGAACACTCGGATAAAGTAGCGTTTGGGAATGAGCATGTGTTACGCGCACGCTTTAGCGATGCGTCTTACTTCTATAGCCAAGACCTAAAGAAACCCCTCAGCCAGCACCTAGACCGCCTCTCTACGCTAACCTTCCAAGAAAAATTGGGAAGCATGAAAGACAAAAACACCCGTATCGAGGCGATTGTGGCGTGGATTGGGGGGTTATTGCGTATGTCCCCCGATGACATAGAAACCGCAGAGAAAGCCGCTACTATTCTAAAAGCCGATTTAGGCACGCAAATGGTTGTTGAGATGACCAGCCTACAAGGGGCAATGGGGCGCGTGTATGCCCTTAAAGAAGGGTATTCGCCTGAGATTGCGAATGCTGTGTTTGAACATTGGCAACCCCGAGGCGCGGGAGATTCTTTACCCCAAAGCCTAAGCGGAACGCTACTGGCTATCATTGATAAACTCGATAGCTTGGTGGGCTTGTTTGCAGTGGGGCTTGCACCAAAATCAACCGCAGACCCATTTGGTTTACGGCGTGCGGCTTTAGGGGTGGTGCAAATTTTGGTGGGCAAACGCCTAGAAGTCAACTTGCGAGAAGCTATCGTCATGATAGAGGGGGTGCAACCTGTCCCATTGTCTGATGAAACGCGCACTCAGCTCTTTGACTTTATACGCACACGCCTAGAGGGCTGGCTAGAAGAAACGAGTCTATCGCGCTCGGTGGTGCAAGCGGTACTGGCAGAGCAAGCGCACAACCCGTATGGGGCGTATATTGGGGCGCAAGAACTAGAAGCGTGGCAACAAAACCCCGATTGGGAAGCCGTGTTGGATAATTTTGCGCGTTGCGTACGCATTACCCGCACACAAACGACGCGCCATAAGGTAAATACGGCACTCTTAAAAGAACCCCAAGAAGTTGACCTTTGGAAGGCGTATGAAGGCGTGGCAGTATCGCTGACAAAGGATGCTAATATTGGCGCGTTCTTAATGGCGTTTGAGGCGCTTGTGCCGTTTATCAAGGCATTCTTTGATAGTGTGATGGTCAATGTAGACGATGAGGCTGTACGCCAAAATCGCTTAGCACTTTTGCAAGCCATTAGTGACCTTGCTAAAGGGCGTGCTGATTTTAGCCTTTTGAGTGGCTTCTAATAAACGCGTCTACAGCCTTTTTTATTGTTTGTGTGGTGGGCGGTTCTAATGAATTGCCCACTCATTTTCTGTGTTACCTACCGCGTTTACACCGTATTTTGCTTACACCGCTGTTTCTTGTAAAAATGAGGGCGTAATGTCTACAACACAAGAAATCAAAGACCGCTTAGAAATTGTAGATTATGTGTCGCGCTTTGTGCCAAACCTTAAGAAAAGTGGGCGGTATTATAAAGCCCCTTGCCCTTTTCACAGTGAAAAAACACCCTCTTTTGTGGTCAATCAAGATACACAAACCTGGCGGTGCTTTGGCGCATGTGCCGAAGGTGGCGATGTTTTTAACTTTGCCATGAAGCAAAACGGCTGGACGTTTAGCGAAGCCATCCGCGAGCTAGGGCGGTTAGTGGGGGTAGAAATATCACCCCGCACCCCCGAACAACAGGGACGTGACGCGCAACGAGAACGCTTGCTCGGTTTGCTTAAAACGGCGAGTGATTTTTATCACAAACACCTGATGAGCGATGCTATTGACGCGCTTCCTGTGCTGGAATATGCCACACAAAAGCGCGGTTTTACCCCAGAAACATTGGAACGCTATCAAATTGGCTATGCGCCCAAATCATGGGATGCCATGCTAACTGCCCTTAAAGACTTGGGCTATAGCCCCGAAGAAATTTTAGAGGCGGGCATGGTCTCTAAGAACGAAACCACAGGGCGATTGTATGACCGTTTTCGCCATCGCTTGATGATTCCGATTCGGGATGAGCGCGGTAATGTAACGGGTTTTGGGGCGCGTGCTTTAGACCCCGACGACCAACCTAAGTATCTTAATTCGCCCCAATCAAGTGTCTTTGACAAAAGCAAAACACTCTTTGGGCTAGATGTTGCCAAAAACGCCATCCGTGATGGTGGCATTGCTGTCATTGTAGAGGGCTATATGGACGCGCTTCAGGCGCACCAGGCGGGCTATCTGAATGTGGTGGCGCAAATGGGTACAGCGATGACCGAAGCACAGCTTGCCTTGCTTGCCCCGCGCTATGCTCAAAAAATTATCCTTGCGCTGGATGCGGACGAAGCGGGGCAAAACGCCATACGCCGTAGCCTAGAAGTAGCACGCCAAACTCTTAGCCAAGACTATATGGGGCGCATGTCGGCAGAAATACGGGTAATGCACATTGATAATGCCAAAGACCCCGACGAAGTGCTAAAAGAAACCCCTGAATTGTGGCAAATCTATGTGAACGATGCTGTTCCTGTGGCGGACTTTGTGATTGATTTAGAGATGAGGGGCTTAGGCAAAAATCCATCATTGCAAGAGAAGCAAGCCCTTGCAGAGCGTGTATTGCCCATTTTGCTGGCTTCTGAAAACAATCTACTTAACCAAGAGAACACGCAAAAATTGGCGTTGCGCCTGCGCTTAGAAGAACGTCAATTGATGCTGTGGGCAGAAGAAATTCGGCGTAAAGAGAGCGCACGCCAAGAACGCAAGAGTGCGCCCCCTCCCTCTGCGCCTTCTGTGCCTAAGCCCGCTGTTAAGTCTTCCGCTTCCGATGACCCCTTTAATGATTTGCCATACCATGATTTGCCCTATGAAGTGGGGAATAACCTTAGCGAAGAACCCCCCTCATTTTTTGAGGAAATGGGCAACCTGTCTTTTGAGGGCGACGTTCAAGGGCAGGCAAAACCTAGTACATCCCCACCTGCAAAGCCTTTGCCCACCCCAACATTAACGGCATTGCACGCCAGCCGTTCTGCCGAGCGGTTTTGCTTGCAAATGCTCATGCGCGATGATGACCTGTTGTATCACGTCAACCGCAAGTTTAGAGAACTGTTAACGCCTCTTGAGGTTTTCAAAGACCACCCCCTTAGCGAACTGATGCCAGAGGACTTTAGCCATGCCGACTATCGGGTGATGTTAGACACGCTCTTGCACGCTCACCAACAAGACGATGCGCCTCCGATGGACTTTGTCCGCTTGCAAATGCCCCGAGAGCTACAAGAAGTTCTTGATTTATTGCTGGTGGACGACATGCTAGACTTGTACATTAGCATTAACGGACGGCTACAAAGTGATGTGGATGACATTGTGCAAAAGGTCAATAAGCACCGCGTCTTAGACCGTGAACGCCATGCAGAAGCCTTACGCCGTGTGATTAAAGTTCGTGAACTGAGATTGCATCGTGAATTACAAGAGTTGCGGTTTTTGATGCAAGAAGCTTCACAGAGCAATGACACGGCAACCCTTTCACAGTTTTCAAAAAGCGTGTCACAAACCATGCAAGCCCTTAAAGCATTTCAGAGTGGTTTACATTCCTCTAAATAACGCGTTTTTAGCCCGTTAAAGCAAGATAGCGGATAGCTAAAGTAAACAAAATCAATTAGTATTGTATGCAAAATAACCGCCCTCGCGTAAAGAAGCCCAACGGATTAAAATCATGGCAGAAGACGACATCAAGGACGAGTTGAACGATTTTGACGATGCAGGCGACGATGATAGCTTTGGTGGCTATGAACTGGCGTTACCTGTAGAAGCCATTATCGAGAGCTTAGACGACGAATTTATGGATGATGAGCTGAGTGATGAGTTCATCGAAGAAGAAGATTTCATGGGTGCCACAAACACCGATGATCCTGTGCGTATGTACCTTAAGGAAATTGGTCAAGTGTTGTTATTGGATAGCAACCGCGAGATGTGGCTAGCCGCGCAAATTGCCTCCGAGCAATTGTTGCAACAGCTACGTGACGAACTTGCCAGCCTAGACCGTATGCCTAATGGCGAACAGTCCTTGCCCAATGATGTTGACATTTCACGTCATGCGTACCAGCATGTGATGATTCACTGGGATAACACGCGAAAGAAAGCGGTTAAGTTGGGCGTAGAAGCCCCTGATATTCGCCAGCTAATTGACGAAATTCAGGCGTTTAACCAGGATTGGAACGTGACAGGCATCTCCTATTTGCGCGAATACTTAAAACAGCGCGAATGGGGTAGAGACGAAAGCTGGACAGATTACGCCGTTAGCCTGTTTCAAGTGTTACACGGCTTGTCTTTGTTGCCCCTAGAGGTACAAATGAACGTGCGTCGGTACTTTAGAGAACACAAAGAATTAGCAACATTTGACTCAGTAACCGCGTGGTTTGAAGAACTAGAAGACCCCCAAGAAGACGTTAAACTGCTGTTTGAAAGCACAGAACAACGGGCAGAACAAGCCGTTGAAGCCCTTACCCGCGCTAACTTGCGCCTGGTGGTCAGTGTGGCAAAGCGTTATATGGGGCGCGGTATTGGCTTTCTTGACCTAATTCAAGAGGGTAACATTGGCTTGCTAAGAGCCGTATCGAAGTTTGACCACACGCGGGGCTTTAAGTTTAGCACCTATGCAACATGGTGGATTCGCCAAGCCATTAGCCGCGCCATTGCCGACCAAGCCCGTACCATTCGTATCCCTGTTCATATGGTAGAAACCATCAATCGCCTGATGCGTACACAACGCGACTTGATCCAAGAACTGGGCGCAGAACCTAGCGCGGAGCGCATTGCCCTAGAGATGGACTTCTTGACAAAAGATGAGCGCAATGCCATTGAGCTTTTGTGGCGTGAAAGCATTCCATTGGATGTTAGTTTGCAACGCAAGCTACGCCGTGCTGCACAAAAAGTACGCAAGATTATGAGAATTAGCCAAGAACCCATGAGCCTTGATATGCCTGTGGGGCAAGAGGATAACTCACAACTAGGCGACTTTATCCCCGATGATAATTTGACGGGCCCAGTGGATGCTGCCAACAGGCAATTGCTAAAAGAGCAAATTCAGTCTGCGCTCAACATTTTAAGCGACCGTGAGCGCGAAGTGCTACAAATGCGCTTTGGGCTATCGGATGGGCAAGACCACACGCTAGAAGAGGTGGGCAAATACTTTGGGGTTACCCGTGAGCGTATTCGCCAAATAGAGGCAAAAGCCCTGCGAAAACTACGCCATCCCACCCGAAGCCGCCAGCTACGCGATTATTTAGAAATGTAATTTTTGAACGGACGGTGTAGGCAAGCCGTCCGTTTTTCTCGCCAAAGACTAGCCCACGCGGTACAATCAGTTTAACGTGAGGTAAGTTTAGTTCTTTACCTTTGGAATCCCTTGCTTGACGCGCTATAATCAATATGCTAACCTTTGTTCAGATTAGTTTGCTCCAAATGTCACAAACGGAGAACGACATGGTATTACAGGAATTTGCGCCAATTGGCATCATGGTGATTATTGCAACGGTGTTAGCCTCTATTATCTTGGTTATCAGCCGCATTTTCGGGCCCTTTCGCCCTAGTTTTAGAAAGAACGCCCCTTATGAAAGCGGGATGAAGCCCATTGGGCCCGGTACACGCCGTATTCCTGTCAAGTTTTATTTGGTGGCGGTGTTGTTCATTATCTTTGATATTGAAGTGATTTTCTTCATGCCTTGGGCTGTGGTCATGCGTGATTTAGGCGTGTATGGCTTGATTGTAATGGGTGTTTTTACACTAATTTTAGTCGTTGGGTTTATTTATGAATGGAAGAAAGGGGCGTTGGAATGGGAGTAAGTTCAAAACTAGGCAACCTTGGCGTTGTAACAACAACGCTAGAAACCGCCGTCAATTGGGGGCGGACGGGGGCAATGTGGCCCCTCTTGTTTGGGCTGGCGTGCTGTGCAATTGAAATGATGGCAGCACAAGCCTCTGATTACGACTTGTCACGTTTTGGGATGGAACTTAACCGCGCCTCGCCTCGCCAAAGTGATTTAATGATTGTCGCAGGGCGCGTGACCCGCAAAATGGCTCCTGTGGTTCGCCAATTGTATGACCAAATGGCAGACCCTAAGTGGGTGATTAGCATGGGTGATTGCGCTTCGTGCGGTGGGGTGTATAACAACTATGCCATTGTGCAAGGCGTAGACGAAATTATCCCTGTTGATGTGTATGTGGCGGGTTGCCCCCCACGTCCCGAACAGCTCATTCACGGTATCATGACCCTGCACGAAAAAATTAAGGGTGAACGGATTTCCGACTGGGCATAAAAGCCAAAAAAGAGAGCTGTGATTAGGGGTGTGCATTTACGCCCCTAAATAGCGTCATAAGACTTTTTAAGGATTAAAAGCCATGCACATACCACCAGCAATAGACCCCGTCAAGGCAATTCAAGAAAAAATGCCCGAAGCGGTGTTGCGCGTAAAAACGTTTAGAGACGAAACGACCATTGTCGTAGACCCCGCCAAAATTGTGAACGTGATGCTGTTTCTACGCAACACAAATGGCTTGGTTTATAACTTTTTGTCGGATATTAGCGCGGTAGATTACTACCCCGACCCCACCACCGAAGAAAATCCAGAACGCTTTGGTGTGGCGTATCACCTTTATTCCATGCTGTACAACCGCCGTTTGCGCATTAAAGCCTATTTGCCCGAAGAAGACCCCGTCATCCCCACCATTATTCCCGTGTGGGAGGGTGCAAACTGGCTAGAGCGTGAAATTATCGACATGATGGGCATTACCTTTGAAGGTCACCCCGACCCTCGCCGTTTGTTAATGCCAGAAGACTGGAACGGGCACCCCCACCGTCGTGATTACCCCTTAGGGAAAGAAACGGTGCAGTTCTCGTTCAACGTAGAAGAAATTTCGAAGTTCAAACCTTTTGCCACCGAGTAGCGTGGAGGCTTGTAAAAATGGCTGTAAACCCAAATGAACTGGCAACTAAAGCCACCTGGGAAGGAAATTTAGAGCAGTTGCGCGGGCTTGTAAGTGAGCGTGCGATGACGGGCGAAACCATGCTTCTAAACATGGGACCTCACCACCCTAGTACACATGGCGTACTTCGCTTGTTGCTAGAGCTTGATGGCGAAGAAATTGTGACCATTTTGCCTGATATTGGCTTTTTGCACACGGGCATTGAAAAGAACATTGAAGACAAGAACTATGAAAAGGGCGTTCCCCTTACCGACCGTATGGACTATCTTTCGCCCATGTCAAACAACATGGCGTTTTGCCTTGCGGTAGAAAAATTAGTTGATTTGGATGTGCCAGAACGCGCCCAAATTATCCGCGTGATTTGTCTTGAATTGTCACGCATTGCCAGCCACATGGTTTGGTTGGGTACGCAAGCTCTAGACATGGGCGCGATGAGCGTTTTCTTGTATTGCTTCCGTGAACGTGAATACGTTTTGCGCCTGTTTGAAATGGTCAGTGGGCAACGCATGATGGGGTCTTATATTCGTCCCGGTGGTGTGTGGCGTGATATTCCTGACGGTTTCATTGAAGAAGTCACGCAATTTGTAAACTACTTCCCTGCAAAAGTGGATGACTACGAAACCCTGCTTGTCAACAACCCCATCTGGAAAGACCGCACCTTTGGGGTGGGCATCCTAGAACCAGAATTGGCGTTGTCGTTGGGTGTTTCTGGGGCTTCGTTGCGCGGTAGTGGTGTAAACTGGGACATTCGTAAAGCTACGCCCTACAGTGGCTATGAAACCTATAACTTTGATATTCCCTTAGGCGAACATGGCGATGTGTATGACCGCTTTATGTGCCGTTTGGGCGAGCTACGCGAAAGCATCAAAATCATCAACCAAGCCCTGAAGCGTTTGACGAAGAAGGGTGAGTTCCGTAGCAAGAACCGCAAGTTTACTTTCCCCATGCGCTCTGAACTAGGGCAAAGCATGGAAGCAGTCATTCACCACTTTAAGCTTTGGACATATGGCTTTGATGCACCCAATGAAGAAGTTTATGCCAGCGTAGAAAGCCCACGCGGTGAAATTGGGTGCTACATTCATGGCACAGGGGGCAACAAGCCCCGCCGTGTTCACTTTAAGACCCCCTCGTTTATGCACATTCAAGCCATCCCTGCCATGGCAGAAGGTCACATGATTGCTGACCTTGTTGCCATTATTGGGAGCGTGGACATTGTGCTGGGCGACTGTGACCGCTAGAGCGCACGAGAAGGAACGAGAAAATGGCAATCATTGGCAATAAGAAATACCAAGAGCGCATTAGCGCACACCTTGCAAAATATCCTGACAAGCGTTCTGCGGTAATGCCCTTGCTGTATATCGCCCAAGAAGAATATGGCTGGATTAACGCTGAAGGTGTGCTAGAAGTAGCGCAACTTTGCGACATGGATCCCACACAAGTTCGTTCTATTTCGGGCTTTTATACCATGTACAGCGAAAAGACGAAGGGCAAGTATTGGCTACAAGTGTGTAATGACTTGGCGTGTGCCTTGCGTGGTGCAGACGAGTTTCACCACTGGCTAAAAGAAGAATTGGACGTAGAAGAAGGTGGCACAACCGCCGATGGCTTGTTTACAGTAGAGCATGTGATGTGCTTGGCTGCCTGCGACAAAGCCCCGATGCTACAGTGCAATTTTCACTTTGTGGATGACCTTGTAGACCCAAATGAAACGCCTGACCTTGAAAAAGCGAAGGCAAAAATGCGCGAGAAGCTAGACAAGTGGCGTAAAGAAGCCACTGAATACGCAAACCGTAAGAGTTGAGTTGGGGTGTTATGATGGGTGATGTAAAGCATATTTTGTTACGCTGGAAAGATGTAAATGCCGACTTTAGCAAGTTGGAAGAATATCGCAAGCATGGCGGTTTTGAGGGCTTGAAGAAGGCTCTTGCAATGACCCCTGCACAAGTCATTGATGAAGTCAAGAACAGTGGGCTTCGTGGGCGCGGTGGGGCAGGCTTTCCTACGGGCGTAAAGTGGAGCTTTATTCCACAAAGCGAACCCGTGAAATACTTGGTGGTGAATGCGGATGAATCCGAAACAGGCACATTCAAAGACCGCCTGATTATGGAAACCAACCCTTACCAATTGCTAGAAGGCGTTCTCATTGGCGCGTATGCCATTGGTGCAAAAGCGACCTATGTGTATTTGCGTGGCGAATTTTGGGACTTGGGGCATTTCTTAGATGAGTGCATCGAGAATATGCGTAAAGCTAACCTTGTGGGCGATAACATCATGGGAAGCGGCTTTTCCTGCGATATTTTTACCCACTTGGGCGCAGGCGCGTATATTTGCGGTGAAGAAACTGCGCTCCTCAACAGTCTTGAAGGCAAGCTAGGGCAACCTCGCGTGCGTCCACCCTTCCCTGCCAATAAGGGCGGTGGTTTGTATAGCGAACCCACCGTAGTGAACAACGTAGAAACAATTGCCAACGTGCCATGGATTGTTTGGAAGGGTGCAGGCGAATACAAAGCCATCGGCACAGAACAAAGCGCAGGTACAAAGCTGTATTGCGTGAGTGGTCATGTGAAACGCCCTGGTGTGTATGAATTGCCCTTTACTGCCACCTTCCGCGAGCTTTTAGTTGATATTTGTGGCGGACCGCTTTCTGATGAATACGGGTTTAAGGCATTGTTGCCTTCAGGTGGTTCGGGCCCCATTGTGGCACTGAATGACCAAGTGCTAGACACGCGCATGAGCTACGAAGACACCGCCAAAGTGGGGACGATTATCGGTTCGGCTTCCCTGATTGTGATGGATGAAAGCGTGGATGTAACGTGGGTTGCCAGCAAAATCACCAAGTTCTTTAAGCATGAAAGCTGCGGCAAATGCACGCCCTGTCGTGAAGGCACATACTGGCTCGACAAGGTGCTTGACCGCATTATGGCAGGCGAAGGCAACGAGAACGATGTGAAGCTCATTGAAAACGTGGCAAAGAACATGGCAGGTATTACACTGTGTGCTTTGGGCGAATTTGCAGCAAACCCTATTATCTATACCATTAAGAACTTCCCAGATGACTTCAAGAAACACGCCAAGAAAGATGGCAAAGCCGTTGCTAAGCAACCAGTAGCGGCAGCAGGCGACTAAGCGACTTTGATAAATGGGTTATCGTTTGCCCCGTTCTTTGGGGCGGGGCAAACGATAGGCTTGTGGAGGGTTTCATACAGTGAGTGACAAACAAGTAAAAGTCGTCATTGACGGCAAAGAGTACCAGCTTCCGGCTGGCGCAAACATCGTAGATATGGCGAAGTGGCACGCGGGTAATGATATTCCCGTGTTCTGCTATCACCCCAAGATGGAGCCTGTCGGCATGTGCCGTATGTGCATTATCGAGATGGGGATGATTGAAAAAGACCGTGCAACGGGCGAAGTGGTGTTGGAAAGTGGCGTGCCAAAAGTGCGCTGGATGCCCAAGCTACAAACGGCTTGCACTCAGTTGGCTTCGGATGGCATGGTCATTAAAACCGACACGCCTAAAGTGATTGAAGCACGCGAAAGCGTTATTGAATTTTTGCTAACAAGCCATCCATTAGACTGTCCAGTGTGTGATAAGGGGGGCGAATGTCCTCTGCAAAACCTCACCATGTCTCATGGCAATGGTCAATCACGCATGAACTTTGCGGACAAGCTACATCTCGATAAGCATGTGCCATTGGGCGACTTGATTTATTTGGATGAAGAACGTTGTATTCAGTGTGCGCGTTGCGTGCGTTTCCAAGATGAAATTGTGGGCGATGATGTGTTGGCGTTCCATGAACGTGGGCGCAGACTGCAAATTGTAACGCACAGCGATCCCGGCTTTGACACTTATTTTAGTGGCAATACCACCGATATTTGCCCTGTGGGTGCGCTAACAACCGCTGATTTCCGCTTTGGGGCGCGCCCTTGGGAATTAACCGAAGTGCCAAGCATTGACCCTCATGATGCTGCGGGCGCAAACATTAGCCTTAGCACACGCCTAGACCGCGATTTTGGCGGACGGGCGATGGTGAAGCGCGTAATGCCTCGCCAAAACGAAGCCGTAAACGAAATTTGGATTAGTGATAAAGCGCGTTTTGTTCATCACTTCACACGCAGTGAAGAACGCCTACAAAGCCCCATGATTGCCCGTGGTGACCGCCTAAGCCCTACTGTGTGGAATGAAGTTATTCCTACGGTTGCTGAAGCCCTTAAGGGTGCAAACGGGGACATCGCCATCTTGGCGGGTGGTAGCGCAAGCAACGAAGACCTTTGGGAATTAAAGCAATTGGCAAAGGGCTTGGGGAGTGAACGACTGGGCGCATGGACAACCCATGCCGGCGCAGAACTGCTTGCACACGTTGGCGTAGGTGTTGGCACAAACTTAGGGACTTTGGGCAAGGGCGATGCTGTTTTAGTGATTGCCAGTGACCTAGAAGAAGAAGTTCCCACATGGTATTTGCGCTTAAAGCAAGCCCAAGACCGTGGTGCATATTTGGCGGTTGCTAACTATCGCCCCACACGCCTTGCCGAACTAGCGAACGAAGCAGAACGCAAAGTTGCATCACAAACACAACGCAAGCCCCTTACCGGCAAGTCTGTGATTTATGGGTTCGGCGAAGCGGTAGAATGGCTAAACAACCTTAGTAAGCATGATGCTGAAGTGGCAAAAGCCCTTAAAGAAGCCAACAACCTCATTATTGTGTGTGGTGCGGATGGGCTAAGCCTAGAGGGTAGCCAAGCCCTCATGCAAGCGGCTGCTAACTTCTTGATTGACAGCAAGCACTACGGTACACCCAATAACGGCTTGATAGCCCCATTGCCCGAAGCTAACGGCGTGGGCTTGGCGTACTTTGGCTATAGTGTGGCAAATCGTAATGAGATTGTGGCAAACCCGCCCAAAGTCCTCATTGTGGCGCAATGCGACCCGTTGGGCGATGACCCCACCGCAAACGCATGGCTTAGCAAAGTGGAAACGCTCATTACGTTTAGTCTGTTCCCCGATGCGACCGCACAAACCGCGCAATTTGCGCTTCCTGTTCAAAGTTTTGCCGAGCGTGATGGCACGTTTACCAATGGTGAACGTCGCGTTCAACGCTTCTACACGGCACAGGGCCCCATTGGTGACGCGTTGCCTGCTTGGGAGTTGGCTTCGCGCTTACGCGAGCGTTTGGGGCAGGGGCGTGCAAAAGTAAGTGGTGCTGCCGTGATGCTAGACATTACCAATAACGTGCCTGCGTTTAGTGGCATGCGCTATAAAGAACTGGCAAAAGTAGAACGCCAATTCCCTGATGTGGGCGGCGATGACCTCTATTATGGGGGAACGGCTTACCAAAATAAGGGTGGCATGGGGGTACAAATTGCGACGGGTGACAGCGTGGCAAAGGGCGACGTTTCTGCACCTAAAGCCCTTAGTGCAGAAAAAGGCGAGCTGGTGCTTGCCCCTATCACACGCTTGTATAACCGTAGCTGGACAATGCGCCAAACAAAGGTGATTCAAGGGCGCGTTGATGCCCCATTTGTATCGTTGAATCGTGAAGATGCAAAGAAATTGGGCGTTCAAGAGGGTGATGCTGTTACGGTACAATATGCGGGTGGAAGCGTGCGCGTAACGGCTCGCGTAAGTGATACCACACCAAAGGGTGTCGTATTGCTTCCTCGCCAACTTACAGAAACATCAACACCTTTGTTCCCCACTGTGGGCAAGGTTGCTAAGTCAAGTGAAGCGGTTGCTGTTTCGTCGTAGTCTAGTCAAGATGGGATGAGGCTAACCTTCTCATCCCTTTAAGAATGGTTTAGGGAACGGATAACACCATGTCTAGAACAACAAAAATTATCTTGGGGCTACTCGCTTCTGCAATTGCCTTTGGGGCATTGGCAGGGGGCTTGTTTGTTACCATCAGAGCGCTAGAACTTTTATTTGACCCAAATGCAGTAGACCCCGCTAACGTGGTTGTGTGCCGTGATAGTGCAGGCTGTAGCATCGTTCACCCCATTTTGTTCGGCATTATCTTTGTGCTGATTATCATCACGGGGTTTGCCTATACCACGTTGCTAGAACGTAAGTTTATTGCGTGGTTTCAACAGCGTGTGGGGCCCAACCGTGTAGGACCCGCTGGCTTGATGCAGCCCGCCGCCGATGCGCTAAAGCTCATCTTCAAAGAGGACATCATCCCCGACCGCGCCGATAAATTTGTGTACTATCTTGCGCCCATGCTCAAGACCATTCCCGCCATTATTGTGTTGGCGGTTGTGCCTTTAGGCCCTCACATTCTTTTTCCTTGGTTTGATGGTCTCATTTACAGTGTGCCGTTGGGCATGGCGGATGTGAACGTAGGCATTTTGTGGCTACTAGCAATTACTAGCTTGGGGACATACGGCGTTACGTTGGCAGGTTGGTCATCCAATAACAAATATGCCATGTTGGGCGGTTTGCGTGCTTCTGCACAGATGATTAGCTATGAACTGAGTTTAGGCTTGGCGATGGCTGTTCCTGTGATGATTGTAGGGAGCATGAGCATTGTGGACATCGTAGAGGCGCAAAAGTACGTGCAAGATTGGTTTGTGTTCCAAAACCCGCTTGCCGCGGGCATCCTCATTTTAACGCTGTTTGCAGAAGTCAGTCGTGCGCCATTTGACCTTGTGGAAGCTGAACAAGAGCTAACGGCAGGCTTTATGACCGAATATAGCGGCATGAAGTTTGCCATGTTCATGATGGCAGAATACATCGGCATGATTGCGGTGGCAATGATTGTGTCTTCGTTGTACTTTGGTGGGTATCACTTTGTACTAGTAGACCAAGCTCCCATCTTGGGACCCTTGTTCCTTATCGGTAAAATTGTGTTGTTCTTGATTCTCTTCATCTGGGCGCGTGCCACACTGCCCCGCATCCGTTATGACCGTTTGATGGCGTTGGGCTGGAAGGTACTTTTGCCCCTTTCGCTGTTGGCAGTGTCTTGGACTGCGGTTTCGTTAGTGATTGGTGATAGTAGCAATAGCCCTGCTACCTATACGATCGCTTCGGGTGTGTTCTTTGTGCTAACGCTGGCAGGCGGGTTCTACTTCTTGCGTGAACGCTCAGAAGAAAACACTACCCAAGTGGATGACCTTGCCAATGACCCCGCTGTTACAGGTGAGCGTCGAGGTGTTGCTTGGACATTACTCAATATCTTGGGTGGCTTGGTAGCTGTGCCTTTCTTATTGGCAGAGGGGCTTATCAAGGGCTTAGAGGGTGTTGAAAAGGCGGGGAAACCTGCTTCTAGTGAAACGGCGATTGTGCCAAAAGAAACTGCTGGTGGCGACTAAAAACACGCGGAGGATATAGAACGATGAATATTATCAGAGGCTTCTCCACCACGTTTAAGCATTTGCTTGAAGAGCCGGTGACAATAAATTACCCGGAACAAATGCGCCCCTTTAAGGATCGCTATAAGGGACGGCATCATCTACGCCGCTATGAAAACGGCTTAGAGAAGTGCATTGGCTGTTCTTTGTGTGCTGCCGCTTGTCCTGCGGATGCCATCTGGGTAGAAGCAGCCGAAAATACGGACGCAGAACGCTATAGCCCTGGCGAGCGTTATGCCAAG
The DNA here is from genome assembly GCA_034437555.1 of Anaerolineae bacterium. Taxonomy (GTDB): domain Bacteria; phylum Chloroflexota; class Anaerolineae; order Aggregatilineales; family Phototrophicaceae; genus JANWYT01. The sequence continues at coordinate 208,238 of DAOTTQ010000037.1, read as the reverse complement.
ACGTATGAAATTAACATGTTGCGGTGTATTTTCTGTGGGTACTGCGAAGATGCTTGTCCCACCCAAGCCATTGAACTAGGGCATGAGCATCAATTGAGCTTTACCGACCGCCGTGATGCCATCTATACCAAAGACATGCTGATTGACCCTGTGCGTGCTGGTGGCAAGCCCACCCCTCAAGAAGTTGAGGAAGGCGCGTTTCCAAGGTCAATTCCAGACATGCCCGACCCCAAATAATGGGGATGAGGCTTCTTTGGCTCGTTAAGTTTGGTTTTTCACGCGCCAGAGTTTTGAACTCTGGCGTTCATTGTGTTAAACTCTCGGTGTTTAGCGTTTATTCTTTCGAGATAGGATGCGTTAATGAGTTTTGAACTAGTCCTATTTATTGCACTAGGGGGGCTGGCAATCGTTTTTGCGATTGGCATGCTTCTTAGCGATAACGCGGTTCATAGTGCTTTATTCCTTATCGGGAACTTTGGATGTGTGGCTGTGCTATATATCATGCTGAACGCGCCATTTTTGGGCATGGTTCAAATTGTAGTGTATACGGGTGCCATCATGGTTCTATTCCTTTTCGTGATTATGCTCTTAGGCGCGGAAGAGACGACGGACACTACTCGCCGTTTCCGCTGGCTAACGGGCGTAGCCACGACCTTAGCCATTAGCTTGTTGATTGCATTGGGTGCGCCCCTAGTGCTTGGTGGTGTAAATTTACCCCAAGCCGAAGGTAAAGCTCCTTTTGTGCGCTTATTACACATTGCTAATGTGCCAGATAACCCACCGTTGACGGTGACCATTCGGGGCGGTTCTTTAGCAGAACCTCTTGTTTATGAGGGCGTGCGTTTTGGTGATGTGACCCAATTTGTAACGGTGGAAGCCGAAACTTACACGGTATTACTAACGCGCGAGGACGGTTCCCCTGTTGCGCCACCTTCACAGGTGACATTGAACAATGGGCAAGCGGTGACATTGATGGCAAGTGGCGAAGTAAACCTAGAAACAGCAACTTTCCCACAAGTGGTAGTAGTGCCTAATAGCCTTGCTGCCCCTGATGACAGAGAAACGCGCCTTTTGGTTTACAACGGCTACAATGACACACCCGTTACATTGGTAGACTTGGGTGCAAACCGCGCCCTAGATACACGCCAGCGTACTGTAGCCAATGCAGATGGCACAGAGACAACCATTACTGCCATCGCAGACCCTATTTTGGCGGAGAATGTGGCATTTAGTGCCATTCCTGTACCGTCATCCTATACCAGCGGCACATACAATCTTGCCGTGATCAATGCAGATAATCAGGTGTTGACAACGATTGATGACTATGAGCTAAAACGTAATACAGAGCAATTGGTGGTGATTGTGCCAGATGCAGACGAACCCGCTAATGTATCGGGTGGTTTCCGTCCTCGCGTGTTGCTTAACGCGCTTTTGGCAACAAACACAGCGGCAACCTATGGTAGCCCTGCCAGCGTAGGGCAAGTGCTATTTACAGATTACTTGTTACCCTTCAACATTGTGGGAATTTTGCTCTTGGTGGCATTGGTTGGCGTAATTGTGCTAACGCGCCCTGACGGCGAAAAACAAGACCGTCGCATTACGCGCCGCCGTAAGGTGAGCCGCCCGTTGGTTAGCGTTATTTCGTCACAAACGGGGGGAGATGTTGTTGAAGAATCGCCCCAATTGGAAGCCCCCACGCCTACGGCGGGGGATTAGCACATCGCACTAGGGAGAGATGCTATGAACTTCGCAGTGCCAACAGAAGCCTTTATCATGCTAAGTATGGTGTTGTTCGTGCTTGGTGCTTTAGGGGTACTTTTACGTAAAAACGCGATTCTCATTTTTATGAGCGTGGAATTGATGCTGAATGCGTCTAATTTGGCGTTGGTGGCTTTTGCCCGCCAATGGAATCAGATGGACGGGCAGTTGTTCGTGTTCTTCGTGATGACGGTAGCAGCGGCAGAAGTTGCCGTTGGGTTGGCGTTGATTGTTGCCATCTTCCGTAACAAGAAGAGCATCAATATTGACGACTTGCACCGCATGGAAGGGTAACAGGCGCGTATGTACATTGAAACGTATCCTCAACTAATCCCATTAATCATTCTTATTCCTGCTTTGGGGGCGTTCATCAACTTCACTGTTGGGGCAAGAATGGGCGAAAAACTCAGTGGCTACTTAGGCATTGGGGCTTCGCTATTGTCGTTTGCCGTTGCCCTTCTCATCTTCGCCTATCTTTCGGGAGTACATGGTGCAGGGGTGGTGGTTAATCCACCTATTTTTGACGGCTGGATAAAGATAGAGTCGGCGGGGCTTGATATTCCTTGGCAATTCCGTGTCGATACCATCACGAGCGTGATGCTTTTGGTAGTAACAGGTGTGGGGTCTTTAATTCACATCTACTCCTTTGGCTATATGCACGGTGACGCTAAATTTAGCCGTTTCTTTGCTTATCTCAACTTGTTCTTGATGTTCATGTTGATTTTGGTAACGGGCAATAACTTTGTGATGATGTTCGTGGGCTGGGAAGGCGTGGGCTTGTGTTCTTACTTGCTCATTGGTTTCTGGTGGGATAAGAAAAACCCATTGGGCTGGAAGAACGCCAACGCAGGGCGTAAAGCCGTTATCGTCAACCGTATTGGTGACTTTGGTTTAGTCCTTAGCATGATTCTCATCTTCTGGACGTTTGGTACACTGGATTACTATCGTCCCGGCGAAGTTGCCAACGTGCCTTATACCCTGTATGCCAACGATTACATTACTAAAGACCAAGCTAAGAATGCCGATATTTTTGCTGTAAATGAAGTTGCTGAAGTTGCTGAAGACGCGGAACATAGCGAAGAAGGCGACCACAGCGCAACGCCACGCAATGAACTAGACAATACGCTCTTCCAACCCAATCAGCTTGGGGTGTATGGGCAAACGCAATACTTGATGAGCCTGCCCGAAGGTAGCCCGGAACGTATGATTAAGCTGGGGAGCTTTGAGCTAGAGTTTGGTCAAGTGTTGTTTATGATTGTTATGTTTATGATGGTGGGTGTGTCGGCAAAATCGGCACAAATTCCGCTTTTTATCTGGCTTCCCGACGCGATGGCGGGTCCTACCCCTGTTTCTGCGTTGATGCACGCTGCTACGATGGTAACCGCAGGCGTTTTCTTGCTCATTCGCTCGAATGTCTTTTTAGACCATGCACCCGAAGCCCGCGCTATTATCGCCCTCATTGGGGCGGCAACAGCACTTGTGGGCGGTTTTGTGGGCATGGGGCAATGGGATATTAAGCGCGTGCTGGCATATTCAACGGTCTCGCAATTGGGTTTTATGGTGGCAGCTGTGGGTCTTGGAGCATACATCCCTGCGATGTTCCACTTGGTTACACATGCTATCTTCAAAGCTTGTTTGTTCCTTGGCAGTGGTAGCGTGATTCACGGCGTAGAACACGGGCATCATCATGTTCATGCACACGCTCGTGATGCACATGCTGACCATCATGATGAACACCATGATTCGCACGATAAAGAAGATACTTTCGACCCACAAGACATGCGGAATATGGGCGGTTTGTGGCGCAAGATGCCCATTACGTTTATCACTTACTTGATGGCAACGTTTGCGCTGGCGGGCTTGTTCCCCTTTGCGGGCTTTTGGTCTAAAGACGAAATTTTGGTAGATGCGTGGCACATTGGCTTCGACCAAGGTAACCCCCTGGGCTTTATTGTGTTGGCGATGCTCTTGTTGGCTGCGGGCTTCACTGCCTTCTATATGTGGCGACAAATTCAGATGGTGTTCTTTGGCAAGCCTCGCACAGAAGCCGCCGAAAATGCCCCCGAAAACAGTGCATGGATGACCCTTCCTCTTGTGGTATTGGCGTTCTTTAGCCTTGTGGGTGGGTTTATTAATGTGCCAGAGGGTGCGCCCATCATTGAACCATTCTATAAGCTCCATGAGTTTGGTCACTGGCTAGAAACAGGCGTACCTAGCATCACCCTCAAGGGTTACCTGTCTTTCAACTTCCCATTGGCGTTGCTTGCAACGGCGGTTGCGCTGGGCGCAATTGCACTCGCACACAGCATCTACGCAGGCGATAAAGCGGTGCGTGGTGGTGGTGAAGCGGTAGACCGTAAAGACCCCTTAGAATACTTGCCTGCTGCAAAGCCCATTTGGGCATTGGCAAATGCACGCTTGTATTGGGATCAAATTTACTTTGTGCTATTTGAAAATCCATTCAACCGCACTTCAAAGTTTTTGTATGAAGTGGTGGACTGGCGTTTCTTGCACGATTACTTCCACGACAGCGTTGTTAAGAAGGGCTATGATGGCATTGGTCAGCTTTTAGCCAAGCCCGTAGACCGTAGCCTTATTGACGGGGTAGTGAACGGTGTAGGCGCATTGGTGCGCTTGTTCAGTGGTCGCTTACGCGGTGTACAAACGGGCTATGTCCGTACCTATGCCGTAGCACTCTTACTCGGTGTGGTGGCAGTCGTCGTTGTGATGTTGCTACCTTTACTTCAGAATGGCTAAGGAGCTAGAGACATACTATGTTTGAAGGTCTCTCATTAACCACAATTACCCTTTTCTTGCCGTTGGTCGGCTTAACGATTTTGCTATTTCTAAAGCCTGACCAAAAAGAACAAATCAAGTGGACGACACTCGCCACGACCATCATCACCTTCTTGGCATCGCTCATTATGTGGGCAAACTTTAATAATGCCGAAGCGGGCTTGCAGATGGCGCAACGCTATAACTGGCTGAATATCACGCTTGGTACCACCCAAATTACGTCTGATTACTATGTGGGCGTGGACGGCTTAAGCATGTTGTTGGTCTTGTTGACCACATTCATCATGCCTATTGCGGTGCTTTTTAGCTTTGGAAGCAATATCTTTGAAGACCGTGGACGCGAAAAGCTGTATTATGGCTTCTTGCTTTTGCTAGAGTGGGCAATGATGGGTGTGTTTGTTATTCAAGACCTCATCATCTTCTACATCTTCTGGGAAGTCACGCTTGTACCGATGTACTTCTTGGTGGGCATTTGGGGCGGTGAACAACGCGTTTATGCCGCCATCAAGTTCTTCTTATACACGATGGCAGGCTCTATCTTGATGCTGATTGCTATCTTGTATGTGGGGAATGCAGCAGGCACGTTTGTGTTGCCCGATGTGATTGCCACCATTACCGCGCCTGATTGGTCGTGGAATACGGGGGCAGCATCGTCTAGCAGTGTTACGGGTGCGCTTTTGTTCTTTGGTTTCTTTATTGCCTTCGCTATCAAAGTGCCGATTTGGCCCTTCCATAGCTGGCTACCCGATGCCCACGTACAAGCCCCTACGGCTGGTTCTATCATCTTGGCAGGCGTGTTGCTTAAGTTAGGGACATACGGCTTGGTGCGCTTTAACTTGGGCATGTTCCCTAAAGAAAGCATCGAGTTTGCCCCACTGATTGGTGCATTGGCTGTCATTGGCATTGTGTATGGTGCGTGGGTATGCTATGCCCAAGACGATGTTAAAAAGCTGGTTGCTTACTCTTCTGTCAGTCACTTGGGCTTTGTGGTGCTGGGTATTTTCTCCCTTAATTCACAAGGCATTCAGGGTGCAACCCTGCAAATGGTCAACCATGGTATTAGCACAGGCGGTTTGTTCTTGTTGGTGGGTATTTTATATGAACGTTACCACACCAAGGATATGGCAGCTTATGGCGGTATCTGGAAGGTTGCGCCAATCTTTGGTGGTGTCGCGTTGATTGTGTCGCTTTCTAGCATGGGCTTGCCCGGCTTAAACGGCTTCATTGGTGAGTTCACTATCTTGATGGGGTCTTTGGGTAGCAATTACTTGGGCTTCTTCTATACGCTCTTTGCCACGCTTGGCGTGATTATGGCGGCGGTTTACTTGCTTTATATGTACCAACGGGTGTTCATGGGCGAGTTCAAAGCCCCCGCACACGATGGCGACCCCGCGCATGATGACCACGCCCACGGCGAAGCAGGCTTTAGCCTAAACCTAAAGTGGAGCGAAATTGCTGCGATTGTGCCGATTGTGATTTTGGTGTTTTGGATTGGGCTTCAGCCTAACCCGTTCTTCCGTGTGATGGACAAAAGCACCAATCAATTGGTAGAACAAATTGAAATAACCAATGAACGCCTTCAGGCAGAAGTTTCTGCCGACGAACCCGATGGGGCAGTTATAAGCGTGGCTGACGATTCTGCCGACGTGGCACAATCCAACGAATAGGAGCAACAGCCGATGTTTGATTCACCGACCATAGAAACACTTTTCGGGTACAACATCGGCGTTGCGCTTCCGGCTATTACCCTTGCCTTTGGAACAATGATTGTTCTATTGGTGGGTATCTTTTTACCGGAAGAGCGCAAACGCTGGATACCCTTCCTTGCGTTAAGTGGCATTAGCGCGAGCTTTGTCATGACGCTGTTTAACATTGCGCCAGAACGCACCGAAGCCTTTAGCGGTATGTTTGCAGGTGATTCTTTTACGGCAATTTTGAACATCATCATCTTGGTGGCGGCGTTCATTACAGTGTTGTTGAGTGCAGATTATCTGCAACGCAACCACATTAACCATAGCGAATACTATACGCTCATTTTGCTGTCGTCCTCTGGGGCGATGTTTATGGCAGGTGCAAATGACTTGCTAATGGTGTTTATTGCCCTAGAGTTGCTTAGCATTCCGCTGTATGTGTTGGCAGCTTTCCGCGCAACCAATACGATTGACTTTAACGACGCTTCTACAAAATCCGAAGAAGCAGGCGTAAAATACTTTGTGCTAGGCGCGTTTGCCAGTGCATTCTTTGTGTATGGGGCTGCCCTTATTTATGGCGCAACAGGCACTACCAACCTAGAAGCGATTTTCCAGCGTGTGCCTGCCATCCTTGCCGATGAAGCTGTAACGGCGCGTGCCTTGTTGCTACTGGGTACGGCTTTGGCGTTTGTGGGCTTGGGCTTTAAGGTGGCGGTTGTGCCGTTCCACATGTGGACACCCGATGTTTATGAAGGTGCGCCAACCCCTGTAACTGCGTTCATGAGCGTAGTGGCAAAAGTGGGCGGTTTTGCGTCACTCTTGCGTTTGATGGTGGTGGGTTTGTCTGCGTTTGCCTTGCGTGATGGCGAACCTGCTGCGTGGCAAAACGCGCTTCAATTGGTAGCTGCTTTAACGCTCCTTTTGGGTAATATCGTGGCACTCTCGCAAACCAATATCAAGCGTATGCTGGCGTACTCGTCAATTGCTCACGCGGGCTATATCTTGATGGCTATTGCAGCTGTCGGCTCGGCAACAGTGGTTGATGGGCTCGGAAACGCGGCTGCACAAGCAGTCTTGGTGTACTTGGCGGCGTATATGTTTACAAACTTGGGTGCTTTTGCTGTGGTGATGGCACTTGAAAAAGATGATGGCACTAGCCTAAACATCAGTGACTTTAAGGGCTTGGCAAATAGCCGTCCGTTCTTGGCGTTGGCGATGGCAATCTTTATGTTTAGCCTAACGGGTATTCCCTTGACGGCGGGCTTTATGGGCAAGTGGCTGGTGTTTGGGGTTGTTATCCAAGCAGGGCTTATCCCATTAGCCATAGTGGGCGTTCTTACCAGCGTGGTGAGCGCGTTCTACTATATGCAGGTTATCGTTAGAATGTACCTAGACACGAACGAAGCGGGTAGTGATGCCACAGGTTCAACCCCTGCGTTGCGCTGGGCAATTTACGCCAGCCTCGGTGCAGTTTTGATTGTGGGTATTTTGCCTTTCGTTATCACAAACTTGGTACAGATGGTGAAATTGGTCTAATTTCATCACAAAAGTTCTCGGCTATGCTTGGTGGGGGTGTCGTTTTAACAAATGACACCCTCATTTGTTGTATCTTCGTAAGTCATCATACTATCGTTTAAGGACAAAACTATCCTATGACCAACCAACAAAAAGGGCTGTTGCTGATGTTTGGGTCAGCGTCGGGCTTTGCATTTTTACCCACGATTACGCGCTACATCTACGCTGTTTCAGAATTAAACCCCACGGATATTGCCATTTGGCGTTTTACAATGGCATGTATCATCATTTGGTCGCTGTTTTATGTTACACAGCCTAAAGAGCCAAAAGCGTCGCCCATACCGTTGTGGCAAATGGGGGTGTTGGGGGTGCTGTATGCGTTGTCGGCGTTGTCGGCGTTTTTCGCATTGCAGTATATTAGTGCCAGCCTGTTTGTGGTGCTTTTTTACACCTATCCCGCCATGGTGGCTATTCTATCCTTGCTCATTGGTATTCGATTGTCGGTGTGGGCGTGGGTTGCGCTGGTGTTAACGCTCATTGGCATTGTGTTTACTGTTCCCGATTTATCACTTTTAACGGCGGATAGCACGCTGGGCATTGTCATCGCACTGGCGAATGCGCTTTTTGTGGCATTGTACTTTATCATCTCGGCACGCTTTTTAAGCGGTGTTTCTAGCATGTTGCGCAGCACTTCTTGGGTGATGGGTATTACGTGGATTGTGTTGCTGTTTAGCATTCCGTTGTTTGGTATACAAGCACCGTCTAATATCGCTACCATTCTTAGCCTCATTGCCTTGTCGATTGTGTGTACTGTGATTCCCATTTTTTGTATGAATGCCGCCATCCAAACGATAGGTGCAGCACGTGCCTCTATCATAGGGTCTGTTGAGCCTGTCGTGGCGATGCTTTTAGCTGTTTTTCTGTTAGGGGAGCAAGTATTACCATTGCAGTGGATTGGTGCGGGTTTGATTGTATTTGCTGTAGTTTTACTAGAAGCAAGCCCTAAAAAAGATAAGTAGGCAAACTTTAAGGTGTTTATGATTTACAACGTACAATCTTATGTTATAATTTCCCTACGCCTCAATTTTTTTGTTATAAACCTTGTAACAAATGAGCCGAACTAATGGTATAACGATAGGATGTGTATATGGTCAAGGAAGACGATGCCTCAAACTTGCGCTTTGATGGTTCTGTTTGGTGTAACCTGCAAATTGCTTTTCGCCAAGTGGATAAATTATTTACCGACGAATTACAAGACACTGGCTTAGCCGTTGTAGAGCTTTATATCTTGCGTGCGTTGTATGAAGAGGATGGAAGAACTGCCTCACAATTGGCAATTGCTGTGGGGAGAGCACCCACTTCTTTCACTCCCAATATTGACAAACTAGAGGAAAAAAAATTGATAGAGAGGCGTTTAGACCCTAAAGACCGCCGCGCGATTCGTTTGCATCTTACACAAGAGGCAGAGGCACGACGTGACGAGGTTATAGGGCTTGCGCATCGTGTTGATAAGAAGGTTGCTAAAAACTTTACCCCCGAAGATTTCAGAAGTTTTCTAAGAGTTTTGGCGACCTTTCAAACGCTGGATAGCCTTTAGCATTAGTTATTTGTAGCGGGTGGCTGATACTGCGCTAATGTGTGCAATATGTCTTGTAGTTGATTGCGCCATGTGCTGGGGCTAGTGCGTACTTCCACCGCTACACGGGTTACCTCAACGCCATGACCTAACACTTTAACCAGTGCATTGCGGTCTACTAGGGGTAACCAAGGCAATTTAACAAGCAGATGTTCTCGTGGTTTAGTAACGGCGGTGGCTTGAACGGCAACCGCCAGCAGTTTTATCTCTATCTGATAGAGTAACCCCTCTACGGCATTGGGCAATTCACCAAAGCGGTCTTTAAGTTCATCACGTAAAACTTGGACTTCATCGGGATGCTTTAGATTGCCAATGCGCCGATAAATTTGCAGGCGTAACGCCATTTCGGGAAGCCAATGCTCCGGGATATAGGCGGCAACGGGCAAGTCAATGATGATTCTTCTGTTCTCAACATCGGTAATTTCAACGGTTTGTGTGGTGGTGTTCTCGCCGTTGAGTTCGGCTTTTTGACGGCTAACGGCTTGTGAGAGCATTTGGCTGTAAAGCTGCAGCCCAATGGTTTGGATGTAACCACTTTGTTTCATGCTTAAAATATCACCCGAACCGCGTATTTCTAGGTCACGGACGGCAATTTGAAAGCCCATCCCTAAATCGGTGTATTCTGCCAGTGTGTTCAGCCGTTGACGCGATTCTTCGGTTAAGCTCCCTTTGGAATGAAAGAAATAGGCATAGCCCTGTTGTGCGCCACGCCCCACACGCCCCCGTATTTGATAAAGCTGGCTTAGCCCAAACATCTCGCTACGGTCTACAATCAGCGTGTTGACATTGGGCATATCAATGCCGTTTTCAATAATGCTGGTGGCGAGCAAAATATCATACTTGCCCTTACTAAATTCACTAATCACACCTTCAAGCTGTTTGCCACTCATTTGCCCATGCCCCACAATGATGCTGGCTTCTGGCACAAGCTCTTCTAGCCTTTCGCGGAGGGTTTCTATGGTGCGAATCCGATTATGAATGACGAACACCTGACCGCCTCTGTCTAATTCGCGTAGGATAGCTTGGCGCGCCAGCTTATTATCAAAGGAGCTAACGTGGGTAATAACGGGCAAGCGTTCTTCGGGTGGTGTTTGAATCATGCTGATGTCACGCACACCTGATAGGCTCATGTACAGGGTTCTTGGAATAGGCGTTGCGGTGAGGGTGAGAATGTCCACTTGGGCGCGTAACTTTTTGAAGTGTTCTTTGTGCTTTACGCCAAAGCGTTGCTCTTCATCAATCACCAGCAAGCCTAAGTTCGGCAAACTAACATCCTCACTCAATAGGCGGTGTGTGCCAATGAGAATGTCTACTTTGCCGTTAATCGCGCGCGTTAGCACCTCGCTTTGCTCACGGACGGTTCTAAAGCGCGACATCAGTTCAACTACCACGCCAAAGCCTTCCATACGGCGGCTAAAGGTTTGATAGTGTTGGTCGGCAAGGATGGTGGTTGGTACAAGCACCGCCACCTGTTTACCGTCCATGACTGCCTTAAAAGCGGCTCGTAAGGCAACTTCGGTTTTTCCATAGCCCACATCGCCACACACCAGCCTATCCATTGGGACAGCCATTTCCATATCGGCTTTAATCTCGGTGAGTACGCGCAATTGGTCTTCGGTTTCTACATACGGAAAGTTCGCTTCTAGGTCGTGCTGATAAGGCGTATCGGGGCGATAGGCATAACCCTGAACGCTGACGCGCTTGGCATAAATTTCCAGCAGTTCACGCGCTTCTTCTTCGGCGGCTTTGCGTGCGCGGTCTTTGGCTTTTTGCCATTCCACAGGCTTATTGATGTTGTTTAGGGTGGGGGCTTTTTCATCTGCCCCTACATAGCGCGCTAGGCGGTCTGCTTGGTGGATGGGTACGAATACTGTATCGTCGTTTTCATAGCGCACCATCAAAAACTCGCGTTCTACCCCTTCGATAAGGCGCGATTGCAAGCTAATAAACTGTCCCACGCCATAATCCACATGCACCACAAACTCGCCTTCTTTCCAGTCGGCATAGTCACTTGCGGGGGTGTTTTTGCGTCCACGCTTTTCGTTATGCCTACGGCGTGGCTCTGGACGTTCCCAGTTGAAGATTTCGCCGTCTGTAATCAGCGTTAATTGGGTATCGCCTGTTTGTAAGTGCCATCCTTCGCTTAATTCACCCTCTACGAAGGTAATGCCTTTCGGAATCTCAATAACATCGGTTTGCTTAGGAACAAAATCTACACTGGTTTGTTCTTCCCATAGGTCGCGCAGGCGGTCTATTTGTGCCGATACGATGACCATGCGTTGCCCTGCGTCTTTTGTCTCACGGGCTTGGTTGATGACGTTCTTTACTTGTCCGCTAAAGCGTTTTGCAGGCGTAAACAGGCGTTTAGAGCTTTCTTCATCGGTGCTATTGGTTAGGTGCAGGGGGCGGTGATGTGCGAGTGCCTCTTGCAGCGTTTGCCACGTCACATAGGGTATGGGATGGTCGGGAGCAAGCTGGCGCGTGGCAATGTTATTTAGCTTGTTCGTTTCTGCAATACTCACCAAATCATCGGCATTTGCCTCTAGCTCCTCTTGTTCTTCTAGCAAAATGAGCGTGCCTTGTGGCGCGTGGTCTAGCAAGCTAATGGGGCTTGTGTTGATATACGGCATATAATGCTCAAGGAAACCAAAGGCTTGCCCCTGTGATAGCGCGTCTAGGTCTTGGGCGGTACTCGTCAGTTGCCCATCGTCGTCGCGCAAGCCTTCAAAAACGCCCGTTAGGTGCTTGGCAATGAGGGGTGTTTGGCTAGGGAACACTTCTCTGGCGGGCAAAATTTGTACGCTCTCTTGTTTACTCTGTGAGCGTTGGTTGGTGGGGTCAAAGACACGAATACTCTCTATTTCATCGTCAAAAAACTCAATACGCACAGGGTATTCGCTTTGGATGGGGTAAATATCTAGGATGCCACCGCGACGGCTAAATGTGCCACTTTCTATCACAGTCGAGCTAGGTTCATAGCCAATGTTTACCCAATGCCTGACGAGTGCTTCGGGGCTGGTACGCTCACGCACGCGTAATTGTTGGGTGGCTTGGCGTAATTGATGGGGCGGGAGTGTGCGTTGCATTAGGGCACGCACGGACGTAATGACAATGGGGGATTTTTTTGCATCGTCAGCGTTAAACAATGCGCCCAGTGTGGATAATCGTTCACGAATTACCACTTTATCCCACGCGATGCGGTCATAAAACATGGGCGTAGGCTCTGCCCATCTAAAAATACGGCTGTCATCCCCCAACCACACCGGCAATTGCTCGGTGATGTTATAGGCACGCCGTCCTTTGGATGTAACGTAAATCAGCGCACCCTGCCAATCTTGGGCAAGACACGCCAATAAAAACGGACGCGCCGAGCGCAAAACCACCTGTGACCCTACACCACCAGAGCGTAACTGCATCAATAGTTCTTTATAAGCCTGTGAATAGCGTAGCCATTCCACTAATCCCGAAAGACGCATCATGCACCCTCTTTAACCTTTAAGAACCGTCGTTTTTGGCAACACAAAGCCTAGCATGATACCACAAGATAAAAGTGGTCACAGGGGCTTATTTATCTTATGAATTAGCCCGTAATGCGCTTTTGCAGGTTTTCACGCAGTTCTTGTGCGCGGGGGTGTTGTGGGTTAATGCGTAAGGCTTCTAGGACAGCACGCATGGCACCGTCAAGGTTGCCTGTGTCACTGTGATGCTCCGCTAGGCGTAACCATGCTTGTGTGGCACGTTTGGGGTCGTCTTGAGCTTCGTTCTCGTGGGCAATCTTGATTTGTAACTCGACTAATGATGGGCGGATTTTAACGGCGTTGTCCCATTCAGCCAACATTTGCCTGCGCTTGTCTAGCTTCTCATAAAGCTCTGCCAATTTAAGGTGTGAAGCAATGGTTTCGTCTAATTGGCGATTTTTTTTGTAAAGACGCGCCAGCGTTTCTAAGGGCTTTACATCATAGGGTGAGAGTTCATGGGCACGTTGGGCAATGGCAATCTCTTGGGATAGGTCGGGCTTGGGGTCTTTGGGGGCTTGAATGCCCCCGTTGAACTGCGTCATTGCCACTTCCATACCTTCTTTTAGCCATGTTTCAATGGCATCGGCACATTTGCCCGTCACTTGCTCAGAAAGAATAGCATCATCCCCACTAAACGCCTGTAACACATGGTCACGGGCTTGCATTTTGCCCGCAGGACGACCAATGCCAAAGCGCACACGCGCAAAGGATTGTGTGCCTGTATGTAAGATGATGTTCTTAATGCCGTTTTGTCCGCCCGCGCTTCCGTCTTTGCGTAGCCGAAGCGTCCCCAACGGAATATCAAGGTCATCATGTACTACAATAAAACGCTCTAACGGAATTTTATAAAAGTCGAGTAACGCACGCACCGATTCGCCGCTAAGGTTCATGTAGGTTTGGGGCTTGGCGACAATAACGCGCATGCCGTTGATGTTGCCATCGTAAACCAACGCCTTACGCTCTTTGGTAGGTGTGACAAGTGCGTGACGTGTGACAAGTTCATCAATGACCCAAAAGCCCACGTTGTGGCGTGTTTTTTCATAGTCGCGCCCTGGGTTTCCCAAGCCAACAATTAAATAGCGGTCTGTCATGTGCGGTGTCTCTTTTCGTATGGAGGCAATGATAGATGAAACGAATACGGGTTAGGCTTGCCGAATTTCGGCAGTTAGGAGCTTGCCATCGACAATTTCGGCAAAGCCGTAGCTGTTGGTTTGCCAAAGGGGCCCCGGATTGATAATCACGGTTTGTCCAATGCGGTCTACGCCCGCCGCCTCATGAATATGCCCCGTAAAGCATACCATAGGCTGTACACGCTCTATAAATGCCCTCACAGCACGGCTTCCTACATGATGCCCACTGCTTACGCGGTCTACAAGTGTATTATGGGGGGGCTGATGACACATCAACACTTGGGGCAATGAGGTGCGAATGTCCTCTTGGGTGTTGTCTAAAAACCCTGCAAATTCTTCTTCGCTAAAGACAAACTTGCCCGCAAAAGGCAGCGCGCCCCCCACCCCACTTAGCACGATGTCATCAAAGACGATGTGCCGACGATGTAAACCGATGCCTTCACGGGCAAGATAGACGCTCATTCTGTCGGTGTCTAGGTTGCCCGCTACTGCAAAAACAGTTTCGGTGTAGTCCTCTAAAATGGCAAAAAGGCGCATGAGATGGCTCATGTTGCCGTTGGTCATGTCGCCCACCAATAGCACTACATCCGCATCATAAAGGGGTCTGGAAATGCGCTTTAGAGCTTCTGGGTTGTTGTGTATATCAGGTAAGGCGACAAAAGTTGTCATGATTGTTCAAATGCTTTCTGTTGGGCGCGGAACTGTGTTTCATAAAGCGTAGCGTATAGCCCTTCTTTTGCCAAGAGTTCGCTATGCGTGCCACGTTCTACAATCTCGCCGGCATCCACCACAAAAATACTATCTGCGGAAAGAATGGTACTTAGGCGGTGAGCAATGATAATACTGGTGCGTCCTTTTTGGATATTGGCGAGGGCATCTTGAATGAGGGCTTCGGATTGGCTATCAAGGCTACTGGTGGCTTCATCCAAAACCAAGATGCGCGGATTTTTAAGCACCACACGCGCGATGGCAATCCGTTGCTTTTCGCCACCGCTTAGGCGATACCCACGTTCACCGACTACCGTATCATAGCCTTCTGACAAGCCCATAATGAAGTCGTGGATATTAGCTACTTTACAAGCCACTTCTAGTTCTTCTTGGGTGGCATCCAGCTTAGCATATTGTAGGTTAGTGCGGATGGTATCGTGAAAGAGATACGTTTCTTGTGTCACCATGCCAATATGCTTGGATAGTGTGTCTAGTGAAATGTCGCGCAGGTCATGACCATCTAAACGAATAATGCCTGATGAAGGGTCATAAATGCGCGGTATCAGATAGGTGAGCGAGGTTTTGCCTGCACCACTGGGGCCCACTAATGCCACCAATTGCCCTGCATCAATGTTAAAGGACAACTTAGAGAGTGCGTTCTCACGGGCTTGGTTGCGAACCGCAGGCGTGCTTGGCTTGGATGTGTCGGTTTTGCCATCGCCTGACAGCACATTTTTAACGTTGTCCATGCGCCCTACGCGGTCAACTTGCCTTAGTAGGTTTTTGTCGCTGGCATCGTAAACAAATGTAACATCTTCAAAACTGATGTCGCCCTTTACATCTTCTAGGACAAGCGCATTAGGCTTTTCGTCAATTTCATGGGACAAATCCAGAATTTCAAAGACGCGCTCAAAGCTCACCATGCTGGTTGCAAAACTAACGGGCGCATTGGTAAGGGCTTGGAGGGGCCCATAAAGCTGGGTGAGATACGTGCCAAAAGCGACAATCGTGCCTACAGTAAATTCGCCCTGTAGCACCAAATGCCCACCAATCCAATACACTACGGCTGTGCCTATGACACTGACAAACCCGACAAGTACAAAAAATTGTGTGCCAATCACGGCTTGGATAATGCCTACATCGCGCACATTTTCTGCACGACTGGCAAAACGCTGGGTTTCGTTGGTGGTGCGTCCAAAGAGTTTGACTAATAGTGCGCCACTGATGTTAAGGGTTTCGTTCATCATGGCGTTCATGCGTGCGTCATTTTCCATTTGTTCTCTAAAAATGTCACGAAGTTTGCTTCCTGTACGCCGCGCAATGATGATGAAGAAGGGCAAAACCAACACGCCTAAAATGGTGAGTCGCCATTCTAGCGTTAGCATAACGCCCAAGATGGCAATGACGCTAAGAATGTTGGTGATGATGGTCACGACGACATTGCTAACCGCGTTTTGTGCGCCAATAACATCACCATTCAAACGGCTCATCAATTCGCCTGTTTTGGTGTTCGTAAAGAACCTTAAAGACATGCGCTGGAGATGCCCGAATAACGCCACGCGCAAATCATAAATCACACCCTCGCCGACGGTGGCATTAATGCGACGTTGTAGCACGCTAATAAACCCCGAAATGATGGGGATTGTCACCAAGCCTAATGCCAAAAAGTTAAGCAATTGGGCATTGCCCGGGGGCTGTAGGGCATTGTCAATCATCTCTCTAAAGATAAGAGGCGTAAGCAAGCCTAGAAAGGTACTGGCAAGAATAAACCCCAGCATCCAAACAATGTGCCAACGATACGGTCGAGCATACCCCAATACCCGCATCAGTAATGCGCGGTCTATGCCACGCTTTGAGTGTTCATTACGAGGTGAAACATACGTCCACCAGCCACCACCACCACCATGAAACATAAGACCATCCTTTATGAATAAACAACGCATTTAGAATAAAGCAGTTCAGTGGCGTTGTCACCTACACGCTTGGCTAGTTTGATTGGCGCAAGCCACGCAAAATAGCACGTGCTGTATCAACATCATCAGCAAAATGCACTTCGCGCCCCTGTAGCTTATCTCCAAAGGTTTTTTGAATCAGGCTATAGCCTTGTTTAATGAAATTGCTTGCCCCCACAATAACACGGTTTCCTTCGTTGGGGCGTGGTTCGGGGTTTGCAAGGAGCATTTTTGCCATGTTGATAAAGTCTTTAGGGATTTTACTTCCTTCCAAGTCCACAATCACATCAACATGATTCGCCACACTGGTAATAAGGTCATCTGTGGTTTGGATTGCTTTCTGCAAATCGTCAAACGACCACTCGCTTTCAAATTCCATCAAAATTATGTGTTTGTCGCGGTTATCCCAACGAGTAAGAATTGCCATCGTGTAGTGCCTCCTGTGATGTGTTCAACTATCAATGGTAAATGGAATGGGTTGTGTGGCAGGAACTTCGTTTATATCTAACGTAACTGACCATGTTCCCGTTTCAAACGCAAAGTCTGTTGAGTCTGCAAAGAACCAAATGCACGCGCCCTGAATGGCAAAATCGGGTGTAAAGTCAAACGTGGCTTTTAGCTCATTGCCAAAAAACCACCGTGAGCTAAGGCGTGTATTGGGTGGAATATTAAGTGCGGTTGCCACAATGTAAATGGCAGTTGTGCTGGTGTTAAAGCGATTGGTGGTGTCGATGGCACAGTCATCTTCACCCACGCCCAAGCTGGTAACGGCGTTTTCTAGGCGCGCGTTGGTGCTATTTTGTGGAATACTGTTTTGAGTGGGCGGTGGTGCAACCACAACTGGCGAAAAGGGCGTGATGATGGGGTTGAGGGGGTCATTGGTGGCTTGAAGTGTGTTTTCCTCTGCGGGTGTAGGGGAGGGCAAGGACACACTTTGTACCATACTGCGTTGCAGGGCTTCAATGGCATCTAAGGGAATGCCCTGCGAAACAAGCGTTGCTTTTAGAAATTGGCTTTGGCTATCCAACATGCTGACTTGCGTGCCAGAGTAGTCTAGGGTGGTTTGGATACGCGCACCTTGTACTGTGGATGTGGTTTGAATGTCAATAATCTGTGTGGCGGCAAGGTCACGTTCTTGCAAAATACGTTCTGTTTCATTGCTTGCGTCGCAAGCACAAAGTCCAAAAATTAAGCCCATCAATAGCGAAACGCGCATTCAGCCGTCCTTGAAGAAACATCAAACAAGATAATATCATTAGCTTTGCCATTATAACGAAAAAACCGCCCTCATTGGACGGTTTCTTCGTTGGCGTTTCTCTTTGGTATAACTAGAGTGTGGAAGCGCCGGGGACCTGCCCCCCGGGTCCAACGTGTTCGAAACTTGCACGTCTACAAGCATAGTTCATCGCTTAATCTCGTTTGTGGCAGCCCGGATGAACTTAGTACACCTCAAACCAGCCGATAAGTCTGTGGCTCTGTCTATCAGCATCGACAGAGTAGCATCTCGTCTTTGTTACGCCCGCCACCCAACGAACAAGAAGCGTCAGTGTGGGAACGGTAGACCATCTTAGGGGTCTACTTACCTCATTGCTACTTACGCAGCAAGGGCAAATGTATTAGGTTTGGCACCTAAAGTTGTTGCCCGTTTAACGAGTAGGCGCTCGGCTCGCAGTACAGTCACAACGCACGCTGTCGAATCTGGTTCGCCCCCGTATGTTGTTACATGCTAAATTATACGCCTTCTTTAAGGTTTTGTGAAGCCCATCTTTGTTATGACGGGTTAAGACGGTTTATAAGAGGTCACCTGACTAGGCAATACCCCAAACATCGCAAATGCGCTATGATAGGGAGCGTTAAACGCGATATGTGAGGATGAGAAACCATGCAGGATGTTATCATTGTAGGCGCAGGGCTTTCGGGCTTAGTAGCGGCGCAAACGTTGCAGGCAAGCGGTGTTTCTGTGCTTGTGCTAGACAAAGGACGCAGTATAGGCGGACGTTTAGCGACACGGCGGATTCAAGGTGGGCTAGCCGACCATGGCGCACAGTTCTTTACGGTTCGTACCCCCGAATTTCAAGCCGAAGTTGACCGTTGGCTGGCGGATGGGGTGGTGCGTGTGTGGGGGCATGGCTGGAGCGATGGTAGCCTAAAGCGTACTGCTGGCGATGGACACCCCCGTTATATTGCTAATGAGGGCATGAACGCCATTGCCCAACATCTAGAAAAAGGCTTAAACGTGCAAGTCAACGTACAAGTAAAGCTCATTGATTGGGCGGGCGACCATTGGGTACTGACAGATACCAATGAAGGCGTTTATACAGGTAAGAAGGTTTTACTGACTGCCCCCGTTCCCCAATCACTTGCGCTCTTGTCTACCAGTGGCGTGACATTAAGCGAAACCGACCAACACGCATTAAAGCGCATCCAATATGACCCGTGTTTGTGTGGCATGTTTGTTGTAGAGGGTGGCGTTAATTTACCCGAACCCGGCGCAGTACAAAACTTCCAAGAGCCAGTGTATTGGATTGCTGATAACCAAGCGAAGGGCATTAGCGACGTGTGTATCGTCACGACCCACGCCAGCGCAACCTTTAGCCGTGAGTATTATGATGCTCCCGAAGCAGAGGTACTAGAAAAACTTTCTGCGCCCCTTGAACCCCACCTACAAGAGGGCGCACACATTACCGAATCACAGCTAAAGAAGTGGCTATACTCTGTTGCTGTTACCACCCACATTGACGACTACTTTAAGGCAGAAGGCTTGCCCCTATTTTTTGCGGGGGATGCGTTTGGTGGGCGTGGGCGCGTAGAAGGCGCGTTTATCAGTGGGCAATTGGCAGCAAAAGCCATCCAAGACGCTTAGGCATACCAATTGTTAGCCGTACTAAGTTTCTGAACGAAAGCACATCCCCTTTTTATCTGTCCCTTATGCGTGGGCTTTATGCTTCTGCCATTCAAACCAACGTACAAGGGACACGGTACTTTATGAACTTTATCAAAACACGGCTAGGACGCTCACTGCTAATTATTGGTGTGTCATTGCTTGTTATCACATCCAGCTTTACCATTTGGGCGAGTAGCACAAACCCCATCATGCCCCAAGCCGAACAAGCCTTGCTTGACAACGATACTTTAACAGTTAAAACGGACGGCTTTATTGTCTTTGAACCAAAAGACACGCCAACTGTGGGCTATATTTTGTATCCCGGTGGGCGCGTAAAAGCCGAAGCCTATGCGCCTCTCGCACGTGCCATTGCCGAAGAGGGTTACTTGGTAGCGATTGTCTATGCACCGCTTAACCTTGCTTTTTTTGACATTGGGGCGGGCAACGCCGTCATTGAAGCCTATCCCGCTATTGAACAATGGGCAGTGGGTGGACACTCTTTAGGGGGCGTAGCCGCTTCTTTGTTCTCCGAATCTAACCCTAAGGTGACGGGTTTGGTGTTTATGGCATCCTATCCCGCAGGTAATGCTTTAGCCAATCGTGATGACCTTCAAGTGTTGTCTATTTATGCAACAAATGACGGGCTTGCCAGTGCAGAAGCAGTGCTTGCTTCTAAAGCTGATTTGCCTGAAAACACGCAGTTTGCGGCGATTGACGGCGGAAACCACGCGCAATTTGGCTGGTATGGCAACCAAGACGGGGATAACCCCGCTACGATTAGCCACGCCGAACAGACCGAACAAGCAACAACGGCAACAGTCGGCTTGTTAGAACTGCTTAGCGCACAATAACGCCCCTCTCAAGACACCGCACGGCAAGCCAAAATTTAGCTTGTCGCGTGGTATGGGGGATGCCCAATGGAGGATAACCGCTAAAGAAAATTTATTGTGTTTTCGCTTTTTGATGTTATACTTAATCTAACCAATGTTTGATTTTTTAAGTTATAGTTTTTGCAGGAGATTTTTATATGGTCGCTTCAACCTCTCAAATGCAGGGCGTTTCGTTTCAAATCACCGAAGAACAAGAAATGCTTCAAAAACTTGCCCGTGATTTTGTGGCAAAAGAAATTATTCCTGTGGCTGCTGAATATGATGAACATGCCAAGTTCCCCCGCGATATTTTTGATAAAGCGCGCGCCGTTGGCTTAGTGAACATGAACATCCCCGAAGAATACGGTGGGATGGGTGCTTCATTGATGGACGAAGTGCTAGTATCAGAAGAAGTGGGTTATGGTTGTACGGGCATCGGTACCAGCATCAGCACCAACGGCTTGGGTGACTTGCCCATTTTGATTGCTGGCAGTGACAAGCAAAAAGCCCATTGGTTAGGGGAACGCTTGATTGATGGTGGCGAATTGGTGAGCTATTGCGTCACTGAACCCGCCGCAGGCTCTAATGTGGTAGGGATGGAAAGCCGCGCCGAAAAGCAGGGCGCAAAATATATCCTTAACGGAAGCAAGACTTTTATCACTAACGCCAGCTATGCCAATTTTTATACTGTTTTTGCCAAAACCGACCCCTCCGCAGGGCATCGTGGCATTTCTTGTTTCGTCGTAGAGCGTGATATGCCCGGCGTAACCATTAGCAAGAAGTTTGACAAGATGGGGCAACGCGCCAGCGATACCGCCCAAGTGACCTTTGAAAACGTAGAAATTCCAGAAGAAAATCGTTTAGGGATAGATGGCAGTGGCTTCTTAACGGCAATGAAAGTCTTCGACTACAGCCGCCCCGGTGTGGCTGCTAGTGCATTAGGCTTGCTTCGTCGTGCTATGGAAGAAAGCATTAAGTATGCTAAAGAACGCGAAACTTTTGGGCAACCCTTGTATGCGCACCAAGCAGTTAGCCACATGATTGCTGATATGGCAGTGAACTATGAAGCTGCTCGCCTAATGACATGGCAATCGGCTTGGACAGTAGAAGTGGGCGCACCCAACGCCAAACTAAGCGCAACTGCCAAAATTTTTGCGGCGGATATGGCAATGAAGGCGGCTGTAGATGCGGTGCAAGTGTTTGGTGGCTATGGCTACATGAAGGAATATCCCGTAGAAAAACTAATGCGTGATGTAAAGGTCTTCCAAATTTACGAAGGCACAAGCCAAATTTTGAAGAACATCGTTGTGCGCGAGCTATTTAAGTAAGCCATGTAAACAAAACGAGATACAAACGCAAAATTTAGGCTATAAAAACGGGCGGAGTAAAACACGCCCGTTTTTCGTTTAAGTTTTAAGTGCGTGTTGCCAATTGTTAGAGTAACAACACAACCTTACCCCATATTCTAACGTATTATCTTATAAGACGTTCATTTTCATGTTTTATGCTTTCCAAGTAAATTTCGCGTGCCAATTGATGATGAGCCACACAGAGGCTATCTGCAAGTAAGGAACAACGCTATGACACAAGAACCTAATAAAACAACTGACCTACGCTTTTCCGAAAGTTACCAAAATCTAGAAGACCGCAACCTAGACGATGGCATAATTCCATGGGTGGTTGAGTTTAGAGTGCTAGGCACACCTGATATTTTGCGTGCCTCTACTAAACATGACTTTGTGATAGGGCGTGCCGATTCTGATAGCAAGTTTACTCCTGACATTGATTTGTCGGGATATAAGGCACAAGCGCTAGGTGTTTCGCGCCGTCACGCTCGCTTTCTTGCCCAAAATAATCGCGTGACAGTAGAAGATTTGTCTAGTGCCAATGGCACGTTTATCAATGGCAAGGTGATTAATGTGCATGAGCCTTATCGCATTTACGAAGGTGATGTGATTATGCTTGGCAAACTACAGTTACAAGTACATTTTGTAGTAAAGCCCAGTATTCATGACGAAACACAAATCGGGCTAGAGGATAATTTGAACATCCAACCCTTTGCCAGTGGTCAGCGTTTGGTGATTGTGGACGATAACTTTGAAGTGAGTATGTTGATGCGGATAGTAGCAAGGCGTGCAGGCTTGGATGCCCATATTGCACATACCTTTGCCGAAGCCATTACCTTAATTGATGCCGAATACCCCAAGGGGCTTATTGTCGAGATGATGCTAATCGATGGCAGTGGGGGCGACCTTATTCGTTATGTAAGGAGCTTGCCAGGCTGTGAAAGCGTGCCAATTATTGCCACCACAGAGGCAACGGGAGGCTATAAGATAGGCGAAGCCTTAACACAGGGCGCGGACATTTTTATTGGAAAGCCCCTTGCGCTTGATGAATTTGTGAACGGTTTAACCAAATTAGTAGCGATGATGCCTGCCTAGCAGTTCCCTTCCCTATGCCAATTTACCTTGACAATGCGCGTCACTCACTGATATGATTACCTCGCTAACCCGATATAAAAACCTCACGTAAGGCAATTTTGTATCGAATTGAGTTGTGTAGCGAAAGAGCCTGTTGTCAGGTGTCTCGCTAAGCGAGGAAAACAATCGGGCGTTCTGATGAGGTACGCCCGTTTGCATGCCTATTTTTAGGTAAATTTATTCTATCAGTTGTTGTAGCGGAGAGTTCAATGCCAACCATCAATCAGTTGGTTCGCAAAGGTCGTCGTCCTAAGGTTAGAAAGACTAAAGCACCAGCACTGCAATTTACGTTTAACGCATTCGCGCAAAAACGTACTCGCCGTCGCAAAGGTGCGCCCCAAAAACGTGGCGTTTGTACCCAAGTAAGAACCATGACACCAAAGAAACCAAACTCGGCACTTCGTAAGATTGCCCGCGTGCGGTTGTCGAATGGTCTCGAAGTGACAGCTTATATCGGTGGTGAAGGTCATCGCTTGCAAGAACACAGTGTTGTTCTGGTGCGCGGTGGTCGTGTGAAAGACCTACCCGGTGTTCGTTATCACATTGTACGCGGCACGCTAGACACCACAGGCGTTGACGGACGTAAGCAAGCTCGTAGCAAGTACGGTACGAAGCGTCCAAAACCCGGTCAAGCAGCAGCACCAGTGAAAGGTAAGAAGTAGGAATGCGTAGAAAAAGCCCTGTTAAACGTCCTGTTGTGCCAGATGCAACCTACAACAACGTGCATATCACGATGATTGTGAACCGCATGATGCACGGCGGAAAGAAAAGCACTGCTTTCCGCATTATGTATGATGCGATGAGCATGATTGAAGACCGCACAAAGAAAGACCCTGTGGAAGTGCTAGAAACAGCCCTCCGCAATGTGCAACCCACTGTAGAAGTAAAGCCACGCCGTGTGGGTGGTTCTACCTATCAAGTGCCTGTAGAGGTTCGTTCTTACCGTGGTGTTACACTTGCAATGCGTTGGCTTATTCAAAACGCCCGCAAGCGCAGCGGTAGAACAATGGCTTCTAAACTGGCAGCAGAACTGATGGATGCGTCCACCGGTCAAGGCGCATCGGTGAAGAAGAAAGACGAAACGCATCGTATGGCAGAAGCCAACCGCGCTTTTGCACATTTCCGTTAATAGTTGCTCTTGGATAAAGGTCAGCATGGCTAAAGTATTGAAGGCGTTAGACCTCACGAAAGTTCGCAATATCGGTATTATTGCTCACATCGACGCGGGTAAGACCACAACAACCGAGCGTATTTTGTATTATACCGGCATGGTACACCGCATCGGTGAAGTTCACGATGGGGCTGCCACAACCGATTATATGGAACAAGAACGCGAACGTGGGATTACGATTACATCAGCAGCAGTAACAGCCTCTTGGAAGGGGTATCAAGTTAACGTGATTGACACGCCCGGTCACGTGGACTTTACCGCTGAAGTACAACGCAGCTTGCGCGTATTAGACGGCGGTATTGCCGTATTTGACAGCGTAGCGGGTGTTGAACCTCAGTCTGAAACAGTGTGGCGCCAAGCAACAGAATACAACGTTCCTCGTATGTGTTTTGTCAATAAAATGGACAGAACTGGCGCGAACTTTGAACGTACTGTTGCAATGATGGTTGACCGCTTGAGAGCGAATCCGGTTTGCATTCAAATTCCCTACGGTAGCGGTGATGAATTTGCTGGCATTATTGACCTCTTTGCGATGGAATTGGTCGTTTACGGGGATGATTTGGGTGTAGATATTAGCCGTGTTGCTATTCCAGAACACTATGCCGACATCGCCCAAAAAGCCCGTCTTACCATGATTGAACGCATCGTTGAAGCAGATGAAGTTCTCACTGAAAAGTACCTTAACGAAGAACCCATCAACAACGAAGAGCTTAAAGAAGCTTTGCGTTTGGGGACTATTGCAAACAAATTGCACCCTATTATCTGTGGGTCTGCGTTGAAGAACAAGGGTGTTCAGATGATGCTTGATGCAGTCATCGACTTCTTGCCTTCTCCGTTGGATATTCCTGCGGTAACGGGTCTTAACCCTAAAACGGATGAACCTGTTGTGCGCCAAGCTAGTAACGACGAACCTTTGTCGGCTTTGGTGTTCAAGATTATCTCCGACAAATATGGTCGTTTGGCGTTTACCCGCGTTTATAGCGGTGTGTTGCGTGCGGGTAGCACTCTTTATAACCCGTCAAAGAACACCACTGAGCGCGTTGGACGTATTCTTCGTATGTTTGCAGACCGCCGCGAAGACGTGGACGAAGTGCAAGCAGGCGACATTGCCGCCATTATTGGCTTGAAGGAAACCTTCACTGGGGATACTTTGTGCGAACAAGGAACACCCATTGTGCTAGAAAACATCAAGTTCCCCGAACCCGTTATCGAAGTCGCGATTGAGCCAAACTCAAAAGTTGACCAAGACAGAATGGCGCTGGGCTTGAAGAAACTAGCCGAAGAAGACCCTACCTTTAAGGTTGAAGTGGATGCTTCTTTGGGTCAAACCAAAATCAAGGGCATGGGTGAGCTTCACCTTGAAGTCTTGGTTGACCGTTTGATGCGTGAATATGGTGTACAAGCTACCGTAGGTCGCCCCCGTGTGGCTTACCGTGAAACCATTACCCGTACCCAAACTGTGGACGAAACGCTTAAGCGTCAGTCTGGCGGTAGCGGTATGTATGCTCGCGTTGTGATTGAATTTTCGCCAATGAGCGATGAAGAACGCGCAAAAGCGAATGGCAACGAGCTTCTTTGGGTGGATGCGGTTTCAGGTGGTTCGGTTACCAAAGAATTTGTACGTGCTGCCGAAAAGGGCGCACGTGAAGCGATGGAAGGTGGCGTAATTGCCGGCTATCCTGTTGTGGGTATTAAAGCCCGTGTGGTTGATGGCGCGATGCACGATGTTGACTCTAACGAAATGGCATTCAAGATTTGCGGTTCCATTGCGTTTAAGAGCGGTATTCGCTCCGCTTCACCTGTTATCCTAGAGCCTTCAATGCGCGTTGAAGTGGTTGTTCCTGACGAATACACAGGGAACATCGTTGGCGACCTTGCCTCCCGTCGTGGGATTATTGAAGGCATGGAGCCTCGCACCGGCTCGACCTCCATCAAGGCATCTGTGCCATTGGCAGAGATGTTTGGGTATGCAACGAACTTGCGTAACATGACGCAGGGGCGCGGTAACTTTACGATGGAATTTGACAAGTATACTGTCGCACCGAAAAATATCGCTGATGAAGTCATCAGTGGCGGGCGGTAAGTAGAGTTTTGAGACGATTGTCTCAGCAATCAATCGTTAGATGACATAAATTTAGAGGGAATTCGCAAATGGCTAAAGCTAAGTTCGAGCGTAGCAAACCCCATGTAAACATTGGGACAATCGGTCACGTTGACCACGGTAAGACAACCTTGACCGCCGCCATCACGAAAGTGTTGGGTTTGAAGGGTCAAGCTCAAAAAATGAACTACGAAGACATTGACAACGCGCCTGAAGAACGCGCTCGTGGCATTACGATCAACATCCGCCACGTGGAATATGAAACTGACAAACGTCACTATGCCCACGTAGACTGTCCCGGTCACCGTGACTATATCAAGAACATGATTACCGGTGCTGCCCAAATGGACGGCGCAATCTTGGTCGTAAGCGCACCGGATGGTCCTATGCCCCAAACCCGCGAACACGTTCTTTTGGCTCGCCAAGTAAACGTGCCTGCAATGGTGGTCTTTTTGAACAAAATTGACCAAATGGATGATGCCGAACTCATCGAACTGGTGAAGATGGAATTGTCTGAATTGCTAGAAAGCTACAACTTTAGCGCAGATACCCCTATCGTAATGGGTTCTGCTGTTAAGGTAACAGAAAGCACTAGTGTAGACCCCAAGGCTCCTGAATACCAATGTATTGTTGAGCTAATGAACGCAGTAGACAGCTGGATTCCTGACCCTGTCCGCGAAATCGAGAAACCCTTCTTGATGTCCGTAGAAGACGTTTTCAGCATCAAGGGTCGTGGTACAGTGGTTACGGGTCGTGTTGACCGCGGTACGCTGAACAAGGGTCAAGAAATTGAAATCGTTGGCTTGCGTGAAACCGTTCTAAAGACCATCGTCACCGGCATCGAAATGTTCCACAAGGAACTTGACTCTGCGGTTGCAGGCGACAACGCCGGTATCCTCCTTCGTGGTACAACCCGTGAAGAAGTGGAACGCGGTATGGTATTGGCTGCTCCTAAGAGCATCAAGCCTCACAAGAAGTTTAAGTGCGAAGTCTACATCCTCAAGAAGGAAGAAGGCGGTCGCCAAAAGCCCTTCACCACAGGGTATCGCCCACAATTCTACATCCGCACTATGGATGTGACCGGCACCATCAGCTTGCCCGATACTGTGCAAATGGTTGTTCCTGGTGATAACGTAGGCTTTGAAGTGGAATTGATTATTCCTGTTGCCATTGAAAAAGGCTCCAAATTCGCTATCCGCGAAGGTGGCTTGACCGTTGGTGCAGGCATCATCACTGAAATTCTTGACTAATTGACGTGACGAAACGCCCCCCTCACTTGCAAGGTTCTTTCCCATGCAAGCAAGAGGGGGGCTTTCACACTGAAAAAGAAACCTAGAGGAACAGACGAAATGGCAGTTAAAAACAAAATCCGTATCCGTTTAAGAGGATATGACCATCGGGTGCTAGACCAATCGGCACAACGCATTGTAGAGACTGCCGAGCGCACTGGTGCGCGTGTCGTGGGACCTGTACCCTTGCCAACACGGCTAGAACGGTTTACAATACGCCGTTCAACGTTCATTGATAAAGACTCGCACGAACACTTTGAGATTCGCACGCATAAACGCCTGATTGATGTGCTTGACCCAGATAGCAAAACCATCGACACGCTTATGCGCCTTAATCTCCCCGCAGGTGTTGACATCGAGATTAAAATCTAACGTCCGTTAATGTAATACAAACGGCAACCCATGAATCGTATCGTTTACTGGTAAAGTTGTGTGGGGAGGGGAACTAGACCCGCGCTATTTTTTTGCGCCTAACCCCCCTCTGGAGGCTGAAGGAATCATGAAAGGCATGATTGGTAGAAAAGTAGGGATGACGCAAGTCTTTGACGAAAAGGGCAATGCAATTGCCGTGACCGTCATTGAGGCTGGTCCTTGCTATGTAACACAAATACGCACGGCAGACCGTGATGGTTATGCGTCTGTGCAACTGGGCTTTGAAGAAACAAAGCCTTCGAGGCTAACAAAGCCACAACTCGGACATTTGAATAAGAAGAGCCTGCCCGCTTTGCGCGTACTCCGTGAGTTTCGCTTAAAGCAAGAAGAAGCCGTTGACCTTGAAGAAGGCGCGGAAATTAAGGCAGATGTCTTTGAAAAAGGCGAGGCTGTGGACGTTGTTGGCATAAGCAAAGGGCGTGGTTTTGCAGGGACGATCAAGCGTCATGGCTTTCATCGTCAACCCAAGACCCATGGTCAATCTGACCGTGAACGCGCTCCCGGCTCTATCGGCATGTGCGCGTATCCCGGACGTACCCTAAAGGGCAAACGCATGGGTGGACGCATGGGCAATGACCGTGTGACCATGCAAAACCTTGAGGTGGTCGTTGTGGATGCTGAGAAGAACTTGCTCGCTATCAAAGGCTCTGTTCCAGGTGCTAATGGTGGCATTGTAGTCATTAAGCCTTCGACGCGCAAGCAAGCGAAGCAAAAGTAGGCGCGTGGTGAGCAAGGAGACAACGATGGACGTATCAGTATTAGACATGAACGGCACGGAAATTAAGAAAATTAGCCTGCCGTCAGATGTATTTGAAGCAACAATTAACGTGGGTTTGATGCACCAAGCCTATGTTCGTCAAATGGCGAACGCACGGCAGGGGACTCACTCCACCCTAACACGTGGTCAAGTAGACCGTACAAAAGCCAAAGTATACCGCCAAAAAGGCACGGGTAACGCCCGCCATGGGTCACGTAATGCCCCAATTTTTGTCGGTGGTGGTAAGGCTCATGGTCCAAAACCGCGTGATTATACCAAGAGTATGCCCCGTAAAATGCGCCAAGGGGCGATTCGTAGCGTACTTAGTGCGTTGGCGCGTGATAACCAGCTTGTATTTGTGGATAAATTGGTTTTAGATCACCCCAAGACAAAGCTGATGAAAGAAGTCATTGCCAATTTAACGGGTGGCGAAAACGCCCTTGTTCTGTTTACACATGGCAATGTCAATGTGCAACGTAGCGTAAGCAACCTTCCGAAAGCACGCGGCTTGCTGGTAAATTACCTCAACATCCGTGACCTGCTTCAATTTAACAAGGTCATTGTCCCGCTCGATGCGCTCGATTTCATTACCAAAGTTTGGGGTAAGGAGAGCAAGAACAATGCCTGAACTCCACCCTTATGATGTCATTCGCCGTCCTGTGGTAACAGAAAAGACCAACGTTATGATGGATGGTCTGGCACAGTATGTGTTTGAAGTGGCACCTAAAGCAAACAAGATTCAAATTAAAGATGCTGTTGAACTGGTATTTGACAAAGCCGATAAGGTTGTCAAAGTACGTACAATGGTGATGCCCGCAAAGCGTGGTCGTCGTGGTCGTAAGTATTTCTTGCGCTCACGTCAATGGAAGAAAGCCATCGTCACGCTCGTTGAGGGTGAACAAATTGAATTGTTCAACGTCTAGGGAGACTGACGATGCCGATTAAAGCATACAACCCCACATCGGCGGGTCGCCGTGGCATGACGGGGTATACCTTTGAGGAAATTACCAAGAGCAAGCCAGAACGTAGCCTAACCGTTGCGTTACGGAAATCCGGCGGTCGTAACAACACGGGTCGCATTACAGTGCGCCATCGTGGTGGTGGACACCGCCGCCGTTATCGTATTATCGACTTCAAGCGTAATAAGTTTGATGTGCGTGCCGAAGTCATTGCCATTGAATATGACCCTAACCGTTCTTCTCGTATTGCTTTAGTGCAATATGAAGATGGCGAAAAGCGTTATATCATTGCGCCTTTGGGTGTAAAAGTGGGTGACAAACTAGGGAATGGCGCAAAAGCCGAACTTCGCCCTGGTAATGCCCTTGCTATCCGTGATATTCCAGTAGGTACGTTGGTTCACAACGTAGAGCTAAAGCCCGGCAAGGGTGGTCAAATGGCTCGTTCTGCAGGCGTAAGCGCACAAGTATTGGCGAAGGAAGGCGTTTATGCCGCCCTACGCTTGCCTAGTGGCGAAATGCGTTATGTACATGAACGTTGCATGGCAACCATTGGTCAGGTAGGCAACGCCGAACATGGTAACGTTAAGATTGGTAAAGCGGGGCGTTCTCGCTGGCTTGGTTGGAGACCTGCTGTACGTGGTATCGCCATGGATCCTAATAGCCATCCCCATGGTGGTGGTGAAGGTCGTAGCGGTATTGGTATGAAGTCGCCAAAAACTCCTTGGGGTAAGCCTGCTTTGGGCGTGCTAACGCGCACCAACAAACGCTCCAATCGGTTTATCATCCGCCGTCGCTCTTCGCGTGGTCGGGCGTAGTTAGGGAGAATGTAAAAGATGTCACGTTCACTTAAGAAGGGTCCATTTATTGCACCCAAACTTCTCGCTAAAGTAGAGAAGATGAACGAAACCAGCAAACGCACCGTGATTCGTACATGGAGCCGTGCCAGCACCATCTTTCCCCAGATGGTGGGTCACACAATTGCTGTCCATAATGGGAAACAACATGTTCCGATTTATGTAACCGAGAACATGGTGGGTCATAAGCTAGGTGAATTTGCGCCCACACGTGGGTTCCGCGGTCACTTGGCTGAAAAGAAGAAGAAGAAGTAAAGGGAGAGAACCATGGAAGTAAAAGCTATTACGCGCTACTTGCCTATCTCTTCCCAAAAGCTCGCGTTGGTTTGTGACCAAGTGCGCGGGATGGACGTAGAAGAAGCGTTGGTCGTGTTGCAATTTATGCCCCAAAAGGGCGCGCAGCTCGTCCAAAAGACGGTGGCAAGCGCAGTAGCCAATGCCGAAAACAACTTTGAACTCAGTCGTCGCACTTTGAAGATTGGTCAGATTTGGGCAGGCGAGGGACCTCGTCTGAAACGGTTTAAGGCAGGTGCGCGTGGTCGATATAAGCCCCGTGTTAAGCGTCAGTCCCACCTGTGGGTTGTCCTAGCGGAGCAATAAGGGAGATAGGTAAGAGATATGGGTCGTAAAGTACACCCGATAGGGATACGCCTCAAGGTCAATCGTGACTGGGATGCACGCTGGTATGCCGAAGGCGAAAAATACGTAGAGTTGCTTCATGAAGATTTAGCCTTACGTAAATTCGTTAAAAAAGAGCATACACAAGCGGGCGTTTCTCGGATCGAGATTGAACGTCAACCGAATGTGGTCAGCATCAACATTCACACTGTTCGCCCCGGTCTTATTATCGGGCGCAAGGGTGATGAAGTGAAGAAGCTACGTACCACCCTAGAAAGCATGACGGGCAAAACTGTCAAAGTAGAAGTGACAGAAATAGACAAGCCCGACTTAGATGCAACGCTTGTGGCGGAAAGCATCGCCAGCCAGCTCGTGCGCCGTATTGGTCACAGCCGTGCCATGAAACGTGCCGTTACCCAAGCCATGCGTCTTGGCGCAGAAGGCATCCGCATTGAAGTTAGCGGACGTTTGGGCGGTTCTGATATGTCACGCCGTGAATGGATGTCTGATGGTCGTGTGCCACGCAACACCTTTCGTGCCAACTTTGAGTATGGTACTGCCGAAGCGCTCACTACTTTTGGGCAAATTGGCGTTAAGGTGTGGGTCTACAAGGGTGTGCTTTATAGTGAACGCCCGCGTGAAACACCCAAAAGTGCCACACAAGACGTTTACAACTCGTAATGTGGCACGTTACGAGAAGGAGTTATTAATCGATGTTAATGCCAAAGCGTACTAAATTCCGCAAGCAAATGCGCGGACGCATGAAGGGTCGTGCCTATCGTGGCTCTACCGTCTCTTTCGGCGAATTTGGCTTGCAAGCCCTTGAACCTGTGTGGATGACCAGCCGTCAAATTGAAGCCGCTCGTCGCGCTATGGTTCGTGCTATTCGTCGTCGTGGTAAAATTTGGATTCGCATCTTCCCTGATAAACCGTTTACCAAAAGAGCCGCCGAAACGCGCATGGGTAACGGTAAGGGTGCTGTCGAATACTATGTGGCAGTGATTAAGCCGGGTCGTATCCTATTTGAAATGGGTGGCGTTCCAGAAGATCTTGCTCGTGAAGCTCTTACTTTAGCCGCCGCCAAGTTGCCTATCCGCACTAAGTTTGTTAAGCGGATTGACCCCATCTCTGGCGTGGAGGTGTCGTTATCATGAAAAGCCGTGAATTCCGCGCGTTAAGTGACGAGAAGTTGCTCGATTTGTTTGACGACAAGAAACAAGAAATGTTCGTTTTGCGCCAACAGAAGGCGAGTGGTGAACTTAAAGACACCAATGCCCTTCGTCATGTGCGCCGTGAAATTGCCCGTGTGCTGACGATTCTTAACGAACGTCAACTGGCGGCGGGCGTTGCCGAGAAGGGTGAATAAGATGGCGAATTCACGCAGACGTTTGGTGGGTGTTGTGGTAAGTAATAAGATGGATAAAACCGTGACGGTTTCCATTGAACGCCGTACCCTCCACCCTGTATACAAGAAAGTGGTAAAGTCTACAAAAAAGGTGATGGCTCACGATGAAAGTGACGAAATCCCCGTAGGCGCAACCGTGAAAATCGTTGAAAGCCGCCCCCTGAGCCGTCAAAAGCGTTGGGTGGTAGAAGAAGTTCTCGCCAAGCCGGCGACTGAACAATAGGGAGTCGGTGCCATGATTCAAACAGAATCTCGTGTTAAGATTGCCGACAACAGCGGGGCGCAAGAGATATTAGTTATCCGTGTGTTGGGCGGTTCTCGCCGTAAATATGGTCACGTTGGTGATATTGTTGTGGGCGCGGTAAAGTCTGCTAATACCCAAGGCAACACTAAGAAGGGCGATATTGTCAAGGCGGTTATTGTCCGCGTTGCAAAAGAATACCGTCGCTCTGATGGGTCTTATATTCGTTTTGATGACAACGCCGCCGTATTGCTCGCCGATGACTTGACCAATCCGAAGGGTACGCGCGTTTTTGGGCCCGTAGCTCGTGAGCTACGTGAAAAGGGCTACACAAAAATTGCTGCACTTGCCCCGGAAACGCTGTAGGAGATTAAGCGATGCAACGCATTAAAAAAGGTGATACCGTTGAAGTCATCGCAGGCAAAGATTTAGGGGAACGTGGGCAGGTAGTTTCTATCTTGCTCAAAGAAAACCGCGTCATTGTCGGCGGCGTAAATGTGGTGAAACGCCATCAAAAGGCACGTCAGGCAGGCAACCAAACAGTGCCCGCCCAAATTGTAGAAAAAGACGCGCCCCTTGATTTGTCTAACGTCATGTTGGTTTGTTCATCTTGTGACAAGCGTACCCGCGTTGGGTATCGTTTGCGCGAAGATGGTCGTAAAGTGCGCGTTTGCAAAAAATGCAACGCGGACATTGAATAAGCGGAGAGCGTAACTTATGAGTGAAACACAAGAAGTGCCTGTAATGCAGGCACGCTACCGCCAAGAAGTTTTGCCTATCTTGCAACAAGAGTTCGGTTATGAGAACGTGATGCAAGTGCCTGCTATCAAGAAAGTTGTCTTGAATATCGGTGCTGGTGAAGCCAATGACAACCCCAAAGTCCTAGACTTTGCCGTGGAGACATTGCGCCAAATTACGGGTCAACAACCTGTGATTACCCGCGCCCGTAAGAGCATCGCGAGCTTTAAGCTCCGTGAGGGCAGAGCCATTGGTGTTAAGGTCACGTTGCGTGGCGCGAAGATGTGGGCGTTTGTTGACCGCCTAATCAATATCGCACTCCCCCGTATCCGTGACTTTCGTGGGATTCCCGCCAAGCTTGATGGACGTGGTAACTTCACGGTGGGCTTGCGTGAACAATTGATTTTCCCTGAAGTGCCTTTTGATAGTATTGATAAAGTGCGCGGGATGGAAATCACTTTCGTGACGACGGCACAAACAGATGAAGAAGGTCGTCGCCTGCTTGGTTTGTTGGGTATGCCTTTTGAGGATAAGTAGGTATGGCGAAAAAGTGTATGCAATTCCGTGAGGAAAGACGTAAATTTGACGTGCAAGTCCGCAGTCGTTGTAAAAAATGTGGTCGTCCACGTGGGTTCATTCGCCGCTTTGGGCTTTGCCGTATCTGTTTCCGTGAGTTGGCACTACAGGGGCTTATCCCCGGTGTTGTCAAGTCCAGCTGGTAGGAGTTAGAGGGCTATATGAATACAACCAACGACCCCATTGCAGACATGCTTACTCGCGTGCGTAACGCGCTTCTGGCTCGCCAGAAAACAGTAACCATGCCCGTATCCAAAATTAAGGTAGAACTCGCTCGCATTTTGCAAGAAGAGGGCTATGTCGACGGTTACACAGTAAGCGATGTTGTGCCTGCTGAAATCACCATCCAACTCAAGTATTACGGCGCACGCCGTGAGCGTCGCCCAGTCATTACCGCTATCCAGCGCGTAAGCAAGCCGGGTCGTCGTGTGTACCGCAAGCGTGCGGAACTCCCGATTGTGCTGAGTGGGACAGGTATTGCCATTGTAACCACGCCTAAAGGTGTTATGACGGCACAAACCGCCCGCAAAGAAGGTCTTGGCGGCGAAGTTTTGTGCTACGTCTGGTAAGGAAGGCGAATCATGTCTCGTATTGGTAGAAAGCCGATTACTATTCCGGCAAAAGTGAATGTAACCATTCATAAGAATGATGTTACCGTAGAGGGCCCCAAAGGCTCATTGAAACGCACAATTCATCCAGATATGACATTAAAACTGGAAGATGGCGTATTAACAGTAGAACGTCCGTCCGACTTGCGCCACCATAAGGCGTTACATGGCTTAACTCGCGCGCTCATCGGTAATATGGTGACCGGGGTTAGCGATGGCTTCCGCCGTACCCTCTTAATTGAAGGGGTGGGGTATCAAGCTGTTTTGCAGGGTAAGAACCTGGAATTAAAATTAGGCTATAGCCATCCAGTGATTATCGAAGCCCCCCAAGACGTGAAATTTGAAACGCCAACAGAACAAAGAGGGCGTTTACTTCATGTGGACGGTATAGACAAAGAAGCTGTAGGGCAAATCGCCGCCATCATTCGCGGCTGGCGACCCCCTGAACCTTACCTTGGTAAGGGGATTCGTTATAGTGACGAAGTAATCCGTCGTAAAGCGGGTAAATCCGCTAAGGGTGGCGGTAAGGGTAAGAAGAAGTAGAGGTGTTCGGATATGTCTGATGCAACCAGTAAACAAACTTATCGCGCCCGTGAACGCCGTCATGCCCGTGTGCGTGCCAAGTTGGCAGGTACGTCTCAACGTCCTCGTTTGAACGTATACCGTAGCTTGACCAATATTTACGCACAAGTAATTGATGACGAACAAGGGTTGACGATTGCTCAAGCCTCCACAATCGACAAAGACGTTGCGGCACTAGTTGTGGGTAAAACCAAAGTAGAAGCCAGCAAAATTGTGGGACAAGTAGTAGCGGAGCGCGCAAAAATTGCGGGCATTGGCGCGGTGGTTTTTGACCGCGGTGGTTATAGATATCACGGGCGTGTGGCGGCACTTGCAGAAGGCGCACGCGAAGCCGGTTTGGAATTCTAGTCGGAGAGAGTTATGGCGGCAGAAAAACAACGGCGCGAGCGTCGTGAGAAGCGTCGTGAACGTGAAGAAGAACGCGAAGAGAAATTAGATGAGCGCGTCGTCGATATTCGGCGCGTAGCGAAAGTTATTAAGGGTGGGCGTCGCTTTGCCTTCCGAACCGTAGTCGTCGTTGGTGACAACGAAGGACGAATCGGGATCGGGATCGGTAAGTCTCGTGCAGTACCTGATAGCATCCGTAAGGCGAACCTGAAAGCCCGTGCGAACCTGAAAAAGGTTTCGTTGGTAGAAAGCACTATCCCCCACGCCGTTACTGGCGAATATGGTGGGTCTAAGGTGCTATTGATGCCTGCTGCTCCCGGTTCGGGTGTGATTGCTGGCGGTGGTGTGCGTGCTGTGTTGGAAGTAGTGGGTGTGAAGAACATCCTTACGAAAAGCCAAGGTAGCCCGAACTTGCTGAATGTGGCAATGGCAACCATCAATGCCCTAACGCAACTTCGTAGCCCAGAACTGCTCGCAGAGATGCGTGGCAAATCGGTGAAGCACACAAGCCCTGTGTGGATGCGCCGTCATAAGGGGGAATAAAGCACATGGCTGAAAACAAGAAATTGCGTGTCACGCTGGTTAAAAGTGGTATCGGCTATCATAAATCACAAAAAGCTAACCTTGTGGCTTTGGGCTTACGTAAGCTCAATCACTCGGTTGTGATTACCGACAGCCCCCAAATTCGTGGCATGATTAACAAAGTGTCCCACTTGCTTAAAGTGGAAGAAGTAAGCGAATAACCACGAGTGACAGCGAGAACTGTTTGAAAGGAGAGAGCGCAACTTGCCCGGTGCAGTTGCGCTCATATTGAAGGTTTATGAAGCTACAAGATTTGAAGCCAACAAAAGGCTCTGTACGCAAAAAGACCCGTATCGGTCGTGGTATTGCCAGCGGTAGCGGTAAGACCGCTGGTCGTGGTACAAAAGGCGCGGGTGCGCGTGGGCGTTCTGGAAAGCGTGTTTACTTTGAAGGCGGGCAGTTGCCATTGGTGCGCCGTTTGCCTTTTAAGCGCGGTTTTAAGAACTTGTTCCGTATTCAATACCAAGAGGTGAACCTCTCTAGCCTTAACGAACGCTTTAATGCGGGCGATACGGTGACCCCCGAAACCCTAGCTGCTATTGGTTTGGTGCGTGACGCATCAAAGCCTGTGGTCATCTTGGGACGTGGCGACCTTGAAAAGGCGTTGACCGTTCATACTCATCGTATTACCACTGGCGCAACCGAGAAAATCCAAAACGCCGGCGGTAGCGTGGTTGCCTTAGAATTAGCCCTTAAGGGTGCATTTGCCACCATTAAGAAACTTCGTAAAGAAGATGTGGCTTTGGGGCGCAAAACCAAGTAAAACAAACCAACGGGCGATAAACACCGTGTCTATCGCCCGTTTTTGTGGTTATACTGGTAGTGTGTGTTGACACTTTACCGCAGACTAAATTTTGAGAGGTTAGCCGACCATGATTCAGGCTTTAAGAAATGCGTTTCGCTTGCCCGATGTGCGTAACAAGATTTTGTTTACGCTCTTCGTGTTAGTGGTTTATCAGTTTGGCACACATGTTCCCGTTGTCGGCGTTGACCGCATCGCTCTTGAAAGCGTGCTAAGCAGTGACCTAGCGGCGGGCTTCATTGGCGTGCTGAACTTGCTTTCCGGTGGCGCAGTCTCCAACTTCAGCATTTTGGCAAATGGGGTATATCCCTATATTACTGCGTCTATCATTTTCCAATTGCTCATTCCTATCATCCCTTCACTAGAAGCGATGCAACGTGAGCCTGGTGGGCGAGAAAAGATTCAACGCTACACTTACTACCTTGCAATTCCGATGGCAATTTTGCAGTCTTTAGCACAAATCGGGTTCTTTACGGCGGTAGCAGGCGGTACACAAATTATTCCGGGCTTTGGGAGCAATATCTTGCTCACTATCTCGGTCATTGTAACCATGACTGCGGGTACGATGTTTGCGGTGTGGCTGGGTGAATTGATTACCGAACAAGGCTTAGGCAATGGTATTTCGATTATCATCTTTGCGGGCATTGTGGCAAATGCACCTGCTAACCTGTTTAACTTGCTTCAAAGTAACCAAGACCGCGCGGTTTATAACCTAGTGGTGTTCTTGCTGATTGTTTTGGTCAGCGTGCCAGCCATCATCTACATTGCAGAAGGTGTGCGTCGTGTGCCTGTTCAATATGGCAAGCGCGTTCGCGGGAATCGTCAAATGCAAATGGGGCGTGGGCAATACATTCCGTTGCGCGTCAACCCTGTGGGCATGATTCCGTTGATTTTCGCACAGTCCATCATCACCTTCCCCGCGTTGCTTATTGGCTTGTTCAGCCCGCCTGCGGGTAGCTTCTTATGGAGCGTACAACAAACCTTTGGTAACCAACAGGGGGCTGTATACTGGGGCGTGTTCTTTGCGATGACGGTGGCGTTTACGTTCTTCTATTCTGATGTGATGGTAGGGAACTATCGTCTTGCCGAGACGCTACAGCGTCAGGGTGGCTTTATCCCGGGTATTCGTCCGGGGCAAAAGACAGAAGAATATATCATCAACACCACGCGTCGTATTACCATTGTTGGTGCGCTGTTCTTAGGAACAATTGCGATTGTGCCGGGCATTGTGAGCTTTATTAACGGGATTTTGTTCCCATTTGAAGCCCAAACTACCACAAACAACCCTGCGCTTGTTTTAACGGGCAGTGGGCTAATCATCATCGTGGGTGTGGTTATTGAAACACTACGTCAGCTAGAAGCCCAATTGGTTATGCGTAACTACGAAAGCTTTATGAGCTAGTCGGGCAACGCAACCTAGGCATACTGCTGGTTAAAGAATGGTGAAGGGGCGTAGCTCATAGTATGGGCTTGCCCCTTTTTGCTTATTTTTACAAAGGGAGTATTTTCACTATGGGTCTTTATGTGTTATTGATGGGGGTGCAGGGTGCGGGCAAGGGCGAACAATCTAAGTTCATCGCCTTAAAATATAGCTTGCCCCAAGTATCTACGGGTGATTTGTTTAGGGCAATGAAAGTTCGTGAGGACGACCTAGCTAAAGAAGTGCAAGTTATTATGAACGCAGGAACGCTTGTTTCTGATGACCTCACGAATCGGATTGTAGAAGAACGCCTGTCTTTGCCCGATGCACAGGGGGGCGTAATTTTAGACGGCTATCCGCGCACGACAGGGCAAGCCGATTTCTTGGCTGATTTGTTGGCAAAGAAGGGTGAGTCTATCCACACTGTATTTTTATTCGAACTCGATTTATATACGGCGTTTAAGCGCGCTTTTGGGCGTGTAACCCACGAAAATGGACAAGCCTTTAACATCTTCTTTCTATCTAAAGGGGTAGATGTGACGGTAGATAAGCACCCCGATGAGCAGTTTCCCCCACGCATCGTTGCTAAAATTGATGAGACGGGCGAAACGCTTAAACGTCGTGTGGATGACGCGGACGCATTATCTGTTGTGAAGCGCATTGACCAATTCGTTGAAGACACCGCGCCTCTTATTGATTACTACCAAGCCAAAGGCTTACTTAAACGCATTGATGCCAGCCAACCCATTGAAACCGTCAGCGAAGAGATAAAGAAGATTTT
The DNA here is from genome assembly GCA_034437555.1 of Anaerolineae bacterium. Taxonomy (GTDB): domain Bacteria; phylum Chloroflexota; class Anaerolineae; order Aggregatilineales; family Phototrophicaceae; genus JANWYT01. The sequence continues at coordinate 168,998 of DAOTTQ010000037.1, read as the reverse complement.
AGGCTAATGAGCATCTATAAAAAGACAATGAAACCTATCAAAAGACCCAGCGAGCCTGTTCTAAAAACCGCAGAAGAACTTGTGATTATGCGTGAAGCAGGGCGCATTACGGCATTAGCACATCAAGCCATGCGTGATGCGCTTCGTGAGGGCATTACAACGATTGAGCTAGACCAAATCGCCGAAGCTGTCATTCGTGACCATGGGGCTGTACCCGCGTTTTTGAATTACGCGCCCTCTAATCATCCGCCGTATCCCGCCACGATTAACGCCAGCATTAACGACGAGCTTGTACACGGCGTGCCTTCGGCAGACCGTGTGTTAAAAGAGGGTGACATCATCAGCTTGGATACGGCGTGCATTTATAAGGGCTACGTGGGCGATGCCGCGTTTACGTATGGCATTGGCAAAATCAAGCCCGCCGTAAAACGCCTAATAGAAGCCTGTGAGAAAGCCCTCTATGTGGCAATCGAGCAGTGTATCATTGGTAATTACGTGAGTGATATTGCACGTTCTACAGAAAAATTTGCCAGCAAAAACGGCTATAGCGTGGCATTGGACTATACAGGGCATGGTGTAGGAAAACAGATGCACGAACCGCCACAAGTGCCTAATTGGTGGCCCTCTAAGGCGTTGGCGATGCGTTTGGGAAACCGTATGTGGACAGATTATCCGTTGCAGGCGGGGATGACCATTGCCATAGAACCGATGCTCATTGCGGGCAATAACCCTCTTGAAGAGGATAAAGACGACCACTGGACAGTACGCACAAAAGACCATTCGTTATGCGCTCACTTTGAGCATACAGTGGTCATTACAGAAGACAATCCCATGATTCTGACATTGCTATAATATCTTTACGGCTTTTTTGCAGGAGTTGTGGGGAAGTAACAGTATAATCAACGCTTGGAATATTTAAATTTTCGGCAGTTACGCGGTGTGTGTTATTCCGTTCTTTTCTTCCCCAAAAAGGAATAAAACGGTGACCTATAATGCCACTTTGTAACTGTTGCTTTTTGTGAAATAGGAGTGGTTAAATGAAACGCTTGATGAGTTTGATGCTTTTTTTGTGTTTGTGTAGTGTTCCAGTGTGGGCGCAATCGCCCGAATTTATAGAAAGTGACTGTCCCTTTGGTTTGCCAAACACAGAACAAGAGGGTGAGACAGTCATTTGTGGTGTTTTAATTGTGCCAGAAAGCCGTCAGGGACTTAGTGACGCTGACATTGAACTGCAAGTGGTCATTATTACCTCAACATCGAGTAACCCTGCAAGTGACTCTATTCTCTACCTTGAAGGTGGGCCCGGTGGCTCGGCTGTGGTGGCTGTGGATTTTTGGCTAAAAAGTTCGCTTCGCACTTACTCGGATATTATCTTGTATGACCAACGCGGAACGGGCTATTCAATCCCTGCGCTTGATTGTGACGAGTATCTGCCCGAAGATGTTGCAGAAGACGCTGACATTGAAGCCATTTGCTTGCAGGCTTTTCTGGACGAGGGCATTGTGCTAGAAGCCTATAACAGTGCAGAAAGTGCCGCAGACATCAACGACCTGCTCATCGCCCTAGATATAGAAGCTAACTTGTTTGGCGTATCTTATGGCACACGCCTTGCCTTAACCGTGATGCGTGATTATCCAGAGCGCATTCGCTCGGTCATTATTGATGCGGTGTATCCCCCTCATGTACAAGGCTATGAAGAACAAGCCCTTAATGCTTATCGTGCGTTTAAGCAACTTTTTGATGATTGTAATGCCGATAGTGCTTGCACCGTAGCCTATGGCGACCTAGAAGAACTGTTTTACACGATGGTAGACGACCTTAATCAAGAACCGATGATTGGCTATGATGAGGACGACAACGAAACCGAATTGTATGGCGATGACGTAGTCAATACCATTTTTGATGTGATGTATGATTCTAGTAGCCTGTATATTTTGCCCGCGATGATACAGGGTGCTGCTAACCGTGACTTCGAGATGTACTCTTTCCCAGATGATTCGATGGGTGAGGGTGAAGAATCGTCTATAGAGGACGGGGAATATGTGAGTGACGGCGATGCAGACGGCATGTTTAACAGTGTAGAGTGCCAAGAAGAAGTCCCCTTTAACACCCTAGAAGGCGCAGAAGCCCTGTCTGTAGGGATTCCGCCACAAATCGCCAATTCTATGTTGTTAAGCGTAGAGCAAACATTTGCTACTTGTGAATTATGGGGCGTACCCGCTTCACCCGCCATTGAAAACGAACCTGTTATTAGTGGCATTCCTACGTTGGTATTGAGTGGCAATTATGACCCCATTACACCGCCAGCATGGGGTGATGAAGCCCAACGTTATTTAAGCAATAGTGTGCATTTTGTTTTTGCGGGCATCGGGCATGGGGCAGTGGATACGCATCCTTGCCCAACACAAATTGCGTTAGAATTTTTAGAAACCCTTGACCCGTCTAGCCTTGATTCGTCTTGTGTGGGGAATATGACCGCACCCAAATTTTTTGTGCCATAGGGCAGTTTAGGCGTTAAAAAAGCCGTGTGCGCCCTGTAAAAAAGTGCGGGCGCACCCCTAAATCTAGTTGATAAGTTCGGCGTTTACTTTTTAAGTAGATTTCCATATAATACTTTCTTCGTTAGAAGAACACGAGTAAAGGTTTTGACTGATGAAGGTTTCCACATCTATCAAAGTCCGTTGCCCTAAATGCCGTGTGATTAAACGTCATGGGCGCGTAATGGTTATTTGCGCAAACCCAAAACACAAGCAAAAACAGGGCTAGGACCCGAAAGAATCACTGAGGAGTAAGACGCAACTATGGCACGTATTGAAGGTGTTGACCTCCCTCGTGATAAGCGCGTAGAAATTGCACTAACCTATATCTACGGCATCGGCTTGACGACCAGCCAGAAAATTCTGGTAGAAACGGGAGTTAGCCCAGATATACGGGTACGCGACTTATCCGAAGCGGACGTACAAAAAATCCGCGAAAAAATTGGCATGATGACTGTAGAAGGCGATTTGCGCCGTGAAGTGCAACTAAACATTAAGCGTCTGATGGAAATTCAGAGCTATCGTGGGTTGCGCCACCGTCGTAATTTACCTGTTCGCGGTCAACGCACGCGCACAAATGCGCGGACTCGGCGTGGGGTAAAGAAAACTGTCCCCGGTCGTGGTCGCCGTCGTGGTGCAACCAAGAAGTAGACTTTGTTGCATGCTGTTGGGCATCTAGCAAATAAACTAACATTGGCTGTAAGAGGATGCCCTGTGAGGTTTACAGGGCTAAATTATCGTTAAGACCTAACCAACGGAGTATCACGTAATGGCAAAAGCGAAGAAAACGACTAGCCGCCGCGCCGTTAAAAAAGTGCTTAAGAACATCCCTTATGGACAGGCGCACGTTTACGCCACTTTCAACAATACAATTGTATCGTTGACCGACCAAAGCGGGAATGTTGTTACTTGGGCAAGCGCAGGCACAAACGGCTTTAAGGGAAGCCGCAAAAGCACCCCTTACGCAGCACGTATGGCGGCACAAGCCGCAAGCGAAGCTGCACAACAGCACGGCATGAAAGAAGTGGACGTTTTCATTAAGGGACCGGGTCCAGGTCGAGAAGCGGCAATCCGTGCCATCCAAGGCAGTGGTTTGAAGGTGCGCTCGATTACTGACATCACCCCCGTGCCTCACAACGGTTGTCGTCCGCCAAAACGTCGTCGTGTTTAAACGATAGGAGAACCTGCCAAGATGGTGTTCCAAACTTCCTCATCCCATTCTTCGGATGTGAACCAAATTACGAGCAACATGGTGCTTCCACATAAAGTGGAAAGCCAAGCATTAACTCGCACCTATGGCAAATTTGTCATCAGTCCTTTGGAAAGTGGATATGGCTTAACCATTGGTAACGCCTTGCGCCGTGTGTTGTTATCTTCATTACCCGGTGCTGCCGTGACAAGCATTCGCGTGAGCGATGTTCATCACGAATTTTCGGCAATTCCCGGCGTCCGTGAAGATATGACCCAGCTCATCTTGCAGGTCAAGCAATTACGCCTTACCCTTCATGATGCAGAAAGCACGCGACTTCGCTTAAACCATCGTGGTGAAGGCACAGTAACGGCGGCAGATATTTCTTGCCCCGCTGAAGTGGTCATTGAAAACCCTGAACTGTATTTGTTCACGGTGGATGATGCTAACGCGCATATTGAAATGGAATTTGAAGTGCGTGCAGGTCGTGGGTATAGCCCCGCAGAAGAACGCGGACGTTTGCCTATTGGTGAGTTGCCAGTGGATGCTATCTTTAGCCCTGTACGCCGTTCTAAATACGACGTAGATCGGGCGCGAGTAGGGCAACGCACAAATTATGATAAGCTCATCCTAGAGATTTGGACAGACGGCACAGTGCGTCCCGAAGAGGCAATGAGCCAAGCCTCCCAAATTCTCATCCGTCACCTAGCGGTGGTGAGTGGCGTTCATATTGATGATATCGTCCTCCCTGATAGTGAACCCGACTTGGTGGCAGACAAGCATCGCCAGCCTTTGTACGATAAGCCCATTGAGGAGCTTGATTTGAGCGTGCGCGTGTTTAACTCGCTCAAGCGTACGGGCATTACTTCAATTGGTGATGTTATTGACATGTTACACCGTGGCAGTGATGCCATGCTGGCTATTCGTAATTTTGGTGAAAAGTCCTTAGACGAGCTTACCGACAAATTACGCGAAAAGGGCTATTGGCCCTCTGATAAAGACGATAAGTAAGAATTAACGGAGAGCGCGAAGATGCGTCATCGGGTATATGGAAAGAAATTAGGTCGGAATACATCGCAACGCAAGGCACTCAAAAAGGGGCTTGCAGCTGCATTGTTCCAACACGGACGTATTACCACAACCCGCGCAAAAGCAGATTTTGTGCGCGGCGCAGCGGAACGTCTGATTACCATTGCAAAACGCGGTCTGGCAAAGGCTGAGGGTGCTAACAACGAAGCTATTGCAGTACACGCCCGCCGTATTGTCGCCAGTCGTTTATACAATGACCGTGAAATTGTCCAAAAATTGTTCGACACGATTGCCCCGTTCTACAAAGACCGTAACGGTGGCTATACACGCATCTACCGCCTTAATCCCCGTAAGGGTGATAACGCAGACTTGGTGCTATTGGAGCTGGTGGATTACGCCAACTTTGGCTAAACCCATTGGTCAGACTCAATGACCCGTTACCGTGCAACCTTAGCCTATGACGGTACTGCTTATGTAGGCTTTCAGAAACAGGCAGTGCGCCCCACCATTCAGGGTGAAACCGAAACCGCGCTAGAGCGCGTGCTAGGGATAACAACGCCCATTATAGGGGCAGGGCGCACGGATGCGGGTGTTCATGCCATGGGGCAAGTCATCGCCTTTAACGCAAATTGGGGACACGCCCCAGACGCACTCTTAACAGCAGTCAATGTTTTTCTTCCAAATGATATTGTGTTACAAAATTTGGAAGTAACAGAGACAACCTTTCATCCGCGACATGATGCGCTTTCGCGCTCTTATCGCTATGATGTTGCGGTTTCTCCACGCGCAAACCCGCTTCAAAGCCGTTTCGTGTGGCATAAGTCATCGCCTTTGTCTTTAGACCTGCTTAATGAGGGTGCATCTTTGCTGATAGGCGAACATGACTTCGCAACCTTTGGCAAGCCCCCAATAGGGGACAACACTGTCCGCAAAGTGTTAAACTCGGTGTGGACGGTGGATGAAACAAAAATGCTTTATAGCTACCACATTGAAGGAACGGCTTTTTTGCATCACATGGTGCGCCGTATTGTGCAAATGCTGGTGGATGTAGGACGAGGTTGGCTTAGTGTGCCAACATTCAAGAGGGCATTTGCCCTAGCCAATCTAAAATACGCGGGGAAAATTGCCCCGCCACAGGGTTTAGTCTTGGTCGAGGTGCGGTATCCGCCCTTAACCAAACCAAAAGAAAATGGGTAAAGACGGGAAGATGCCCCGTCTGGAGGAAGTTGAGAATGAGAGTCAAAGACCAAAAAACTTACGCCGCAAGCCCCAAAGACATTCAAGCCAGATGGTTTGTGGTGGATGCACAGGGCAAGACACTTGGGCGTTTGGCTTCAAAGATTGTGCCGTACCTAACCGGCAAGAATAAGCCGATTTATTCACCCAACCTTGATTGTGGTGATTTTGTTGTTGTTATTAACGTGGAAAAAATCCACGTTACTGGCAAGCGTATGGAAGACAAGATTTATTGGCGTCACAGTGGTTATCCCGGCGGTATTTATGGCACAAAGCTAAAAGATTTGGTGTCTAAGCACCCATCCCGCCCGCTGCAATTTGCCATAAAGCGTATGTTGCCAAAGGGTGCCTTGGGGCATCAAATTATTGGCAAGCTAAAGATTTATGCCGGTAATGAACACCCCCATGCCGCACAAAAGCCAGAAGTGCTAGAACTTTAATTTTAGGGAGCAACTATGTCCACCACACAATACTACGAAGGGCTAGGTCGTCGTAAAAGCGCAACAGCCCGCGTGCGCCTTTACCCTGGCGGAACAGGACGCATTACCATCCTGCGTGAAAAAGACACGCGCGATGTAGAAGACTATCTGACGCGCCCCAACGACATGAACCTTCTCATGTTGCCCCTTGTCGCAATTGGGCAAGAACGCACCTATGACATTACTGTTAAGGTGTCGGGTGGCGGCGTAACCGGTCAGCGTGACGCAATCCGCTTGGGTATTTCTCGCGCTTTGCTTAAACTTGACCCCGATGTCCGTTCTGCGCTAAAGACAAAGGGCTTGCTTACCCGTGATTCACGCGAAAAGGAACGGAAAAAACCGGGTCTCAAGCGTGCGCGTAAAGCACCTACCTATACAAAACGCTAAAGGGTCTGTACGTCTCTTATTGCAATGTAAATCAAGGCAAGGTCACGAAAGTGGTCTTGCCTTTTTTGCGTTAGTAGCGCGTTCTTTTGTGATGCTTTTGCGCGTGGGTGGCGGAGAAGGCATAGCATAAAGAGGGTATTCGGCATTACAATGAGACCCATTATCTAGCCTCTTGAGTGATAAGGTATTGTTTCTATGACCATTTTTTATGAACATCTTAAAGACCCTAGCGAGAGCGATTTAGATACCATCGGCGGCATTTATGAAAGTAACTTTCCTCCAGAGGAAAAAGTGCCTTATGAAGGAATGAGAAACGCCATGCAACGTAACGAACCACGCTTTCCTACGTTGGTGGCACGTGATACTGACGCAGAAAACCGCGTGGTGGGCGTTATTTGGACACCGCGACTGGGAGATAGCCCTTATTTCTTTTTGCCTTATTTTGCTGTTGACAGTGCTTATCATGGTCGGGGCATTGGTAGTCAATTGTTGCAAGAAGCGGTTTCTTACTTGGGGACACTTCCTAATGCTCAAACGCTTCTTTGGGAAGTTGAACCTCCCCACGAAGACCCTAATCACGAGCGCAGTCGCCGTATTCGCTTTTACGAGCGTAATGGGGCAGAATTGGTGAAATTTAGCACACCATTTGCCATGCCCGACTTTACAGATGACACGGGGCAGGGCTTTGTTCCTATGCGAATTATGGTTGCGCCCATTGCAGAAAGCACCCTACCCAACAACAAAGCGCAAGCCCTAGAGTGGATAGAAACGCTCTATGTTGAGGATTATTCAGAGTTTCCACACCTTAGCGAGCGCGTGCTTGCCGAAATTAGGGCGTTGCCAGAAGAGGAATAACGCACGTTATGACACTAACAATCATCGGGCTTGGGGCGGGCGATAGTGGCGACATTACGCGCAAGGCGTGGCGTGCCTTAGAAAATGCCGAAACGGTTTACCTACGTACAGAACGCCATCCGAGTGTGCCAGACTTACCTAAACGCCCCGAATATATTAGCTTTGATAGCCTGTATGAAGCTCATGAGCAATTTGATGATGTATATGAGGCAATTGTCACCAAGCTCATGGAGGAGGCGCAAAAGGGCGATGTGGTCTACGCCGTCCCCGGTGACCCGATGATGGGTGAAGCGGCAGTGATGCGCTTAATGGCACGTTGCCCAGAAACCAACATCCCATTAGAAATTATTCATGGGGTAAGCTTTATCGAGCCAATGCTAAGGCAAGTGGGCATAGACGGCATGAACGGTTTGCAAGTGTATGATGCCCTGGATATTGCTATCCAGCATCACCCACAAATTAACCCCGCCATGCCCGCATTTGTGGCACAAGTTTACAACCGTATGGTTGCTAGTGACGTGAAGCTGACGCTGATGAACCAATATCCCGATGATTTTACGGTGATGCTGGTACATGGGGCAGGCACAGAAAACCCGTTTATAGAAACATTGCCCCTGTATGAAATAGACCGTAGCCGTTCTATCAATCACCTGACATCATTATATGTGCCGTCATTGGGGCAATATACCAGCTTTGAATCGTTTCAAGAGACGATTGCCCACTTACGCGCTCCTGAAGGGTGTCCTTGGGATAAAGAGCAAACGCACGCTTCTTTGCGCTCTTACTTGATAGAAGAAGCGTATGAGGTGCTAGAAGCAATTGACAACAATGACCCGGAAGCCTTGATGGGGGAACTGGGCGATTTGCTGTTACAGGTGGTTTTGCATACGCAAATTGCCATTGATGACGGTGAGTTTAAGATGTCGGATGTGCTAGAGTATGTTAATCGCAAGATGATTCGTCGTCATCCGCATATATGGGGTGATGTGGATGTGCAAAATAACGCTCAAGAAGTCCTTAAAAATTGGGATGACATCAAACGGGCAGAACGTGCCGACAAAGGGCAAGAAGAAACAAGCCTGCTAGACAAAGTCCCTAAGGCGTTACCTTCGTTGATGGTGGCGTATGAATACGCCAAACAAGCCGCTAAAGTGGGTTTTGATTGGCGTGATGTGAGCGGCGTTGAAGATAAAGTGCGTGAAGAGCTAAATGAAATCTTGGAAGCAACCGATAATTCCCATAAAATACAAGAGATAGCCGACCTTGTGTTTGTATTGGTGAATTGGTTGCGCTGGCTAGGGGAGAAAGACCCCGAAAGCCTTATCAGAGAAGCCAACGCCAAATTCTATCGGCGGTTTCGCTACGTAGAAGAGGGTGCAAAAGCACAAGGGCTGTCGCTGAAGGACATGACACTAGAGGCGATGGATGCGCTTTGGGATGAATCGAAGCGCAAAGGGTTATAATAACAAGTCAAATAAGTAGAGGGACAAAGGACAGTATGATCAAAAAACTATTCATAACATTCATCCTATTGGCAGCGGGCTTAACGGCAATGGCACAAGAGCCTGCTTCACAGCCTGCCATCGTGGTGGACACAGTGAATGTCCGCGCGGGTTCAGCGCAAACCTTTGAAAAAATAGGTGAAATTCGCGTGCGCTCTAACGTAACAGTGGAAGGGCGTAACCGTGTTGGGGATTGGGTATTGGTGCGTGCTGAAGACGGCTTGCGTGGATGGGTGGCGTTTAATGTGATTATTGCGGATGTTGGGCGGGCATATGGCGTGCCTGTGGTCAACTTGTGGTTAGCGACCCAACCATTGCCAAGCAATGGCTTAGAAGCAGACCGTATTCATCCTACCAATAATGTGGCTTTAGCGGGTAACTTTACGGGCGCACAAGACCAATATGCCGCCACGATGTGGAACTTGCTATCCTTGCAAATTTTAGAAAAGTTCCGTTTGTTGGGTGCAGGCTAAAGACTTATAGAGGGATAAAGAACGCCATGGGCATACGCTTTGAGTGGTACAACCCAGAAAAAACCATCATGCGCTATATCGCAGAGCCTGAATGGAATTGGCACGATTATCATCGTGTGGTGCGTGTGTCGGTATTTCAGATGATGAGCCTGCCCGAAAAAAGCGTTCATAGCCTGATTGACTTACGTCTTTCTATCAATGGGCGGTTTCCGTTGGGGGCGATGGCGCACTCGCGTACTTTTGGCAAACGCTACATGCCCGCCCTTAGTGGCAATGCGATTGTGCTAGGGATGCCTTTACACATCCTACAAACACTCCCTCAGACAAATCGTGTGCTAGAAGGGCAAGATGGGCGCGTGTACTTTGTGGATAACGAAGAGGATATTGCCCCGTTACTAGACACTTGGAAAGTACCCTAGTATTTGTTTCACCTAACCTATAATGATGGGGCATTGTCCCCCTCTTTTACACCCTAACACAGTAAAGAGAGATTCCATGACCCTAACCCCAACCCTAAGCATTTTGCCCGTTCAAGCCCCTGTTCAAGAGGGTGCATTCGACCTGATTACAACGCTGATTGCTGCGCTAAAAGCGTCTAAAGTAACACTACAAGAGGGCGATGTGGTGGCAATTTCTAGTAAGTATGTTGCTATTGGTGAGGGGCGCGTGGTGAACCTTGCAGATGTTACGCCCTCTGACCAAGCGCATGACTTGGCAGAACGCTATCAGATGAACCCTGCGATTGCACAATTGGTTATTGATGAAGCCGAACATATCTTCGGTGGGATTCAGCTGGGGTTTTTGCTGACATGGCGCAATGGCGTTATTTCGCCCAATGCTGGCATTGACCGTTCTAACATCCCAAATGGCAAGGCGGTGCTTTTGCCACAGGATAGCTATGGTACGGCACATGAGCTACGCGATGCCCTACAACTGGCGTATGGCGTGCGTTTAGGGGTACTTTTGACGGATAGCTGGTTGGTGCCGGGGCGTTGGGGAACAACGGGCGTGGCAATTTCTTGTGCGGGATTTGAGCCACTTCAAGATGAGCGCGGTAAAGCCGACCTCTTTGGCAATCCGATGGCAGTTACCCAACGGGGCATGGCAGATAGCTTGTGTGTGGCGGCGCAATTGGTGATGGGTGAACGCGATGAAGCAACGCCCTTTGCCATTATTCGCAATGCGCCGATTAAGCTCACAGACCGCGCTATTACGTCGGCAGATGTGTCTATTCCTTGGGACATGTGCTTGTATGTAGAATCGCTCACTGTGGGGCTATTGCCGAATGGCGCACCGACAACCTCGATAAGCCAAACCCTAAAGCTGGACAAGCGCGAGGGCGTGTAGGGCGCGTCTTGCGCTCTTTTGCCAAGAGAACTGTTGCCACTGGACGTTGCCACGCTCGATGAGGGCTTTTCGGGTATTGGCATCTAGTACCCGCGAGAGAGCCTGTGCGATGGTGTTAATGTCCAGTGGGTTTACCAATAAGCCCGCATCTCCTACCAGTTCGGGCAGGCTAGAGGTGTTGCTGGCAATCACGGGTGTGCCGCACGCCATAGCTTCTAGCACAGGAAAGCCAAACCCTTCGTATAATGACGGAAATACCAACGCTTCGGCATGGGCGTAAAACGTGCCTTTTTCGGCATCGTCAATATAGCCCGTCACATGCACGCCTTCTGTATTTGCCAGCCACGTCTCGTCAAAGAGCCAGCCTTTTTTGCCCGCCAGCACTAGCCCAATGTTTTCGTTGCTATTTTTGCGCCAGAGCGTATAGGCTTTGATGAGGCGAGCGATATTTTTACGCGGTTGTAGCGTGCCAATAAACAAAAAGTAGCGTTCGGGCAAACCGTACTTTTCTTTGATGTTTGCGTTGGTCATTTGGGGCGGATGAATGGCGGGGTAAATGACCTGTATTTTGCGCTCTGCAATGCCGTAAAAGCGCACCAGGTCATGGGCGGTGGCTTGACTGTCGGCAAAGATAACGCGAGCGCGGTTTGCACTATGGCGTGTTGTAAAGTCTAAATAGGCACGTTGCGGAAACGGGTGTGCTTGTGGAAATAGCTTATAACCCAAGTCGTGAATCGTAACAACCGCATCACCTCTAAAGAGCAAGGGGAGGGTATGCGCGGGTACAAAAGTGACATCGGGCTTATCTTTGCTAACTTCATAGGCGAAGCGCAGGTGTGTCCATGCCCTTTGAAACGGGATGACTTTTTGTAAAACGTGGGCTGACATAGGAAATAAGCCTTTAGGGGGCGTGTCTCTGAAATAAAGCGTTAATGTGTGGGGATAATCTAGGGCATCATTGGCAAGAATGATATTCCTAATCAACTCTTGGGCATAGTATTCTGTGCCTGTGGGTGCGCTGACGGTGCTTCGGCTGGCATCAATGGCAATGTGCTTACGTGACATACCGTTAAATGAGTCCTGCTGTCCAGATTGTTCCAATAATGCCTGCTATCATCATTGCAAACCCCAATGCCCCAAGACGTTGACCTCTAAAGGGGGTAAGCCACGTCGTGAGTACCATTGCCACGCCAAACGCGCTTATAAACAAGGGGTAACCATTCTCCAGGCGAATAATGTTGGTTTGGGTGGTGAAAAAGAACACACCCGCCGAAAGCAACAGCCACGCACCTACAAAGAAATTGCCTACTGACCATCGTCCAGAGGACACCCAATAGCCAATAAAAATCGCCCCAAGCAAGCATACCCCTAAAACGAATAGCGAAAGTGGTTCAGGTGGGGTGTCACTGGTGGTAAACATAAACGTAAGGAACGCGCCAACGCCCATTAAGCCAAGTGCGGGCAATACAGAACCGCTTTGTCCACGTTCTAAATAGCTAAGCGGCGGCAAGATAAAGGCAGGGTGAGGGCTTTCTTTGGGAAGCGCAGAACGCTCTGGCATGTCGTCATTCGCCGTGCTGTCGCCATCGGCAAAAGCCTCTGTTAGGCTTTCGTCTGTATCATCAATCTGCGTAAGTTCTGCTAAATTGCCAAGCGCAGCAATTGCCAAATCCACATTCTCCTCATCAGATAGTGATGGGGTGAGTGGTGTTTCTTCGGGTGGTGGGGGTTGTTTATCGGTGTCGTTTTCCATGTGTTTTATTGTAGATGAAAGCCTCGTAACGCGCAACGGGGGCATTTCATACTTGCATCACCCCCTGCCATTCTGTATAATCACCGCTAAATTAGGCGATTTGGTCGAGTGGCTAGGCACCGGTCTGCAAAACCGTTTACGCCGGTTCGAACCCGGCAGTCGCCTCAAAAAGAGGGCATCTTTAAGATGCTCTCTTTTTTTATAGCTCGCTACAATCCCACATAAAACCACATCGCCCACACCGTATTTTACACGCCAATTTGAAGGTTTTATCGCCACATTGCGGACACACACTAGAAAGCGTGTAGTTTGGCAACGGCAATGTATCACGGCGCAGCTCTCGCATATTAGGGATGGGTTGAGGTGCTTGCTTGGGTGGCGTGGGGGATGACATATAGTTACAGTTCCTCTAGGTGCGTTTGCATCCATGCGCTATAGGCTTGGCGTAATTGTTTTGTGATTGTTCCCACTTTGCCATCACCAATTACTACCCCGTCAATTTCCACCACAGGCACAATGCCCCTACTACTGGACGACAAGAACGCCTCGTTAAAATGTGCTATGTCTTTAGCAAAAACGGCTTCCAGCTGAATAGGCAATAGTGCGGGCGCAATCTCTAGCACCACTTGGCGACTAATGCCCTTGAGTACGCCTTTATCAGCCGTCCTTAGCGTATCATCCACAATAGCGTAAAAATTACTTCCCAGACCCTCTAAGATGTGTGCGTGTTCGTCCATTAAGAACGTATCGTAAATGCCCTCTGGCATGGCGTTTTGTAAGGCTTCACGGTAGTGCATCCAATCGGTTGTTTTGGCTTCTGGGTTGCTTCGTGCGCTGTTAGGGGCGGTGATGCAGCGCGTGCCATTCTCTAAGAGCAATGGGCTAATGGGCTTAAACGGCTCTATCGACAAAATAAGTTGTGTTGGAGCGTGCTTATCTACGGTTACTCTAAAGCGCACATCTCCCCAATCCGCCTCGCTAATCATGTCGCGTAGGGCTTGCTGAAGCTGTGGGCGATTAAGCGTTAAGACAATATCGGCACGCCTTGCAGAATCTTCTAGACGGTCTAGATGTGCGCCTAGCTTAAGCACCTTAAAACGCTCATTGGTATTCGTAATGGTATACACGCCACCTTGTGGCTCAAATTTAGCCGTATCTGCCAATGAATCGCCCGTGTACGGTGCGTCTTTAAGTGTGCCGTTCTCATCTAAAATCTTCACCATACAAGGCATTTTTGTTTCTCCATAACAACGCTTATCAATGCGTTGATTATCGCAAGGGCGCGTTAGGGTGTGGTGAGAACTGGGCGATTAATCCACTTTTCTCTAAAAATGCGCCACTCGCCTTCTGTCAGGGGCTTATCGGTAAAGATCGCCACGCCCTGCAAAAGGGCGCGTTGGGCTGCCGAAAGGTCGGGGTAGGCTTGTGAGATGCCATCTAGTGCGCCCGCAATGCTTTCAACATTCGGGCGGTGAGCGGGCAAGAACTCGGCGTAATTAGGAATGCCAATGAGAACCCGCGAATTGGTTGTGACATCGCTTAGGGCTTGGGTAAAGGCGTTCACTTGATAGCCCACCCAAAAGATATAATCTACGGGGTTTTCTTGGTAGCTATTATAGGCGGTTATAATCATTTGGTCGGCTTGTAACGAAACCCGCTGTTTGTACTGGGTACTCCATACGGTGTTGGGCGCAATGACGGATGGCAAGCCAAACGTGACATTAGACGGTGTTAAATCGGCGGGAACGGCAACCCCAAGTGGCGTTGTTAGCCCGATTTCGCCTCGCGTGGTTCTCAGTAACACCAGTAAATCTTCGTTGCCGTCTGCAATGGGTTTTACATCTAGCATAACACCGTCAAACTTTAGCGTGTTCACCATACGGCTACTAAACTCTGCAACGGCACGCTGAACAGGTGCGCGGTCGAGGCGATAGCCATTTGGTAGTTCGGCAACAACTTCTATCCACGCGAAAATTTCAACGTCGGGATACAGAATTTTAAGGCGGTCGACAAACCCCGCCACAAGAGGCTCTGCTTCATTATTCCATCGGTTGCTTTGTTCAATGATGCCCGACCAAGTGTTATCGGCTTTTAGTGAGCTAGTAAAAGCATAAACATAACCCACATCATGCGCGCGTAACTGCGCTACCAGCGCGGTAATGGCATCATCTGATGGGGATTCATACGTCCATGCGCGGTCTAACCAAATGGCGTTAGAGGGCGTGCTGGTGGCGGGCGGGTTAAGTAGCCCTAGCCCCAAAATTACGCCAATCACCAGCGCAATCGCAATGGGTACAAGCAACGCCCATCGTGGGATATTAACGTTAAACGAAGGTAATTTAGGTGCGTCCCCACGCTCAATTTGGCGGGGTGCGCCAGCAGGACGACTAACCATTGCCTCACGGCGTTTTTCACGGCGTTCACGCGCACTAGACATAAATCGACCTTTCGTTAAAGGAGCAAAATGCCAAATTTGGCAAGTAGAGGAGGCGCAAGCACCAAAGCCCCCACAATGATGGCAGCAATCACCCCAAGCAAAGCGGCTGCACTGGCAACGTCTTTTCCCACCTTCGCCATTGGGTGATAGTTAGGAGAGGCAACATCAATGGCGGCTTCAATGCCCGCATTCAAAAATTCGGACAGCCACACGATGGTTATCATAATCACCAACAACGCCCAGTCATAACGGCTAATTTTTAGCCAAAACCCCAGCAAAAACACTGCAATACTGGCAACAGCCATAATGCGCGTGTTCTTTTGCCACCTTAGCATATACAACCAGCCTTGTAGCGCGTAGCCCAAGCTGGCAAAGCGATTAGGGCTAATTTGGGCAGCATATTCTTTTGGGTTAATGCGCGCAGTTTGTGTAAGGGACTCCCACCAACGCTTTAACATTCCTAGTCATCCTCATAGGCAGGCACAATGGACGAATTTACACCCAGTTCTTCTAGTATTTCGGCTTGCACTTCCCACATTTCGGCGCGGTTTTCGGGGGTGTCGTGGTCATAGCCCAAAAGGTGAAGCGTGCCATGTATCACCATCAATATCAGGCTGTCGGACATTGAGTAGCCCTCACGGTCTGATTGCGCTAGGGTGTAGGGATAGGCAATAATCAAATCGCCCAAGTAAGGTTCTTCGTCCTCAATGCCTTCTGGCAGTGGGTCGGATGAGAACGACAAAACGTCAGTCGGCTTGTCTACGCCCCGATGGGTGCGATTAAGCGTTTGTACGGCTTCATCGGTGGTAATCACCACGCTCAAGGCAATGTTGGGTTCAACCTCATGGCTTGCCAGAACGGCTTTAGCGGCTTGTTCTAGCTGAATTGAGTTAATGGTAAATTCATGCTCATTTTGTACGTTAATGGTAAAGCTCATAGAGGGTTACGCTCCTCTGGATTTTTGGGTTTTTCGGGTGTCTCAGAGGCGTGTTTGCCGTTGGGCGGGATGTCCTCTGCACGAGGCAAGCGAGGCACTTCTGTCATGGGTTCTTCGTCTTCGACTTCAACAAATGGGCGTGCTATGGGTGTCTCGATAGTACGCTTTGCTTCTTCACTTATTTTGTCCATACGCGCAGGTACAACGGGCTTTGTAACTTCAACTTTAGGCTGTTGGGCGGTTTTGTTGGTAAGGCTTGGCGCTTTTTTCTGTACCGCTTCCATGTAGTTAATACGCGGATGGAACATGCCCTGTAATACGTCTACAAAGGTCGTGCGTATGATGTTTAACTCATTGAGTGTTAGCCCCGAAGTGTCTAATTGCCCAGAGACGCGCTTATCGTCAATAATTTTGCTCACTACATCGCTAATGTCTTGGCGTGTTTGGGGTTTTATAGCGCGTACTGTGGCTTCACAACTATCTGCCATTAACAAAATGGCGGTTTCACGGCTTCTTGGACGGGGCCCCGGATAAGTAAAATCGCTAATATCCACGGTGTCTGTGTTGCTTTCGCTTTGGTTGATGGCGCGTTGATAAAATACGAATACTTGTGTTGTGCCATGATGCTCTAGGATAAAGTCGCGGATTCTTGCAGGTAGCCGATATTGCTTTGCAAGCGCATCGCCCTCTATAACATGCCCAATAATAATGGTCGCGCTTCGATAGGGGTCATTGAGTGTATCATGTGGGTTAACAATGTCCTGCTGATTTTCTGTAAAGTAAAGTGGGTTCAGTATTTTGCCAATGTCGTGGTAAAGCGCGGCAACGTGCGTAAGCTGGGCTTCTGCGCCAATGGCATGAGCGGCTTGCTCAGCAAGATTCGCCACTTGTAATGAGTGCTGATAAGTGCCTGGTGCTTCACGGAGCAAGCGTTGTAATAGAGGCTTGCTTGGCTGGCTTAAATCGAGCAATTTAAGCGCGGTTGTTAGGTTAAAAAGCTGGGTGAGCGTATACATGGCGGCAATGGCGGTAGATGGCACAAGTACCGCGCCACTTAGTAGGGCTGTTACAATGCTACCAAAGACGTTGGGGTCAAAGGTCAGCGCGTTTACAATGCTAAACGATGCAATAATCGCGGCTTCTACAATACCAATAAGAACGCCTGCCACAAAGAACGTGTTGAGGCGTTCTGTTCGGCGCAGGTATAGCGTGCCAATAATGCCCCCTATACACACCAGCGTTGCGACTTCTAAGGAGTTATTCGCCATTACGCCCGTTAGCAAGCCTAGCCCCAACGTGCTAATAATGGCTACATGCGCTCCTGCGATTGCCACGAATAACAGTGCCATTGCTGCCGAAGGAAACAGGTAGATATTGCCTCCAAGCCCCAAGATACGCGTCGCAATCAGCATAAGCAAGAAGCACACTGCCACCAGCAATAAGAGGCGTGCTTCGGTGTAAATAATGCGTGGGTCAAAGCGCGCCAAGTACAAGCCAATGATGACCATCACAATCGACGTAAGCGCAAAAGCACGTATCACCTCTTGGGCGCGAACATCGGGCGGGCGTAATAACCCCAACGCCTGCAATGCTTCATAATCTGCGTGGGTAATGACATCACCACCACTTAGAATCCGTTCCCCTCTTACAAAGGTGCGTGTTACTTCTGGCACGCGGTTGACGGCTTCCTCTTTGGCGCGGTTGGTTGCGTCTACGTTTTCAAACGTATTAGGGCGCACCAAGTCCTCTACAATAGCGACAATAACGGCGCGTTCTTGTGGGTTAAAACGGATACTGACCTGATTGGAAAGCTGGTCACGGATAGTTTGCAGGTTGGTAGAACGAATTGATTCGCGCATTACCAATGACATCACGTTTAGCACTTCGTCATTGATGGCGTTCCACGCTTCGTCATTAAATTGCAGGACGTTTTCGGTAATGCGCTCATCGAGTGTCAACGCCGTAATTTGATTAAGGTCATCGGTGCGTTGCTCGCGTGTGCCATAAAGGTCACGGCGCACGTTAATAATAAACGCCAAAATTTGCTGTGCAAGCTGTGTTTGCTGGCGTGCAACGTTGGGGTCGGGGGGGTCATATAACGCTTGAACGGCTAACCCTGCGTTTTCGCGGGCTTCTGTCGTTAAAATTTGGCTCACATAGGAAGTTGTTTGGGGGGCAACGATGTTTCGTGGCGCAATACTGCCTATGGTTAAAGCGTTGGCATCGCTGAAGCCCTCAAAAATATCGTCATACGCCACAGTGAGGGTGGCAATTACCACAAACAATAGGGCAGCCAGCGCCACCAGCCCACGCTGAAAAAACTTCAGTGTGCGCTCTGATGGTACTAATAACTGCCCGATAAAACCGTTTGTTAGCCGTTCAATCATTTTATTTAGCCCAATAATGACTTAACAATCTCACTGACGACTTTACCATCTGCCAGCCCTTTAACGCGAGGTTGCAGAACGCCCATGACCTTCCCCATTTCTTTTGCGCTGGTTACGCCTGTTTCGGCAAGCACTTCTTTGACGATGGCGGTAACTTCGTCGTGGGTAAGCTGGCGTGGCAAGAAGGATTCGATAAGCTCAAGTTCGTATTGTTCTTCTGCCACTTGTTCGGGGCGGTCTGCTTTGCCATATTCCACAATGCTCTCGCGCCGTTTTTTGGCTTCGCGTTGTAAAATGTTCATTACATCATCGGGCGAAAGTTCTTTTTGCCCGTCTATTTCCACTTGCTTAATGGCACTGGTAAGCAAACGAAGCACGTCACGCCGTTGATTGTCTTTTGCTTTCATGGCTTCTTTGAGGGCTTCGTTTAAGAGGTCTTTGGGATGTTGTGTCATAGGATTTTCTCTTGTTCCTTTAGCATGTTGAATGTCTTTACTGCGTTTATTCTATCACAGGTACTGCCCATGTGATGCCCTCTTGGGGCGTGCGCAATTGGGCGGGCGTAACAAAGTTCGTTAAAACACGCGGATGAACCGCCTGCACACGAATATAATTATGCGTGTAGCCCACGTTGATAAAGCCTTCTGGTGTTGCACCGCTGACGTTTTCCCACAGTACAGGAAGCATCTTGCCCGTATGGGCTTCGGCGAAGCGCATTTCTTGGGCGGTGGAATAGGCAATTAGGCGTTGGCTGCGCTCTTTGCGCTTGTCATGAGGCACTTGCCCCCTCATCCGTGAGGCGGGCGTGTTTGGACGTGAGCTATAGCGAAAGACATGCAAGCCATCAAACGCCATCTCGCGGATAAATTGCTCACTTTCTTCAAATTCCTCCTCAGTTTCGGCAGGGAAACCCACAATTATATCGGTGGTAATCCGCACATCAGGAATTTGGCGTGCCTCTCGCATCAACGCGCTAAAGTCGGCTTGATTGGTGTTGCGCCTCATGCGTTTAAGGGTGGTATCACAGCCACTTTGTAAGGGCAGGTGTAAATGAGGGCAAAGGCGTTCATCTTGCCATAAGCTAAAGAACCCCTCGCTTAAATCCCATGGCTCTAATGATGATAGGCGCAGGCGTGGCACGCTTGTTTCGCGTAGGATACGTTGCGTAAGGTGCTTTAAGCCGTCAGGGTTTTCCAAGTCGTGCCCATAACTGCCCAAGTGAACGCCAGTGAGTACCACTTCTTGATAGCCGATGCTGGCAAGATAATGAATCTCGTTAAGGAGGTCATCAGGGGTTCTGCTAACGCCAGCGCCACGCGCCACTGTAGTAACACAAAACGTACAGGCGTTATCACAGCCATCTTGCACCTTTACAAAGGCGCGGGTTCGCATAGAAAGCGGTTTATCGCGCTCAATGGGTTCAATATCAAAGGGTTGTGGGGCTTGCCCCGTGATGTGGGTAACGATGTGCTGTTTATCGACATTGCTTACCACACGCTTTACACCCCCTAACACGGCAATTTCATCGGGGGCAATTTGGGCATGGCAACCCGTAACAGTAACTTCGGCGGTGGGGCGGGCGCGGTGTAGGTCGTTGATGAGTTTGCGCCCTGCTTTTACGGCATCTTGTGTAACGGCGCACGTATTTACAATAATTTGGTGGGCATCATCAGGATTGTCTACAATCGTATGTCCCTGTTGCTCAAATTGGCGTGCCAGCATGTCAATTTCGCTTTGGTTTAGCCGACAGCCTATCATACGAAGATGAACGTTCATTATTCGGCAATCTCCTCACCGTGCATCCGCACAACGACATCCTCAAAAGCAATGGTTACACCAATGCCCCCTGTGGTGGTTTGCGCGACAACGCCCACTTGCCCAATGGCAAAATCACTGCTTTGCAGTTCGTCTAGCATTTGCCCATCAAAGCATGTGCCTGCGGAATAGGTACTAATGCCATCGGGATTATCGGGAATGCACAGCAACATGGCTTGCTCATTAATAAAGAAGCGGAACTTATCGCCACGTGCTACCACACGCAAGGTATTTTGCTCACCCACGCCTTGCCTAATCACGTCCGAAGCAATCCATGTACTTACCTTGCGGGCTTGGTCGCTGTCGTTGGATTGCCATACCGAATAATAGCCATCACTGCTGATGAGGAACATATAGTAACCATTGGTTGCGCTATTTTCGCCTCTAAAGAGCAATGGCAACGCCACGTTTAGTAAGGGCAGGTTGGCAAGGTCGCACAGAATACGAAAGGGCATAGTGCAACTAGTGGTATTTTGTGATAAGCGAAAGACCACGCCAAACCCGTTGTCTATGGGTTCTGTCAGGGTGGTGGCGTTTACGGTTAAATCAAAGTCGGCGTAATTGCCTTGTACAAGTGAATAGGTGGTGCGCCCTTCACTGTTAAGTTCTAGGGTGAGTGCGCCCTCTGCTATTGTAGAAGAAAGCCTGCCCTGATACGTTTGCCAAAGTGGGTTTTCTGCCTCATCAAATGAAGTGGCATAAAGCACTTGTTCGGGCGCACCTGTTAGGACAGGTTGCCAGCTATCGACAACGTTATAAAGCACGTTGATGCCAATGAGCAAAGCAAAAAGCGCAACATTCAAAAGCCACTTTTGCCCACTTGTCCATTTGCGTGCTTGTGCGGTGTTTTCTATTGGTGGGGGGGTAATTGCCAACGTGATGTGTCCTTAAAAACGCCAATGATGGGCGCATTGTAGCAAAAAACGTGCCTGCTTTCTATTCAGGATGTGTTACTTTGGCAGTCTGTCGCGCCAGCTTGTGGCAACATCGGGCAAGCCCATCAGGTCATAGAGTGCGGCAATCTCGGTGTAAAAAACGGGGTCAGGGTTAAGGGCAACGGCAATTTCTAGGGCAATGGCACTTTCTTCATATGCGCCTTGCTGGCGTAGGTGTAAGCCTTGTATAAAGCGCACATCGGCATTATCGGGCGCAAGCCGAACGGCTTCTTCTATCCATTCGCTTCCGTCTTTGCTTTGTTGGTCTTGTACCCATCCGATATAGACTGTCGCCAATGAATCGGGGTAATTGACCGTTACGGCGTGCAAAAATGCACTTTCGGCAAATGCCCATGCTTGCGCCTCCAAAAAGATTGCACCCACACGGCGCACAAATGCCCGTTCTTCGGGGGCTTCTTGGATGAGGGAGAGTAAATTTTGCGCCAATGTGCCATAAGTTTCGTCTAGTAAAAGCGTGCGTAAATGGGGCAAGGCTTCTTGTGGAAAAGAGGGCGCAAGCAAAAATGCAACATAGGCATTTGCCCACACTTCGTTAGGGTTTAGCGTTAGGGCGATGCGTGCGCTATCTAATGCCCGTGCATAATCAGCTTGCACAAGGTAGGTTTCGCTTAGAACGCGTGCCACATTTAAGCTGGGCTGAACACGAAGCGCGTTTTCCCAGTAGGGCAATGCACGGGCGGGGTCACCGATGCCTTGCCATGCCTGCGCAAGGGCGTTATGGTCATCCACAGTCCAACCATTGGCATGTGCGTTAAAGGTGCGTGTGTAGAGGCTGGCTTGTGGGGCGGGAATACTTTGGGCAAGCAGGGGCAACGCGATAACAATGCCCAGCGCAACGCTTGCCCCCAGAATTGCTTTAAGAGAAGTGCGCATTTGTTACCCTAGTGACAAGGTTTCGCGGATGGTGCGCTCTATTTGGTCGGGGGTAAAGGGCTTGATGAGATAGGAGTTAATATCTTGTAGCTTCCCAATCAGGCGGTTGGCAGGGTCACCGTACGCCGTGATCACGATAATAACGGGCATACTAGAAGAACTGTTGTACATCTCTTTAATGCTTTTCAGCATTTCCCAGCCGGTAATATCGGGTAAGCCAATATCCAAAAGAATAAGGCTTGGGCTAACGTTTTTAAGGCGTTCCAACGCAATTTTGCCGTGTGTGGCGTGTTCTGCGCTTAGTCCCATACCTTCTACGGTAGCTTGAATGACTTCGGCAAGCTCTACCGTATCTTCGACAATCAACACATGGGGTTTTTCTTTGTTGGGCAGCGTTTTCTTGTCAGGGCTTGTGCTGGCACTGGATGTTGTGTTGTTGGTTGACGAGGTTTCGTCTTGGGTGCGTGCGGCATCTTGCGCTTCGGCAGTATCTTGCCCTTCAACGCTCATTTTAATACGCATCAGATAGCCAGTTTCGCTGGCGGGGTTGTTGTCCAAACGCACGATGCTCGCTCCTTTGGCGTCATAAAGGGGTTGCTCTTGGCGATGGTCTTCGCGTGGTCGCCCTTCGGCGAAGTCTTGCGTTTCGCGGGATGAGTTTGTGGTCATGGATGATTCCCCGTTGCGTTAGCGTTATGGATGTCTGACAATGTCTATTATAGCACGTCAAGATGAATTAAAACGAATCTTGATGTAAAATTGAGAACAAATTGTCAGGATACCATATGATTCGTTGGTGGAGTTTACTTTTCGTCTTTAGCTTATCTTGGGTAGTGGTGCAATCACAGACTGTTAGTGAGGTTTGCCCTAATGTTGGCATCCGCCCACGCAGCGCCGATTTTTCACCCTCAGGCATTATTTTAACCTATTTTGATGGGGCTGCGTTGTGGGTTTACGATGTGGGGCGAAACACGCGCTACCCCTTGCCAGAAACCGTACCTTGCGTTGGCAATTGTCGGGTGTCTCCCGACTTTCGCTGGATAACCTACTTAAATCCGCAGACAATGGTGTACACCAAAATGCGCTTTAATGGCACAGAACGTACGCCTCTTCTAGAGGGTGCATCCGATTTGTTTTGGTGGTCAGAGGATACTTTCTTAATTTGGACACCCGACCACCGCGCCTATTTACAACGTGAAGGTAGCTTTGAGCGCGAATACTTGCCCGTAAAGGGTGTGATTAGTATTCAGCCACGCGGACGGTGGGCAATTTGGCTTAGCCAAGCCGAAAATGGCTTTGAGCGTTATCTGATTAACTTAGAAACGTATCAAGTGGGTGGCATTACAACGCCCGTTCTTTTGGCGTTGGATGTGCCGTTTTATAATGCGTATGGTTGGTCACCTAATGGGCAATTTTTGGCGTATGTTTCGCCCACGACCCAAGATGCCAATGGCATTGTGGGTAGCGAACTCTTTTTAGTATCGCCTAGTGATGCGCCACAACCACGCCAAGCCACCCAATTACAAGCCGAATATGGGGCAGTACGCATTAACGGCGCAACTACGGCAAGCCTTATTTGGTCACCTGATAGCACAAAGATGGCGTTTTGGGTGATTAAGCTAACGGGAACAAACCCACAATCCAACACAGGCAACGCCGTTTTACACGTCCACGACACCACAAACGGACAAACTACACGCTATTGTGGCTTTGCAACCTCTGAACACACGCCAAACCCGCCTTCATTGGTATGGTCATCGGATGGCACAACGCTGGCATGGGGTGGCAATGTCGAGGGCGATAACAAGGGCTATTTGCTTTTGGCGATGGATGTGGTGAGTGGGCAAATTACAGAACTAAGTGACGGCATTTTCCCCGCGTTGGGTGCGCCTGATGTATTGGCATGGGGAAACCCTTAGTGCTTTCTCGCCAGTTGTGGGTAGAGTTACGCCAGCCCCCACTCGAATTGCCCCTTATGCCTGCGTTTAAACGCCCCCAATTCCCGCGTTCTCGCCAATGGTGGCTGGGCTTGGGGTCACTGTTAGCTATTATGGCGTGGTTGTGTTTTTCTTCTGCAAATGCTACGCAATTTATCACAATTTTATATGTGTTGGGTGTGGTTGCGCCCGTGCTTGTTTTGCTGTTTAACGGCACACTCTTGGGGGCGTTTTGGGCATATAAAACCTATGACCTGCTTTCTCGGCTTAATCGTGATGGGGTAGCGGACTTGCTTGGCGTTGTGCCATCACCTGCAGGGGGCTGGATGTGGTGGATGATGCGGTCACGTTTGGTAAAGCAACGCAATTTTCACGCACCGTACCAGGTGATACGTGCTTTGACCGTGATTGCGCTTTCTGCACTGCTGTTTGCGTTCGCGTTGGTGCTGTTGGGCAGTCTTTCTAGGATGAGTGAAAGCCTTTGGGTGGCACTAACAACCTTGCTGGCGTTGATGGGTTGGGTCGTCGTGCTATGGCTAGACCACACACAATCCATTGTGGTGGGGCATCTGGTGGGGGCGGTTTTAGCAAAATACACGCCCAATGAGGTAATAACCCCTATCCTACCCTTCGTCATAAGTGTAATAGCGCAACTCTTTTTCTACTTTTTTATTTTAGGGCTGTGGGCAATGTTGATGGGCGGTGTTTTACCTGTGGCAACGTCTCTTTCAACGCTTCTTTTGCCTGTGCTATGCGTCCTTGTGCGAGAGATACAGGTGCGCTATTTGTGGCAAATGTTGGTCTAGTTTGGAGTGCCTAAAGTACCAAAACAAGTTTATAATCAATCCCAATGAGTGGTAAATGGAGTAAAAACTGTGAGTGACACCATTTCTCTGGATAATATTCCAGTGACTTCTAGCCAAGAGTGGCAACCCGACCCCAAATTTCCTAATCGTCGTCCGCCATGGATTAAAGTACGTGCGCCCAGTGGCGAAGCCTATGAAGCCGTTAAAGACCTCATGCGTAGCAAAGAGCTACATACCGTGTGTGAAGAAGCCCAATGCCCTAATTTAGGGGAGTGTTGGGGCAAGGGAACAGCCACTTTCTTGATGATGGGCGATACTTGTACGCGTTCTTGTGGCTTTTGTGATATTAAGACAGGTCGCCCAAACCCATTAGATTGGGCAGAACCTAATCGTATTGCCCAAAGTGTGCGTGCTATGAACCTTCAGCATGTGGTGATTACCAGCGTAAACCGTGATGACCGCCCTGATGGGGGCGCGCCCATTTTTGCCATGGTGATTCGTCGTATTCGTCAGCTACAAAAGGGCTGTAGCATTGAAGTGCTTATCCCTGATTTTAAGGGAAGCCGTAGCGCATTAAAAATGGTCATGGATGCCCAACCCGAAATCCTAAACCACAACGTAGAAACAGTGCCACGCCTCTTTAAGAAAGTGCAACCCCAAGATGACTATGAGTGGGCATTGACCACGCTTAAGAACGCCAAAGAACTTGACCCATTGGTACTGACCAAGAGTGGTATTATGTTGGGCTTGGGCGAGACCTTTGATGAAGTCGTAGAAGTGATGAAGGACTTGGCGAATATCGGCGTGGATATTCTAACGTTGGGGCAATACCTGCAACCTAGCAAGAAGCATCTGCCGATTGAACGCTATTACACGCCTCAAGAGTTTGAGCAATTGCGCGAGATTGGGCTAGAACTGGGCTTTAAGTGGGTAGAAAGTGGGCCCCTCGTGCGCTCTAGCTATCGTGCAGAAGAGCAAGTACGCACGCTGTCACAATTAAATTATATCCGTGTGCGTGACGTAGTCAGCGAATAAACCAGCTAAACCCGTAAAAAAGGGGCGCATCTTTTGCAGATGCGCCCCTTTTTTGTTATTTCTATTCTGATTGCTAGTCCCTGACTTTTACAGGGTTTTACCCGAACGCCACCACTTTTTTCAAAAAGCGGGCATAAGAGGGTTAAGGGATACTAATCCCTTGTGGATGTTTGAGGGCGAAGCCCTCAAGAGAAAACAAATAGCAACCACGGTATTTCTATAGCTAAGACTCTATCACCTTGTCATCAATGAGCTGTTGTTGCACGCGCTGTCCACGAGGGTTGAACGCAAAGTGCTGTGCTTGTAGCTCAAATTCCATATCCATCATGGCGCGTCCTGCGCGGTTCTTTTCTACTGTCCACACCACCCAATTGCGATATTGTTTGGCGTTGTAGGGGTTAAATGCCACGTGGTCTTTTGCCAAGATTTGATATTTGTTGTTCATGATAATGGCGATGTCGGACTCGTAATCTAGCGCACTACTGCCACGCAAATGATACAAGTGAATGCGCTTGCTTTTTAAGCCTTCTCGGTCGGCTGCCACAATGCTAAAGACAGGCACATCTAGCGTTAGGGCAATGTCTTTTAAGCCCTCTACGATGATGGTTACTTTGTCGTTTTCATCGCGGGGGCGTTCCGGATGAACGGCGATCTTTTGTAGATAGTCTGCGAATACCGTCACGTTACCACCTGTAGCATCAACTAGGCGTGCTGTCATTTCTTTAATAGCGCGAAGGTTGGTGACGGCAGGGCTGGCTTTTAGCATAATCATGCGGTCACTATAGCGCAACAAACGGCTGAGAGCAGGCGCAGTTTGGGGGTGTTCACGTAGGATAGACTGCAAAGACCCCGCTTGTGCTTGGTCTTTCATAAATTTCTTTCCGCGTTGTGCCACGATAATTTGGTACAAATCACGGAGTTTTAGCCCATTCGTTAGGTCAACTTCGGGCGGGTTAATGCTTTCTAGGCACAGCAAGCGGTGCATAAGGTGGGCTTCTGTGTGTTCATACGACAAGAAGAAACAGTATTGATTCTCGCGTAGGGCGATATTACGCGCAATTTGCAGGGTGGCAATGGTTTTGCCAATACCTTGCGCTCCACCCAAGAGCGTTAGTTCTGTTTTACGTAAGCCACCCCCAATTAAGCCGTCGAGCGGGTCGAAGCCTGTGGGTAATGGAACGTAATCTACTAAGTCACCTTGGATAACGCGCTCATCAGCTTCGCTAATAACCTGTGACAAACTTCTGGGCAAATGCGCCCCAATCCCTGCTTTTTTGCGTGGGTCGCGTGGGGCTTGTTCTACGGTTTCTTGATCCGTCTGATTATTGACGGACGGTGCGGATTGAAAATTAGGGAGTTTTGGTTTTTGCTCGGGTAGGTCGTCTGTAAAACGGCGTGTTGACATGGATATGCCCTTGTAAGGTTTGTGTCTATTTATACATTACTTATTGTAGCATGCAAACACAAAATCAATGAGCAATCTGGGGTTGAAAGTGTGTTTGTGCCACAAAAACAAACCTAAATCATACAAATAGCCTTGTGAAAGCATTAAAGAAAATGGCTTTAATATACAGGCTTTATCCTCTCTTATGGCATTCCTCATGTTTGGCTTATATACGGGGGTTTTGTTCCTGTGATATGATGAAAGTCAAGGTTTTATCAAGTTGTGTAAATTAAAATTCATTGTATGATAAAAGATGTAAGGTATTTACGAATGAAACGTACCTGTATGCCCTTGGGGGGTTTACAGTAAACAAATTGGTAGCCACCATCCATTAAACTCAGGGGAAAACATCGTGATACAAGAGCTGTTGAACCGTGCTGACCAGCGTGGATTTATAACTATGGATGACGTAATAGAATTGCTAGATGAAGAAGGCGATGAAGGCGTTTCTTTAGAGAGCATTCTTTACGAACTGAACGAGCTAGGAGTGGAGCTACAGCGGGAAGGATTTGATAACTCGAGCCACGGCGCAGTGGAAGACTTCGATGTCGACCTAAGCGATCACGAATTGCTTCAAGATCCTGAAATAGGGGAATTGGCGATGGTGGCTTCTGATGACCCGGTGGGGCTTTACTTTCGCCAAATGGCACAAGAACCCCTGCTAAATGCAGATGAAGAAGTTGACCTTGCCAAACGCATCGAGCGTGGCAAAAAGGCAGAAGAACGCCTAGCAATGCCCGATATTCCAACTAAATCTGACCGTTGGAAACATCAAATTGCGCGAATTATTGTGGATGGTCAGCAAGCCCGAGAACATCTGGGACGCGCCAACACACGGCTTGTGGTGAGTATTGCAAAACGCTACATGGGACAAGGCTTGCCCTTTCCCGACCTTATCCAAGAGGGAAATGTAGGCTTAATGCGCGCTGTAGATAAGTACGATTATCAACGTGGCAATCGCTTTAGCACTTATGCCACTTGGTGGATTCGCCAAGCCATTACCCGCGCCCTTGCCCAAAAAACCCGCACCATCCGCATCCCTCTCCACATGACAGAACGTATTCGCCAAATGTACCGTGTTGCACAAAGCCTAGAGCAAGAACTGGGACGGAGAGCAATTCCTGACGAAATTGCTGCCATGATGAACTTGCCCATTGAAACTGTGCGAAACATGATGGACGCCAGCCAACATGCCATTGCCCTAGAACGCCCTGTGGGTGATGATGGTGATAGTGAATTTGGCGACTTTATTGAAGATGTTGAAACCCCTAGCCCTGTAGATTCTGCAACACAACACCTTTTACAAGAAACTATCGAAGAAATTTTAAGCGAATTAACACCCCGTCAAAGCCATATCCTGCGGATGCGCTTTGGGCTGGGCGGTGGTGAACCTCACACCCTAGAAGAAATTGCCAATAAGTTTGGTTTATCGCGTGAGCGTATTCGCCAACTGGAAAAAGAAGCGTTGCGCCGCCTGCGTAACCCACGCCTAGCCCACAACTTACGCGATTACTTGGGCTAAAGCCAGATAAATACCCCAAAAGCGATACCGTTCAGGCATCGCTTTTTTTATTTGTGTGGTTTATTGGCACTATGCGCTTTTGCTAAAATGCGTTTTGATAAAGAAACCAATAGTTTAAGATTTAATGGGGGTTTAATCATGGCTGGGCAACAAGCTAAACCAAAATACGCTTATTTTAAGGGTGAGATTGTACCGTTTGAGCAAGCAACCGTTAGTGTTTTAACGCACGCCCTCAATTATGGGACTGCTGTTTTTGGCGGGCTACGGGCTTACTGGAACGAAGACGAGGAAGAACTTTATATTTTTCGCCCCCTAGACCACTTTCAACGCCTTATTCAGTCGGCATCCTTGCTAAGAATAGACATTGGGATGACCGCCGAAGAACTTAAAAGCACCCTCACCACCTTACTACAAAAAGAGGCTTATCGCCAAAACTGCTACGTGCGCCCATTGGCGTATAAGTCATCCGAAATGATTGGCGTGCGCTTGCATGATGTAGACGATGCTTTTACGATGTTTGCGCTTCCGTTTGGGCAGTATGTAGACAAAGAAGAGGGCTTGCATGTGTGTTTTAGTGCGTGGCGCAGAGTAGACGATAATGCTATTCCTGCGCGTGGTAAAATTTCGGGTAGCTATGCTAATTCTTCACTGGTGAAAAGTGACGCTATTTTGTCGGGGTATGACGAAGCGATTGTGCTTTCACAGGATGGGCATATTTCTGAGGGGAGTGCGGCGAATGTGATGATTGTACGCAATGGCAAGCTCATCACACCCCCCGTTTATTCTGACGTACTAGAAGGCATTGTGCATCGTAGCGTTTTAGAACTTGCCAGCAATGCGCTTGGTATTGAAGTGGTACAACGCCCTATCGACCGCACCGAAGTTTATATTGCCGATGAGGTACTCATGTGTGGGACAGGGATGCAGATTGCTGCTGTAACGCACATTGAACACCGCACCATTGGTGATGGTAACATGGGCGAACTAACGCGAGCCTTACGTGAGGTGTTCTTTAACGTGGTAAATGGCAAAAACCCTAGTTACCGCCATTGGCTAAGCCCTGTTTACCAAACAGAGACCGCCAAACCATAGGGGGAAATCCTTCAAAGGGGCGTTTTACGCAAAACGCCCCTCACTGTACGGCTTTTAGTCCGAAGGTGTTACAAATTCGTTGATGTTGTTTTTAACGGCATAAGCTGCCGCTTCGGCGCGATTGGATGCGTTGATCTTTTGAAGCACACTACTAACATAATTTCTGACTGTGCCTTCGCCCAAGAATAGTTTGACGGCAATTTGACGGTTGGTAAGCCCTTCAGAAACACGCGCTAACACGATGAGTTCTTGGGGTGTTAGCTCTGCAAATGCGCTGGCGTGCTGTGCTTGGTTGGCTTTACGCACTTCGTTAAATACACTGGCGGTCATGGCGGGGTCTAGGATGCCTTCTCCGCGTGAAACGCGCTCTATGGCTTGCACTAATTCATTATCCCCAATGCGCTTTAGCACGTACCCGCTTGCACCTGCCTGAATGGCTGCCATGACTAGCTCATCTTCGGCATAAGATGTAAGCATAATTACCCTACAACCGTTCACTTTTTCCACAATTTGTCGGCAGGCATCAATGCCAGAAATGCCTGACATACGAATGTCTAGGACTGCAACATCCGGGCGTGTTTCTTGGGCAAGCCTTACGGCTTCTTCGCCATTGCTTGCTTCGGCAATCACTCTAAAGTGACCTTGCCGTTCAAGTAAGGCGCGTAATCCCATTCTTACAACAGAGTGGTCATCTGCGATGAGTATTCTTGTTGTCTTTGTCATTCGTTTATCTCACCTAGCCCAATTTGCTTATCTACGTTACGATACATTTTATCACTTTTATGTGTATGTAAAAAAGTCACGGAATTTGAGTGAGGAATGTCATGGATGTTGTTGTAAGCCGACTAAAAGAGATTTCACAAGCGGTTTTATATGCTACTGAGGGCGCAACCCTAGAAAATGTGCTAGAGCGTATTGCACAAGTGGCAAAGGAACTGATTGGCACGCGCTATGCCGCATTGGGCATTCCAAACGGCTTGGGTGGATTGCGATACTTTAAGACCTCTGGCATGAGTGTCGAAGAAATTGTCATGATCGAGCATCCCCCTGTGGGGCATGGGTTGTTGGGTGTGATTATGAAAGAGCGTCGCTCCATTCGGCTACAGCACATTCAGGATGATTCGCGCTCTGTGGGGTTTCCTAAAAACCACCCCCCCATGCAGGCATTTTTGGGTGTGCCGGTGCAAATGGGGCAACAGCTTTTTGGCATGTTTTACCTGTGCGATAAACAAGATGGCACCATGTTTAACGATGGCGATGAATTGCTCTTAGAAACTATGGCGAGCTATGTGGCATTAGCCATTGTAAACGCACAAACCAACCAAAAGCAAAGCCGAATTGCCTTACTAGAAGAACGCGAGCGCATTGGGATGGAACTTCACGATGGCGTGATACAGTCTTTGTATGGCATTGGGATGCAGGCACAGCTTTTAACCTATAACGATAGCATCTCGCCCAAAGATATTGCGCCCATCGTTAATGCACTAGACGATGTGATTGAGGACATTCGCGGGTTTATTTTGCAGTTGCGCCAGCGTAGTGACAACAACCTAACGATCAGGGTGTGTTTTCAGCAAATGCTAGAACGCTTACACTTGCCCCCTACGCTAGAAGTGGTTATTGATGCGCCCAATACCAAACCGCCTTTTACGCCTGCCGTTTTCGAGTCGGTGTGCCTGATTGTGAGTGAGGCGTTAAGTAATGCTGCACGTCATGCGTCTGCCCGTCAAATTAGGCTTTCTACGCGCCAAGAGGGGCGGTTGATGTATATCATTGTTGAAGATGATGGACGGGGCTTTGACCCAATGTCGTCGATGAGTAGCTCCGAAACATCGGGACTGGGCTTAACTAACATGCAATACCGCGCTCGCTTGTATGGGGGGGATGTAATTATTGAAAGCACACCGCAAAAAGGCACGCGTGTTTCTATCTGGATTCCCATTCGGGCGCATTAGGTGACGATTATCACCAACAGAGCATGACCATCATTTGTCACTTCCTCGCTATCATAAGGGTAGATGTTTTAGTTGGAGTGGCTTTATGAAGCCGAAGGATGGGTTCGATGTTTGACAATGTGATGGTTAAGGACTGGATGTCTACGAGCGTTATCACGGCAACCCCTCATGTGCGTATTAGCGAAGCGCACCAATTGATGAAAGATGCAAAAGTAAGACGTTTGCCCGTGATAGATGAAAAAGGTAAGTTAGTGGGTATTGTAACCATTGGCGATGTCCGCGAAGCCAGCCCCTCTGATGCAACAACACTAAGCATTTGGGAGCTAAATTACCTGTGGGCGCAACTGACCGTAGACCGCATTATGACGCGCAATGTGATGACAGTAACACCCGAAACCCCTATTTTGGATGTAGCAGAAACTATGTTAACGCACAAAGTAAGCGGTTTACCTGTGGTCGATGAGCAAGGACGTTTGCTGGGAATTGTGACAGAATCAGACATTTTTAGAATGTTGGTTCGCTCAAGGGTCGCGCAATAAGCGCATGAGAGCTGTTTTCTTATGAACGTTATTGACATCATGACCAAAAACCCGATAACCATTGCCGTAGACAAACGGCTACGAGATGCCCTTGAATTGATGGAGCTAAATGGCATTAAGCATTTGCCTGTCATGAGCAAGCACCATCATCTTGTGGGAGTGGTCAGCGATAGGGACTGCCGTCACGCCTTAAATTCGCCATTTACCGAGCGTGTTTATTGGCAGGATGACGCGCTTGATGTGCTAGAAATTCGTGCCTTGATGTCGCCTGCGCCCACTGTGGCAGAACCTGATACCTCCGCCCTAGAAGCCACGCGCCTGATGCTAACGCATAACATAGGTTGCTTGCCCGTGATGCGCGGTGAAACGCTAGTCGGCATTTTGACTCGGACGGATTTACTGATGGCGTTTATGAATTTACACAATTATTATGAAAAAACTTACCTCTCACCACGCCAAGACACCACGCACCATGACGAATAAATCATTTGACAGGCGCACCGACGGGAAGTAACTCGCATCCCGTTGGTGTTTTTTTGCGTACAGCTATTGTGTAAAATGAATACTATTCACACAGTATGGAGCAAAAACGCATGGTTGCTGTCATTGATGTACGCAATGTAACAAAACAGCTAAAGATGGGGCAACAAACCGTTGATATTTTGAGAGGCGTGACGTTTGACGTGGCGCGGGGCGAAATGGTAAGTGTTGTGGGTGCAAGTGGAAGCGGAAAAAGCACCCTCTTAGGTATCATTGGTGGGCTGGATGTGCCTACAAAAGGGCAGGTGTTTATTGATGGCGTTGATGTAACACGCATGAACGAAGATCGCCTAACCGAGATTAGAAACGAGAAAATTGGCTTTATTTTTCAGTTCTTTAACCTTATTCCCACACTTACCGCCCTTGAGAATGTGATGCTGCCGATTGAGTTTTCTCGTAAGGGCGGGTTTAAGCCGCGCCAACGCGCCAAAGAGCTTTTAACGTTGTTGGGTTTGGGAGACCGACTACATCATTTACCCGCCCAATTATCAGGGGG
Source organism: Anaerolineae bacterium (assembly GCA_034437555.1). Lineage (GTDB taxonomy): Bacteria > Chloroflexota > Anaerolineae > Aggregatilineales > Phototrophicaceae > JANWYT01. The sequence goes on along the minus strand of DAOTTQ010000037.1, from coordinate 135,440 downwards.
GCAACAACAACGAGTGGCTATTGCACGCGCCCTCGCCAATAATCCGCCGTTGCTTTTAGCCGATGAACCCACAGGCAACCTAGACAGCAAATCAAGCGAGAGCGTCCTACAGACACTCCGTGATATTCGGGAGCAATCCGGGACAACGGTTATTTTAGTGACACATTCTAATGAACTTGCCCAACAAACCGACCGAATCCTGACGCTTGCCGATGGCGTTTTTGTATAAGCCATTGGTTTTTGTGCTAAAATGTCACTATACGTTTGTTGGGCTTTAAGATGATAAGGATAACGTTATGCGGGCTGAATTTTCGCTAGATTATGATGTTCTAACGCTAGAACGTCCACAAAAGCTCTATTTGATGGCGCAATTTGTGGCGGGGGTTTCATTAAACTCTGGTCAGCGTCGCCCGCTAAATTTGAGCCTTGTAATAGACAGAAGCGGGTCTATGGCTGGCGCAAAGATGGACTATACGCGCCAAGCCGCTCAATTTTTAGTACAACACCTTAGCCCGATGGATACACTTTCAATTGTGTTATACAGCGATAAAGTAGAAACGATTGTTGCGCCAGAGCGCGTTGTTAATAAAGATGCCATTGCCCAAAAGTTAGAACGAATTCGCGCGAGTGGCACAACAAACCTCAGTGCGGGTTGGCTAGAGGGTTGCCAAAATGTGGCGCGTCATCTCTCTGCTGAAACGCTAGACCGCGTGATTTTAATGAGCGATGGGCTTGCAAATAGGGGCGTGACGGATAAAGCCCAATTGGTGGCACTGGCACAGCAAAAATATGGTGAAGGCGTAAGCACCACAACGATGGGCTTGGGGAATGACTTTAACGAAGATTTGCTAATGGACATTGCCAATGGGGGTGGTGGGGCATTTTACTTTATAGAATCGCCCGAAGTTGCCCCAGAAATCTTCAAAGAGGAACTGCGCGGCTTATTAAGCGTGGTGGGGCAAAACTTGACGATTGCCATAGCCACTACCTCACAAGTAACGGGCGTGCGCCAGCTTAACGCCTATCCAACCCACATGGACGGCAAGCACACTTCTTATAGGCTAGGCGATATTTTTGCTGAAGAAGTAAAAGCACTGGTACTGGAATTAAGCATCCCCTCGTTAAGCTCATTGGGTGAGCAACAAATAGCCACACTACGCTTTGAATATGACGACATTACCAATAACACGACCCATCATCAGGTATTAGAAATGCCCGTCATGATTAAAGTAAAGGCATCCGGAGAGCTTTCTGCGCCCCAAGACGGGGATGTGGTACAAGCGGTGTTACTGTTACAGGCAGCCAACGCCCGCCAAGAAGCCGTAAAATCAGCAGATGTAGGCGATTATTTAAGTGCTTCACAGGTGTTAAAAAGTGCTGCGCTGGCAATTCAAAAATCGGGGGTGCAAAGCTCACCCCTGCTAGAAGAAGAAAAAGTGCTTTTAAGCCAAGCCCAATTGATGGAGCAAGGCGCAGGGGCATACAACGACTATAGCCGTAAAAGCATGTCTACCCAAGCCTATTACACACAAACAAATCGCCATGAAGACACCGTCATGCTTCGCGCCCGTGAAATTAACCGCCAGACGAAAAACCTAAGTGAAGAACCGCCACCACCGCTTTCAGTCAGCGATGTACCAACTGCTATTGAACCCATTGAAGAAGCTGTGCCGTATCAACCCGATGTAACCCCCACGCATGTGGCGTGGCGTGGTTCTATTTTTGAGTTGTTGGGGGATGTTATTCGCATTGGTCGTTCTAGCCACAATGAAATTGTGATTGATGAAACGGGCGTTTCTCGCTTTCATGCCCAATTGCGGCGTGATGGGGGCGGGCTGTTGGTTGAAGATTTGGGTAGTACCAATGGCACAATGGTGGGCGGAGAACGCCTCACAGTGGCTTATCGCCTGTCTGTGGGGGATGTGGTGTATTTGTGTGATGAAAAGCTCATCTTTAGGCTGGGCAAAACGAATTAACACCACACAACAAAATAGATTGATACTCAAGGAGAAAAGAAGGCTATGAGCCAACGTGAAACACACAGCATCACCATTGGTCATGTTACCCGCGAGTTACCCTTGTTTGAAATTAAGAAGGGCGTGCGGATTGCCATTTTGAATATTCTAGGGGATACAGAACTGGTGCAGGCTTCTGCATTTGAACTGGCAAAATTGCTACGCAGTAAAGAAGCAGAGGTGCTATTAACCGCAGAAGCAAAATCTATCCCGTTGATTCACGCCCTTAGCGTAGAGCTAAACTTGCCTTATGTGGTGCTTCGCAAGTCCTACAAGCCTTATATGGGCGATGCGCTTAAATCAGAAACACTTAGCATTACCACTGGCGCACCCCAAACGCTGTACCTTGATGAAAAAGACCGTAACCTAATAAGTGGCAAGCGTTTGGTGATTGTAGATGATGTTATTTCTACGGGAAGCACATTACAGGGAATGCGCCTGATTGCCCAAAACGCGGGCGCAAATATTGTGGCAGAAGCCGCCATTTTAACAGAAGGCGACCGCGCCCAATGGGTGGGCATTATTGCACTAGGGCATTTGCCTGTGTGGGTGGATTAAACGCGCTCGAATACCAATAAATGCGATAAGCCCCATGTATCTAGTGGGGTTTGTTCTAGCCAATACAACGCACGAACCGCACGCCCCAGCTTTCCTAAACGCGCTTCAATATTGTCGTAGCCCCCATAAATCCGAGAATGATGCACCACCTTAACGGGCAAGCCTTCTAGTAAGCCTCGTAATTCACGCTTGGTATAAGCGCGAACATGGGGCGCAAGCTGGTTTCGCCATTTATTGGGCAGGTAATTGATAAGGGGGGTATTGCCAAAGTGATATTCACCGCGCCAATAATGCCCATGTGTTTCAAAGGGATACCAGCGATTAGGGCAAAAAATCACGGCACGCCCGCCGATTTTTAATACACGCGCCATCTCGGAGAGGCTTTTCTTATCGTCATTTACATGCTCAATGACTTCGTTAGAAAGAATCGTGTCAAAGGTTTGGCTGGCATAGGGCAAGGCTTCGGCGGCAGCGACCAATGCGCTGGGCGTTTCGGCTTGGGCTTCTTGGATGCGTTCTTCTTCAATATCAAACAAATCTAAATGAGCGTTATAACGGCGCGCAATTTGTGAGGCATACATGCCAATGCCACCCCCGTGTTCTAGCACGCGGGCATTATTTAGCTTTGCCCACTTTTCAATCATTTTTAAGCGTCGTTCTTGTCCAGAACGCCAGACGTAGCTGGGTTCGCCACGCAGGGCGGCTAGTGGGGAATGTGTCATTTGCAACTCACGATAGGGGTGAAAGTGGGCCCGTTTTGCGCTCTAGCTTTTTACGGTTAGGCGAAGGTGTAATCATACCCCGTACTTCTACGGGAACAACCACCGTCACCATTGTGCCTTTGCCCACCGAACTTTGCAAGTCTAGTGTGCCACCAATGAGTTCGGCTCGTTCTCGCATATTGACCATGCCATAGCTACTGCGCTTTTCATAGTCCTTGCCCGTTTCTGCTACATCAAAGCCCCTACCGTTATCGCTAACGCGTGCGACCACGTTTTGCCCTTCCATGACAATTTTTACGCGAATGGCATCGGCTTGGGCGTATTTACGGGCATTATTAGCGGCTTCTTCAATGAGATAAAATAGTGTGCCTTGCTGTTCTTGCTTTAGATTGTATTCGGCATTGGGGTCTACTTGAACGGTCATCGGCTGTTTATAGGTGCTTTGCATCTTTTGTGCTAATTGGTTAAGGGCAACCGTTAGCCCCTGCGATTCTAACGAGAGCGGACGCAAAGCAAACATCACATGGCGAATTTCATCTACGGCACGCAAAGAAAGCTGGCGAATGCTTTCTACTTCTTCGCGCAGGCGTTGCGGTTGTATTTCAACAATTTTGGGAATCATGGCAATTTGCATAGAGACTGCCGACATAGTTTGTGTGGGGATGTCGTGAAGGTCACGCACTAGGGCTTTACGGGCATTTTCTTCTATGCGAATAATGCGCTCTTTTTCTTCATGGAGCGTGGTATATAGTGAGGCATTTTGTAGGGCAATGGTCACTTGTAGCCCTAGTGTTTGCATGGTGTCTGTGTGGTCTTCGTTAAAGGCGTTTTTGGCTGTGCTGGCAAATATCAAAACGCCATAGCTGGTATAGCCCGCCCTTAATGGCACACACAACACCGATTCAATATTGGTAAACGCAATCAAATTTTTGAGTTCGGGGTCACTTTCGCCATTTTCGTGAATGAGTATCACACGGCTTTCTTTAAGACTTTGGGCAATGATGCCCTTTTGCCCGTCAAAGAGTTTGGCTTTATCTACGGCTTGTAAGCCCCTGTCATTGGCAATCCCCAAATCGTCATCTGTTTCTACTAATAAGGCTAAACTGATGAGGCGTTGCTTTGATGTATCGCGGATGGCAATGCGCCCAATATCCATTGACGCATCCAGAATTTTTTCATAATTTAGGGTGCTATTGAGTACGGTTGCCATTTCTGAAATGGCTTTGGCACGCTCGCGCATATTGTCTAAGCGTCGTTTGCTTTCTTCGGATTTTTCTTGAATACGAATAGACTTTGCCGTTTTGTCCTCATCGAGGGCATTTGACCATACAAATGCAATCAGCCCTAGTAATGCCGTTAGCACAAGGGGGGGAATAACGCGCTCTAATAGGGCAAAGGTAGGCAAATTTAACGTGCCACTGGTCAGCCATACCACACCGCTAATGAGCGCAATGCCAATGGCATTAACGAAACCCCAGCTTGTACCTAGCCTAAGCATACTATGGGCAATGAGCGCACCAATGATGCCACTTATGAGCAGGGGAGAACCCGTAATCAGCCCTATAAAAACGGCAGTGGTGATCCAGTCACTTAGGACGATGACAAAGGGCGCATAAGGGCGCGAAGCAGGAACGGCAATTGTTAAACCCAATACCACGTTGAGTACCGCACCAATTACAAACGCATTCAATAGGTCAGCGTACCGCTCACTAAAGCGTTCTGGGGTCAGACTGTCTAGGCTACCGCGTGCTGTTATGATAGCAATTGCAAACGCAACAAGCATGAACCAACGTAAACCAAAAAAGATATAATCGTGCCCAATGGTCGCTTTTAATAGGGGTCGGAGCATAAAAACTTCCATCTCTCTAGGTATAGATAGCAATTTAATTTTTCAACACTCTTTGACGCTAGTTTACCATATCATATTTAGCCATTGGCGAGTCATAAGACTTTTAGCCTATTTTTTACAGCCAAAACGGCACATCACCCTCTTTTTGGGTGGGCAAATAGCCCTTTGCCAGCCATTCTGCCATGTCATCGGCAGCCTGTACAGTTACGGGGAGTTTTGGCATTCCACGTATGCCATACTGTAAAAGTGTCCATGCCAACACGCTATATACAGCTTCGCCTATTTCAATGGATTCACCAGGGAGGCGCACATGCAAGGGCTGTGCAGTGCTGTCTTCGGCAGGCACAGAGGAAACCACAAATGCCTCTTGAGGGTTTAAGAAAAATACGCTTCCCCATTCGGGTTGTGTCACCCCTTTGCCTAAGCCATATAAACGCGGGACATCGGTTTGTAGCACCTCTACGGGGGCAAGCGTGGCACTAATGGTTTTGCCCCACTTTTGAAGCAGTTGCAGGCTTTCTATGCTCATGTTGCCGTCATGATGCACAATGACGCGCTTCTTCTCAAAAGTTTGAATAGGAAAGAGCGTTTGGAGCAAAATATAAGGCACAGGCTCATCGCGTTCTAGGTCTAGCGTATCCATGATATAGCGCACAAACACGCCGTCACTTTGATAAATGCGCGTAATGGCGGTTACTCTATCCCCTTTGCTTAGGCGTTCACGGATAAAACCCAGCCCCACCACATAATCAGCATATTCTAGCGGTTCTGCCAGTGCAAATGGCACATTCCCCGTTTTTGCCAGCAGGCTCATAATGATATAAGGCATGGCATTGGGGTCGTTCATGGTGGCGGTGTAAATAACGTGCGTGGCAATGCCCTTGCCCAGCGTAAGTGTTTTAAGGTGGCGCGCGTGGTTTTCTTCTATAGTGTCTTGTAGGGAGGTGTTTGCGAAGAAGGCTAAGACAACATCGGCTTCTTCTTTTTCTATCACACGCACCGCACTCTCTAAATTTTTGGGCGTGACGACTTTAACTTTGCGTTCTTTAATCATCTCAATCTTGAAGTCAAATTGCTTTTCTAGCAATCGGCGCAACGCTTCTACAAAGTCGCTTATTTTTTCTTCTAGGGTGTTGATGACGGCAATCTTGATGGGACGATCGGCAAACTTAGGGTGCGTTTGATATGTTTTACACTTTAGAAAGTCATCGCCAATGCTAAAGGGGTCATGGGGGCGCACGCGCTTTTCGGCATATACAAGGCTGGGCTTAAAGTCCAAATGGGCAAACAGGCGTTCATGGGTACGTGAACTATAGGCTTTGCTAACCAAATCGGCTTCTTTTAGTTTGTCCGACATGGCTTTAATGAGATTAGCACGAATGGCAGGGGCAAGCCGAATGAGCTTATAGGCTTGTGATGCGTTAATGTTAAAGCGCGTCCAATCGTCTTCTTGAGGGCGAATGACAATGGCTAACGCGCTGGCAACATAGTCATACTCATGAAAGCCACTTTGTACAGTCACCACAACTTCATCATCGGGGGCGTTTTGTAAGAGGGTGTGCATGGCATCACGCTTGGTAAGCTCTAAAAGTCGGGCGCGGTGCTGTGCCAATACCCCCCTAATGGCAATAATTGTGCCAATCATGCTAGGGGAAGTGATGTCCATTACGCGCCACCCTAAGGCGTTTTTGAGTTTTTCATTGCGCTCTTTAAGGGCTTCTTGTAAGTTTTTTGCGGTAAGAATGTGTGATTTTACCGAAAGGGAAAGGGCAGGCTCGCCATCCACAACCCACGTTTGTAATTGGGGTTCGCGCTCAATGCGCCCATTTTGTAATGGCACAGAAAACTTCTTGAGGGCTTGCCGCAGGGCATAATCAAGGTCACGTAGGGCGGTTTGGCTGATAAACTGGGCTTGCGCTCTTGCGTTGTTTTGCCAGCCCAATGTTTCTTCTATGCCAATCACATCTCTTAGCAGGTCGGGCGATTGAGGTCGTAGAATGTCTAGGGTAATGCCTAGCTGGATAGGCGAAGCAGAGGTATCGGTGATTAAATTGCCATCCACCCATGCCCACCGCCCCCCAATGGCTTGGCTAAAGCGATATGCCAGCCGTCCGCCGATATTTTCGTTAGCCTCGCCCTTCATCAGCAGGGTATAGGATGCTAAATCGGTGGGGCGTTGGGTTATTGGGAATAGCTCTATAAACAATTCTTGTGCCATATCGCCTCGCCTAATGCGTAATGAGTAAGCCTGAAGATGATTATGCGCTCTTGCCTATAACTTCGCAAATCGGTTTTAGGGTTATGTGCTTTCTTTGTCAGGGTGGGTTAGGGATTCGGTGGCGGGCTTTAGTGGGCGGAAACTGTCTAAAATAAGCAAACCTACCCCTAAAACAATAGCATGGTCGGCAAAATTAGACACATTAGAAATCACATTTGGCAATGTAAGGTGGAAAAAATCTACGACATAGCCATGCTGTAGACGGTCGATGACGTTGCCAATTGCCCCCGATATCACAAGGCTTAATCCAATGTGCATCAAGTGGGCGTTGGCTTCGGATTGTTTATAGTAAAATAGCATAATGCCACACACAACAATCGCAATCACCAAAAACGCCATCCCGCCCTCTGGAAAAATGCCAAAGGCTGCGCCTGTGTTACTGCTACGGGTCATTTGGAAAAAGGGGTAAAGGGCGGGTATGGGCTGAATACTTTCGCCATACACCAAATTTTCTAGTACCCACGCTTTTGAAACTTGGTCAAGGGCTAACAGCAAAAACAAGATAACGATAAGGGGAAACCACTTTTTATAGGGCATTCGTTTACTTTCTACCATTCAGCATCATTCGCGCTATTATATAAGGGTGTAATCGGTTTACAAAAGACGCTAACTTAAAAGGATTGTTTATGAGCGAGTATATTTTATCCATAGACCAAGGCACAACGTCCTCTCGTGCCATCTTATTTGATAAAGGGGGCAATGTTGTCAAGTCCGCGCAAGAAGAATTTGCCCAAATTTATCCTAAGCCCGGCTGGGTAGAACACGACCCCGAAGCCATTTGGCAATCGCAATTGCGCGTGGCGCAAGAAGTGGCAAAGGGCGTGAAGATTGTTGCCATTGGCATTACAAACCAGCGCGAAACCACCGTCATTTGGGACAGAAGAACAGGGCAACCCATTCATAATGCTATCGTATGGCAAGATAGGCGCACGGCAGGCTTTTGTGATGCCCTAAAAGCAGAAGGCTTTGACAAGACCATTGCCGAAAAGACGGGCTTGGTCACAGATGCTTATTTTAGTGGCACAAAAGTAAAGTGGATTTTGGACAACGTAGAAGGGGCGCGAGAACGTGCCGAGCGTGGTGAACTGGCTTTTGGAACCATTGATAGCTGGCTAGTATGGAAACTAACGGGGGGACACTTGCACATTACCGATGTAAGCAATGCCTCCCGTACACTGCTCTATGACATTCATAAAAAGTGGTGGTCAAATACTATTCTCACGCGCTTTGAAATCCCCTCTAGCCTGTTGCCCCAAGTCGTTAGTAGCAGTATGGTGTATGGCAACACCGACCCCGCACTCTTTGGCGTTGCCATTCCTATCAGTGGCATTGCTGGCGACCAACAGGCGGCAACGTTTGGGCAGGCATGCTATGAGGTGGGTATGGTGAAAAACACCTATGGTACGGGGTGCTTCATGCTAATGAACACGGGCAAAGAAGCGGTTGCCAGCAAGAACAATCTGCTGACAACGGTGGGCTGGCGCTTAGGCGAAAGCCCCACACAATACGCCCTTGAAGGCAGTGTCTTCATTGCGGGGGCAGCAATACAGTGGCTACGCGATGAAATGAAGATGATTAACCATGCCAGCGAAACCGAAGCCATCGCCCAAAGCATTGCTAATACCAGTGGCGTATATGTTGTGCCTGCATTTGTGGGCTTGGGTGCGCCGTATTGGGACCAATATGCGCGTGGGGCAATTGTGGGCTTAACACGCGGTTCTGGACGCGCACAAGTGATACGTGCCACCCTAGAAGCCATTGCCTACCAAACCCGTGACGTGGTGGATGCCATGGTGGCAGATAGTGGTGCGTCACTCTCGGCGTTGCGCGTGGACGGTGGCGCAGTAAGCAACCGCTTCTTGATGCAATTTCAAGCCGATATTTTGGGTGTGCCTGTACAACGCCCCAAAGTGACCGAGACCACCGCATTGGGCGCGGCTTATTTGGCGGGTTTGGCGGTGGGGTATTGGGCATCACAAGAAGAAATTGCCGAAAACTGGGCTATTGACGTAACTTTTGAGCCTGCTATGAGCAAAGATGAGCGTGACAGCTTGTATGCGGGCTGGCAACGTGCCGTAGAGCGTGCAAAAGCGTGGGAGATCTAGTTACGGTCGTCGGCGTGTTTTAGGCGTTCTAAAAGGGGATAGTGGGGGTGGTCGCGCCATCGGTCTAGGTCATCGGCGTGGCGTGCCACCAACCACACCGCCCGTTTTTGGCACAACGTTTTACATAGCATGGCTGCCCCCCATTTAGGGTGATGACGGCGCACTTCAAAGGGCGCACGCCAGCCTTGAAGGGTTTCTTTTGTGCTTAGGCGTTCTTCTAGCTTGGGCGCAAATTTTTTAAGGATAACGGGCAGGCTTCTTTGCAAGATGTTTAACGTATACCGTGATTTGCCCACATCATGAAGCAAGCAAGCCACTGCTAAATCATCAGGGGTTTGTGCATCCTGTGATAACACATCACGCAGGACGCGCAAGCTGTGCAATTGCTCACTGCGCGTCATACGCTTAAAGAGTGTCATTTGTTCGGGTGTTAGGTAACGCGGGGCAAGCGCATCATCAATAGGCTGTGTAAATGCCCCCAATGCTCTAATGCCCTGCGTCAGCCGATGTAGAACCGCCATACACTATCTCAGGAAAATGCTAACGAAGAAGTCGATAGGCGCACTGATAAGCCAGCTTAATGGGTTAATAGGCAAGTTGGCAAAGCTAATAAACACCAAAATCATTAGCACAATTTGCGAGGCTTGCGCCCACTGCTCCCATTTATAGGCGGGCTGTTGTAAGAACATGCTTAGGGGGTGGACATTCTTACGGATGGCATCTGGCACTTGTTGGCGGTCTAGCCAACGAGCAGGAAGCAACGCCAAGACCATGTGCCAGCCATCAATGGGGAAGAACGGAAGCAAGTTAAATGCAAAAAGCAACAGGTTCATGTAGACGCTGTAAAACGTAAACAAGACGAGATTATAAGCGAAACCTGTGCTTGAAATGTCCATGCCTAGCATGATGCGGTACACAATAGCAAACGCAAACGCCAAGATGAGGTTGCTTAAAGGACCCGCAAAGCTCGTCCAAAAAGACCCCCAACGTGGGTTGCGCATTTTGCGCGTTTGTACAGGTACAGACCCCAAAATACCAAACCCCAGAAAAACGAACATAAAGAAACCCACCCAATTGATGTTTGCAACAGGGTTTAGGGTCATGCGCCCCATGGACTTCGCCGTATCATCGCCCCACCAATTTGCCATCCACGCATGAGCAAACTCATGAACGGTCATGGCAATGAGCGCAACGACAATAATAATGCTAATTACTACAGGGTCAATTCGACCTGACATCAACATACTTAGTAACACGCGATTTTCTCCATCTTTTGTAAAATCATTGTTAAAGTGTACACTATCAGGATATATAACGCATTAGAGCTTGTGGTGTTATGATAGTTACGTAAAACATAGATTTAAGTTTTACACATCCTATGCGGGGTGTTTTACAACAGGAGAGAGTGTTCTGATGAAGCGAGTGCTATTTTTAATGTCGGATACAGGGGGTGGGCATCGTGCCGCTGCCGAAGCCATCCGAGACGCGCTTTATATTAAGTATGGTGAAGAAAATATAGAAGCCAAGCTCATTGATGTGTTTAAGCTCAGCCGTTTTCCCATGAACTATATGCCAGAATTTTACCCTTGGTTGGTAAACCACAGCAAATCTTCGTGGGGCTTGGGCTATAAAATGTCGAATACAGAGCGACGAGCCTCGATGCTGTCGCGGACGTTTTATATGAGTAACTCGCGTCGTTTTAAGAAGTTGTTCCAAAATAACCCTGCGGACGTAATTGTATCGGTGCATTCTGTTATTACGCGCCCCACGCTTCGCGCCCTGACGCAGAGTTTTAACAGCCGTCCGCCGTATCTTACGGTCGTAACCGATTTGGTGACAACACATCATTTTTGGTATGACCGCCGTACAGACCGTTGTTTTGTTCCCACGCAAGCGGCGTTTGATATGGGGCTAAAAGCGGGCTTAAACCCCAAACAAATGACAATTACAGGTTTGCCCGTAGACCCACGCTTTATCCAAAGCCTAATGAGTAAGGGAGAAGCCCGTGAGGAGCTAGGATGGGCGCAAGGCACACCCACGATTTTGATGGTGGCGGGTGGCGATGGTATGGGAACGTTGTACGAAACGGCGCGTGCTATTGACGCAAAAGGGCTAGATTGCCAAATTGTAGTGGTCGCCGGGCGTAATAAGGCGTTAAAAGAAAAACTTGAAAGTAGCCAATGGAAACAAAAGACTTACGTCTACCCCTTTGTTAAAAATATGCCCACGCTGATGGCAGCCGCCGACATTATTGTAACGAAAGCGGGCCCAGCAACCTTAACAGAAGCGGCAATTGCGGGCTTGCCCATGATTATTAGTGATGCCATTCCAGGGCAAGAAGATGGTAATGTAACGTATGTTATTGAGAATAATGCGGGTGCTTATGCCCCAGAACCGCAAAAAGTAGCCGATACTGTAGAAGTATGGCTAAAGGGTGGGCGCGAGAACCTGACGGTGCTTTCTGACAATGCGCGTAAAATTGCAAACCCTGATGCCGTATGGCAAATTGCCGAAGAAGTGTGGCATTGGGCGCACCAACCCTACATTACGAATGCAAAGAAACGCTCTTTTTTATCACGCTTGCCGCGTCTTCGTCGCGGACGCACGAGTAAAAAACACTGAAATAGTGGTATTGTTAAAAATAAAGGTGTTTGCCGTTTGTACGGTGTATATTCTGCAAAAGTGCGCCTTATGGTACGATTGTAACACTATTCACAAATAGGGAAGGGATAAACGTCATGAAGGCTATTATTTTAGCTGCGGGGCAAGGAACACGCTTGCGACCAGTGACTCTGACGATGCCAAAGCCGCTTGTGCCTGTGGCGAATAAGTGGCTGATTGCTTATGCCATTGACGTACTTAAAGCAGCCGGCTTAAATGAGATTGGTGTGGTTGTTAACAGCCTAGAATCGTCTATTGTGACGACCTTAGGGCATGGAGAAAAATTAGGGGTACACCTTAATTATATTGTGCAATCGGAACAACTGGGGTTAGCTCATGCGATTAGCTTGTGCCAATCGTTTGTGGGCGATGAGCCGTTTTGTGTGTTTTTAGGGGATAACATCTTTCAAGACAAAATGACCCCCTTACTAATGACATTTACAGATTCATCCTCCGAAGCAACCATCGTAGTGGGTGAAGTGCCAGATCCTACACGCTTTGGCATTGCTGTTATTGAAAACGATAAAATAAAGGGCGTGGTAGAAAAACCAAAAGACCCCCCCTCTAATTTAGCGATTGCAGGCGTTTACCTGTTTAGGTCGTCTATTTTTGATGCCATTAAGCGCATTAAACCCAGCTGGCGTAATGAGCTAGAAATTACCGATGCCATCCAAGAACTCATTACAGGCGGTAAGTCGGTTACGCCTTATGCCCTTAAAGGCTGGTGGATTGATGCGGGCAAGCCCGACCCCATTGTGCTGGCGAATCAATTGGTGCTAGAAGAATTGCCCTACACGCCACCCCCTGACAGGGGCGACAACATCATCGGCGATTGCGATGTGTCGCATCGTGTGATTTTGGGTAAGAACACCAAAATTATAGATAGCATTGTGCGCGGGCCCGTCATCATCGGTGACAATACCGTTGTGAAAGATAGCTATGTGGGTCCTTATACCGCCATCGGTAATGATGTGGTGATTGAAGCCAGCGAAATAGAATCTAGCATTGTGATGGACAATTGCATCATTCGCAACATTCACGGGCGCATTGACCGTAGCCTATTGGCACATAACGCCCAACTGATTTCTACCAAGAGAATGCCAAAAACCTCACGGTTCATCTTGGCAGAAAATACGTATGTAGAACTATAAATCATTACGCGGGCGAGTGAAAATTCGCCCGTAAAATTTTTCTTGAGGAGACTCTTTTATGTCAGAACGTATTGAATCACTGGTGCAACGCCTTAAGACTGCCCGCACTAAACTGATAGAACGCTTGGGGAAAATAGGTAACCGTTCCGAAGAACAGGTGTATAGCGAGGGCGCACAATGGACGCTACGCCAACTAGCGATTCACTTAATGCTTGCGGACAAAGGGCATATCGCCATGGTGCAGGGGATTGCCACTGGTGATGAGATTATTCCACCCGATTATGACCTAGAACGCTTTAATGCCCGTAGCGTACAAAAGAACGCTGATGTAACCGTAGACCAAGTGATTATGAGCCTGCAACACACCCATCAAGAGATGTTGGATTGGTTACATAGTGCTGAGGATAGCGTGCTGGACAAAGAGGGCTTACACGCCTCTCTGCGAGTTATGAGCATAGAGCAAATCTTCAAAGTGGTGGCGTGGCACGATGGATTTCATGGTGATGACATCGAGAAGCATTTAGACAGCTAGGGCGCGTCTTGAATGGCTTGGTGTAGTTCTTGCGGTGTGGGGGCGTGATTGCCTACATATTGCACCACTATACCACTGGCATAATTTGCCAGAATCACGGCTTCTTGCCAGCTTGCCCCGCCCAAGCGTGCTAATGTGATTACGGCAATGGCGGTATCGCCTGCGCCCACCGTATCATAAACATTGCTAATGTTGGGTGAGGGACAATGCACACTTTCACCATCAGATGTTGCGAGTGTTGCCCCCTCCGCGCCCCGTGTAATGACCATCGCACCGCGCAAATCTAGGGCTTGGCACAGCGCGTTTGCAGCATGGGCAAAGTCTTGGTGCGTGGTCAGTGTTTGCTCTAAATAGCGTTGTGCGTCATCGGCGTTGCACTTCACCACATCAAAGCCCCTGTATTTATCCAAATTACCTTGTGCATCCGCCGAGAGCAATTTGCCCTGTGCTTTTATTTGGATAGCGCGTACCAATGAGGGCGTTAGCAATCCGCCATGATAATCTGACAGTAAGAGCGCACCAACTTTGGGCAGATTTTGCACGATGTGTTCCAATATTTGCGCTTCTGTGACGGGTGTAATGGGGTGACGTGAGAGCGTATCTATGCGCGCCACTTGTTGCGGAAAGTGCAAGCCCATTTGTGCCATGATGCGTGTCTTTAGCGTGGTGGGGCGGTCATCACATCCTAAAAGCCCCTCTGTACGGATGCCATGCGTTTTAAGCACGCGCAAAAGTTCTTCGGCAGTGCTGTCTTTGCCCACAACGCCCACTTGCCACGCTTCGCTCCCCAACGCCATAATGTTTACCGAAGGGTTAGACGCGCCCCCTGGGATAAATCGTTTTTCTAGCAGTTCTAAAACGGGAATGGGGGCTTCTCGGCTCATGCGTTGGGCTGTGCCAATGACGTATTCATCCAGAATCACGTCACCCACCACCATAATAACATGATGGGCAAGCAAAGGAATAAGCCGTGTAAGGTCGCTCATGGTGTGTTTTTCCGCTTTATGTGTAGGGCAGGCGACCCCTATAGAACAAGGTCGCCTGTAAGAATGTTATGGGTATTTGCGATTAATCAGGCGTGCGTAAGGAATGGTTTCACGGACATGGGGCAAGCCACAAATCCATGCTACGGTACGTTCTAGCCCTTGCCCAAAGCCTGCATGAGGCACACTGCCAAATTTACGTAGCTCTAAATACCATTGATAGTTTTCAACGGGCAGCTTTTCGTGCTTAATTTTTTCGAGTAAGAGGGCTTCATCCCAAATGCGCTCACTTCCACCACACACTTCGCCATAGCCTTCGGGGGCAAGCAAGTCTACACTGCGGCAGCGCTCTGGATTGCCCTCTACGGGTTGCATATAAAACGCTTTTACGGCGGTGGGATAGTGATAGACAAACACAGGTTTATCAAAACGTTGTGTAAGAGCGGTTTCGTGGGGGCTACCCAAGTCATCACCGCGCGTAATTTTAAGCAGTTCTTTTTGCTCGGGGTCGGTGGTTTCTTCGTAAATTTTTTCTAGGATGTCTATAGCTTCATCGTAGCTGATGCGTGGGAAGGGTGGCACAATGCGCTCTAGCATAGTCACGTCACGCTCGATGATGTCTAGTTCTTGGCGATTCTTCTTAATCACTTGCTCTACGATGTAGCCGATGAGATTTTCTTCTACGCCCATTAGTTCTTCTAGTGAGCAAAAGGCAATTTCGGGTTCTAGCATCCAAAATTCAATAAGGTGACGGCGTGTTTTGCTTTTTTCGGCGCGGAAGGTGGGACCAAAGCAATACACTTTGCCAAAAGCTGCCATGTTGGCTTCGTTGTAAAGTTGCCCTGTTTGCGCCAAGTAAGCGGGGTCACCAAAGTAATCCACTTCAAAGAGGGTGCTGGTTTCTTCACCAGCGGCAGGCGTGATGATGGGGGTATCTACCAGCAAGAACCCACGGTCATCTAGCCAATCGCGCATGGCTTTTACGATGGTGGCGCGAATTCGCAGGATTGCCCATTGGCGGTTGCTACGCACCCACAGATGGCGATTATCCATCAGGAACTCGATGCCGTGTTCTTTTGGGGTGATGGGGTATTCTTGGGCTTCGTGCAAAAGTTCAATGGTTTTCACGCCAATTTCAAAGCCTGCGGGATAACCCGGCGCACGGCTATCTGCGCGCACCTCACCTGTAATAAGGATGGCAGATTCTTGGGGTAAGCGTTGTGCGAGTTCAAATTCGGTTTCTGTTAGGTCGCCTTTGAACGCCACACACTGCACCTGCCCACTACCATCACGAAGTCGAATAAAAGACAACTTGCCTTTAGCAGTTTTATCATAAACCCAACCGCGTAATGTGACGACTTGCCCCACATACTGCGCGATGTTTGCAATTTGAATAAGGTTAGACACAGCAACACTCCTTTAAGCCTGTGTGAATGCACTAGCATTATAGTGCAAATGGGCATATGTGCGCTATAATGGTCATATTGAAAATGGTGTTTTTTCTTTTTAAGTGCATCAAATAAAAAGAAGCGAGTTTTTTGAGGAGATTTTTAGATGGCGACCAACGTAAGTAATTATCACGCGCAATACTTAGACGTAACCAGCCAACATTGGCATCCTAATTCGGCGCAGTTTGCGGGGGGTGACCATCTGCTAACCGCGATTAACAACGGGTGGGACGTAAGCGACTGTATGCTACAAGAAATTTGGTATGCAGGGGCGCGGTGCGTGTTTATTTATCACTTTACGCTTTCACGGCAGGGTGATGTAATGAAGATGCCCGTGATTGATAACCCATATGTCACACGCTTTATTGAACAGGGTGGGGTAACGGTACGCACCGAAAGCGACCAAAAATCAGAAAAAAGCGCGTAAACCTTTTTTGCAACCTCTATATTACGTTTATTAAACAACAAGCCACTCAGAAATGAATGGCTTGTTTTGGTTTCTTTTCTAAACGCTTTTAACTGCTAGTCTCGTCTGCACCACACTACATTGCAGAAGGTGGCTTCGGTGACTTCGTTAGCATCTGGCAATAAACGCCATGCTTCTTCGTCCAGGGTGGTGTCTTGATAATCGACGAATACCAAGAACTCTTCACCCTGAATCAAGGTCATATTTGAGAAGCGTGTGTAGCTACGGGCAATGGGAAAAATACTTGTGCCATTAGGCACAACACCAAGTTGTAATGCTGCGCCTCTATCCAAGAACGCTACCGCAAAATTGGTACTGATACTTACTGTACCTTGTACGACGGGCTGTGCTTGTGGCGAGAAAATTTCACTACCGGGCGTATTGAGCAAATTCACTTCGCTAAAGCGTGACGCTTCCACTTCTGCTTTGGCGCAATAATCAGGGTCTAGGGTGCTTACTTCTACGGTGTACACACCCCCACGCTGTAGCAAATTCACTAGGGCTTGGGTGGCACGTGAACAACGCAACAATGCCGAAGCCCCACGCCAATTTTCTAGACGTGTATCTTTGCCAAGCAAGCCATCTGCTAGTAGCTCTAGGTCGTGGCGTACATCGCGGGCAATGGCATAGCTGGTGCTGGCAACCGCCCCAAACCAGCCTTCTGGGCGCGTGGTTTGCCCAACGGTATTGGCAGCCAGTGTCTCTAGGTCTAGGCGAACGAGGAGCGCAAGCTGTGGGTCGGTGGTATCCAAAGAGCCACCCCAGCCTTCGGGGCGCGATACCCCAAACGCATTTGCTGCCAAAAGGTCAATATCATTACGTGCATCCACCAAGAGCAAGAGTGTGTCATCAGCGGCGCTGGGTAGGGCGGGTTCGGTAATGGGGTCAAGGGTTTCATCAATCACTTCGCCGACTTCTGGAATGGCGGTACTTTCTTCTGTGATGATGGGGATTTCTTGGGGCTGTGCGGTGGGCAACGGTACGCCAATGGTTTGCGTTTGCCCAATGGCGGCAAACCATGTACTCACGGCTTGTGAAAGGTTGCTTTCGCCTGCAGGGTATAAGCCTAATGGCGCAACTTCGGCGTTTACGTTGGTAAGGTAGTAATTCATAAAATCGGCCACCTGCGGCTTCTCTGTAAAGGTTTCGGCGGTGGTATAAAGCAACAGAGGGCGTGCCAAAGGGTACTGATTTTGGGTGACGGCTTGTGTGGTGGGTGTTACGCCATCCAACAGAACAAAGCGCACCAATGAGCTATTGCGGTTTGCGACGCTTGCCCCTAAAAGTGCAATTGCATTGGGGTTGGCTTGTAAGCCTTGCAAAATGGTGTTGCTGTCTGCGGATAAATTATTGTTGGTGGCTGTTAATAAGCGTGACGCATCGCCCCCAAAGAGGGCATCAATAAAGAATTGCGTTTCGCTAGAATCTGCGGCGGGCAAATAGCGCGTTACAGGTTCAATAGGGAAGCCTGAACGAATGTCCGACCAATTCAGCGCAGACCCAAAAGCTAATTGTAATTCGGGTGTGTTGAGGTCTGTGAGGAAGCCGTTTTGCCCACTGACGGCAATAATGAGCGCATCGGTGGCTACCCTAAAAGCAAGTGGGTTTACACCATTGGCACTACAGGCAGCAGCTTCATCATTACTAATCAGGCGGTCTGCCATCACAATATCGGTGTTGCGCTGGCAAAAGGCAATAAACGCATCGGTGGTGTTGGCGCGGTTGACGCTGATATTGCCCGCAAAACCCTCAAGGGTGTAGAGCGTGGCGATATTTTCGGTTAATGGGGCAAGGGCGGATGAACCACTAATAACGATATTGCCACTGACATTGAACGGATTAGCAGGTGGAAGCTGGGCAAACGCAATGCTACTGCACAGCAATACCCCTAAAAGCACAAGTAAACGTCTCACAGATAAGCTCCTCTGGCGTTAAATAAGGTTATCATGATTCATATTATACACCACATCCCCCCCTAGCAAAAAAGGAGGCACTGCTTAAAACGCAACAAGGGGCATAAGCCCCCTGTTGAAACATCTTTTATAGAATGATGTGTTGCCTATCTGGCAATTTCAATGGCACGCTTTTCGCGGATAACGTGAACCTTGATTTGCCCTGGATATTGCATGGTTTCTTCAATTTGTTTGGCAATGCTTTTTGCCATGGCTATTGCGCCAAGGTCATCGACTTCTTCGGGACGTACCAAGATACGCACTTCGCGCCCTGCTTGTAGGGCATAGCTTTGTTCCACGCCCTTATAGCCGTTGGCAATGTCCTCGAGAGCTTTAACGCGCTTGATGTAGCTTTCTAGGCTTTCACGGCGTGCGCCCGGACGTGCGCCACTGATGGCATCGGCGGCTTCTACGATGTAGGCTTCTACGAAGCGTTGTTCTACTTCGTGATGATGGCTTTCTACGCAGTTAATCACTCGATCATTTACTTTGTAACGGCGTAGCAAGTCTGCGCCGATGACGGCGTGTGTGCCTTCAACTTCGTGGTCAATGGCTTTACCGATGTCGTGCAAAAGCCCGCCCATCTTTGCTACAAGCACATCTGCCCCTAGTTCGGCGGCAATCATACCCGCAAGGTGCGCGGTTTCAATAGAGTGGGCGTGCTGATTTTGCCCGTAAGATGTACGGAATTTGAGTTGCCCTAGCAAACGTAAGATTTCGGGATGTAACCCGTGAATCCCTGTCACATAGGCGGCACGTTCCCCTTCTTCGCGGATGGTTTTTTCTACTTCGGCGCGGGTGTCTTCAATGAGTTTTTCAATGCGCGCAGGGTGAATGCGCCCATCGTTTACTAGCTTTAGCATCGCTTGTTTTGCCACTTCACGGCGCACGGGGTCAAAACTGCTAACGGTGATGGTTTCGGGGGTGTCATCCACCACCACATCCACACCTGCGGCGAGTTCAAAGGCGCGAATGTTGCGCCCATTACGCCCGATGATGCGTCCTTTCATTTCGTCACTGGGCAAGGACACCACACTGACAGAAATTTCACTGACATGCTCACTGGCAAGGCGTTGGACTGCCAAAGAGATAACATCACGGGCGCGACGGTCTGCTTCGTCTTTGGCTTCGGCTTCTACTTGGCGAATGACGCGCACCATGTCGTTGCGTGTGTCTTGCTCTACTTGAAGGAGCAATTGTTGGCGGGCTTCTTCAATGGTCATTTGACCAATGCGTTGAAGCTCTTCTAGCTTGGTGTCTTCTTGCTTTTTTAGGTCGTTTTCACGCTTGTCTAGCTTGCCCTGACGACTGTTAAGCGTTTGGTCGCGCTGTTCTACGCGCTCGACACGCTTTTCAATTTCTTCAAAGCGTTTGTCTAAGTTTTCACGGCGTTTTTGAAGTGTTTCATCTTCACGGTCTAGTTCTTTACGCCGTCTAGCAATTATTGCATCTGTTTCGTTAAGGCGTTCTTTGCTTTTGGTTTCGGTCTCTTCGATGAGTTTTAAGGCATCAAAAGAGGATTTTTCGATGAGGGTCTTGGCTTGTTCTTCTGCTTTAACAAGCGCGTTTAATCCATCAATTTCTTGCTTTTTACGTAGGTTATTACTGCCAAATGACATACCCACCACTACGCCAACGGCAAGCGTGACGAGTGCTACTAAAATAACAATCCCTATATCCATGGTATCGCGGCAACATAAGAGGGTAAGTTGCCGTTTCTCCTTTCGTCAATCTAACATCCACTAAGGCACGTTGTGATTGGCTTAGGATTCATCTTGCATAAAGTAATCGGTTTCTGTTTCTTGAAGGTTGTCTTGAAGCTGTTTGATTGCCTTATTGGCAACACTATAGCCAAAACCGCGCCTTTGCAAAAACGGAAGTAAGCGACGTTTGAACTCTTGGAGGGTAGAGCCTCGCAATTTTCTGGCTTGGGACTGTGCCGCTTGCAGTGCTGCCTCATCATCTTCGATGGTGGAGAGAACTTCCTGAAGGACTTCCTCAGAAATACCCTTCTGCCTCAATTCATAACGCAAGGCTTGAACGCTAAGGGGCTTGAACGTACCGCGATTTTCTACCCAAAAACGGGCAAAGGCAAGGTCATTAAGATAACCAAGTGCCTGTAACCGCTCTAGTGCGGCATCAATCACGGGCGGAGAAAGGTCTTTTTTAACAAGAGCAGTGCGGACTTCCTTGGTACTTCTGGGGCGAAACGATAACAAGTTTACGCCTTTATCAACAGCTTTCGCTACTGCATCTCGCTCGTTAAGTTGTGCGATGTCGCTATCACTAAGAACCTGCCCTTTGCGGAGCTGTACTGCATCTAGCTCATTTAACCCAAAGGCAAACTCGCCATCGAGATAAACATTGACGCGCTCTGGATTATTCTTTTGCCGTTCAAGAAGTGTTACTACAGGCATTTTTTATCCTAAAAGCAAGGGAGGTTAGCGTAACACGCTTACAATACACTTTTCCATCTACGCACATACCGCGATGTACGTAGTTCAAATTTTGTCACCAAGACAGCAATCTGCTGTTTCTAAACACCAATTTCAACACAAAGATGCTTTATGCTGTGATGAATCTGCCAAAATACCGCGCATTTCCAACACAAGTTTGTAGAGGGTGAAAAATCTCACCCATTACAAGCAAGTATAATGAGTTTTATGAGTAGACGCAAGTTAGCTTTTAGGCGTGTTCAGAGTGAATAAACAGGGGTATAATGAAACTCTATTATTCGTTCAAAAACACATGGTATTATTTTATGACCTCTGACTTCATTTCAAGACTGATAGGCATGGTGGTGTTTACCATCGTTGGTGCAAGAATTGGCGTTGACCTAGCAAATTTCCTTAACCTTGACGTTCCTTCACGGGGCTTCATCTTTGGGCTAGTGGGCTTGCTCTTTGGCATTATCATGACCCCATTTTTGACGGTGCGCCCAGTGCGCTTTGTGCGTAGAGCTATCAACGAATTACCTATAGAACGCTTGCTGATGTCGGTGGTGGGCGCAACGGTGGGGCTAATTCTCACGCTGCTTTTGGCGTACCCCCTGTCCTTGTTACCTACCCCATTTGGAACGCTGTTACCGCCGTTTGTCTCTTTGGCGGGGGCGTATTTGGGCTTAACCACGTTTAGTATTCGTAGCCGTGAAATTTTAGACACCATTGCAGAACGCTTTGGTGGGCGCAGCGGTCGCTTTTCGGGCTTGTCCTCACGCAAGCTCATTTTAGACACCAGCGTATTGATTGACGGGCGCATTGCCGATGTTGCCGAAACGGGCTTCATTGGTGGAACGCTGATTGTGCCTCGCTTTGTGATGAATGAGTTACATCGTGTGGCAGATTCTTCTGATTTGCTTCGGCGCAATCGTGGGCGGCGTGGGCTGGCGGTGCTTAACAAAATTCAGCGCAGTGACACTGTACCTGTGCGCATTGTGGATGATGACTTTGACGACATTAACGAAGTAGACGATAAAATTGTGGCGTTGGGCTTGCAAATGTCGGCAGTGGTGATGACGAATGACTTTAACTTGGGGCAGGTGGCAGAGGCGCAAGGCGTAACTGTGCTAAACATTAACCAATTGTCCAATGCAGTTCGCTCTATTTTTATTCCCGGTGAAGTATTCCCTGTGCGTGTTATCCAAGATGGGCGCGACCCCAACCAAGGCGTGGGCTATTTAGACGATGGTACTATGGTTGTTGTAGAAAACGGCAAGCAATACATGGATAGAACCATTCGGGTATTGGTAACGAAACTCATCAATCGGGACACCGGGCGCATGATTTTTGCCATCCCAGAAGATGACCCTCAACGCCCCACCACATTTGATGCGCCAAGCGAACTTTAGGCACTTATCGCAGCGTAATTTGTAAACGCTATTTAATTTTCTAATTTACCAATATAGGTTGCTTCGGCAACCTTTTTTAATTCCCTATCTGCAAGGCTAATTTTCCATGTGCCACTCACCTGAGGGCTAGTGAACACAATGGCGGTATTGTCCTCTGTCCAACGGATGGGCTGAACATAGGTTGTGATGGGGCTAGTAAGGGCGAATTGTGTGTAGCTTCGTAGGTCTATGAGCATAAAGACCGTTTGTACAGACTGGCTGGATGTGCCAAACCCCGACACTTGAGAGAGTGCGTAAACGGCTCGTGTGCCATCAGGAGAAATAAGAATATCGCCCGCTTGGGTATAGTTGCCAATGGGCAAGGATGTGATGACTTGTGACTGATTGCGCTCTAAATCATAAACGCGCACATCAAAGCCATTGAGAGTGGTAGAAAGCGCAAGCCGTAAAAATTGCCCCGCCCTAAAGCCCGCCCCACAATAACACGAAGGCTCATCGGGCAACGGCGTAATTTCGCTAGTTTCAAGGTCTAGCCGAAACAACCCCCCATATTGCGCATATGCCACAAAACGCCCTAAGCCGTCGGGTTGTGCGTCCATATAGAGCGCGTCTTGCTCGATGCTAAAAGCCACAGGCATGGCACGAATCCCGTCACGGGGACCATCGGTTAGCACGTCGCGCCTGTTTGCTCCGTCAATGGTGGCAATAGAGGTTTGTGTGGTGAGGGCGTTGGCTTCGCCTTGTGTTACCGTCCATGCGATAGTGCGTCCGTCACGGCTCACAATCCAATCAACGCGCCGTGTACCTTGCGTAATTTGAATAAAGGGGTGAGTTCGGGGCAACCCATCTGTACCCACAAGCATCACGCGCTGATTAAAGTAATCAAAGTAAAGTATCCCGTTGCTGGTAGGCGTGTAACGCTCGCCACTGACTTCGGTAGTGGTACTATCGCCTGTGAGTACGTCAATAAAGGTAAGGCGGTCAGAGCCATTGGGCGTAACGCGACGCTGTAAATACACTTCCCATGTATGATTAGCAAAGTCGGGCTGTGCCATTGTGGGCAAGCCTAGTATTGCAATGAAAAGCATCAGCCATAAGCGTGAGAATTTTTTCATATAAGAACTTATTCCTGTGTACTCGGTGGGGCGTGTAGTAAGATGTGCTGATGTACATAAGTCTAGTGTAAGAACAAACGATAGGAGCGCAAGCATGGCGTTGGAAACAATTATTTCTTCATCCGCAATCGACACCCTTAACACGCACGTGAGTGTTCGCAAGTATAGCACAGACCCTATTAGCGATGAATTGCTTAACACATTAATTGAAGCTGCACGTCGTTCTCCTACTTCTAGCAATACCCAAACCTATAGCCTTATCGTTGTGCGTGACCCCCAAAAGAAGGCGAAACTTGCTGAACTAGCGGGCGGGCAAAAGCATATTGAGGTTGCGCCTGTTTTTGTGGCGTTGTGTGCCGATATGTATCGGATGAACGTTGCCGCCCAACTCCACGGCGAAACAACACACCCCAACTTAGAATCTTTTCTGATTGCAACCATTGATGCCAGCCTTGTGGGGATGTCTTTGGCGATTGCCGCCGAATCGGTGGGTTTAGGTACGGTGATGATTGGCGCGATGCGGAACCACCCTTATGAGGTTGCCGAACTTTTGGGTTTGCCGCAGGGCGTTTATGTGGCGTATGGCTTGTGCATTGGCTACCCTGAAGTGATTCCTAACCAAAAGCCACGCTTACCGCAGGGCGTGGTGGTGCATCACGAACACTATAAAACCAGCGATATTATCGCCGACTTGCAAGCACATGATAACGCACTGGCGACGCACTATCGTAGCGAAGGGCGAGAAACAATAGATGCGGCGTGGACGGGCTTTATTGCGGAACGCTTTAATAAGCCCATTCGTACCCATTTACGCGGGGTGTTAGAGCGTTTAGGCTTTCGGTTCGAATAGTACTACCATACCGTGATTGCCAGTTGTTTTTTCTTGAGGGCTTTGCCCTCGAACATCCACAAGGGATTAGCATCCCTCGACCCTTTCATGCCCACTTTTTGCAAAAAGTGGTGGCGTTTGGGTAAAACCCTGTAAAAATCAGGGACTGGCAATCAGGGTACTACCCTACAAAACACCATAAGGGGGCGCGAAGCTCCTTTTTTAATGCTACGTTCTTATCTCTCTATCCGTTACAATTTGCCCACAGTATCTTGATAAACCAAAGGGCAAATACACCGTGACACCACAAACAACAATAAAAACAAATCACGCGCGATTGTGGGCGACAGTGGGGCTGTTGCTGATGGTAACGGCACTTGGGGCGCGGATGCTAAACGCTGACATTGTGTTTGTGGATGAATACTGGTCTATCTTTAAGTCGGGAACGCCCCCTTATGGGTCGGTTGCCCCCCAAGAAATTTATCGGCGCATCATAGAGGTTGACCCCGGCGGGATGGGCGCGTTGTATTATTTTTCGCTAGGGGCGTGGGGGTCTTTCTTGGGGGATGCGCCTTTTGTGGTGCGCCTGTACTCGCTCTTTTATGGTGTGTTGGCAGTGGCAGGCATGGCAAGGCTTGGGCGTGAGATGTTTGGTGCGCAGGTAGGCTTTTATGGCGCGGTGGTGCTGGGCTTGTCGGCGTTTTTTATCGACTATTTGCATGAAGCACGCGCCTATACCCAAGTGGCGTTTTATACGGTGTTGGTGGCGTGGTGTTATTGGCGTGGGCGGTCGAGTACGGCGTGGGGTTGGCGCGTGGGCGTATTTGCCAGCATGACGGCACTGGCGTACTCGCATTATGTGGCGTTGTCGGTGGGGGCGGTTTTGGGAGTGTTTCACTTGCTCACATTTAGGCGTTCACGGGCATGGTGGGGGATGATGTTTGCATTGGTGCTGGCGGGTCTGGCGTATGCGCCATGGCTGACGGTGGCGTTTGGTGTAGCAGAACGGGGTGTCGCTAGTTCCAGAGCCGATACTTCAATGCGCTGGTATGAGATTGCACCCAACTTGATTGTGACGTTTGCTAATGCGAATGTGGCGTTATGGGCATTGTTGGCGTGGATGGGCTTACGCTTAAAGTCCTTAGAGATGCGCCTAATTTGGCTTTGGCTTGGGGTGTCGCTGCTCTTGGTGATACTCATTAACGCCCTGATTCCGTTTATGGTGCATTTGCGCTACTTGATATTTCTGTTTCCCCCCTTGGCGTTGTGGGTGGCGGTGGGAATGCGTGAAACGAGCAAGCGTGGCGTACCTATTGCGCTCCTGCTGGTGGTTTGGGGGGGGGCGGGCGTGCTTCAATCACTAAACCCTGCCTTTATAGCAGGCTTATTTGGGCAAATTTACCGCGCTCCTTCTGCGGGTTTAGCATTGGCACAAGCGCATTTACGCACCCACAGCACAGCACAAGACAGCATCATCTGGCACTTTTTGCCCCCTGATGATGAGCCGTTTGGATTGTTTGTGTTGGACTATTTAACCGAAGGCATTCCCCACGCCAAACGCGAACAAGTGGGGCTAATGAACCTTTCGCAAGCCGATAGCGATAATGAGTATTTGCAAGCGGTCAACGAAGCCCTAAACGGCATTGATGCCGTGTGGACAGCCATCGTGCCAAATGTGCCGTTTGATAATAATCTGGGCGTGGTGCAATACGTTCTCAATACACAATTTAGCCTATGCGATGCGCCTGTTACCCATCCTGATGGCGAGCTGCGGTTTTACCTGCGCCATCCCGTAGGACAAGGTGCAAGCAACACACTCAACATTGTGGCGCAACGCATGATTCATGAAGCACAAGGTTATCGTGTGAGCGTTCTGTGGGATGCAAGCGCGTTGCCTACAGGTATTTATTCGGTGGGCTTGCACTTACTTGATGAAAATGGGGCATTGTTGCGCCAAAGTGACGCAGGCTTGCCCGATGTACGCCCATACCCATGCCAAACCTTAAGCATTAACGCTGACGGCTTAACAGAGGTTGCCTATCAAGCCGTTTTGGTGGTGTATGAGTGGCAAACGGGAGAACGACTAATGTCCTATCCGCTAGAACTTACGCCGTAAAGTGAAAATTGCCTTCTGTATCGGGCAAGAGGTCTGTGACTTTAACGACTTCATCTAGGCTAATGCTACCGTAGATGTGCGGAAATTGCTCTGTAACGGTTTCATCTGTGGGTGTGCCATTGATGGGTGTGCCATTAGTCGGTGCATTATTAGGATGAACGGGGGCTTCCCACTTTAGGGAGGCTTCTAGGCGCGTGTCATCAAGGTGCAACAGCACTAAATCGGGAATATCACGATAAAAGGCATTAGCAACCTTTGGCACTTGTAGGGCGGTAGAAGCGTGAATAAAGCCCTCTATCGCCAGTGATGGGGCGGTGTATGTGCCGATGGCTTGGGCTTCTTGCCACGCTTGGTGGGTGGTGATGTGATAAATCATGTGTTGCTCTCTAACCTTTGGGCGAGTGCGTCTGCAAATCGTTGTTTGGCGTACTCATCCGCATAGGGCATATACAAATACGGTTCAACCACTTCTAACTCCATTAAGATAAGCTCATCGCCTTCAATGATGCAGTCCACACGCGCATAGAGGGGCAATTGACCCGTAAGGCGTTGGGCAATACGCAAGATATTAGAGGCTTTTGCCACCATCTCGGAAGGAGCGTTAAAGGTGTACGTGCTACCCCCACGATGCTCATGCACAAACATATCGCCTTCGGCAGGAACTTTGCGCGTGGCGTGGCTAAATAGCCCATTGAAGAAGACAAACGAGTATTCGCCTTCGCTAATTTGTGTGGCGTACTGCTGAATCATAATGCCTGTTTTTGTCACTTGCTCATTAAGGCGTTCTTGCATAGTTTGGGCTTCATGGGGTTTTACGCGCCATGTGTTGTCACCGCCACCGCTTATGGTGGGTTTTACAACGGCTTCTTGCCAGCCCTGTGAAGCGATAATTTGGGCTAAATTTGCGCTGCGGTTTTGGGCGATAAAGACGGTGGGCAATAAGCGCACGCCTTCATTTGCCAGTTCTTGCAGATACACCTTATCCATGTTCCACTTCATTAGGGAGGGGGCATTATAGAAGGTTGCGCCCTGTGCGATAACACCGTTTAGCCACGCCAAAAATTCTTCATAGCGCAAATAGTAATCCCATGTGGTGCGAATAACCAGCGCATCATAGTTTGCCCAAGCGATATTTGGCGCGTCCCATGCGATGGTTTCTACGTGAATGTCGCGCTCTAATAGGGCTTGCTTAAAGAACGCTTCGTCTTGGCGGTTAGAGTCTTGTTCGCCATACGGGGACTGATAACTGACAAATACGACTTTTTTCATAGGGTATTGGCATACTTTCTGTGAGAGATAAACCTAAGCCTTTAGACGCTTCTTTGCTTCATAAACCACCATGTTCACAATACCCATTAAGCCTTGCCCCTTGCCCATAGAAACGTCTTTGCCAAAGAAATCAAAGATAATTTCGGGGTTGATGCTTGCCACTTCTTCTAGGGGGGCATCGTTGGCAACCTGTGACAAGATAACCGCTACCGCCATGGCAGACAAGCCTTGCGGGTTAAGTACGTCAAAGTGATAAGTGAGTGTGCCATCGGTGTTATCCACCGCCCACACAAAGGCATCACTTTCGCAGGCAGGCACACGATGTGCCTCATCGTAGGGTTTTTGTGCAATGACTTCTGGAACGCGCACATCTCTGAAGGTATCGGCTAATTCGATGAGATATTCTTGGCGTTCTGTGCGGGTGGTAATGAAGGAAAAGTCTTCTTGAAGGTCACGTAGTTTTTTTGGTGTTTGTGCCATGTAAGGGGTCTCCGTGTTGTTTAACGCCCATATGATACATCATTTTTATCACAATCGTAGGGGAATAAAAAAAAAAGGAGCATTAAGCCCCTTGTTTTAAGTGTGTGTTTTTGCGATGGGTGTTAGAACGGGGTTATTTGGGGTTTGCACCTTTTACAATGGGTACGCCCACGCTATTGCCCCATTCCGTCCAAGAGCCGTCATAGTTGCGGACGTTCTCAAAGCCGAGCAAGTACGAAAGCACAAACCATGTATGGCTGCTGCGTTCCCCAATACGGCAATAAGAGATGGTTTCGGCATCGGGGCTTAAGCCCTTTTCCTGAACATAAATGCCCTTTAGTTCTTCAGCAGTTTTAAATGTGCCATCTTCATTGGCAGCGCGCGCCCATGGGATGCTTTGTGCGCCGGGAATGTGACCGCCACGCAATGCGCCTTCTTGGGGGTAGCCTTCCATGTGAAGTTTTTCGCCGGTGTATTCGGCAGGGCTACGTACATCAACCATTTGCCCGCTTTTTTCAAGATGCTTTTTAACATCCTCACGGAAAGCACGATAGCGAACATCATCACGTTCTGGCGCAACATAATTGCTGGCAGTATATTCTTTTACTTCACGGGTTACTTCGCGCCCTTCGTCTGTCCACTTTTTGCGCCCGCCATCCAGTACTTTGGCGTTGGTATGCCCAAAGAGTTGGAAAACCCAAAACGCATAAGTTGCCCACCAGTTGCTTTTATCACCATAGAATACTACAGTGGTTTCGGGGGTAATGCCGATGCGACGGGCAAGGACTTCAAAGCCTTCACGCCCCAAATAATCACGGGTCACTTGGTCGTTAAGGTCGCGTGTCCAGTCTACTTCTACTGCGCCAGGAATGTGACCAGAGGGGTAGAGTAAGGGGTCTTCGTTGGATTCGATAATGCGAATGTTGGTGTTGTGAAGGTTTTGTGCCAACCATTCCGTAGACACCAGTACATCAGGCTTGGCATAACCGCGTTGCAGAATATCAACCATACAAAAATTCTCCCATTGGGTTAAACGTTACATTACCCTGTTATCATAGGGTAAAACGGCTTTCTTTACAAGCATTTCTTATACAATATATAATCTATTGATTATATTATGACGGAATCATGATCATCTGTAACTCTTGATAGAGTGTTTTCCATGCGAGTTCTACTTCGTCATCATATTCGATGGGCAACAAGTCTTGCAATGTCAGCAAGAGGGCTTGCCCAACAACTTCATAATGGTGCGCCTCCACCCCGTAATCGACGTGCTTACGCCCTAAATCACCCAGTACCACCTCTAAATTATGAATGTCATGAACACTCGCCACAGCCACGCCAATAAGCTGAATGAGCTTGCGCCCTTGTACTTCTATTTCTTGCTTAAAGAGGGGGCGAAACTGTGGCGCAAGTTCAAAGAGATGGTTGTACAGCAAAGCGCCTGCCTCATCGGCTCTTTGTGCCACTTTGCGATAGGTACGGTCAACGATTTCTTTTTGTGCGTCACTTAACATCATGACTCCTTAATGAATGCGCAATCGCAATTTATACACTACTGGCGAAAACAGAAGCTAGTCTAATAGTATCTGCAACATTTTCAATAGTCAGTATACAACGTTCCAGCTTTAAGATAAGGTTCGTTTGTGATGGGACGGTGGCAATGAGTGTAAGCTGTGACATTGTGCCAATGAAGGGTAGCTTACGCGCAACCACATAAACGCCAGCATCATCGTCATCGGTTTCTATGCGCCAGCCACTTTTAACCAGCACTTGCGTTTCTAAAAGTAGTGCAGGCTTGTTGTGGTGACGAATAATAAGGCTTGCGCCCTCAAGGTGGCAATAGAATGTGGTGGGTGATGATACATTAAACGACCAACGGCGCGTTTCTTGGGCAATGTCTCTTACTTTGCCCACCATGTTGACTATTCCCCATAAATTTTCTAGGTGTTGCATCGTTGCCTCTCTCTGCCAATAATTAGGGCATCTACTTTATCATGGCGAAGTGTAATGACGACACGAATTTTACTTGTACAAATTGCAGATATTGGCGACCTTATTTTAACCACGCCCGCACTTTTTGCATTGCGAGAAGCGCACCCTGACGCACACCTAACGCTTTTAACCACTAGTCACAGCGCAAAAGTGATAGAGCGTGAATTGGTGGATGAGGTTATCACCCTCGACCGCAAGCAGTTTAACAGCTCTTGGGCGTTCTTTCGCCCAAGTAATTTGCGCCAGCTATGGCAACTGCGAGAAGGTGATTATGAGGTGGTGGTGTTCTTTCACCATTATACGCTATGGCTTGGCACACTCAAATTTGCGTTTGTTGCGCTTGCGACTAAAGCGGGGCGCGTGCTGGGAATTGATAATGGCAACGGTTGGTTTTTAACCGAGCGTATTCCTGACGAGGGTTTTGGCGCAAAGCATCAGGCACAGTATTGGCTAGACTTGGTGGGGTTATTGGGTGTGAACCCTAGCCCACAACGGGCGCGGATTGCGTTTGACGGGGGTGTGCTTCCGATTGCCTCCACTAATCACCCACGCATTATTATCCACACAGGAAGCGGGGGCTATAGCCTTGCTCGGCGATGGTTGCCCGCGTATTTTGCCCAAGTGGCGGATGCGCTTCACCAAGAGTTTAATGCCCAAGTGGTGTTTGTAGGAACGACGGATGATGGCTTTGAGGAGGTAAGACCGCACCTTAAAACCAATTTTATTAGCCTTGTGGGGAAAACAACCCTCACACAATTGGCAGATATTATTCGCTCGGCAGACCTGTACATTGGGGCAGATAGTGGGGTGATGCACCTTGCCTCTGCCGTAAGAACGCCCGTGATTGCACTGTTTGGCAGTAGCAATGCAGACGCATGGGCAGGGTGGTCACCCCAAGGTAAGGTTGTCACGCTTAAGAGTGAGGTTATGTGTAGCCCGTGTAGTTACGTGGGGCATCGTGTCGGGGCGCGTGATGGGTGTACGGCACGAACTTGTATGAGGCTGATTACGCCTGCGATGGTGATGCAAAATGCGCGTGCCTTGTTGCAATCGCGCCCCTTGCCTACATACCGTGTGCCACAACCCACGCCAACGTACCCCGAGCGTGTGGGCTTTTTGGGGCTATGGCACGATAAAGCCTCATTGCAAGAGAGCCTAATGCACACTGGCGCACTGCTGCAACGTGCCGCCTTTCATTTGGTGATATGGAGTGATTATCAACTGTTACTAAAAGCCACTAAAGACCCCGTTTTAAGGGTGATTTATGAGCGTGCGCCCTTTGTGTTGGCGTGCGGTACGGGCTTGATGTGGGCATCGAATTGGAAGCGAAAATACTTACCAGAGCGCATTTTGCCGTTGCAGGCTTTAGCGAATTTGTTACAGTATGCGGTAGATAAGCGCGTTAAAGTGTTCTTGTTGGGTGAATCGGCAACCACAGCACGCCAGATTCTTCACGAAACATTGCCTAATTTGCAGATAGTGGGGGCGCATGAGGGCAACGAAAGCGTAAGCGAAGAAGATGCGATTGTGGAAGCAATTACCCACAGTGGCGCAACCTTGCTTTTGGTAGGCTATACTGATGGCAATGCCGAGAAGTGGATGGCACGTAATTCTTCTCGCCTGACCGTCCGTGTTGGGCTGGGCATTGGCGAACTGATGAACGACATTGCCGAATTAACACCCCTTGCGCCCTTGTGGATGCGTGAATGGGGCATTGGGTGGGTTTATATGATATTGAGACAACCAAGACGTTTAAGAGCCGTGTGGGACGCGCCACGCTTTGTCTTAAAGACACTTTTTGAACGGGCTTAGGCATAACAACGGATGAGGGATGTATGGCTGTAAAGCGTGTGTTAATTACGGGGGGCAATACCCTTTTAGGCTTAAACTTAGCCAACGCCCTTTTATCTGAAGGGGCAGAAGTGACGCTATTGGTGCGCCCTAAAGGTGAAGAGGCACTTGGGGTTTTAGCCGAGCGTGTCCGTTGGTATACGGCGGACGTTTGGGATGGCGCAAGCCTGCGCGGGCGTGCGCGTGGACAGGATGTGGTTATTCATACGGTGGGCAGTATGACGCAAGACCCTTCAAAAGGGCTAACGTTTCATCGTTTGAATGAGGTATCAGCGCGAAATGTGGCGAATATGTGCATTAGTGATGGGGTAGAACGGCTTATCTTGATGAGTGCGTCTTCTATGTGGTGGGTAAACCCACAGTATATCCACTCCAAACGAGAATCCGAAAGGCACATCAAGCGTTCGGGCGCACCCCTGACGATTGTTCGCGCACCTCTTGCCTATACCAGAGGAGAGGCACGTCCACTGTTTTACTATTTGCTATCGGCACTTGGGGCAATCCCCTTGCTTAACCTGATTGGGCTTCGCAATGTTGCCCCCATGCCAATGGATATTTTGGCGCGTGGTGTGGCACGTCTGGCGTTAAGTGCTTCGCCCAAACCAATGGTGAAAGCCCACGATTTGCGCCGTTTGGCACGCCGAGCAAACCCTATGCCTAGTCCGCAGTAAAGAATAGTGTGGACTGGTACGCCACCAAACGGTTATCAGATGCTTCGGTTGTCACATCAATATCAACGTACATGCCCCCACAGTCGCTTAGGTCGTCACCATCAGGGGACAACTGGAACACGCGCACGCGCAAACGCGCTTGTGCATTGGTGTCAGGGGTTAGCGTTAGGGTTTGGCGATGTGCGCTTGCCCCTAATTTTATCATTTCATCTTGAGTGCTAAGCGTGGCATAGAGGGCATCGAAGCGCAACACAATGTCAAGCGGTGACTCAAGGTTTGCGTCTTCGGCAAAGCCAACGTATACGGTGGCAGCTTCTTTGGCTTTAATATAGCGTGGCAAAGCTACAAATAAATCGCGGGCTATTTTGCCTGCGCCATAGCCGCTACCGTCGGGCGCGTTCATGTCATATTCGGCAAGGTCAAAGGCAGCTTGTGCGCCCTTGCGCCCTAGCTCATAGCTGTAATCGCTTCTCATTTGTAAAAAGTGATTGGTAACAAGGCGACGAATTGCTTTACTGGCGCGTCGCTCGCTAATGGTAAGTGCATCGCAAATATCGTCAACATCGGCGGCATTACGTGGGTGCTTTGCAACAAAGCGAATGATGTCTAATGCGCTTGGGAGTGCCTCAAGCTGTTTAAGATACATCGGCAATTCGGCAGACATAAGCATTTTCCTTATGAGGTATGAGAGCGCGGGCAGGAGGTGGGAAAACGGGTGAAACACCCTCCCCACACCAAAGTATAGCGTGAGGAGGATGAATTCACAACTAGGCTAAATAGAGACGATTCTCGCGCCCCCCTTATAACCAACAGTGACGTGGCGTGTATCCACAATCAGGCGTGTGGTGGCGACAATGTGTTGCCAATCAAAGGCATCGTGATGAGTAACCACCACGACACAATCCACGCGCTTTAGCAAGTCATCGTCCAATGGTGTGCTATTCATCGTTGTGCCACCTTCTAGCCCAACACTGGGGATATAGGGGTCATGATAGACCACATTGCCCCCCTTATGGCGTAGTAGGTCGATAATGTCTAGGGCGGGGCTTTCACGCACGTCATCAATATTGGGTTTATACGCCACGCCTAGCACCAAAATATTAGAGTTTTTCACCGACTTGCTATCGTCATTGAGGGCGTTCATTACCTTATCAACCACATAAATGGGCATAGAGGTATTAATCTCACTGGCAAGGTTAATAAAACGCGCGTTGTAGTTTAGCGTCTTTAACTTCCAGCTGAGATAGTGAGGGTCTACGGGGATGCAATGCCCGCCCAAGCCCGGTCCGGGATAAAACGGCATGAAGCCAAAGGGTTTGGTGGCGGCGGCGTTAATGACTTCCCAAATATCAATGCCCAGCTTGTCACACATCAACGCCATTTCGTTGACCATGCCAATATTAACCGAGCGAAAGGTGTTTTCCAGTAGCTTCACCATTTCTGCGGCGGTGGGTGACGAAACAGGCACAACCTTTTTTACGATAGTGCTATAGAGTGTGACAGCAACATCAAGGCAGGCTTCTGTAATGCCCCCAACCACTTTGGGCGTATTGTGTAAGCCAAAATTTTTGTTACCGGGGTCAATGCGTTCTGGTGAAAACGCCACAAAGACATCTTCACCCACGCCCAAATGGCTGAGCATTGGGCGAATGATTTCTTCTGTGGTGCCGGGATAGGTGGTGCTTTCTAGGATGACGAGCATCCCTTTATGGGCAATTTCAGATACAGCCCCAATAGACTGAATGATATAGGACATATCAGGGTCTTTGGTTTTATTAAGCGGGGTGGGAACGCAAATAATCACCACGTCCACATCGCGGATACTATCGTAACTGGTGGTAGCGATAATTTTGCCTGCTGCTACCAGCGGCGCAAGTTCACTGGTGGGAATGTCCTCGATGTAGCTAATGCCATTATTGATAGATGTGACTTTGCGTTCGTCAAGGTCTAGGGGGCGCACTAAAAAGCCCTGTTTGGCAAACTCTACCACCAGGGGCAAACCTACATAGCCCACGCCAATGACGCTAATCACGGCTTGTCTATCTTGGATACGTTGCAAAATTGTTTCTTGATAGGTTGTTTTCACAGTTTATCCTTTGCTAAAGAAGCGCACACGATTATACTCTTATCGTCTTATAATCCCATAGGCTGTTTCCCTGTGTGGAGAACCCAAGGAGCATTAGTGTGAGCATTTCTACCCGCGAGTATAAATACTTGGGGACGTTAACCGCGTTGTTGGTTGCCGTTCTCATCATCAGTAACATTGCCTCTACAAAGATTATTCAGATTGGTATCTTCTCTCTTGATGGCGGAACGTTCTTGTTTCCATTAGCCTATATCTTTGGGGATATTCTTACCGAAGTGTATGGTTATAAAGCCAGTCGGCGCGTTATTTACGTGGGTTTTTTCTGTTTGGCGTTGGCATCGCTTACGTTTCAGATGTTATTGGCTATTCCGCCTGTTGCTGGCGAAGAAGCCCGTGCAGAAGCCTTTGCCATCATTTTAGGCTTAACACCGCGTATTTTCTTAGGGAGTTTGGTGGGCTACTTCTTTGGTGAATTTGCCAATAGCTATGTGCTGGCAAAGCTAAAAGTTGCCACAAAGGGCAAAATGCTGTGGCTTCGTACCATCGGCAGTACGTTGGTAGGGCAAGCCGTAGATACCACCTTATTTTTGACTGTGGCGTTCTTAGGGGAATTGCCTAATGAGCTGGTGTGGCAATTATTGATAGCAAACTACATCTTTAAGGTGGGTATTGAAGTAATTTGCACGCCCTTAACGTATCGTGCTGTGGCGTGGTTTAAGCGTGAAGAAGGGGCGGACGTTTACGATACCCACACGAACTTTAGCCCGTTTGCTGTGCGTGACATTTAAGTAACCTTTGGGGCTTTAGAAAAACACCTAAAGCCCCAAACGATTTATTTTTGACCGCTATTTTTTACCCGTTAAACGGCTGGCTATTTTTTGCCCAAACACAAACCCCATTACGCCGTTATTCTCAACTTTGGCGGGCTTTAATTCCTTATCCCAATCGTTGGCATGACGGCGATTAATCCACTTTGAATAATCCTCCGCCGTTTCAGTCATTAACGCCTCTATTGTGAGGGTGTCTTGGCTCCGTAGGCTATCACGCACTTCTTCTAGCGTTTCAATCAGGCTTGCTAATGTGGAAGCGAGCGTTTCTGCATTAGCAAGCATGGCATCGCGCATGGCATCAGGATGTTTGTCCTTTAGTGGGCGCGTAAGGCTACCAAATGCGGGGTTAGTAAACCACTGGGTATCACGCCAAGAAGTCTGACGCATGAGGTGATAATACAGCGCGACCCCCAAGAGCTGTGGCAATTGCTCGGTTTTTGCCAAGAGGTGATCATGTTCTTCAGGGTCTAGGAAGCGTAGTTTACCCCCCAACAGCGCACAAAAGTTATAGGCAAGGTCAACGGCTTCTTTTACGCTGTCTACCGCAGGTGTGATGATAAAGCTACCATCATCAAAGTAATCTGCACTTGCAGCTAACGCGGTGTCGGTGGTATCCATCAAGTATTTGGGGTTACAGATGGGTGTGATACCGATCACATGATGTTCTTCTGTAAGGTACTGACTATTCCACTCAAAAGAAGGTCGTTTGATGGGCGAAGTGTCTAGGATAACGACCCCGTCTCTTAGACGGTGGGCAATACGCCTATAAGTGTCCTTAGTGTCTTCATAAGGCATCGCTATAATAACGACATCGCACTCGGCAACTACAGCATCGGGTGTCCTTTCGATGCGGTCTATTGCACCCGCTTTTTGTGCTTCTTTTTCGTTGGTAGATGCGGTGTCGTAGCCACTAATTTGAAAGGTGGTTTTACCCCCACCACTTTTTGAAAAACGCTTTAGGGCAAGCCCAAATGACGTTCCA
The DNA here is from genome assembly GCA_034437555.1 of Anaerolineae bacterium. Lineage (GTDB taxonomy): Bacteria > Chloroflexota > Anaerolineae > Aggregatilineales > Phototrophicaceae > JANWYT01. The sequence goes on along the minus strand of DAOTTQ010000037.1, from coordinate 98,649 downwards.
ACACGCCCTAAGCCTAGAATACCTACCTTGAGTTCAGACATTGCTTTATCCTTATGGTTTTTACGGTTATGCTTTCTTTGGGCGTTTAAGCGCGCACTTTGCGCCGTCTACCGTCCATTCAAATGACACCAGCTCCCATCCTGCTTCACCATAGCGATTAAGTTTATCGGTGTAAGTGTCTGCGTCTAGGAAAGGGTCAACATCAGGATCAGATTCTGCGACCTTGCTATCTTGTATAAAAATGACCAAATATTCCCATTGCATGGTTGCCATCCTCTTGAAATACTTATGAACGTCACTGTATTTTAGCGACAATCGCGCAAATTTGTAACGCTAAATGAGAAGTCTGCAATAATTAGCACACTCTAACAATTCTTTCTTTATAAATTATGGTAAAGTTGCTTTGGGGTTTCACGTGATGAGGGGTTTAATAAACTAGATGACTACAGAACTTAATGGGCAAAAGAGCCTGGTGCCGTTTGTAAAGCCTGTAACTAAGCAAAAACACACCGACCGTCTGCCCCAATCTATAAAACTGATGATTAACGGTATGCCTGTCCTATTTGAAGCAAGCACTTCAAGCGTTGCCACCTTAGGGCGCGGGACACCAGAATCACCCGTTACTGTTGATTTTTCGCTCTTTAGAGGGCAAGAAATGGGTATTTCTAGGAAACACGCTATTATTGAAATTTTTGGTGAACGCCTAATGCTAAAAGACTTGGGCAGTGTAAACGGCACGCGCTTAAATGGCATGTTGCTGATTTCACACCACGTTTACCAAATCTTTCATGGGGATGAGATACAGCTAGGCAAGATGTATCTGCGCATTTACTTCGTTTTTAGCTAGTTCCTTTGGTTGTCATCCGCACTTTGTTGCTCTAACAATTGTTAGGGTCTATTTACAATGCCAATGTTTCTCTATAAAATAGGGGCATTGAGCTAGTAAGGAAAACATTCTATGACGGATGGATTAAGCAAAAAATATGCCCCAGATATTGTGACGCATCACAATATGGAGAAGCTGCCGCCTGTTGCAAAACCTTCTTCACGAGAGGCGGGGGTGGAATCTGTACCCGATATGATTGGTTTTGAGCTAGAAGATGGCACCGTGTTGATGGCTTCCACCGAAAGAGAAATTTCTGTGGGTCGTCGTAGTCGCCCAGAAGACCCACATGTTATTGTTGACCTTCAACCTTATGGGGGGTATCAACAAGGGGTGTCTCGTTACCATGCAATGGTAACCACAGTGAGAGGCGAGGTTGTACTAAGGGATTTAACCAGCGTAAATGGCACATTCTTAAACGGCTACAAGCTCTCCCCTGTAAAACGCTACACTGTTGCTGATGGTGATATGATCACTTTTGGTCAAATGTCTATCAAAATTCGCTTTGTCTTTTCCTAATCTACCCCCTCCAGAACCACAAGCACCGTTCTAAAACGCCCTACACTGTTTGAGTTGGCAAGGCTGCCGTCATATCTTAGGGCATTGATGTAGTGTACGCCTGTATAGGTTAGGGTGTAACGTTCTATGCTCACAGATGCCCCACTGTTGCTATCTCCTGCGCGTAACAATCGTCGTTGCTGATTATCCAGTAGCTCTAAAATAGGAAGTAGATTGCCATCTACACGGCTCATCGTCAACGTTACCACATCGCCCTGTCTACCCCAAAACGCATAAAGAGAACCGATGTCACTGTCAGTGATGCTATCCTCTACGGTTGTGCCATAAAGCAAGCGAGGCACTGTGGGGTCTACGCCCTCAAACGCATTGCCCTCAAACCGTAGTTGCAACCGATAGTTGCCTTGCCCTTCACCACTGGCACCGCCAAAGCGCATGGCAATAATGACATATTGCCCACTAGATGGGATACGGAAACGACTAATACGCGCATTCCGCCCACCGCCACCGTCATCATCCTCAACCAGTGAGTTTAATTCTGCGTCTGCCAGCACCAAATAAGCATCAAAACGCCCACCCACTTGCTCTAATGATACAGTGATAATGTCGTTTTCTTCTGCGGTAAAGCTATAGTAACGCTCAAAGAATTGGCTATTGAGTGTGCCATCAATGGATTGATTGTATTCCAATGGGGCGGGAGCGCGTCGGGAATTACCAATGCCACTGTCTTGGCTTTTGCTCACGGTGAGTACATAACTTCCTACAGTATCACCGGAAGCCTGTCCATAGCGCGTTGCAACCACAATATACACACCTGTTTGCTCTACCAGAAAGCCTTCAATTAGTGCGTTACGTGAGTTTTGATTGGGAGCATCGTCATTACTTGCCACGATAAAGCGGTCTGCGTCTACCAATTGCAAGTAGGGGTCTAGGTTGCCAGAACTGCGCTTCATATCAATGTTTAGGATGTCGCCCATTTCGGCGCGAAGGGTGTAATACACTTGGGGCTGGGTATTGGTAACGGTGTCAATGACTGAAATATCATGCCGAAGCGTGATGCCTTGCTGTGAAACAACCCCGACACGCTCTATCAGAAGGTTAAAATTACCTTGTGTGCTGCCCAAATTATAGCCATATCGCCCCACAACAAGGTAATATCGCCCATCTGTAATAATATTGAGTGTGGTGCTGATATTGCGTGTGCTTTTGCTGTCATCGCCCGAAAAAACAAGGTCGCCGCTGGCATCAAAAATAGTGAGAACGGGGTCTAGGTCACTGTCTAACGCCAATAGGTTGACGTTAATCACTTCGCCGCGTGATGCGTCTAGGTAGTAGACTTGGCGAAAGTTACGGCTATCTAAGCGACCTTCTGCCGTAAGGTTGCCCGAAAGGTCGCTTCCAAAAGGGGTTTCTTCTTGAGCAAAAAGAGATAAGGTGGCACACCATAACAGCATGCCCATTAAGCACCAACGGCGCATTGTGGCTAAGAACTACCGCTTAAACGACTATCACTGGGCGCTACTTGAAATATTGCACCCCAAGGTAAATAGTGGGTGTATTCATAGTCCTCGCGGACAAGCGTTCCTTGCATATCGTAAATATTCCGATAGATGGTGACATCCGCGCCTTCTGCTGCATAGTCCACTTGCCACGCATCGCCTAACGGCACTTCTTGGTTTGCTTCATAGCGCACGTTAAGGGGCGGCGTAACGTTCTTTACAATGGCAGGTTCAAGTTCTGTTCGCCAATGGCGTGTGCTATAAAGCCTAAACTGAATGGCGTTATCGGTTGGGTAAACGCCCACCTGAATAAGCAAATGATGGGGGGTATTGTTTTGGAAGCGGAAATCACGGTCGGGTTGCCAAATGGCAGCATCTAAGCCGGGAGGTGCGCCGCCAAGCTCATAGTATCCCACGCGATAGCCATGTGAGTTACGTTCTGTAATGGCAAACCCACCGCTAAATGCCGCCCTGAAAATAGTGGTGCTTACTTGGCACGCGCCACCGCCAATCCCAATGACGGTTCTATCGCCATAGATAACCAAACCCTCTACAAAGCCCCCTTCTTCAGAAATTTCGCCTAGGTGATAGTTAAACGAAAATTCCTCACCGGGTGCGATGATGGTGCCGTCAAATTTGCTGGCAGAAACGGCAATATTGGTACGGCGATTTTGCCCACTCCCCGTAAAATAGGTTGTTGATTCTGACACCAGCTCTGTAATGCCTAATTCGGCGGCTGTAATTTGATTGTGATAGGTAGGCAACGTCAGGTCAAATGCCATAGGTGCAATGCGATTGCTAGAGAAAACGGCTTCTTCTAGGCGTTTAAGCGTTTCTGGCACATTCAGGGTGCGCCCACTAACCGCAGGCTGAATGACTTCTAATTGCTGCGTTTGCTCGTTAAAGCGAAAGCGTCCGTTTTGGGCAGAGGCAAGCAAGCCTGGCGCAAGTGTGCTTAAGAAAGACTCAAACGCGCTCATACTAATGCCTACATCATAGCTTTGTGTGCCATCAGAATTGTTTAAGATGTCTACACGCAACAGGGCAGCAATCTGGTCACGACTGGCGCGCCAGGGCCCCAAAGCATTGCCTCGTTCATCGGTAGCCACCAATTGCACATCCCCAGAGAGCGCGGTACGAATGAGTGATGCGGGTTCATCCACGCTGTACACGATGGGGGGCGTTTCGTTAATCACTAGCGGAATTTCTGCGCCACTTTGCATGGCTAACAAACGCGCTTCTAAACGTGAAAGCGTGGTCATAATGTCTAGGGTTCGCCCGTTGCGTCCCTGTGATGTGGTGACTTCTGCGCCGTTTAGGGACAGGCTGGCATTTTGGGGTTCTTGGTTGATACTAGACGCAATCTCTGTAAGCTTATTAACGGCTGTTTGTTGATTGTAGGTAATAACTGGGGATACTGTTTCACTACGAAACCATGCGCTGGCTTGCCCAAACACATCACTGACCAAACTGCCAGAGTGTCCGATGGCAAAGGCGCGGTTAATTGTTTCGTCTAGGTCAAACGAAACACCCAATTCATTAGCGGTCATTTGCCAAAATTTGTCACCGTCACGAAATGTGAACACGGTTTTATCGCCATAGCTAAAGTTACCTACAAGCAATGTACGCGCTTCATCGGGGGTTTTGCCCCCCAAGTTTGTACCAAGCACATATACATTGGGGTAGATGATGTCGGCATAACGCACCTGTAATGCCACAAAGAAAATCGCCAGCACTAGCCCTGTTAACAGGCTACCCCCAAGCAATAAGACGGGTATCCGTACCCACCAAGCGTTAATACGTGGCTGTTGGGGTGTATAGTAGGGAGTTGAATAAGCTGTTTCGGGGTGTTGGTGTGCTGTCATCGTTTTATTGACCACTCTCATACTTGTTGACGATGATTTCTGCCTTCTTGTATTCTTCGCTACCTTCGGCGGCAGTATCTAACACTTTAGAGGCTTCAAGATAGGCTTCGAGTGTGATGGTTTCGGCGGCTTCACGTTCTAGGCGATGTCGTTCACTCTCAATCCATGTTAGTTCTTCGGGGGTCATATCGCCTGTTTCGGCAATTGCGCCCGTAATTTGTTCGTTGGTGAGGGGTTTTTTATCTGCGAGAATTGCTTTTAGTTTGTCAAAGGTGGCTGACATGAGAACTCACGCTCCTCAGGATAGGCAGTTAAATAGAGAACCTATCTCATTGTAACATTAACAACGTGCCATAAACAACGCTTTTTTAGGGTGTTAGGGATGTTCGGGCGGGTTATGAACAGGAACAGGAAGCTCACTTGGTAAATGATTAACCAGCGAAGCGTCTAGCTTTGTGCCGTTGATGTGCATTTTTTCTAGCACCATGCTCAATGTGGGCAGTAATCGTGCGGTGTTTTTGGTATTTGTGCTTAAGTTAAGGGCAATCATGCGGTCTGTGTGGGCGGAAGTAAGCGCAAGCACCAGAGTTACGTTGCCGTCGCCATTGTTTAGTAGGTAGTAAGCACTATCATATTGATGCCATCTAAACGAAACTGGCGTGCTAACTGCAGCGCTTGCCACCAAATCGGGGCTATCTAATACGCGACCTAGCAGTTCTTCTGCGGTGGTGGTGGTTGCGCTTGCAGAAGGGTCTAAGTCAGCTTTTTGGGGTAGCCAAATATTGACAATCACTCCATTAATTGCGCCATGCTCATCAATGGGCTGGCTCATCTCCATAAGGATGATGTGTTCCTCTGATATGTGGCTTGTCCACAATTCGGGAATATCAACCTCAAGGGTAATATCGTCAGAAAAGAGACTTAGAACCTCACTGGTAGGGTTAAGTAAGGTGGCTTTATGAGGGCTACACGCCACCACAAAAAAAATTAAGAGATATGAAAGAAATCGTTGCATTTTATGACGACCAGACTGTCTGCGGGTGGAACCACAATTGGGATTATCTTAGCAGGCAGAAATTGGTATCAGTTAAATGTTGTATGAAAATTAAGCCCTGTGTAGACGTTTTCTAATTAACGTAATCAGCCAGCGTAGCTCTTCGATGCCCAAAACTAATGCCACAAATACAAAAACGCTCCCGCTAATTGCACCGATGATGCCCATAATAATGGCTTCTCTGATGATGCCATAAGAACCAATGGCTTGCGTGATGAATGGGGTAATGATGAGGGCAACAATGCTCATGGCAATGCCCGCAATCAAGGTTTTAATGGCGTTGGGCAAGAGCCTTTGGTGGCTAAACCCCCCCACGCGCCGATGCAAAATTACCGCAGAAATGACGGCATGGACAATGTGCTTGATGCTATCTGCAATCATTAGGCTAAACAGCCCAAAATGGGGCAACAACAAAATTGCCGTGATGACATAAACTAAAAGGCTAAAGATGCCAATAAGCGTAGGGGTTAGCGTGTCTTTACGGGCGTAGAAAGCATATACCAAGAGCAAATCAATGGCGGCAAATGGCAAACCAATTAAATAGAGATTAAGGGCATCTAGGGTGATGGCAGTGTCTTTTGCGGTAAACGCCCCGTGTTCAAAGAGCATTTCTATAATAGGATGCCCCAACACAAATAACCCAAGCGTGGCGGGGATGATAAGGGTTGTGGTAAGCCTTAAGCCCAAGCCGAGCGTTTCTTTGAATGCGCGTTGGGTGTCATCTAATAAGACCGCTTGTGAGGCAAGCGTTGGCAAGATGGCGATGCTAATGGCAGTAGCAACCAAGCCTTGTGGAAACTGAATGAGCGTTGTTGCCCAGTTCATGTAGGCAATGCTGCCCTCACCCGTTTGGCTGGCGAGATTATAGCTAAAAGGGCGAATGATGAGCGTGTCCATGATGAGCGATAGCATCACGGGGGCATATAACAATAAAATGCTATTTAATGCCGGGTGCTTCCAATGAATGGTAAAGCGCAGTTTGGCTTTGCGTAGGTCTATCATCTGCACCGCCATTTGTGCAAATGCGCCCACTAGCCAGCCAACAGCAACCACTACAATGCCATCACTGGGGCGCACAATATGAAGCGGGCTAAGATAATCAAGAGTGGATAAGAAGGTTTGTGGGCTAACAAAAGAAACCTGATAGCGAGGCGTGAAGACCACTGTTAAAAGAACAATTGCGCCGTTAAAGATTGCCCCAGCAAATGCGGGAAACGTAAATTGTTTAAGCGCGTAAAGTGTGCCACTTAATACTGCAAACAATCCCATAAAGATGAGCGCAGGAGAGGTGAAACGCAATAAATTTGTGGCAATTTGCCGTGTTTCTGTGCTTGCGCCACCTGCCGTGACATCTACAATTTGGGGTGCAAACAGATAAATAAGCAGTGTTAGCACTGCCAACGTTGTAAAGGTCAGGCTGATGAGGATGCTTACCACACGCCAAAGTTCTTTTTTACCCTGTAGCGTAACAATCTCACTAAGAACGGGTACAAAAGCCCCGTTTACATGCCCACCGATGAGCAAATCGTAGACAGCACGAATGACAATTGTTGCCACCTGAAACGCATCTACCAAAACAGATGCGCCAAAAAAGAAGGTTAAAACCATCTCGCGTGCCAGCCCTAAAATACGGCTGGTCACATTGCCTAATGCCAAAATACTGGTTGCACTTGCAATACGGGCATGCGCTTCTTCTTGCTGTTGTCGGTGCAGGGTGTCGTCTACTTCTGCCGTTGCCTGTGGTAAAGTCATTCGGATGTGGCTTTCTCTCTAAGAGGGATTAGGGCAAGGCACGAATTTTGCTAATGAGCGCAGAAGTGCTGTGGTTGGGCAAGTAGTCAATGAGAATAACGCGCCCACCATAACGCTCTACGGTAGCCCGTTCTGGTAACGTTTTATGGGCATAATCGCCCCCCTTCACATAAATATCGGGCTGAAGGGCTTCTAAGAGGGGAATGGCGGTATCATTTTCAAAGATAAGAACAGCAGTAACTGGTAATAACGCAGCCAATAAACGCGCACGCTCTATGGCTGGGACAAGCGGGCGACCCGTTCCTTTTAGGCGTTCTGTGCTGGAATCGCCATTGATGGCAACGCATAAGGCACTGCCTAAAGCACGCGCTTTTTCCAGATAATCTAAATGCCCAACGTGAAGCAAGTCAAAATGACCATTGGTAAAAACCAATGGTTGCGCGGTATCGCGGAGGGTTTTGCGCCATACAAGGGCGCGTTCAAGTGCGATAAGTTCTCCCATAGGCAAATAGGTTATTCCTATCGGGAGCGTTTTGCAAGTGTTAAGCGCGAGAATGTGTTAAGATTAAAAGAAATGACCTTAGAAATTGGGAATGTTACTTGTATCATAAAATACATTGTAACACCCCTAATGCTTAGGGAATCAATGGTTTTAACTGTGTGCTATAGTGAATTAAAGTAGCCCTTGAGGAGTAATGAATGCGCCGTTCAACGTTTGTTTTTTTAATCTTCGCGGCATTGGTCGCGGTGATTTTTGGTGCAAACTCATACTTTAGAAATCAGCCTCCCATTACACTCACTTTGGCTGTAGACCCGCTAGCAGAGGCTTGGGTGCGAACCGCAGTAGAACGCTTTAACGCGCAAAACGTCTTGTTAAGCAATGGCACGTTAAAAGTGGTTGTTCGCGTAGAATCTGTTGTGAACGATGTTTCGGTATGGCAAGAACGTTCCAATTGGTCAACATCTAGCCATCCCACACTTTGGTTAGCCTCCTCTAGTGCCTCACTAGGCTATCTTACCCCTAATTTGCCCTATCAAATGGTGACACCCAGCACTGCACAAACGCCCTTAATGTGGGGTGGTTTTAAGAGCCGTGTGGACATCATAACCCAAAACAACACGCTGGTATTAGATTGGCAAGCGGTTCAAGCCGTTGCCCAAGCCCAGCGTTGGGAATCTTTGGGCGCACCCAGCAATTGGGGCAATGTGAATATGGGGCTAAACTGGGGAACAAACTCAATGGCGGGTTTGGCGGCACTAACAAGCGCACTGGCTAGTTATAATGGTTCGCCCGTGATTAGCCGTCCTACGATTGATAGCGATGCGTTTAGAGCGTGGTTCTTGCCCATTAGAGAATCTATCCAAAATTCACAGCGACTTGGCGAACCCCCCTCACAGGCGATGGCATCACGCGGGGCGAGTGTGGCAGATTTTGCGTTATTGCCAGAAGTACAATGGCTAAAGCATCTCAACAGCCTTATTCGCCAAGAAAGCATTGTGCTTTCGTACCCGCAGTACCAAGTTTTACTCGATTTTCCGTTGGCAATGTGGGACGATGCGAACACCACACCTAATGAACGCGAGGCTGCCCAAGCCTTTGCGAACTACCTTTTGGGTGCGTCGTCACAACAGCTTGCCATAGATGAGGGCTTGCGTCCTGTAAATGGCAACCCCAAAGATAGTGATGTGCTGTTTGCTACATCTATTCCGTATGGGGCGCGTTTAACATTAGATAACCTAAGCCTTGTCGCACCGTTTGACCGCGCAACGGCTGACCAAATTTTACGCCTATTTAACTAAGAGGAGTGATTTTTATATGTACAGGTTACGTCTACTATTTTTACTTTTGTTCTGTATGGGGGTGTTGGCGGCGTGTGATGATAACGCCAGCACATCGGATGGCACGAATAACACGACTTCGGATGTACCACCGCCAAATGCCATTGAGATTAGCATTATTTATGCACCTGAATCTCAAGACTATTTGCCAAAAATCATCGCTGATTTTAACGATGCTTATCGGCGTGGCATTAACCCACTTACAGGGCAAGCCTTGCCTCAAGGTGAACAACCTATTTTTATTAGGGGTGTAAGCGGTTCTTCTGGAACGGTGATGCAGGGGATTGTGAACGCATTGCTTGTGCCAAACAGCGAAAATGTAGAACGCCCAACGATTTTTCAGCCGAGTGTAAGCCATTGGCTGGCACTGGCAAATTTTCAGTCACGACGTGACCTCTTTAACCTAAATGAAGCCCTTCCGACGGCAAATGCGCCTGTAGTGATGGCAATCTGGGAAAGCCGTTTAGATGCCATCAAGCGCACACTAGGCACAGAAGAAGTAGGCTGGGAAGAACTGCTTAAAGTCATTGACGCGCCTAACGGCTGGCAAGACTTTGGGCTAACGGGTTCTCGGCGGACGGTGTTTTACGGGCATACCGACCCCTTTATTAGCTCTACAGGGCTTTCTTCGCTGATTGCGACGTATTATGCCGCTGCGCGTGAAACGGGCTTTACCGGTAGACGGCTAACAACAGCCGTTGTTACGGATGAGAACGTGCGCGACAACGTGCGCCGTATTGAAAGCCTTATTCGCCATTACTCTGCGCGCACTACAGAGTTTAAGAACTATATTGCACAAGGACCCGACTATTTGGACTTTGTGGCACTAGAAGAAAATGACCTGATTGCCATCAATAGAGGGCTAACAGACTTTCAACCCCCCGAAAAATTGGTCGCACTCTACCTAAAAGAGGGGACATTCTGGCACGAACACCCCATGGGCATTGTAAATGCCAACTGGACAACCCCCGAACAACGCGAAGCCGCCAAAGTGTTTGTAGACTTTGTGCGCTTACCCGCCCAACAACAATACATCATGACTTTTGGTTTCCGCCCGGTTATTCCAGAAGTGGCGTTGGGCTTTCCCTTTGAAGAACAATATGGCGTAGACCCCGACGTTCTGATTAATGTGTTGGATGTGCCAGAGCCTGCGGTGCTGGCAGAAATCCAAAATAGCTGGGAGTTTGTGAAGAAACAAGCCGACATCATGCTTTTGATTGATGTAAGTGGCAGTATGGCACAGGAAAATAAGCTAGAGCAAGCCAAGCAAGCCGCGCTCATCTTCCTAGACCGCATGGAATCTACCAATCGTGTGGGCTTGGCAGTCTTTAGCGATGAGTTCCGCGTGGTTGTTCCTTTGGATAACCTAGAGACCAACATCGTCCAGCTTAGAAGCGCTATTACACGGCTGGGACCCGAAGGTGGAACTGCTCTTTATGATGCCACTGTGCAGGTGGTGGAACTTATGAATGCACAAACCGAAACAGACCGTATTCGGGCGGTAGTGCTATTGAGCGACGGCGAAGATACACAATCTAACCAATATGGCATTAGCGATGTCGAAGCCGTTATTTCTGCTTCTCGTAATGAGCTAAACCCTGTGCTAGTAGTGCCTGTGGGCTATGGCACACTGAATGACACGCTCATCAGGGTGCTACAACGCATTGCCAGTGCCAGTAAAACGACATGGCAAAGTGGCGACCCCGACAACATTGGGCGTGTGCTAGAACTTATCGGTAGCTTCTTCTAGGCTATCGTGCCCCATAAAAACTAAAACACAAAAAGAGGGGCGTAACGAAAGTTATGCCCCTCTTTACTTTAGGTACGTTGGGTGTTGCGATAGGGCAAATAGGCTTTCAACCAGTCATGGTCGTGTTCGCGGATGTAGTGTTCTGCTTGGCGTACAAGGGCTTCGTTGCCCACAAAAAAAGGAACGCGCTGGTGTAGAGAGTGAGGGCGAATGTCCAAGATGTCTCCTATGCCGTCGCTGGCGTAGCCACCGGCTTGTTGTGCAATAAAAGCGAGCGCTTGTGCTTCATACATTAAGCGAATTTTGCCATAGGGCTTATCGGTTTCTTGTAAGGTGGCGGGGTATAAGAAAACGCCCCCCTGTAGCAAATTGCGGTGAATATCACTGACCATAGAGCCAATATAGCGATGCCCTAGTGGGGTGTGTCCTTCGCCTTCAATCCCTTGTAGCCATTTGACGTAACGCCGTATGCCTGCTGTCCAATATTTTTCACTACCATGATTCACGCTGTAGTATTTGGGTTTATCGGGGATGCGGATATTGGGGTGGGACAAGAGGAACTCGCCGATGGCGGGGTCTAGGGTAAAGCCATGAACACCGCTTCCTGTGGTGTACACCATCATGGTACTGCTACCGTAAATGACATAACCTGCCGCTACCAATCGTTTGCCCTCTTGTAGTACGTCATCTAACGTGCCACGTTCCCCACGTGTGTATTTGCGGTGAATAGAGAAAATCGTGCCAATAGAAACGTTGACATCAATATTAGACGACCCATCAAGGGGGTCATAGATAAGGACATAACTGCCACTGTCATAATGGGGCGGAATGTCTATAAGGTCTTCGTGTTCTTCGCTGACCATGGCACACACACGCCCTGTATGGTCGTTCATCTTAAAGATAATCTCGTCTGCAAACATATCTAGTTTTTGCTGGCGTTCTCCAAAAGTATTGTGCGTTTCGGTTGCGCCCAATATATCCGCCAGCCCTGCGCGTGTGGTTTCACGGGCAATAATTTTGGCGGCTAGTGCCATGTCTTGAAGCATTTCTGTAAACTTGCCTGTGGCTTGCGGGAATAGTTTTTGTTGCTCTTGGATGTGGCGTTCTATGGTAATGAGCCTTGTTTCTGCCATGCGATAATAAGCCTTTTTTGTGCGTTAAAAAACGTTTTGTCCTTTATCCTATCGGTAGTCCACAAATTGCTCAATGATGTTCGTCACATCTTCCAAACAATAAACGGGTTTTATGTTAGAATTTTAGCATGATATCATCAATATAGGACAAAATACCCGATGGTAGTACAAGTAAAGTGGGACAACGAAAACAGCCAAAAAATTATTCTCTTTAAGTTTGAAGGGGATTGGACTTGGTTTGAGTTTAGAGAAGGGCTACAGTACGCCGAAGATTTGGCGTTGGATGTGACCCATCTTATTCATTACATTTATGATTTTAGCGAGAGTCGTTTGCCCCAAAAAGCATTCGTTGCCAATTTGCAAAAGCTCTTTAGTGTGAAGATTAACCCTATGCCAGAGAAAATTTTGGTGGTTGAAAAGGGGCATGTGCTAGAAATGCTTAAAGACCTTTTGGCACGTGCCACACAACAATCACTAGACAATGTCGAATTTGCTGAAAGCCTAGCGCGTGCGCGTGCCATTGCTGAAATGTCTTAGCTGAATAGCTCTTTGATAGCGAGTGTAAAGCTAGGAAGCACTTCTCCGCCGTCTAAAGTGTCCTCCAAGCCGAGTTCTATCACATCTTGGTTAGGGACATAAACTTCGATACGCTGTTCTTCTGGAAAGACAAGCCAAACCAAACTTGTGCCATGCTTTAGATAGCGTTCTGCTTTTTGTCGCATGGCACGTTTGCTATCCGAAGGGGACTTCACTTCTACTGCTAAATCGGGTGCGACAAGGACTTCACGTTCTGGCATCTCTGGCAGGCGTGCTTTGCTGATATAGCCGACATCAGGAATGAGTAAGGTGTCCTCACTTAGCCGATACCCGCCTTGTTCGCCGGTCACATAACCGATTGGGTTTTTTATGAGATGGATGTTGATGAAGGTCAGTACCCAACCTGCAATTTTTGACGGCACAAAGCTAGGCGTTTTTTCTGCAATCTCCCCGTCTACCCATTCAAACACTTTGTTCGTGTTTTCAGGCAAGGCAATTAAAGCTTCATATTCAGCCAGTGTAATTTGAACGCTCTCAGGGGGTTGGCTTGTCATGGCAGATGACTCCTGCGCTTCTTTTTGCTTTTTAGGTTTCATCATAATCAAAAACGGTGAAGCATACGAGGCTTCACCGTTTAAGAAGGGCGAGGTTAATGGGCGTTTATTCGCCTAAAATTTGTACAGAACGGTCTAGTGAACCCACACTATAGTATTTTGCATCGGGGTGATGAGCAAAAATAGCTGCGGTGCTTTGTTCTGGCACAAGCTGGAAGGATTCGGTGAGTGAAATACCGATTTTCTCCTCAATTTGTGGCATTAAGCCCCATACGATCGCATGGTCGTCAAGGTCGGGGCAAGCAGGGTAGCCCCAGCTATAGCGTTTGCCTTGTCCTTCTGCCAACTTTAGATTTTGACGGATAAAATGCGTCATATAATTGGCGGTGGCTTCGGCAGCTTGTACGGCAAGCCCATGAAAATAATAGGCTTCGGTGTATTGGTCGCTTTGTTGTAGCACATCAAAGGCTTTGCTGGCAACTTCGCCAACGGTGACGGCTTGCAAGACGCACACATCCACGCCACGCCCACCCACAGGTTCATAGTAATCGCTCAGGCACAGGTATTCGCCTTCTTGCTGGCGTGGGAACGATAGACGAGCTTTCTCTACGGTGCGTCCTTCTTTGACATAAATGTCTGCATCCCAGATTATCAGGTCGTCTCCCTCACTATTGGCAGGCAAGTAGCCATACACGGCTTGGGGCTTGAGCGACCCGTTTTTAAGGGCTTGCTTGGTCATTTGAGCTAGGCGCGCTTCAAATTCGCGTTCTAGTTTTTCCCACTCTGTGCCTTGCTTGTTCTTTGCGCCCCACGAAAGGCGATAGAGTTCGGGCTTATGAAGGTATTGAAGTACCACTTCAAGAGGCATTTCTAGCACGGTTTGCACACCCCAAACAGGCGGTGCGGGAAGCGTGGGCGCAGTCTTAAGCGTGCGTACCACATTTGCCCCACGAGAGGCGCGTGTTTTACGGGCGGGCTTGCCCATTTCTATATAGCCTTCGTTGATGACTTCTTGCAAGAAGGCTTCACGATTTTCACCCACCAGCTTATCCATCACATCCAAGCCTTCAAAGGCATCTTGGCAATAGAACACGCCCGGCTCATAGGGTTCACCAGAACCGTCTAAGAACAAGATACGCCGCCCAAACTTGCGGTTGATGGCTGCACCCCCTACAAGTACGGGGTACTTTAGCCCACGCCGAGAGAGTTCATTTACGATGAGGGGCATTTGTTTTGATGTACTTACGAGAAGCGCAGATAAGCCAATAGCATCTGCTTTGTACTCGATGGCTTTTTCGATGATGGTGTTGGCGGGAACTTGCTTGCCAATATCATGCACCGTGTAACCGTTGTTGCTTAAAATGGTCTTGACCAAGTTCTTGCCAATGTCGTGAACGTCACCGTAGACGGTAGCTAAAACGACTGTGCCTTTGGTGCTACCCTCTAACTTGTCCATGAATTGCTCTAGGTAGCCCACGCTTTTCTTCATGGCTTCGGCGGATTGCAACACAAAGGGCAAGATAAGCTCACCTGAACCGAACTTGTCGCCGACTTCTTTCATGGCGGGCAATAGCACTTTGTTCAACACGCTAACGGCATCTTGGCGGGTAAGGCAAGTGTCAATGAGGGCTTCGATGCCTTCTTTTTTGCGATGCACAATTTGCCAATGAATCGCTTCTTCGGCGGTCATGTTGGCGGTGGGGTCTTCTTCTTGTTTGCCCGCACTGACGGTATTGGCTTCAAAATACTGGATAAAGCGTGGTAGGGCATCCTCATCGGTGTTGTAGATGAGGTCATTGGCAATTTTGCGCTGGTCATCTGGAATTTCTGAATAGGGGGTAATGTGTGCCGGGTTCACAATTGCCATGTCTAAGCCTGCTTGTACCGCGTGATACAAGAACACACTATTCAGTACGCCACGCGCCCCTTCGCCAATACCAAAGGACACATTGCTAACGCCTAATGCCGTAAGAACACCGGGCAAGCCTTCTTTGATGAGGCGAATGCCTTCTAGGGTTTCAATGGAATCTTCGCGCAGGTCGGCTTGCCCTGTGGTAAGGGGAAACGTAAGTGCATCAAAGATGAGGTCTTCGGGAGACATGCCATATTCATTGACGGCGATTTCGGTAATGCGCTTGGCAACCTCAAACTTTTTCTCGCGGGTATGTGCCATGCCGTCTTCGTCAATGGTCATGGAAAGGACAGCTGCCCCGTATTTCTTGGCGAGTGGCAAAATTTGGTCGATGCGTTCACGCCCATTTTCAAGGTTATTGCCGTTGATGATGGCTTTGCCGGGATACATCGCAAGGGCTGCTTCAGCCACTTCGGGTTCGGTAGTGTCAATTACCAATGGAATTTCGATTGACATTGCCAACCGCTTAACGAGTTGCTCCATTTGCTCTTTTTCGTCAGTGCGTTCTGTCAGTGCCACGCAAACATCTAGCAAGTGTGCGCCACTGTTTACTTGCTCAACGGCAATTTGCAGGATGCTGTCATAGTCACCTTCTAGTAACAGGCGTTTTACTTTACGGCTACCTTGTGAGTTGACGCGCTCACCGATGATGGTTGGACCCGGAGTTTGAATGAGGGGCATGGCTTTCATACCCGATGAAGCGACAGCTTCGCGTGTGACCTCGCGTTGTTTTTGGGGTGCGCGTGTGGCTTTGCCGTCAATCAGGTCTTGGTGGGTGTGACCATGCACTTTTTCATAAAGTTTGGCAAGGTGTTCGGGGCGTGTGCCACAGCAACCGCCCACAATGCTTACGCCCCAGCGTGTAAATTCGCTGACCATGTCGCTAAAGGGTTCGGGTTCCATAGGGTAAACGGCTTCACCGTCTACGTTAATGGGCAAGCCTGCGTTAGGAAGCACGCTGATGGGGAAGGGGCTATTTTCTACAAGATACTGGATAGGCGCACGCATGTATTCGGGACCTGTAGAGCAATTCATCCCAATAGTGTCAATGTGCAGGGCTTCTAGGGTAGCGAGTGCGCTGGCGATGTCTGTACCAAACAACATACGCCCACTCACATCCAGCGTAATTTGTACCTGTAATGGCACGCGATTGCCACTTTCTAAAAAGTAGCGGTGAATCCCGTGAACAGCAGCCTTTACTTCTAGGATGTCTTGGCTGGTTTCAATTAGAAGCACGTCCACGCCACCCTCTACCAAGCCTTGCGCTTGTTGATAAAAGATGCTGGCAAGTTCCTCAAAGCTAATGTTGCTTAGGTCGGGGTCGTTGCCACTAGGAAGCTTGCCTGTGGGCCCAATGCTACCCGCAACCATGCGTGGAATACCCGTTTTTTGCTCCCAAATATCACAGGCGGCGCGTGCCACACGGGCCGCCGTGCGGTTAAGGGTAAGCGTTTCGTCTTGTAAGCCATACTCTGCCAATGTGAGCCGATTAGAGCGGAAGGTATTGGTTTCTACCACTTCGCTGCCTACAGCCAAAAATGACTCATGGATGGCTTGAATGACATCGGGGCGCGTGATGACTAAGTAGTCATTACAGCCGTTAAGATGTTCTCCGCCAAAGTCTTCGGCGGTTAGGTTGTAAAGCTGGATGCTTGTTCCCATTGCGCCATCAAAGATAACGACATGGTCGGCGACAGCATCTAAATAACGCCGATTAGAAAAAGGTAAATTTTGGATGGGTTGGATGGTCATATACGCTAAAATCTCCGTGAACTACGGTTTTTGGATGGGCGTTTGAAATGTGTAACCTTATCGCAAATAATGTTACAAGATTTGATGAGGTGCGAATAGGGATAGTCACTCTGATAACGAAGAATAAAGGCAACATGAGGTGAAATTTGTTATACTGGTTGTTATACCTCTCGTAACCAAAGGAATGAGAAATGATGCAACGCTGGGACTATCTGGTACTTAATATCCTTAAGTCGTATGGCATTAACTATCGCGTGAACAATGAAAAAGTGGGCGAATGGAAAGACTTCCTTTTGCATGACGTTCTCAATCGACTAGGCAAGCAAGGCTATGAACTAGTGACTTTTGACGGCGAAAACTATCTTTTTAAGCGTCCTGCGGCATCGCTTAAACCCCTCGAACAACCCAAAGCCGATGACAGTGCAGAAAAGGACGATGAATGAAACCGATGGACTTGGCGTTTTCTTCACGCCGTAGCATGGTACTCGCCCAACGTGGGATGGTAGCCACAGAACACCCACTGGCAGCACAGGCGGGCTTGCAAATTTTAATGCAAGGCGGTAATGCGGCAGATGCTGCCGTGGCGACTGCTGCTGTGCTAAACGTTGTCACTTCTGCCAGTACAGGGATTGGGGGCGATTGCTTTGCGCTATACTATGACGCCAAAACAAAGCAAGTGACCGCACTTAATGGCAGTGGTCGCGCTCCACAAGCCCTTAGTATAGACGCGCTAGAACGGCTAGGTATTACGGGCGCAATCCCCGATAGAAGCGTTCATGCGGTAACTGTGCCGGGCGCAGCCATGGGCTGGCAAGACACGCTTCAAAAACATGGGCGGATGACCCTTAAAGAGGTTCTTAAAGATGCGATTCATTATGCTAAAAATGGTTTTCCTGTTTCGCCCGTTTACGGTTTGGCATGGCAATCGCCCCGTGTAGAAAAATTGCTTAAGAACAGCCCCAACACGGGAAATTATTTACCTAATGGCAAATCGCCCCATGTGGGGCAAATGGTGCAATTGCACCACATGGCACGCACATTTGAAGCGGTTGCCGAAGGGGGCGCACAAGCCTTTTATGAAGGTGAAACAGGGCAAGCCATTGTCCGCACGTTGCAGAGCTTGGGTGGCTTAATGACCCTTGATGACCTTAAAGCGCATACCTCTACATGGGGCGAGGCGATTCGTTATCGCTATCGTGGGGTGGATGTGCTGGAACACGCGCCCAATGGGCAGGGGCTGGCAGCACTGATTGCCATGAACATTGCACAAGGCTGGGATTTAACGCAATACGTGCCTGATGACCCCGAAAAAATTCATTTAATGGTAGAGGCGATGCGGTGCGCATTTGCTGAAGTGCGCTATCACGTTGCCGACCCCGAACACTACCAAGCACCGATAGAGTGGCTTTTAAGCGAAGACTATGCCCAAGAACGCCGAGCGCAAATTAGTAAGAGCGTTGCTATGCAACCGCCGAGCTACGGGATGCCCCCGAATACATCAGATACGGTGTATTTATCGGTGGTGGATGGCGAAGGCAATGCGTGTTCGTTTATCAATAGCCTGTACATGGGTTTTGGCAGTGGCATTGTCGCCGAAGGCACAGGCGTTTTCTTGCAAAACAGAGGCGCAAATTTCGTGCTAGACCGTGAGCATCCTAACGCGCTAGTGGGTGGCAAACGCCCGTATCATACTATTATTCCCGCCATGTCGTTGCGCGATGATGGCACGCTCCTAAGTGTGTTTGGGGTGATGGGGGGCTTTATGCAACCGCAAGGGCATTTGCAAGTGATAAACGCCATGATAGACGATGCCCTTAACCCACAAGAAGCCCTAGACCGTCCCCGTTGGTGTTTAGAAGAAGGTACAGGCGAAAGTGTGTTGGCGGTTGAAGAGGGCTTTTCTGTAGAAACAATGGCAAAACTTGCCGAGATGGGGCACCGTGTGCGCCCCGTAACGGGTGCAGAACGTGGGCTATTTGGAAGCGGGCAAATTATTGTGCGCGATGAAAACGGCGTGCTGTATGGGGGAAGTGACCCACGCAAAGATGGACAAGTGGTGGGTTACTAGCCCACACTGGCAAAAATCGCTAATTCAATTCTGATGTTTCTCTGCTATAGTATCGTTATGATAGGATAGAGAACACACGAGGTAATGGTTGTATGCCAGTCTATACGTATCGCCGAGATGACGGCACGACGTTTGAAGTAAAGCAAAAGTTTACAGACGACCCACTGCAAGTTGACCCTGAAAGCGGGCAAAAAGTAACGCGCCTTATCCAGTCGATGGGTGTTATTTTTAAGGGGTCTGGTTTTTACGTCAACGACAGCAAGGGCGCAAAAAACTCTGCTGCTCCTAATACAAAAAGTGATTCAAAGTCTGAAAACCCTGCACCTAGGGCTGACAGTGCGCCTTCTGCACCTGCGCCATCTGCCCCTGCATCTTCTGCCCCTGTGGGCGACTAATCACTTTTTGCCCATTTAAACCCTAAAAGCCCGATGATGCTTATTGCCACATCGGGCTTTTTCGTTCACAATGAACGCTTAAATTGGCTTGGCTTGTTTACAGCATAATTAAAGAGGCGAACATGCGCTATAAAATTTTTATCAGCACCAGCGATGACCCACAATGCCTAGAGTATTTGGGCGTTGTAAAGTCTGCGTTGTGGGATATTGATGAAATGACCATTTCGTCTGTAAGTGCGGCGGATGTGGTGCAAATGAGTGGTGATAGAATGGTCATCGCCAAGCAAATTATGGAAACAACACAGCTTTTCTTGGGCGTATATGGGGCAAACTACGGCACGGTTGAGGACGGTGGCACGCTGTCTTATGCCGAAAAAGAATATCGTTTGGCGTATCAACGCGGTATTTTATGCGTAATTTTGGTGGACGAAAGCGCGAAAACGACCCAAGATGAGCGCATGAAGGCTTTCTTGCAGTTGTTATCGCAAAACCACGTCGTCATTTTTTTCAAAGACTCCCAAGACCTTATGGCGCGAGTAGTGATGAGCGTTGAGACCTTTCGCAAAGGGAACAATGACATTCGGTTGCTTCCCCCCTTGCAGGGCTTTATGGACAATCTGGAAGAAGTTACTCGAAGCAGTAGTACACCTGATAAAAATATGTCTAAGCTGTCTGAAAGTGAGCTTAATGCGTGGGCAGAGAGCTTCTTTAGGGTGGCAGGTGATGATATAGACCAAATCATTCGCCGTGCCTTGATAGTGCATGACGCACAACGGCAAGTGGCGAAAGATAGTGACAATGACGGATGGCTAAGAGTATCGCCTATTTTTGGTGAACCACAACGCCAAACCCAGTTTAAATCGGATGTGTTTATGGTAATGCCGTTTCGTGAGCAGTTTGACGGCGTGTATAACAATATTGTGCGCCCCCTGATGACTAGCCTTAACCTGACCATTAAGCGTGGCGATGACTTTTCGTCGGTGAAGGGGTCTATTATGCAAGAGGTTTGGTCTGCGCTAAATGCCTGTAGGCTGGTGATTGCCGAAACGACCGAAGTAAACGCCAACGTTTACTATGAGCTAGGCATCGCACACACTCTTGGCAAGCCCGCCATTTTGCTAACACAGAATAAAGATGTGCAAGACATCCCATTTGACATCCGTCACTTGCGCTTTATTGTGTATGAAAATACCATAGAGGGCGGCGAAAAACTGGCGAAAGACCTAAAGCAAAACATTATTTGGTTGATGAACGACCTTAAAGAAACGGAGAATAACGCCAATGGACAGTAAGAATCGTGAACGCTTTATTGGTATTGCAAGGTATACCGTTAAAACGCTTGAACACATTATCAAGACAGCTTCTCCAAAAGATTTGACCACCCTGCGAGATGGTGAAGAGGGCTGGACAGTCTTAGAGGTGCTTTGCCATTTGCGTGACTTTGACGAGATTTTTATGGCGCGTGCCACCAGCATGATAGAACAGGACAACCCACACTTCGCTGCCTATGACCACGAAGCAATGGTGGCAGAACGTCGTTACAGCGAACAAAACCCCCAGGAGGTGCTAGAAAGCCTAAGCCAACATCGGGCAACTTTTTTAGCGTTTTTTGAAGGGCTTACAGAGGAGCAATGGCAACGTTTTGGCACGCATCCAGAACGCGGTCACTTTACCTTGTTTGATAGTGTGGGGCAGGTGGGTTTTCATGATAGCAACCATATTGAGCAGATAACGCGCATTTTAGCGCGATATTAGGGCAGGTGAGGCGATTGCAAACAAGGGGCGTAATGCCCCTCGTTTGATTGTTGGATTAGGGGTTGTTGCGGAATTTCTCGCGGATTTCATCCAAACGACTTTTACCTTGTATTTCTGTAGGTACTGCTGATTGTGATGTGAAACCCGTTGTGGCACTAGGTGTGCCGCCACGCCTAAATACAATGAGGACAAAAGCCGCACAGATGGCAAACGCCAGCGAGAAAATACCAATCATGCGCCGTGTTTCAGAATCGGCAACAAACGTCAAAAATAACAGCACCACGCCTAAAGCCGTCATGGTGGCTATCGCAATTCCTTGACGACGCGCTCCTGATGCGGCTTGGGCAATAATCCACAGCACGGCTAGCCCTAGCCCCGCCCCACAAATAGAGGGCAAGATAAGCTGTAAGAAAGAGAGCGTTACTTCTGTTTCCACAGCTTGGGACGAAGGACGCACGCCCGACGAGCTGTAAACCACCATAAAGAAAATGCCAATCAGCCAACCAAGACCGTAGCCCACGTATTCGTGTAATGCTAAGGCACGCCGTGTAAGGTATGCAAAAGCCAAGAATAGCACCACGAAGATAATAAACTCGCTAAGGAGCAAGTCCTGAATGATGCGAATGAGTTGCATGGATAGCACGCCTTTCTAAAATAATAGGGCGACAAAGATTCTCTGTCGCCCTATTATTATACACGATGTTGTACCCCTTTATGGGGCAGAACTGCTTCTATTGCTTAATAACGAAAACGGCTGCGCTATAGCGTGGCACACTAAAGCCTTCTGCACCAAAGCTAGCTTCTTTCATGAGTTCGTCTGCACCTTCGGCAAGGGCGGGGTGAAGTTCCCATGCGCCCAAAGCGTTTAGGCTTTCGTCTGTGTAACTTAGGGTGTCGTTGGTGGCGTTAAAAATAACGACCACTTGGCTAAAGTTGGGGTCTAGGTCTGTGCCATCAAGGCGCATCACAATTACACCACCAATTTGCTCTGCGCCCGTATTAGCAAATGAAAGGCGACTTTGTACTTCTTCGGCAGTGGTAAGGCGGAAGAGGGGCGAGCTATAGCGTACACGCAACATATCTTGGAAACGTTGTGCCGATGACATAATGTTTTCGGGGGCGGGCGCAATGTTCGGGTCGGCTAGGAAGGGGCGCATTCTTTCCCATTCGCCACTGTTATCGGCAGATGGTGGCAAGCCCACACCAAAGTTATTTGTTTGGTATGTCCAGTCCAGACGATTAAACCAATCACTGCTGTTATAGCTGTTGCGGTCTAGTGACTTAGAACGCATGATTTCCGTACCTGCATGGAAGAAAGGCACGCCTTGTGAGTACATCACAAATGCGCTACCCAATGTTTGCATCCGCACGCGGTCTTCTGCGCTGGTGTCTTGTGGGGCTTTGAAAACGTTGTTGTCAAACAGCGTTTCGTTGTCGTGCTTGTCCACATAGATAATATTTTCTTGGGGGTCGCCTGTATAGCCTGTGGGGCTTCCGTTGTAGCTAATGTCCGCGCCTGTGACGAGGTTGCCAAAGCGGTCAATAAACGTAAAGTCACGCAAATTACCCGCCAAGCCTACACGGGTTTGGTCGGCAAATTCGGTGGCGCGTTCATAGCTTTCGTTGACGGGTGCAAGCCCATTAGAATTGCTAAGGATGCCGTTTCCTAAGCCTTGCTTTTCTCTATCCCCAAAGGGGCTGCCACCGCGCACAGCATCACGCAGGCGGTCATTAAATACGCCAATGCCTGTTCCTGCAACGTTCAGTTGGGTGGCATTGATACCGCGTGCATTATCGGCAACTTCGCCAAAGTTCCAGCCTTCGCCATACACATAAACGCTCTTGCCGTCTACACCGTCATTTTCTAGTGTAAGTGCGTCTAGGGCTTCGCGGACAGCAATCATATCCGTTAGCATGTGATGTCCCATCAGGTCAAAGCGGAAGCCGTCAACCTTGTATTGCGTTGCCATCAGCACAATGGTATCGACCATCAAACGGCGCATCATATTGTGTTCTGTGGCGGTGTTTTCGCAACAGGTAGAACGCTCTACTGTGCCTCTATCGTTTAGGCGGTGATAGTAGGTGGGGACGATGCGGTCAAAGACCGATTTGCTGGCTTGCCCACTGGCGTTAGTGTGGTTAAAGACCACATCTTGCACAAAGCGTAATCCAACGCTATTAACGGCTTGTACCATTTGACGGTACTCCAGGATGCGCCCCGACCCATCAGGATTAAGGGCGTAGCTTCCTTCGTGTGCCATAAAGTGATAGGGATCATAGCCCCAATTAAAAGCATCTAGGTCACGAATTGCCAAAAGTTCGGCTTGTTGTTCTTCGCTATCGGGTGCGAAGGTTGCCATTAATTCATAGTCGGGTTCAAACCAGCGATTGCGGTTTTCGTTGATGGTGGCAATATCAAAAGAGGGGAGCAAGTGCAAGTGTGTTAAGCCCGCTTCGGACAAGGTTTGCAGGTGCTTCATGCCATTGCTTTCTAGCAATGCAAACGCACCATAGGTTCCGCGTTGTTCGGCAGGCACACTGTCATCAAACACGCTAAAATCGCGGATGTGAAGCTCATATACCGTGATGTCCTCTGGGTTTTCTAGGACGGGTTTTACGATGCTATCCCAACCTTCGGGCTTTAGTGTGGGGTCGTTGAGGTCAACAATGTGGCTTCTTACACTGTTGATAGAAAGACTAATCGAGTAGGGGTCGGTGACATCGTTTATCACGATGGCTTGTTCGCTAGGAACAAAAACTTCTACACGATATAGATAAAACTTGCCTACCCAATCGTCTTCACCTGTCACACTCCATGCGCCAAATGCGTCATCGCGTGTCATGGCTATTTCGGTTCCCTCTGAGCGTGGGTTGCTATCCTCAAAGAGTAAGAGTGAAACATTCTTTGCTGTAGGAGCCCATACGGCGAGTGATGGCACGCCATCCACAATCGTTATGCCTAAGTCGCCATCATAGGTATATAGGGCATCAAGTACGCCTGCGATTTGGATGCCGTTCATGTCCAGCACGCTACTATCTGCGCCCACTTCTGCAACAACCAATTGGGAGCGTAACGCACTTGGAATAGAGGCAAGTTCTTCTTCCGCAATGGTGTAAGCAGACAAGCCCGATAGGTGGGGGAACTTTACCAGTGCATCCGCAGGAATGCTATCGGCAGGGGTAAGGTTGATGGTGTTGTACTCACCGCCAATGCCAAAAAGAGAAACGCTAATTTGTGAGTCGGGGCTATAGAACAGTTGGTAAGCGGAGCCTTCGTTGGGGGCTTTCCAAAGTACCGTGTTTTCGTTTACCCAATGTGCGCGCAGGTCACGCAGGTTTGAACCACTGATGGCACTTCCGCCAGCACTAACAACCATAACATTTAAGCCCTTGTCGTAGATAAAGGTCACGTTTGTGCCGTCTGATGGCACGTTGAAGGTTACATTTTCGCCTTGCCCGTCGTTGCCAAAGTTAATGGCAAACTGCCCGTTGTAATCGCCTGCGGGAAGGGCTTTGGTGCTAAAGGAGTAGATGCCATCACCGTCTGCATCTTGAAGCCAAGAAGCCAAGCATAAGGGGTCATCGTTACTTTCGCACCCAACTAAGGTTTGAAAGTCACCTTGTGCGGTTACGATGATGTGACGCACACTATCGGCAATCCACTTGGTTTTGTGGTCATAGACAAAGGTCACATCGCTATCTTCTGCAAGGTTTAGCGCAATGTTGGCACCGCCTGCATCGGCAAATGCCCCATAGTTTTCATCCCAAGAGCCGTTGATAGCCACCTTGTATTCATAGCTACCCGCAGGTAGGGCAAAGGTCTTAGACCAAATATCCCATGATTCGTTGTATTCCAGAGACGCTTCGGCACAGTCGGGTTGCCATTCACCACTACAACCCATAAAAGGGTTGATGGTGCCGGGAACAGAGACCATGCTGGGTGGGGGGGCGACTGTTTCAGCTTGCACTTCTACAGGTGCAGAACCACCGATGGTGGCATCATTGGTAAGGATGCCTGTGGCGTGGTCATAGGTGAAGGTCACACTAGAATCAGCATCCAGCGTAAGGGTGATGTTGGCTCCATCTTTTTCGCCATCTGCGCCATAGTTATCTGTCCAAGAACCGTTAAGAGCTGCTTTGAATTCATAACTGCCAGCAGGAAGGCTAAATGTGCCTACCCACACGCTAAGCGACTCATCAAAGGTGAGTGCTGTATTCGTGCATTCGGGTTGCCAATCACCACTACAACCTAGCACACTTTGGATAGTACCTGGAACAACAACTAAATCTGGGGTTGCTAACCCGTCTTTGTTGTCTTGGGCAAAAGTAATGCCACCTAAACAGAACAGAAAAATAAATAACAAGCTATATTTTTTCATCAAGAGTTAATCCTCAGATACTATTGAAAAGTCTATCTTAGAGCAACATGAATGTAACGTAAAATGAGAGAATTGTCGAGGTGATTCAATTGTTAGAAACTCTCATCATTGGCGTTCAATGTTACTGAAATATGCTATAGTGTGGAAGTGTTCACAAGGAGCGATAGTGACCTATGATTTACGATGTAACCCGTACTGTTAGCCCCAAGACGCATGTTTGGGAAGGCGATACGCCCTATAGTGTTGTGCCTGTCATGTCTATTGCACAAGGGCAATCTGTAAATTTAGTGACAATGACGCTTAGCCCCCACATTGGCACACACGCAGACGCTTACTTTCATTATGTGGCGGACGGCGACCACCCCGCGACGATGCCTTTAGAAGCCTATTTGGGGCGTGCGCGTTTGGTTACCGTGTCTAAACGCGATGGGCAACTGGTGCCAGAAGATTTTGACCATGTGGACCTAAAGGGCGGGGAACGGCTACTCATTCATAGTTATGTGAGTGACCTAGAAGATACCGAATGGCCCCCCGTGATTCCTGCGCTTAGCGTTGCGCTTATTTCGTGGTTAGCCGAGATGGGGTACAAACTCATTGGCACAGATGCGCCCAGCGTAGACCCTTACGACAGCAAAACATTAGACGCGCATCATGCGTTACGCCATTATGGGCTAGTAAATTTAGAGCATTTGCGTTTTTTGAACGTGCCTGATGGCGATTATGAGCTTATTGCGTTGCCTTTGTGCCTAGATTTGGCGTGTGGCTCGCCTGTTCGTGCTATTTTACGCACGCTTTCATCTTAAGATACTCAGTGTCATACACTAAGGGGGATAGATGTCTATTACATCGTTGATTTTCTTTATTGCATTTGCCGCTATTTTGTTCTTTATGTACATTGGGATTCGCAGGCGTATTGCTTCACCCATGATTATTAGTGCTGCGGGTGTCTTGGGGAGTGTGGTTTCTATGATGCTCTTTAGCTTGTCACAGGGCAATTTTATTGTGCATGCCATTTTAGTGGGTTTGCTAGTGGGGGGCGGTTTAAGCATTATCACGCTTGTTATCGCCCTCTATTTCCACTCGCAGGAACTTCGCAAGGGCTAATTGCCTAGCATTATGCTGAGCTGATACACGCCTTCGCCACTAATTTGTTGTACTTCTAGCGTGTATGTGCCATTAAAAGAAAGTGTGATATCGCTAAGCTGTGCGCCAAACCCTAATGAGCCGTCTTCTGCGTCATCGTTTTCTGCTACCAACGTTCCCTGTGGGTTGTAAAGGCGCAGAAGGGGGTCTAGGGTGCCACTTTCGGGGGTGAGGGTGGCGCTTAGGCTCATGCCCGATTGCACCTCAATTTGCCAGCGTTGCACCGGTAAACTAGGCGCTAGTATTCCTAGTGTGGCGCGATTTTCACTTTCACCTTCTAATGTTTTTGGTTTTGACAACCCCACGCTGTAAGTACCCGCTTCGCCCGACTCTGAAACGACTAGAACGTAGAGTCCCTCTTGGGGAGCATTAAAGATGAGGCTCTCCGCGGATAAATTGAGGGCATTGTTTTCTGTATCTATCACAAGGTCGTTACCATCGGGGCTGATAACACGCAAGGCAAGCGTGATAGGGCTATCGAGGTCTGGAACGGCACTTAGCACAATAGGCTCGTTGCGAAGTGCGTTAAAAAACCACACTTGCTCACCTACGCCTGTAAATCCCTCTGCCACCACTCGCTGGTTTGCCGATAAGAAATAACCACCTTTCCGATAAAGAGGCACTTCGCGGCTAGTGATACTTAGGGCATCATCGCTTAAGAGAAAGATATTTTCTTGTGATGCCAGTAAATGGCGATAATTGCCCTGATACAGTACATCAAAAGGTAGCGTTATTTCTTTGATTAGAATGCCATCGGCACTAAGTCTAAAGATGTTTTCGCCATTGGGGAATACAAGCCATTGATTATCGCTGGTGATGATGGCACTTTCTACCACTAAACCGCTTGGTAGGGGCAGTGTTAAAAGCTCTGAGAATCCCACACCCTCAGCAATAAAAACGCTTCCATCGTCACGATTAACCGTGTGAAGGCGTTCCCCCGCATCAAGCGCAAGCAGTGGCGGTACAGATAGGGTCTCTTCAAAAAATAAAGAGGTTTGGATACCACTTTCAATGCGATATACCAGCGCGAAAAGCTCATCGTTGGCTGTGTCTGTACTGTCATCAACGGTGCGCGTGAACGCTGTATCTGAAAGGTATAGCACGTCATTGGGGGTTACTAGCAATTGCGCTTCTAACGATTGCACTTCAATTTCAGTGGCTTGCCATGCACCCTCACGATACGTTTCTATACACGCACAAAATCTATCAAACACATACAATGCTGTGTTGCTTATCGTCATGCTACCCACTTCACGGGGTTCATCGTTCTTATAGGGGATGCGTTGCCTAAGGATGCCTGTTTGTGCCTCAAAGACTAAAATACCCGCGTTGGCAGTCGCAACATAGAGCTGTTGGGTAGGGCTTAATGCAAAGGCACTTAACGCGCCTGCATCTAAAACAGCCTCAACTGTGATGCCCCATAGTGTGCCATATTCACGGGTGTTAAAGAAAATATCTTCGTCTTCGGCATAGCTTCCGCTTTGCACGTTAAATGTGCTAATGACGCTAGATTGTGCTTGCGATAACCCCCGACTAACCAGAGCAAGCGTTGTGCCATCGGATAAAAGACGCGCTTGCCCAAACCCAAACAATAAGCCATCCGCACTATACCCACTACCAATAGCCTCTGTGCCATCTAAGCGCGGTATACTTTGGAACTGGGTTAGGTTTAGGCTTTGGAAGGCTTGACGAAGAGCTTGTTGAGGGGTGATGGGGTTGTTGTAGCGCGTAAACACTACCACCAGAAGCCCATTTGGGCGAAACTCGGGCGAGGATGCCAAACTTGGCGCAAGCGTCAAGGTTTCTACATCGGGGCTAGTTTGAGGATAGTGTGTCCACGTAAAGGGCAAAAGCACTGTGATATTTGCCTCTTGCCAATACAGGGTTGCGTCATCAGATTGGGCATAAGAGATGCCCCCGAACAGCAAAATTGCCCACAAGATAAGCCGTTTCATAGGATGCCCCTTTTCATAAGATGTCCTAACTTTTTGGAATTTTTGCAAGAACCGTAATGCCTGTGCGCTCGACTTCATCGGGGTAGCGAATACTGCTATCTAAAACTTCTAGGAACACAGCAAAGAATAGCCCTGCCATAAGTGCTAACCCTATACGGAATAATGGCTCAAAACGATTGAGTAGGGGAGGCGGGGCAGGCGTAACAACGGGCGCATCTAGCACTGTAACGGGTGCATTTGTTTCACCCAAGTGAGGGAAGTAAAGCGCGTTTTTGGTTTGTAACACGGTAATCGCTGTGTTGACAATGGTTTCTAGTTGTGCGCCGTCAGGGTGGCTCATTTGCACCACACCCACGCTTCGGGCGTTATCGCTGGCAATGCCTAGCGTGCTAAGGTCTACACTATCGCCTAACGCAAACGCCAGTTCTTGGCGAAAGCTACTGCTTCTTATCCACTCGGTAAAGGCGTTTACGACAAATTCTGAAGCCAGCCAAATGTCTTGAAAGTCACCATCGCGCTGGGCGATATTGCTACTGTCTTGGGCAGCACTGTACTTAAAGCTGGTAACAAAGCCACCGCTTGCGTTGCTTCTGCCCAAAAGTTGTGGTAACGACAACGCGCCAATCACTAACGGGGGTAGAAGAATCACCCACCAGCGGCGAAGTAAAATGCGCCAAATCGGTAATAACTCGGTCATGGGGTTATGCCCTTTCCTTCTTGGATAGCCGATGGGATTGTAAGGCGGTTTCAATATAGGCGTTCAGCGTGTTCTTAAACACTTCTACATCAAATTTTAGAGCGTGTTGGCGTAAGGTGTGAGGGTTGTAGCGGTTTTCATCAAAATTTGCCATCACGTGCATCAGGCTTTCAACCGTAAACTCATCAAAGAACTCACCCGTTACCCCTTCTATCACGGTATCTAATGCGCCCCCTCCCCGATAGGCAATCACGGGGCGAGAGGTGGCTTGTGCTTGTACAGGCGTGATGCCAAAGTCCTCTAGCCCCGGAAAGAGGAACACCTTACACTTTGCCATGAGTGACGGTAACTCATCATCTGGCACAAACCCCAAAAATTCTACGGTGTCGCCTGCCATGCTTTTTAGGCGGTCTAAATCGCGCCCACTGCCGCCTATTTTTAGCTTTACGCCTAAGCGTGTGGCAGCTTGTACGGCAAGGTCGATGCGCTTGTACGGAATAAGGCGCGAGACAATGAGAAAGTAATCATCTTCTTGCGGATTGCGTTCTAGGGGGACAAACCGCGCAGTTTCTACGGGTGGGAAAATAATCTCGCTGTCGCGGTTGTAATAGGTTTTGATGCGCTCTTGAATTTCTGTGCTGATGGCAATAAAGCGATTAACGCGCTGTGCGCCGTTATAGTCCCATTGCTTTAGTAAGGCTACAAGGGGGCGCAATACCAGTTCTGTGGCTTTGTTCATGCCTTCACGGGCGATGTATGCGTCTAATTGCCACACATAGCGCGTGGGGGCAAGGCAATAACAGATGTGTAGGGCATCACCATTTTTTAGCATGTGGCAAAAGCCACTTTTGTTACTTAGAATCACATCGTAATCGCTTAAATCAAGACCCCCCCATGCCAACGGATACGCAGGCAAAAAACGTTGGTGATGGGTGTGAACGCTGGGTAGTTTATCAATCCATAGCGTGCGAATGTCTAGGGTTTTATAAACTTGGGGCATTTTGTCGGGCGCATAGATACTAGTGAAAATGGGGCTTTCGGGATACATCGTGTTTAGCGCAAGTAGCACGTCCTCTGCGCCCCCTACTTGGTTAAGCCAGTCGTGAACAAGCGCAAGTTTCATCATGAGTTTTCTCGGATGCGCCGAATGGGGGCAAAACTGGTGCGATGGATGCCGTCTAAAATGCCATACTGAACGATGGCGTTGGCATGCTCTTTTGTGCCATAGCCTTTGTGCTTTTCAAACGCATAGCGTGGGTATTGTGTTACTAGCTCACTCATCACAGCATCACGGGTTGTTTTTGCTAGCACGCTGGCGCACGCAATGCTTAGAGACTTATTGTCGCCCTTTTTGATGTTGTAGTGGGGCTTGTCTTCTTTCCAATTGGTATAATCTAAAAGCAGAAAATCGGGGTCAAAGTTAAACCTGGTTTTGACTTCTGCTAAGGCACGCGCATAAGCCAGCCGTAATGCACCCATTAAACCCTGTAAAGCAATCTCTTGGACGCTTGCCATACCCACACTATAGGCGGTTGCTACTTTGCGAATAGTTTCGGCGTGGGTGGCTCTTTGGCGGATGGTCATGGTTTTGCTATCGCGCACCCCATGTAAGCGGTCTTCTAGGTCACTATCTGCCAACGGGAGAGCGACAACCCCAACTGCAATGGGACCCGCCCATGCCCCCCTGCCTGCTTCGTCTACGCCTGCAATATAGCGATAGTTCTCGGCGTATAGCGCGTGTTCATACTCAAGCGGTGCGGTAATGTCTTTACGCGCGTTTTCTGTCATAAAGACCTCTACGCCAGTTTTGATGGACTTGCCAAATTTCGACCAAGATGTGCAAGGAGTCTTGTAAAAGTTTCATCCGTGAGTCGGGGTCGTAGTACCATGTAATGGGAACATCCACAATACGATAGCCACGCTTTTTCGCAATAAAAATGAGTTCAACATCAAAGCCGATGCCATTCATGAGTTGCACGCCAAAAAGGTCATCAGCAATATCGCCCTTAAACATCTTAAAACCGCATTGGGTGTCTTCAAAGTCACGGACAGCCGTTAGCTTAACGATGGCGTTCAAAACGCGCCCCATCAGGTGACGATACTCGGGTTCACCAATGCGCTTTGCGCCTTTGCCCTCACGGCTACCAATCATCACGTCATAGCCTTCGAGTGTGGGGGGCAAAAACTTCATGATTTCTTCAATGGGCATTGAAAGGTCGGTATCACAAATAAAGCGATACTGCCCTGTGGCTTCTGTCATACCTGCCTTAACGGCAAGCCCCTTGCCCCTTGTTTGTACTTCTAGTAATTTAACGTAGGGGTGCGTTTTTGCAAATTCACGGGTCACTTCGCTGGTACGGTCTTGGCTACCATTTTCTACCACAATCACCTCATAGGTGTAAGGTTGTTGGGAGAGGAACGCGTGAATTTTCGCCAAGCTAGGGGGCAGGCGTAGCTCTTCATTATGGGCGGGAATGACAATAGAAAGATAGGGATTTTGGGAACTCAAGGGGTTAAACTCCGTCCATTGCCCCTAAAACGGTGGCGTTAAGATGGATTCTAAATAGTCAATAGATACCTTGCGTTGGCGTTGAATGGCTTGCCGTTTTTGTAACAAGCGGGGCAGGTGTAAAATCCCTGTTCCCATCCCACGCAATCGGGCGCGGGCTTCTTTGCCACGCCATGCCTTAATGGCATCCCACGCGATACGCACTTGGCGTTTTAGAATTTGCCAGCCGTACTTGCGCCAAAGCGCGTTGGGTACGTTTTTAACCAGCAAATAAAGCGAGTTTCTACCATCATAAAAGCTCGCGGTGACACCGCCACCTGTTGCCGAAAGGTGATGATAAACGATAGCATGGGGTGTGTAAAGTGTGCGCCACCCCGCCAACTGTGACCGCCACGCAATATCAACATCCTCTAGCAAGAAGAAGTAATCATTATCCAGCAGACCAATCTCATTTAAGAGGCTACGGCGATAAGCGGATGACCCCCCACACGCCCCAAACATAAAGGCTTCGGTATCGTATTGCCCTTCGTCTTTTTCCCATACGCCACGGTTAAAGGCGCGTCCATCAGTGGTAAAGCCATCGCCTGCCGTGTGGATGTGGTCACGGCGTTCAAACAACAGCATCTTACTGGCAACAACGCCCACTTCGGGATGATGCTCAAAGGCTTTAAGCACCGCTTCTGCCCATTGGGGATGTACTTCAGTATCGTTATTTAACAGGGAGACAAACTCGCCTTTAGCCGCTTCCATGCCGGCGTTACATGCCCCTGTAAATCCTAAATTTGTGGGCAACTCAATGAGTATAACTTGGGGATAGGTTTCTTTAATGAACGCCTGCGAGCCATCACCAGAGGCGTTATCGGCAATGATAATTTCAATGTTGGGGTGTGTTTGGGCAAGGAGCGCATCTAAACACGGCTGTAAGAAGCGTTTGCCGTTCCAATTGGGGATAATCACAGAAAAAAGGGCGTGTGTCATGATTGATTTTGCCTTGTGTTCGTGCGGGTGTCTTGCAAAAAGGACAGTACGGCATCTTGCCAAGATCGCAGACGAACCCCAACGCTTGCCCCTGCAAGGTTATCTAAGGGTGCGAAGGGAGGCGGCTGTGAGGGACGTTGCCAATCTTGGCGTGTAACGGGCGTAATGGGTACTTCGTGGTGTCCGCTGGCATCCAAGATGAATCGCGCGAACTCATACCGCGAAGCGATGCCTTCATTGACCATGTGATAGCACCCAAAACGCCCCGTAAGCACTAATTGGACAATGGCTTGGGCAAGGTCATCACTGGCGGTGGGGTTTGCGATTTCATCGGTTACCACGCGCAAAGGCTTATTTTGCTGAACGGTGTTAAGGATGGCATGGATAAAATTGCGCCCACCGTGTGCAAAAAGCCAGCTTGTGCGAATGATGTAATGGCGTGGGTTTAAGGATAAAAGGGCTTGTTCGCCCATCCATTTGCTATAGCCATAGGGGTTGGCGGGCTGTGTGCGGTCATATTCTAAATAGGGGCGCGTGCTTGTGCCGTCAAAGACTTCATTGGTGCTGACATAGGCTAATGGCACGCCCCACGTGGCGGTAACGACGGCTAAATTTTGTGTGCCTAAGCCATTGATGCTATTTGCACGTTGGGGGTCTAGGGCGCAACCGTCAACATCTGTCCAGCCTGCCGTGTGTACCACAAGGTCGGGTTGCTGGTTTTCGATGTGTTCTTTAACGCTGCTAAATTGGGTCATGTCAAAGGGTGGCGTGTGGGAAGTCCCCCCTAGCCCAACCACGTCATGCGTGTGGGAAAGAAGATGCACAAGCGTTTTGCCCAATTTGCCATTAGCCCCTGTTACCAGTATTTTCATGCGTTTTTAGCCTTCTGCGTAATAATCATATACTGCTTCACACTCTGCTTGCCAGCACGCTTCTAGGTCGTCTGCTTCGCAGTCCATCCCCTTAAAATAGCCTGCACCCGGCTTGCCTGTGGCTTTTGCCACCACCAACGCGCACAGCATTAAGCCGTTTTCACGTTCAATGTCACGGCACACCTCGCGGAGCAAGCCCGTAAATACATAAGAGCCGGGATGTGCGGTTAAAGATTGTAATTGTGATGCCACTTCGCCATAGGTAACAAGAGCGCGTTGGTGTGCGGTCTGTATCAAAACCTCTCTTAGCTCAGCTTTGGCGCGTTGCCATGTGTCGGCTTCTAAGCCATATTTGCGCGTGGTCATCGGTTCTTATTCCTGCATACGATAGGGGCATATTGTACAACATTCATACAGGATACAAAACACCTCATCAATCTCATGTTCAGGCGTTACTTCTGGGGTTATAATGCGGTTGAATAGTACATGGTCAATCATAGAGGCGTTATGCAATTAAATAAGCGGTTCGGCATTTTTCTTTTGTTGATGAGTGTGGCTGGGGTGGTTTTTGCCATTGGCGAAGCGACTCCGATTGATGGCGAGCTGGGCTTAGACGACCCATACTTTCCTGACTTGGGGAATGGGGGCTATGACGCGCAACACTATAACATCGCCCTAGAAACAGCCGTTATTACCAGTGATATTCAGGCGGTGGTGGTGATGGATGCCCAAGCCACAAATGATTTACGCTCTTTTAGCATGGATTTCGCTGGCTTTGATGTGCTGGAAGTGCTGGTGAATGGTGTGCCTGCCAGTATTCAGCGTAAAGGGCGCGAACTCATCATTACCCCTAGCCAGCCGTTGTTGGCGCAATCCTCCTTTAGCGTGCAAGTGCGCTATGAAGGCGTTCCGCGCGAAGGCGTAGATGCCAGCGAAGATGATTTTGGCGTGGGGTGGTATGCCTATCGTGATGGCGTTTATGTGGCAAGCGAACCGCGTGGGGCTTCGTTGTGGTATCCAAATAACGATTATCCGCAGGACAAAGCGTCTTATACTTTTAGGGTGACTGTGCCAAAGCCTTATGTGGTGGCAACCAATGGTTTACTTCAAGATGTTATCGACAACGGCGACCAACTGACGTATCTTTGGCAAGCTAGTGACCCGATGGCAAGCTATTTAGCCACCGTCAACATTGCCGAATTTACGGTAGAAGAAAGCATCACCAACGAAGGCTTGCCCATCCGCAATTATTATCCCAGTGGCTTAGAGAACTCGCTTTCGCCTGTGTTTGAAAGAACACCGGAGATGATAGAGTTCTTTACAAGCATTATTGGTGAGTATCCGTTTGAGGCGTATGGTGTGGTAGTTGCGGATACTAACTTGTACTTTGCCTTAGAAACACAAACGCTTTCGCTTTTTGGCAGAAACATTGCAAATGACTATGATGCCGAAGATGTGGTAGCGCATGAGCTGGCGCACCAATGGTTTGGTAATAGTGTTTCACCGAAAACGTGGCGTGATATTTGGCTAAACGAGGGCTTTGCAACGTATATGGCAGCCCTTTGGGAAGAACACGCCTATGGTAAAGAAGTCTTTGAGGAGCGTATGCGCGATTACTATGATGTGATTGCCTCGCCCAATGCCACCGCCATGAGCCAACCCATCATTGGCGACCCCCAAGCGGATAGAATGTTTCATACACTGGTCTATTTACGGGGCGCATGGGTATTGCACGATTTACGTCTGAAAGTGGGGGACGACACTTTCTTTAACATCTTACGGGCGTACTATGCACAATATAAAAATAGCCACGCTTCTATTGAAGATTTCATTGCAGTAGCAGAAGCCCAAAGTGGGCTAGAGCTAGATGATTTCTTCCAAGCGTGGCTATTTAATCAAAAGATACCGCGCTAAAACGAGCTAAGCACCTGTGCCACAACAGCGGGGGTAAGCGTAACTTCTAAGAGCGAAGCTATTGCAAGCATTGGCAAGATTACGCCTACCCCAATTTTGATGGTATCACCCATTGCCATCAACCATGCGTGACCTAGTGCATTGCCTTTAGGTGGGCGCGTGATGATGCTTCCCATCCGAAAGATGGTGGCGGTGGCGAGAATAATGGCAGGAATTTCTACAACGCCATGCGGAATCACTGCCCCAAAGAACAATGCGACAGGATAGTTATTAAGTATGACTTGGGCGAGTAAATATCCCAAGATGATGAACACAGAAGGCACAACAATATAAGCCGCAATACCAAAGCTAAAAATGGCAAGAAAGAGCGCAAGCAATAGCACGCGCACGTTTTGCCATAAGATTAGCCCAAAAGCCTCTGACTGCGCTTCTGAGCCTAAGAAACTGCTAAACAAGTCGCCTGTTGCCCCAAAGTTCTCGGCGGGCGGAAGTGTAATGCGCCAATCGGGTGATATGCCCACCACGTATCCAAAAACAAACGCCACCACAAACACGCCTACTGTAATGATGATGGGTATTTTTACTTTTGCCAGTGAATAGGGTACAGCGTAACGATACCATGTGATCAGGTTGGTGGCAGGCGTGCCTTTGTCATCTGTGGCAACGATGTAACGCCCAATTTTGCGTAAGATGCCCCAAATGTTCACTTGGTCAATCATACGCCCTAGCAGTTCTTCACGATTGAAGATGCTATTGCCCATGCGAAGCAAAAGCACCGTGACGATGACCATGCCCACAATAATTGCCCACAGTGCGCCAATGCCATTGGGTGAAGTTGCATCGGGTGCAAGGAACATAATCACACTTTCGGCATTGATGAGAAGTGTCATGGGAATAATGATGAAACTGGCAAGCAAATTGGCGGCGCGTGTGCTGGTCGTTTGGCTACTAACAACGACTGCGCCCGTAACCATCACCAGCGCTTGCACTAGCGTAAGCAAGAAAATTTGGATAATGAGCATTGAAGCAGGTCGCCACTGCAGCTCACCACTAAGCAACGTGACCAAGTAAACCAGCATCCCGCCAAAGCTGGCAATGAGGGGTGGAATCATGGCTGAAAGTGTTTTGCCAATGTATAGCTCCGTGTTGCTAAGGGGTGTGCTTAACAAGGGTTCTAGGCTACGGCGTTCCTTTTCACCGACAAACGTTTCTAGGGCAATCACCAATGAGATAGAAATGGGGAAGAATCCCACAATCATCAGCAAGAACGGAATTGTGCGCTCACCGATAATTTCTGCGCCATAGCCACGCAAAAATTGAGCAAATTGTGAGGCGATGGCTTGTGCTAAAAACGGAAAGAAGAACGTCAGAATGAGGATGGGGGCAATAATGCGCCAATCCCTAAAGCTATCACGCACTTCTCGGCGGGTAATAATGAGCGCGTTAGAAAACGTTTCTTGCCAACCGCGCCGTGTGGATACGCCTTCTTCTGCAATGTCCTGTTGAATGGCAGGTGTCGTGCTTAGGCTTGCCATACTATGACTCCTTTTTACTTTGTTGAGATTCATCTTCTTTGACAACTTGTAAATAGATGTCCTCTAGCGTTTGGGTGACGGGCAATAATGCCACGACATTTACGCCCATTTCTACCAGCTTCTTAATTAAAACGGGGTTGGTCTCTTGAGGGCTTGGAACTTGATAGCGTAACCAGTTTTCGCCCGTACTTTCTATTTTTACCCACTCGGCAAGGTCTTTTTCTAGCCCATTCACCGCGCCCTGTAGGCGCAGTTCCATGATTGTTTCCCCCACAAACTGGCGTGCCAGTTCATCAAATGAGCCACTGGCGATAATGCGCCCATGCCGAATAATAGCAATTTTGTCGGCAAGCAATTCGGCTTCGTTAAGGTTGTGGGTGGTAATCATAAAAGTGCGCTCATCACGCTGTAGCTCGATGATGGCATCACGCACTTGCTTTGCACTTTGCGGATCCATCGCCGATGTAGGTTCGTCTAACAACAAAACGGGCGGATTGTGGAGCATAGCACGCACTAACGCCAGCTTTTGCTTCATGCCTTTGCTATAGTCGCCTACGCGCCGATTTATGGCATCTTCTAGCCCGAAGCGTTCCATAAGGTCTTTGGCGCGTTGTCGGCGAACAGGCTTGCTAATGTGATAAAGTTCACCAAAGAAGTCTAAATATTCCAAGCCCTTCATACGTTCATAATGCCCATGTTGTTCTGTGAGTACGCCCACATGAGAGCGCACCTGTTCGGGTTGTTTAACCACATCAAAACCTGCGAGCTTTGCCCAGCCATGTGTGGGGGGCAAGATAGAGGTCATCATACGAACTGTGGTTGTTTTACCCGCGCCGTTGGGCCCCAACATGGCTAGTACTTCGCCACTTTTAACGCTTAATGTGACATTTTCTACGGCTTTGAAGTCATCAAAAGTTTTGGATAGCTCAAAGGTTTCTATCATATAGGGTCTACCTTTTGCTTGGTGGTGTTTTGAAGTTGAATAGGGTGCTGTTTTGGGCATTTGCCCTTATGTTGCACCCTATCATTAAAGCACATTATGCGGGGAATGGGAAAAACTCTATACAACTATAAATCTTAAGTACTAAAAAATGGATAATAAAAAGGGGCATTGCTGCCCCTCATCGGTTTGTTACGCTTTAGCGATAACGCTCGCTTCGTCATACGGCTTGGCACTTTGCCCACGCCGTACTAAGAATGCTACCAACGCCAGGGCAAACATGATGACGGTTGCCGTTTGCGAGCTATTAATGGTGGTTCCCGGCAGATACGCCACTTCTACGCGAATGAACTCTAGCAAGAAGCGAATCACCGAGTATTGAATGACATAAAGCAAAAAGAAATCGCCTAACCTAAAGTTATTGCGGTTCTTTTGGTAAAGGTTTAGCAAAACGAAGAATGCCACCAAGCTCCACAAGCCCTCATACAAGAATAAGGGGTGAAAGAGCGTGCCTTGGGGATAATCGAATGGGCTGCTGTAAGGCGCAACACGGTTAGGGAAGTCAATCGGAATACCCCACCACGATAAATTGGTTGGGATGCCGTACAACTCTTGATTGACAAAATTTGCCCAACGCCCAATAAACTGTGCCAAAGGCAACACGACGGCGGCAATATCTAGCCATGGCATAAGGGGCAAGCCCCGTGCGGGGAAGGTTGTTTCAAAGCGCGAGAGCTTAAAGGGTGTAAATGCGCCACCGCGCACCCGTGAGATAACGGTTTCTGGCAACCACGCAATAAAATCAAAGAATAGCGTGATGGGGTAGAAAATGACGTAAAACACAAGCGCAACGGCGTTATGAAAGGGACTGCAATACAGCCAAACACCAAGTAAACCGCCCAACACTGCGCCAAAGATACCCAAGCCACCGCTCCAAATGGCAATTGCGCCATTGGTGGTATTGAAGAAGTTTGCAAAGAACCAAGCCGTGTCCTGACCATTCGCCACCAATTCGGCGGGGGGGAACAGTACAAACCACAAACGCGCCCCAATAATGCCAGGGAAAATTGCCCACGTTAGCCCACCCCACACATGGTCGGGGTCATAGCCACGCCCTTTTGCTAAGCGAGATGCAACCCATGCGGCAACAATCATGGCAGTAACAATGATGATGCCGTAATAGCGGATTTGTATATCTCCTAAAAAGGTATTTCTGATGAGAATGAATTGCTGTTGAAAATCCATAGATTATTCGCCTCTGTTTTTGAGTGTTTTGTAGATATACCATAATCTTTGCAGTGCTGTAATTTGTGTTCCAATTGCCAAAATAAACACCCCCGCCTCTAACAACACAGGAAAGAGCAACATGGGGATGATAATGGCTGTGCGCTCTACCCTAGAAAGCAAGCCAATCTTGACGATTACCCCCGCACTCTCCGCCCTTGCACGAAAATAACTGACCAAAAACGTGCCGATTAGAGCGACTTGTGCCATCAAGAGCCATTCTGGGCGATTTTGTACTGAAAAATAATAGCTTAAACTGGCAAAAATAAAACCGTCAGCATATCGGTCTAGCGAAGAATCTAGCACTGCGCCAAATTGCCCCTGACGATTCATTGCCCGTGCTACCGCCCCATCGAGGGCATCTAGGGGCATTCCCAGCAATAAAATAATGCCTCCCAGTGTTAATTGCCCCATGCCGATGACCACACAGGCAATCAATACAACAAATAACCCTATCCCGGTAATCAGGTCGGGGTGAACACCCAAGCGGTACAGGGTGTGGGCGATGGGCATAACCAAGTTGTTACCCCAGTAACGTAGTCTATCGGTAAGGGTTGGGCTATCTTGTGGCATGTAAACTGCCTCTTGTTCTAGGATTGCATTTTGGATACACTTTGTACTTGTTTCGGGGCGTAGCGCAGCCCGGTTAGCGTGCTTCGTTCGGAACGAAGAGGTCGTGGGTTCGAATCCCGCCGCCCCGACTATTATAAGAAATCTCGTCCTAAAAAGGATGGGATTTTTTTATTTTGTTGCTTTATCTCATAATTTTATCCCTAATGAATGTATTAGACCGACACAAATTTCTTGTTAGAGGCGTTAAAACCAGTGTTGCCTTGCTTTCAGGTTGCCTTTTATGGCGTAAATCCCATAACTCTCTCAACTGCTTTTGGTCAATTCTTAATACAATTTACCCCCAAATTCGGTTATAAGGTGTTATAATCCCCTAAATATGTAGCGAGGAAAAATAACATGTTTCTAGCTTTGACGGGGCGTTACACTAACACAATTATTTTTAGCCTTACTTTAGTTGTACTCATTGTCATTAGTATTGTAGCACTTGCTTTTTCACAAACACGCCAAGAATCCCTTCGTAATCAAGCCCTCAACGTGCTTAACATTAGCGCACGCGACGTTGCCAACGAACTAGAAGAAAAACTTATACGGGCGCAACAATTGGCTTTTACTACCGCTTCTGTGCTTTCAACAACCGATAGAGACCGAGTAAGCGTTCCGCGTCAATTGGAACGTATGATAGGGTCTGTGTCTCATGAAGATGTTTTTGGCGTGGGGGTTTGGTACGAGCCTAATCGGTTTGAAGCTAACACCCGCCACTTTGGTCCCTACATAAACCGTATTTCTCCTTTAGAACAACCCTATACTTTTACTAATTATTGGAATCAACCTTCCGATGAAAACGGAGGCTATGATTATCTTGAGCAGGAATGGTACAAAACAGCAAAAGAGGGCGCAGGCGAAGTTCGCTTTACAGAGCCTTATTTAGATGGCGAATTAGTCTTTTTAACCACGGGCTTGGCATTTTATGATGACAGTGCGATGTTAGGAGTGGTGACGGTTGACCTTGTGTTGCCTCAATTGCAAGACTATATCGCGCGAGTTAATCGGCTTGCCCCAGAGCTGGTGTACTTAACTACCGCAGAAAACGCGGTTTTGGCACATCCTACCCCTAGCGAGTTAATTACCACAGCACAGACCGATGATGGCTCGCTTTTAGGCGTAACTGGCGAACAAGCTCTTGCATTTGCCAATGAGAAAGTTGGGGGCAATTGTGTGCATGTGGTTGAGCGTGTGCGCTTTACAAATTGGGGAGTCA
Organism: Anaerolineae bacterium; assembly: GCA_034437555.1. Taxonomy (GTDB): domain Bacteria; phylum Chloroflexota; class Anaerolineae; order Aggregatilineales; family Phototrophicaceae; genus JANWYT01. Next base: position 57,348 of record DAOTTQ010000037.1, on the reverse strand, counting down.
ATATTTGTGCCAATCAGGCAAGTGTTTTTAGCGAAGCGATTACCCTTAGCGTAGGCTTACAAACAGGCTTGGTGATTTTATGGTCATCCACATTAGTTGGAAGTTTCGCTATCACACAAGCCATTAACAGGGCAAATGAGGAACACAAACAACGTAAAACCCTGCAAGAAGAGGTAAAACGCCAGCAAGCCGTTCAAGAGGTGTTAGAGTCCAAAGTACAAGAGCGTACCCAAGAATTGGCAAAGGCAAGGGAAGAAGCCGAAAGCGCAAATCGCCTAAAAAGCGTTTTTCTAGCCAGTATGAGCCACGAACTACGCACACCCCTAAACGCCATTCTTAACTATACCGACTTTTTAAGCATTGGCATGATGGGCGAAGTGACACCCACACAAGTTGAAACACTGGAAAAAGTGAGCGATAGTGGACGGCACTTATTGTCTTTGATTAACGATGTTCTGGACTTAAGCAAAATAGAAACAGGAGGTATGAGGCTGTTCGTAGAAGATGATGTTAACCTATCGACAGAGGTTAATACTGCTCTTAATACCGCGCAAGCCCTTCTCAAAGATAAGCCCACCGTACAGTTAATTCAAAATATGCCATTGCCATCCCAGTTGCCTTTGATGGTGGGAGATAGAAGGCGTATTCGGCAAATTTTGCTTAACTTGCTTTCTAATGCCATCAAGTTTACAGAAAATGGAAGTATTACGCTTGCGGTGTCCGTAAATGCCGAAGAGGTGAACATCAGTGTAAAAGATACTGGCACAGGGATTCCCTCTACCGATTTAGAACTTATTTTTGAACCCTTTGAGCAATCCGCAGAAGGCATCAGACGCGGTAGCGGTACAGGGCTGGGTTTGCCCATTAGCAAACGCTTTGCAGAGGCGCATGGTGGCAAATTGTGGGCAGAAAGCACAATGGAACAAGGCTCAACGTTTTATGTTGTGCTTCCGATTCGTTCAGAAATGCTTTTAGCGTTTGTATATTCTAAAGATGCTAACACACAAAATTAGAAAGGGTAATTACTATGTTACTGTCGGGCAGACGAATTTTTATTGTAGAGGATAACGCGGGGAACTTAGCTATTGCAACGGTACATCTTCGCACGCAAGGCGCATCTGTATTTTATGAACGATGGGGCTATGAAACGCCAAACGTAATTTCACGTTTTTTGCCCATTCATCTGATACTGATGGATTTGATGTTTCCTAACAATGTGAGCGGGTTTGATGTATTTGACCAAATTAAAAAATTGCCTGCTTTAGCCCATATCCCTGTCATCGTGGTATCGGCAGCAGACCCTGACGAAGCTATGCCAATTGCCCGTGAAAAAGGTTTTGCGGGGTTCATCAGTAAGCCCATTTCGGCATCCATCACGCGCTACGTACATCTGGCACTACAAGGCAAGCCTGTTTGGATTGCAGAGAGTGAACGATAGCATCACGCTTGCAAAATCCCCTTCTATACCGCACAATATCACGGTTTAAGCAGAAATAAGGAGCGTGAAACTGCTTATGAAGGGCTTGATTTTAAGTGGGGGCAAGGGAACTAGGCTTTATCCTTTAACATATACACGAGCCAAGCAACTCATTCCCGTTGCCAATAAACCCGTGTTATTTCGTGTGATTGAATCCATTAAAGACGCAAACGTTACAGAAATTGGCGTGGTCGTTGGGGGGCAAACCGCCTCTGAAATTATGGAAACGGTGGGTGATGGTAGCCAGTGGGGGGTGAATATTACCTATATTCATCAAGAGAACCCTGACGGGCTGGCACATGCTGTTAAAATTTCGCAGGACTTCATTGGGGATGAATCCTTTGTGATGTTCTTAGGTGATAACGTGATTCAGGGTGGCATTAGCCCCCTCATTGCCGATTTTGAAAATAATACGTGGAACAGCCAAATTGTGTTAAAAGAAGTGCCAAACCCAACGTCATACGGTGTGGCGACCTTGCGTGAGGACGGACAAATTGAGCGGCTGGTAGAGAAGCCTGCTATACCCCCCTCTAACTATGCGTTGGTAGGCATTTATATGTTTGACTCGAACATCTTTAAGGCGGTCAGCGCCATTCAACCCTCACCACGTGGGGAACTAGAAATTACCGATGCGATTCAATGGCTGATTGAAAATGATTATCGCGTGTTTCCACACATCCATGAGGGATGGTGGATAGACACAGGCAAGCCCATTGACATGCTAGAAGCCAATAGCCTTGTACTAGAAGAGCTAGTTCCGTCACGTGCGCCTGATGTGTATGTTGATGCGAACTCGATTGTTGACTCGCGGGTAACGCTACAAAGTGGCGCAAGAGTGATTAACAGTGTCATTCGTGGTCCCGCCGTTATTGGTGAAAATACGCTCATCGAAAATAGCTATGTGGGCCCCTTTACCAGCATTTATCATCACGTCACTATTCAAAATAGCGAGGTGGTGCGTTGTATCATCTTAGAGCAAAGCTCTGTGATAGACATGGACATTGTGCTAAGGGACAGCCTCATTGGTCGTAAGGCAACCATACGGCGCGATGGCACGCGCCCTAGTGGGCTAAAGATGAACCTTGCCGACCACAGCACGATTTCACTTTAACACATTACCTAACACAAACATTCAGCCAGAAAAAACGCATTTACAAGGATTATAGGACGCTTTTTATGGAACAGACGACAAACGAACAAAAAGACATCAAGCTGATTGTGCTGGATTTAGACGGCACACTTTTGAACAGCAAGCACACGGTAAGTGAACGCAACTTGGGCGCATTACGCGCTGCCATTGCACAGGGCGTAAAAGTGATGCTGGCGACAGGCAAAACGTTCTATTCTGCCACGTCAATCATTGCCGCGCTTAACCTAGATTTGCCCAGTGTATTTGTGCAAGGGCTGATGGTGTATAACGCTGATGGTACAATTCGCCACCAACAAACGATTCCTTCACAAGCCTTGCGCCGTATTATCCCTTATGCCGAATCACGTGGGTTTAGCTGCATTATCTACAGTGGCACGCGCATTTTGGCAAAGGCAAAGGATGCTACCACTGCCGAATTGGTAGCGTATGGTGAACCTGAAGCCGAAGCTGTGGGTTCATTGGTCAATATCATTGACCGTATTCCCGTCAACAAAATCATTTTGGTAGGCAGTGACGTTAAAGCTGTTAAAGCCTTGCGCTGGCAATTGGATAAGCAGATGGATGGTCAGGTGGCATTAGTTACAACCCCCATCTTGAAGCAACACCTTGAAGTGCTACCTCAGGGCGTATCTAAGGGCAAGACAGTTCAGGCATTGGTGCGTGAGTTGGGGATTTCTGCGGATAAGGTGATGGCGATGGGCGATGGTGAAAACGACCTTGAACTGTTGCAATTTGCAGGGTGGGGTGTTGCAATGGCAAATGCTGACCCCAAACTAAAGCAAATCGCACAAGCTGTTGTGGGAACAAACGACCAAGACGGCGTAGCAGAAGCCATTGAACGCTTTGTGCTACCCCCCGCGCCTGTTGCCCCCAAAGCAGAAGAAAAACCCGCAGAGGGAGAATCTGCCAATGAATAATTTGTTGGTCACGGGTGGGGCGGGCTTTATTGGGAGTGCGTTTGTACGCCGCATGGTAAAGACCTATCCGCAGTATAAAATTGTAGTGTTTGATAAGCTCACGTATGCGGGCAATCTTGATAACCTGCTGACGGTGAAAGATGCCCCTAATTATGCGTTTGTGCAGGGTGACATTGCCGATGCAGAGGGTGTAAGAAGCACACTAGACACCTTCAAGATTGATACCATTGTCAATTTTGCTGCCGAAAGCCACGTTGACCGTAGTATCCTAGACCCCGATGCCTTTATTCGCACGGATGTTTATGGCGTGTATACCCTCTTAGAACAAGGGCGTTTACACGGTGTTGGACGGTTTTTGCAGGTGTCTACGGATGAGGTTTATGGCGATGTGCATGAAGGCTTTAGCCTAGAAAACGACAGCTTCTTGCCAAACTCGCCCTATGCTGCCACAAAAGCAGGGGGTGAGCTGATGGTGCGGAGCTATCATGTCACCTATGGCATGGATACAGTAATAACACGCGGTAGCAATACTTATGGGGTGTATCACTATCCTGAAAAACTCATTCCGTTGTTTATTACAGAAGCCCTAGATGACCAACCCTTGCCTGTGTATGGGGATGGGATGCAAATTCGGGATTGGTTGTATGTGGATGATCACGCGCGCGGTGTAGACACTGTATTACATCATGGCGTAAGCGGTGAAGCCTATAACATTGCCGGCGAAGACCTGCACCACAATATCGATGTGGTGCGCCTTCTTTTGCAAGAACTTGGTAAACCCGAAACATTGATTAAATATGTACCAGACCGCCCCGGACATGACCGCCGTTATGCAATGAACGCGGACAAGGCAAAGGCGTTGGGGTGGGCGCGTCAGATGACCTTTGAAGAAGGCTTAAAACAAACGGTGGCATGGTACAAAGAGAATGCTTGGTGGTGGCGTAAGATTAAAACGGGTGAATATCTGGAGTTTTACAAAAAGCAATACGCCCAACGCCTTGCAGATGCCAAGTAACGCGTGAAAGGCAGCCTGAAATACGCAAAGAGGGGCAATTGTTCCCTCTTTTGTTTTATTGTGATGTGTAAATACAGAAATGGGCTATAATTTAGGCTAGTCCATTATTTGTTAAAGGTAGCCTTTTCTATGGCGCGAGTGGTTATTTTAGGGTCTGCGGCAGCAGTTAATGATGCACAACACGATTACACCCACTTTTTACTTGTTGGGGAGCAAGATACCCCCATCTTGGTAGATGCGGGGTCTAATCCATTGGGCAAGATTAAAAACTTGGGAATAGATGACGAGTCGTTACAAGACATCATCCTGACTCATTTTCACCCCGACCATGTGGCGGGTGTGCCTAATATGATGATGCACATGTGGCTACTAGGGCGTAAAGCTCCTATGCGGATTTATGGTTTGCACCACTGCATCAACCGCATTGAGGACATTATGGCAGCCTACGGTTGGCTAGAGTGGCCCAATTTCTTCCCTGTGTCTTTTCATCGTGTGTCAGAACGTGATAATGTGCCATTGCTAGAAAACCGCGACTTTCGGATTCACTCATTCCCTGTGAGCCATTTTGTTCCCACAATTGGTATGCGTATAGAAAACAAGCACAATGGTGCAGTTCTTGGGTATGGTTGTGATACAGAACCTTGTGAAGGGGTGCGTAAAATTGCCAAAGATGTAGATGTGCTTATTCATGAAGCGGCGGGACCGCCACCCGGACACAGCACCGCGCGCCAAGCTGCCGAAATTGCCCGTGAAGCAAACGCAAAATCACTATATCTTATTCACTACCAAGTTTGGAACCAAGACCCAACGCCCCTTGTAAGTGAAGCCCAAGAAGTGTTTTCGGGCCCCGTTCATTTGTGCAAGGACTATGACGAATTTGAGTTTTAATTGGGAGCTTGTTCAACAAGGGTGACTAACAAAAAAACCTCATCATTTTTAGGCGGAATCATCTGTGTGACTTCTAAGACTTGAAACGTGCGGTTGCCAATAGCCACAGAATCTCCGACTTGAGGTTGTTGGTCTTGAACTTTGATGATGCCTGGTGACGAATCATCACCTACTACATAGCTTATTTTGTAAATCACTCTCTGGTCTCCGTGTTGTGCATGAGTCTTTTGATTTCCGTGAAAGACTTACTTGCCTCAGAATAATCTTATGCTCTTTTTACTCAGTTAAGCTACACTACTCTTACTATCATACACGATTCTATGCCAATTCAATTGCTCAAAATGTTTGAGTAATCTACAAGGATAAGATATGAGCAACGATGAATTTGAAAGCCTGATAGAGGAAATGTTGTCATTTACAAAAGAAACTAACTCTGAAAATGACAAACCCAATGATAGTTTAGAGCTACCTTCTGAACTTCCCGTGTTGCCTCTACGTGGTTTGGTGATTTACCCATTTACTACGGGACCCCTTACTGTTGGGCAACCTCGCAGTGTGCGTCTTGTGGACGATGTGATTAACGGCGATAGAAAAGTGGTCTTGGTAACATCACATGACCCCGAACTAGAAAAGCCGGGGCCCGATGATGTGTATAAGATTGGCACATTAGCCACCATTCATCGCCTGTTCCGTGCGCCTGATGGCACTGTACGCCTGTTGGTTCAGGGGATGAACCGCGTGCGGATAGACGAATTTACCACCGAAGAACCGTATTTACGCGCTAAAATTAGCCATGTGCCAGAAGTCGTTACAGAATCCGTAGAAATTGAAGCGTTGGTACGCAACATTAGTGATACCTTCCGCCAATTATCGGACATTTCTGGCAACATTCCTTCTGAATTGGTGTCTACTGCGCTAGGTACCAAAGATGTATTGTCGATGGTCTATTCTATTGCGTCTTATGTGCGGATTGACCTTGAGAAATCACAAAAGCTGCTAGAGATAGACTCAACCCGTGACAAGCTCTTGTCGTTGTATGAATACCTTATCAAAGAGCTGGAAGTGCTAGAGATTGGTCGTAAGATTCAAAACGAAGCCCAATCCGAAATGGAGAAGGTACAACGCGACTATTATCTGCGCGAACAAATGAAGGTTATCCAACGCGAACTCTCTGAAAGTGGTGATGAGCTAGAAGAAGTGGAAAACTTCCGTAAGCGCATTGCAACCATTGGCATGACCGAAGAAGCCGAAAAAGAAGCCGAGCGTGAGCTAGACCGTCTTTCTAAGTTATCAATTGCCAGCGCAGAATACGGAGTTATTCGCACCTATTTAGAATGGGTAACAGCGATGCCTTGGAATGTTCGTACAGACGACAACCTAGACATTAAAAATGCGCGTGCAGTGCTTAACCATGACCATCATGGGCTAAAGGATATTAAAGAGCGCATTCTGGAGTTTTTAGCTGTACGAAAACTGCGGGCAGACCGCGCTGATGAGTTTAGCGAAGCCTATGAGGACAGCGTGCGCCGTGAGCGTTTGGGCGCGATTTTGTGCTTTGTGGGCCCTCCCGGCGTAGGCAAGACTTCATTAGGTGCGTCTATTGCGCGGGCAATGGGGCGTAAATTTATTCGTTTGTCATTGGGGGGTGTGCGTGATGAAGCCGAAATTCGGGGCTTTAGACGGACGTATGTTGGCGCAATGCCGGGGCGTATTGTGCAATCGCTACGGCGTATTGGCACGCGTAACCCGCTTATTATGCTAGATGAAGTAGACAAGCTAGGGCGTGACTTTAGAGGCGACCCTGCTTCGGCGTTGCTAGAACTACTAGATCCCGAACAAAACGCCGAGTTTAGAGACACCTATCTGGATGTGGCGTTTGATTTAAGCGAAGTGATGTTTGTAACAACAGCAAACTCACTGGATACCATTCCCTTGCCTTTGCTAGACCGCATGGAAATTATTCAGCTTAGTGGCTATACCGAGCAAGAAAAACTAGCCATTGCGAGTGAGTATCTTGTGCCACGCCAGATTAGAGAAAACGGGCTACGCAAAGAAGAAATCACATTTAACCAAGAAGCGTTAATGTCTTTAGTGCGTGATTTTACGCGTGAAGCGGGCGTGCGTTCTTTAGAGCGTGAAATTGGGCGCGTGGCGCGTAAAGTGGTTACACGCATTGCTGAAGGTGACCAAAACACCATCGAAGTGAATGAAGGCATGGTGAGAGAGCTATTGGGCAAGCCACGCTTTGGCTATCGTACAGAGCTAGAAGACCGCCTAGAAAGCCCTGGCGTGACTACAGGCTTGGCATGGACACCTGTAGGGGGGGATGTGCTGTTTATAGAGGCGCGAACGCTGGCAGGTGGTAAGGGAAACTTCCAACTTACGGGGCAATTGGGCGAAGTGATGCAGGAAAGCGCACGTATCGCACTTAGTTTTGTGCGCTCGAAAGCACTAGAACTGGGCATCGACCCCAAAGTATTTACTGAAAACGACCTTCACTTGCACGTTCCTGCTGGCGCAACCCCTAAAGATGGGCCCTCCGCAGGGATTACCATCGCCATTGCGCTTACATCGCTTTTAACGGGTTTTACCACGCAAAGCAATGTGGCAATGACAGGTGAACTAACGCTGAACGGGCAAGTGCTTCCTGTGGGGGGCATCAAAGATAAAGTATTGGCAGCGCATCGCTTGGGCGTGGACACCGTTATTTTGCCCAAGAAAAATGAGCAAGACCTTGAAGAATTGCCCGAAGAAGTTCGCAAAACCATGCGTTTTGTCTTGGTGTCGCACTATGATGAAGTTTTGCCGATTGCATTGCCACAGGTGCTTGCTAGACATACTACCGATAACTAGATACACTACAAAGGGGGCGGGGTGCATCAACCCTGCCTTACTTTAACGGGAATAAGTATGTGCTAAGGAGGCTTTCTTGACTAAAATTATGCTGGTGGACGATGACAAGACCACAACATCACTGTTGCGAACTCTTTTAGAACTTGATGGCTATGACGTAGTTGTTGTAAGTCGTGGGGTGGATGTATTGCCTACGCTGGACAGAACAAACCCTGATTTGCTTTTGATGGATTATCATCTTGCAGATGCACATGGCGTAGACATTTTGCGCGAGATGCGTGCGGGTGATAAATGGCAATTACTCCCGGTGATTATGGTCAGTGGTATGAATATGGAAGATGAAGCCATGTCTGCTGGGGCAAATGCGTTCCTCATTAAACCCTTTGAACCCGCCGAATTACCCATTTTATTTACCCGATTCATTGTATAGACGTATTGAAGAAGGCTTGTTGTGGCAGGTAAGAGAAAAACCCCTAGCACCGATAACCGTATGCAGTGGTACCGTGCCGATTTGCACATGCACACCCCTGCAAGTATTGATTACAAAGATAAAGAGGCGCACTTTTTAGATATTCTACGGCGTGCAGAATATCGTGGCATTGATATTATCGCCTTTACCGACCATAACACGGTCAATGGCTATGCCGCCATGATACGCGAAGTAGAACGCCTAACGTTTTTAGAAGAAATGGGGCGTGCCTTACCAGAGGAAACGCGCCTTCTGTTAGAGTATCAACGCCTTTTAGATAAGGTGTTGGTGCTTCCTGGTTTTGAATTTACAGCAACTTTTGGTTTTCATGTGCTTGGCATTTTCGCACCAAGCACACCCATTCGCACCATTGAACACATCTTGTTAAGCCTAAATGTACCCAACGGTGTATTAGAAAGTGGCGATGCAGCCGCAGGGTCTACGGCGGATGTATTGGATGCTTATCGCTTGATTCATGAGGCGGGTGGTATAGTCATTGCAGCACACATTAACGCGGCACACGGGGTGATGATGAGGGGCATGAACTTTGGGGGGCAAACACGCATTGCCTATACCCAAGACCGCCACCTTCACGCCTTAGAGCTAACCGACTTACAACACAAGGGGCGGGGTAGCACACAACGCTTCTTTGATGGCACCAAACCCGAATATCCACGCCGAATGCACCTCATTCAAGGGAGTGATGCCCACAGTTTAGATTCATTTGTAGAGGGCAAAAATACGCGCTTTGGCATTGGTGAGCGTGTAACAGAAATGTCCTTAATGGAACGCAGTTTTGAGGCAATCCGTGACCTGTTTAACAGCACAGATTTTTCGCGTACACGTCCTTATCATCCCGAAAGAAGCGCGTTTGACTATATTCAGGCAGCGCGTGAAGAGGGCGATAACCTTGTGCAGTCGTTTCATGAGGTGTTTACGGGCAATACCGAGCAAATCACGCAGGTTATTACAGACGTTTGTGCCTTTGCCAATACGAATGGTGGCACAATCTATATTGGCGTAAGCCCAGAAAAAGACAAGATAACGCTGGGGATTACCAATGTTGCCGATGCCATTGTGGGCTTGCAAGAAGCGGTGGCGCGGATGATAACCCCTACCTTAGATGTTGAGATAGACTCGCAAGAAACGCAGGGCAAGCTGATTGTAAGAATTTTAGTGCCATTTGGCGAAGACCGCCCCTACGCTATGAACAATAACCTGATTTACGTGCGTGATGAACGCGAGTCTGCGCTGGCATTGCGTGACGAAATCGTCAACTTGGTGAAACAAGGCTTGCTTTTTGAACAAGCCGATACCACCCCTTATGCCCGTTTTGACGATGACGATGACGACATCTTTAGTGATGAGGACGGCGAGGGCGGTATACAGCCACCGCGTGCAGGTGTTGAAATTGTGGACACCGAAGAGCGCAATAACGACCGCTATTTTACTATGCGTGACCTTCGTAACGGCAACATCGTTAAAAATGTCACCATGAGTTCTGCGAGGCGTTTGTGGCACTATGCGATTAAGCAATACGAAAGTAACCCCATTAAAGCCAACAAAGTACAGTGGTATGGCGATGTGGGCTTGTGGCGACGCTACGAAAAAGGCGGCGATGTCCGCTATGACCTTGTACAGCGCGACGGCACAAAACTTCGTATTTACTACGGTGTTACCGAGAACGGCATGGAAGGCGACTGGGAAGCCTTTATTCCCGATGAAGAAACGCCATCATAACTTGTTTTATGGTGCTTGACGAAAAAATAAATAAACAAAAGGGCGCGAGTGAGTATTGCGCCCTTTTGTGTTTTCTGTGGGTTAATCTAAACGCAGAATCAGCGTTTCGTAGGGGGATAGCGTCTTTGGTAGATAGTCTAGCAAGTCGCCTGTTTCGCTTAGGCTGAGGGGGGCAATGTCGCCTGCGCCAAACACAACGTTAAGGCTGGTGACAGGGGCTAAATCAATGCCTGCTGAACTGATGGCATAGTCGGTTAGCTCACGATTGCCTAGATTGATGATGACCAAATACTTGCCGTTAGCGTCATGGCGCAAAATAGCGTGAATGGCACTAGGGCGACTGGCAAGAATGAGCGTTTCGCCTGTTACTAATGTGGGCGTGCTATTGCGTAAGGCAATCAGCGAGCGATAGTGATTAAGCAGTGAGCTAGGGTCTTGGAGCTGGTTGGCGACTGTGGTTTCTTCCAAGCCTTGTGCCAGTGGCTGCCAAGGTGTGCCAGTGGTAAATCCCCCTGTAACGGGTGTGGTGTCCCACTGCATCGGACGGCGGATGTTTTCGTCGGGTTTTCCGCCCATCATGCCAATTTCTTCGCCATAGTACAAAAAGGGTGCACCGGGTAAGGTAAGCATTGCGCTGGCAAGGGCTTTATTTGCCTCTACATTGCCCTCTAGGAGCGTCATAACGCGGTCTTGGTCATGATTGCTTAGGAACGGGGCAAACTGTGAGCTATCTTCAAAGCTCCCCAGCACAGTGGTAATTTGTGCTTGGACAGCGCGTTTATTGCGAGAACGAATACTTGTTAGCATGGCTTCTGCAAGCCGAAACTCAAAGCCTGCATCAATGGCGTTTTCGTTGGTGTAGCGTGCTACGATGAATGTATCATCCCACACTTCACCAATGACGAAGGCTTCGGGGTTAATGCGCTTGGTAAACTCATTAAAGCGTGTTAGCCATTGGCGTGTGCTGGGTGTATTTTGGAGGATGTTACGCCCTTCTACTTCTTGTTCTAACAAGTATTTCACGGCATCTAGTCTAAAGCCGTCTACGCCTACTTCATCTAGCCAAAACTCTGCGATGCTTAACATTTCATCAGTTACTTCGGGATTATCAAAGTTGAGGTCGGGCATTTCACTCCAGAAGGGCGCGTAATAATAGCGTTCTCCCTCGCGATACCATGCAGGTTGCCCCCAGGGCCCATTGTAACGTGGGTCTTCATCACGCCATACATACCACTCATCATAAGGGCTACCGCCTGCCGTAGATTCTAAAAACCATTCATGTTGGCTAGAGGTGTGGTTAATCACCAAGTCCATGATGATTTTAATGTCGCGTTGGCGGGCTTCTGCTAGCAAATACTGAAAATCTTCCATCGTGCCGTAGTCTTGTTCTACATCATAGTAATCTTCGGTATCATAGCCATGATAGCTGGTGCTTTCTGTGATGGGCATTAGCCAAATGCCCCCAATGCCCAAATCTTGCAGATAGTCTAGTTTTTCGGCAATGCCTCTAAAGTCGCCCACGCCATCGCCATCGCTATCGTAAAAGCTACGTACAAAGAGCAAATACCATGTGCGACCTTCCCACCAAGAGACTTCACGGGGTTCTTGAGGAGCAACACTTCCTACACATAGCATTAGAACGACTAGGGCAATAATTTTTTTGGATACACTCATTAAAAAACCTTTCTGCTGCTAAATACTGTTTAGTGTGCCTTGTTCAAACTCTTGAAGTACACGGCGGGCAATCACCACGCGCTGAATTTCACTAGTGCCTTCGCCAATTTGCATCAGGCGTTGGTCGCGATACATGCGCTCCACGGGGTATTCACGGCTGTAACCATAGCTTCCGTGTACCTGAACGGCATCGAAGCACACACGCTCGGCAACTTCACTGGCTTTTAGCTTGGCAATGGCGGCTATTTTGGTGTAGTCGCGCCCTTTGTCCTTTAGCCATGCCGCTTTGTAGACGAGTGTTCGGGCAGCTTCAATTTCAACGGCAGCATTGGCGATTTTTTCTTGAATAAGTTGTTTATTGGCAATCGGTTCGCCAAAGGCTTTACGGTCTTGGGCATATTTGACCATTTCTTCAAACGCGCCTTGTGCCAGCCCAACGCTTAATGCGCCAATACTAATGCGTCCACTGTCTAGCGTCTGCATGGTCATATAGAAACCCTTGCCCTCTTCACCTAGCAAGTTTTCATACGGCACGCGCACATTCTCGAAGCTAATCATGTGGGTAGGAGAGGCTTTCAAGCCCATTTTCTTTTCGGGGGGGTGTACGGTAACGCCCTCACGGGTGGGTTCTACTAAAACCATGCTAAAGCTCTTAGAGCCTGCATTGCCCCCAGTACGCACTAGCACACTAATTACGGGCGCAAAGCTCACGTTGGTAATCCATGCTTTTGTGCCGTTAATCACCCATTCATTGCCATCACGAATGGCGGTCACTTGCGCTCCATTTAGTAAGTCAGAGCCTGCTTGGGGTTCTGTGAGGGCAAGTGCGCCCAAGTGCTTGCCTGCGGTTAAAATGGGCAACCAATGGGCTTGTTGTTCGGCGTTACCCCAGTTGACGATGGTCCCACACCCTAGCCCGTTGTGTGCGCTAATGCTTAAGCCGGTAGAGCCACAAACACGCCCAATTTCTTCTACGGCGATGCTGGCGCCTGTGGTGTCCATTTCTGCGCCCCCAAAGGCTTCTGGCACTTGTAAGCCCGTTAAGCCTAGCATGGGCATTTTATGGATGGCAGACCACGCCAATTGCCCTGTTTCGTCGGCTTCTGTGGCGTGTGGCTTTAGTTCTTTTTCGCAAAAATCACGGACAGCCCGTTGAAACATTTTTAGTTCGTCATTAAGTTCAAAATCCATCTTGAATAACCCTATCTTTTATTTGCCATACGGGCGGATTATAGCATACACTGATGAGAAAAAACGAAGGAGAGAACGCAATGGCACGCTTGCCTGTACGCTTTGGCATTTCGCGGTATGAAGCAGACGAATACTATCGCACTGCACTAGGACACTATAGAAAACACGACCTTAGCGAAGCCATTCTAAATATTAACTATGCGCTGTCACTTTTGCCAAATAGCTCGGAGTACCACGCTACAAGAGGCTTCTTTTACTTAGAGGATGGTGTAAAAGACCGCGCTGAAGTGGACTTTGACGAGGCATTGCGCCGTAATGCGTTTGAAGTGTTGGCAAACTATGGCAAGGGGATAATGGCGTATGAGCGTAAAGACTGGAAAGAAGCGTTAGCTTATTTTATGAAAGCGTGGGCAGCCGAAAGCACGCGCCCCGAAACGTTTTACTATATTGCCATGACGCATCACCGCCTACATGAGAATGAAAAAGCAAAAGCGTGGATGGAGCAAGCACGCGCCCTCTTTGAGAAGGCAGACGACAAGCCCCACCTGCGTGATACCGAAAAATGGCTAAGTGAGTTTGATAAACTCATTCGCAAATAATAGGCTAAATGGCAAGGCTGCCACCCAAAATTTTGCCGTCAGGGTGCATACTCGTTACCCACTCCGCGAGAAAGCGCGTGGCGTAGTGCAAGCCCTTTGTCATGCGTGGATGCCCAAAGCCGCTATATTTTACGGTGTAGCCATGTGCTTCATCGCGTGGGAAAAGCATAATGCCCACTTTTTGCTCAATAGTGGGTTCCTCAATGATGACTTCAAACAAGACGGCATGTCCATTTTGGTGCAAAAACACGTCCTGAAGCATGACGTAAATGCCATCTTCGGGATTGTGGGTTTGTTTGCTGTGCTTTGCAACAATTTCTTGGGGTTCTATGGGAATGTGAATAACAGCGTGTGGCATATCTAGCTCCTTAATGACGGGCATGTCGAGGGCGGGGTGTGTGTTGCGTTGATAGACAAAGTAATGCCCCTCGCGCCCCTCACGAAAACCCTTAGATTCATACTTGGTGGTGGTGAGGCGTTCTGGGTAATGATTTGTCCATTGTGTAGGCAAAAGATTGGCGAGAGACGGTGTTTTTTGCAATAGCGCATCGCTCATTTCTGCATATTCTAAAATGTCGGTGGCAAGATACAGCCTGCCCCCCTGTAATAGACGATTGGCAAGCAGGTCTAGGGTATCACGCTTAATAAAGCGTCGGCTGGCGTGGCGTGCCTTAAACCATGGGTCGGGGTAATTAACGTGAAATTGGGTGACGCTGGCGGGTTCAAAGAGATGGTAGAGTGCAGATTCTCCACGCCCACTGACAATTCTAACGTTTTCTAGGCGTGCGGTGGCAACTTTCGCTTCGGCTTTTTCTAGTGATTTGCTGGCAATTTCAACGCCAATCACATTGCAATTGGGATTATCTTTGCCCAACGCAACCAGATAATCGCCATTACCAAAGCCAATTTCAACGATAAGCGGGTGTGATGTGCCAAAGATTGCGCTCCAGTCGGTTGCCCATTCTAAATCGTAGATGCTCAATTGAGGGTGTTTTGTCATGATTACGCTTCTTGAGTGTGCGAATATTTTTTGCTTTAGGGGTGCATTCTATCTATAATCAGCCTTAAGAAATAGGTTGTTTCTAGGATGCGCTCTTATGCCTAACGAAATTTCACCACGTCAAATGCTTGTTGCTGTACTGATACTCTTTTTGCTATTGTTGGTGGGGGGTGTTCTTATTACCACATCGCGCCCAGAACCCATTCAAATTGTCATCAATCCGCCAAGACCTAGCGCAATTCCAGAGGCTACGTCCACCCGTGAGCCGATTGCTGTTTATGTAACGGGGGCTGTGGCACGCCCAGAACAGCTTTTGCGCTTGCCCTTTGGCAGTCGTGTAGAAGATGCCGTGAATGCTGTGGGCGGGTTTAATGCGAATGCAGACAAATCGCGGGTAAATTTGGCGGCTGCGTTGCGGGACGGCGACCAAATTCATGTGCCGGTACAGAACGAAATTTTGGAGTACGACAGCCCTCTCTTGCCCACCGCGCAGGGTGGCGGCACAGTGTATATCAATACCGCGACATTAGAGGAGCTAATGACCTTGCCGTCTATTGGCGAAACCACCGCACAAGCGATTATTGACTATCGAGAGGCAAATGGGGCGTTTACTAGCCTTGATGACCTTGATAATGTTTCTGGTGTTGGAGCGGTCACACTAGAGCGTATTGCGCCCCTTATTAGCCTTGATAACTAGTGTGTTAAGGCTTCTATAAAGTGCTTGACACATTGGCATAAACGCGCTATTGTAACGCATAGTATTTGAGTGACCTAATAGGGCATATTGTGTTCAAAACATTCACCCCCACCACTATGATTATTACCACTACCATGACTCATAGGACAGTCGTTGGGGGTTTCCGCTTGCTCTAAACAGAGTAACTTTACAGGGATGTAAACGAAGGCGTGTGGAAACCAACCACACGCCTTTTTTATTGTGTCTAGCCAATAATTTGCAGAAAGTAGAAGAGGTTTGCCATCATGAAGAGCATTACAATGAAGTTTGGTGGAACGTCTGTAGGCAGTGCCGAAGCCGTTGAACAGGTGGTTGGCATTGTGAAAAGCGAATTGGAACAGGGCAATCGCGTGTCGGTGGTTGTTTCTGCAATGTCGGGGGTAACAGACGCACTCCTTAGCTCGGTGCGGGCTGCCGTAAGGGGCGATAAGTGGGGCTACCTAACCATTTCGCAAGAAATTAAAGACAAGCACTATGAAGCCATTCATATCCTGATGGAAGCAGGCGCAAACCGCGAAGCCATTATTATAACCATCAGCGACTTGTTGGTACATCACACCGAACTTTGCGATGCGATTAAAATTTTAGGCGAAGCCACGCCCCGTATCATTGATGCCATTGTGTCCTATGGGGAGCGTTTAAGTAGCCGTATGGTAGCGGCTGTTTTACACGACAGGGGCATTAATGCCCGTCCCTATGATGCAGGCGATTTTGTCATAACCAATGCCGACTATCAAAATGCCGAACCCATTTGGGAAGAGACACAGCAACGCATCGAAGAACGCCTAACCCCCATCATTGAAAGCGGTGTAACGCCTGTGATTACAGGGTTTATTGGGTCAACACCTGATGGCACAATCACAACGCTAGGGCGTGGGGGCAGTGACTTTAGCGCAGCTATTTTTGCGGCGTACCTTAACAGTGACGAGCTGATTATTTGGACAGACGTAGACGGCGTAATGACAACAGACCCACGTATTGATAAGCGTGCCAAAGTGTTGCCCTACGTTAGCTATGCCGAAGTGGGCGAACTGGCGTTTTATGGGGCAAAGGTGCTACATCCCAAAACCGTTCAGCCTATTATTAACAAGCAAATTCCGATGCGTGTCCGCAATACGTTTAATCCCACACATATGGGAACACTCATCGGCGCAGAAGCCGAGGACACAGGGCATTACATCCGTGCGGTAACATGCGTTAAAAGCGTTAGCATGATGACGGTCAGTGGTAAGGGCATGTTGGGTGTGCCGGGCATTGCAGGGCGCACATTTTTGGCAACAGCAAAAGCTGGCGCAAGCATCTTGATGATTTCGCAGTCCTCATCCGAGCAAAGTTTTTGCTATACCGTCGTCAACAATAAAGCGGATGATGTGCGAAAAGCGGTAGAAGAAGAACTTTCCAGCGAAATTTTCCGCCAAGATGTAGACGGCGTGGACATTATGAGCAGTGTGGTCATTATCACAGTGGTGGGGGCGGGGATGCGCCACCGCCCCGGCGTTGCAGGCAAGGTGTTTAGCATCTTGGGTGATAACCGCATCAATGTACTGTCGATTGCACAAGGCTCATCGGAATGTAGTATCTCGTTTGTGGTGGATGATAAAGACTTAGAACCCGCCGTAAAAGCCTTACACGAATTGGCGTTGGAATCGGTTTAAGCGATTGCTGCTAATGATGGGACGATGTAAAAAATACCGTCCCGTTTTTTTATCGTGGGTAAATGGCAAGCACCGATGGCACTGGCTCAAACGAGGCAATGCCATAATTGGTGGGCTGTAGCCATAACATCGTCGAGCGTCCACCGTCTAGGTTAAAGACACGCACTAGCCCAATCTCGGCGGTGGGTAAAAATTGGCTAAGGGGATAGAGTCCTAGCCCAATGCCATTGGTAGACATTAGTAAGATGCGTCCTTCGTTGTCTATGCCGATGATAGTGCGCCTAGAACCGCGTGTGTCGCGTGTATTAGCATAGGCAGGCAGTCCATCCGCAACGAGTACAGGAAAGGCTTGTACGGCGGTTTGCCATGCTTCACCCCGATACGGCTCACTTTGATTGAGACGGATGCCCACGCGCCCGTTACTTTCTGCGTAAAACGTACCCCCTCTATCCACATAGCTTTGCCCATAGCCCACGCCATCGCTAATAAGAAGCCCTAGCACCGTGTTTTCGGGTGTAAAGAAATTGGCGTTTACAAAGGCAAGCGCATCAGGTAATAGCTCTTTCCAGCCATTTAGCGTTAAAGGCTCTGCGCGGCGATAATGAGCGCGAAAAACCACGCTATTGGGGTTGATACGAAGCGTGACCATTTCTGCAAGGCGGTTGCCGTTGGGAACAATGGTCTGTAGCTCGATGCCGTTGGCGATGAGTTGCCAATCAGAGGCGGGTGCTTGGGTAGGGGTGGGTGTACTTGGTGGGCGGGTGGGGGGTGTGGAGGGTGAAAATAAACAACCACTAAGGCTGAATAAAATAACGGTAAACCCTGTTCTAATGTAGACCAACGGAGCCTCTTTTCTCAACTTATATCTTGATTTTGGCAGATTACCATGATAGACTATCAAACATCAAGGGCGGTTAGCTCAGCTGGTTAGAGCGCACGGTTCACATCCGTGAGGTCAGGGGTTCGAGCCCCTTACCGCCCACAAAAAGCACACAACCCTTTGTGTGCTTTTTTTATTCCTCCTCAACCTCTCACCCCTAAAACCTCATCTTCTATGCTATAATTCCATCTTCTAAATTACCTTTTCTGTTCATCAAAGGGAGTAACACTGATGGCTTATGATAAGATTGCCGTTCCTCAATGGGGCGAAAAAATTAAATTTGTTGATGGCAAGATGATTGTCCCCGACGAACCCATTTTGCTGTTTATTGAAGGCGACGGCATTGGCTATGACATTATGACCGCCAGCAAGCGTATTTGGGATGCTGCCATAGAAAAAGCGTATGCTGGCAAGCGCAAAGTAAGCTGGATGGAAGTCTATGCAGGCGAAAAAGCGGCGGGCATTTATGATGGCAATTACATGCCCGAAGAAACATTTGATGCGCTTCGTGAATTCAAAGTAGGCATCAAGGGGCCCCTTACCACGCCTGTGGGTGGTGGCTTTAGAAGCCTTAACGTCACCTTGCGCCAAGTGCTAGACCTTTATCAATGTATTCGCCCTGTGCGCTACTATAACGGCGTGCCTAGCCCCCTTAAGCACCCTGAAGAAGTAGACGTTGTTATTTTTCGTGAGAACACAGAAGACATTTACGCAGGCATTGAATTTGAAGCAGGCACACCCGAACAAGCCAAGCTAGAAAAGTTCTTGCGTGAAGAAATGGGCGCACAAGGCTTCTTCCCCAACAGTGGTTTGGGCATTAAACCTGTGAGTGAATTTGGGAGCAAACGCCTGATTCGCGCTGCCATTAAGTATGCTATTGAGCGCAAGCGTAAAAGCGTTACATTGGTACACAAGGGCAACATTCAAAAGTTTACCGAAGGCGCGTTCCAAAAATGGGGCTACGAAGTGGCTGCCCAAGAATTCCCCAACGAAACCATTAGCTGGGATGAAGTGGACAAGAAGCATGGGGGCAAAGTGCCAGAAGGCAAAATCCTCATTCAAGACACTATCGCAGACATCATGTTCCAAAAGATGCTCTTGCGCCCCGCTGAAAATGATGTGATTGCTACCACAAACCTTAACGGCGATTACTTAAGCGATGCCATTGCCGCCGAAGTGGGTGGTGTTGGGATTGCCCCCGGTGCGAATGTGGGCGACGAAGTAGCATTGTTTGAAGCCACACACGGCACTGCCCCCAAGTACACCAATTTGGACAAAGTGAACCCCGGCTCGCTTTTGTTTAGTGGTGTGATGATGCTTGAACATATCGGCTGGTTTGAGGCAGCTGACCTAATCACCCGTGCCTATGAAACCACCATTGACCAAAAAGTAGTGACCTACGACTTTGCTCGCCAAATGGAAGACGCAACCGAAGTAAAAACCAGCGATTTTGCCACACGCATTATCGAAAACATGGGCTAAAGTAGAGGATGGGGTGATTTTTTAAGGTCGCCCCATTTCTATTTAAATGCTTTTGCCATGTCTGTGATTTACAAATGTAGGGTAGAATGAGGTATAGAATAGGTTTGCGCCACAGGGAGCTAAACTAACATGGGAACAAAAGTTTTAATTGTCGATGATGATGTGATGAACCGTGAAATTATTGATGCTTTTTTGTCGCTTCAGCAAATAGAAACGTTAATGGCACACGATGGCGAAACCGCTTGGGAAATGATCCAAACAGAAACGCCGAGCTTAGTGGTGACTGACGTTAAAATGTACGATATGAGCGGCTATGAGCTGTGTGAACGCATTAAAAACAGCGCATCTTTGGGACACATCCCAGTGATGATTGTCACAGGTTACAACAGTGCAGAAGACGAAGCACAAGCACGCGCTGCGGGTGCAGATGATTTTCTGTCGCGCCCACTCGATTATTTGGACTTTGTTCATCGCGTCAAAACGTTGGTGAATCGTGGGGATGCCACTGTTTGAGAAATCGTTAAGGCGCGTTACAATGAACACATCCTGCCCAAAGAGTGCTAAGAAGGCACGATGTATAGTTCAAGACGTAACACGCCCCCCACTTGGTTTGTGATGCTTATAGGCATTGCTATTGTGTTTGGTGGTTTTAGAATTTGGCAAGAAATGCAGGCATTCTTTAGAAGCGGTGGGTTACCAGCCAGTGTGGTGACGCAACAAGCACGCACTACATCCTCGCCTGCCCCTGCCGACATTGTATCAACACGCTTCCCTACCGCAACACTACTTCCCCCCTGTGAGATGTATCTTGTTAATGCTGATAGTGTCAACGTGCGCTCACAACCCAGCACACTGGCACAAGTGATCGAGATTATTAGCAATGAAACCGAAGTGTGCGTGCTATCCCGTGATGGAGAGTGGTACTTGGTTGACCGCGATACACGCACGCGCCGCCTAGAAGAAGGCTATATTTTTGTGCCTCTTTTGCGCTCATTAAACCCCACATCTACCCCTTTGCCTACGTCGCTTCCTGCGGCAACCATTACGCTTACTTTTACGCCAACAATAACCCTAACACCTAGAGCAACAAATACGCCCTAAAACGTGGTCAAAAGCGCATAACTTGCTACAATTAACCTTGTTCTAACCACACAAGGAGCGCGTCTGATGTTTGATTCCCCCATTTTTCAGGTGATTATTGGCTTGATATTTCTGTACAGTCTTTTAAGTATCTTAGTAACACAGATTAACGCGGTGATTACTAGCTTTCTAAAGCTACGCCCCCAGCATCTCCGTGAAGGCATTAACCAACTCATCCAAGACCCCATGGTACGGGCAAAAGTAATGACCCACCCATTAATTTTGCTGGTAAAAGATAAGATGATTTTGCCAGGGCAACGCATTTCTGATGAAGAAGCACAGGCAATTATTAATGGCGAGCTTAACCCTGTAAATAGCATTGACCCCAGAACATTTGTGAATGTGCTAATGAATGCGGTGCATGTAGAAACCGATAAAGAGCTATTTAACGCCCTATTGGACATCGTAGATGCAATGCCTGCCACGCCCGACCGTCGCAGACTACGCACCCTTATCACCCACCTAGTTAGTACAGGCGAGGGCTTATCTGAATTACGGGATGCCATTGCAAATATTACAGACCCTACCTATCGTGAAGCCATTACCCAGGCGTTTGATGACATTAACAGCCTGATTGGTCGTTTGGGGCTAGAGGCAAACAGTGTGGTATCGCTGATTGCGGGCTTACGAAACATCAAGAACCCCTACTTTCGTAAGGTGATGAGGACGGTACTTTCTACATCTCGCACGCTAGACGAAGCCGAACAGCAACTGATAATCTGGTATAACGATGGCATGTCGCGTGTGTCGGATGCGTTTTCGCGTTATATGGGTTTGCTAAGTTTTGGTGTGGGCTTGATTTTGGCAGTCACGTTGAACGCGGATTCGTTGCAATTGGCGCGTGCTTTATGGACAGACCCGGCATTGCGCGCCACTGTGGCAACGGTGGCACAATCACAAACACAACAACCCATTTATGTTTCCACGTTTCGCCCCACCACTGCCCAAACAGAAGCTAGTGAACAAACTACAGAAGAAGTGATTACTGAAATTACAGACAATTTGGACGCAGCCCAAGCCACTGTTGACCAGTTGGTGAGCTTAAATTTGCCGTTGGGGTGGCAATGGGATGATGTACGCTCTTATCCCGAAGATGACCCCTCACTGACTGCAAAATATACCAACTCTAATAACATCTGGAACTATATCCCCGGCAATAGCCCCTATTTTATAACGCTGTGGCTAGGAAAGCTGGTGGGCTTGGCATTAACCGTAATATCGATTGCCCAAGGTGCGCCTTTCTGGTTTAGCATCCTTAACCGCATCGCACGCGGTCAAGGGGTATCTTTGGGCAAGTAACACCCGATGCTTGGCACATCATGCCTTATGAAAGAACGGCGTTCCCTAGTTCCCCACCCGCTTTTAAGAGGCTATTGACCGCTTCTTGGGTGGGGGCTTCGGCATAAATTCGCAAGACGGGTTCTGTGCCACTAGGTCGAATGAGCAACCAAGAGTAATCCGACATATAGTATTTGATGCCGTCCATTGTATTAATGCGCACCACGCTTTCGCCGTTAAGGTGGCTGGGTGCGCTGTCACTTAGGCGTTGTACCATATCCTTCTTGCTAACTTGCTTTGCCAACTTCACATCTTCACGGGCATAAAGGGCGGGCCCATAAGTGGCTTGCAGGTCGGCAATAATAACGTGAAGCGGTGCTTTGGCGTATGCCATCACTTCTAAGAGCAATAGCCCCATCAACACACCGTCACCTTCAGGAATATGCCCCTTAATGCTAATGCCACCGCTTTCTTCACCGCCAATGAGAATGTCATGTTTCATCATTAGGTCACCGATGTGGTTAAAGCCAACGGGCGTTTCGTGAAGTTTGAGGGCGTATTTATCTGCCATACGGTCTAGCATGGCGGTAGTAGAGATGGTTTTTACAATGTCACCCCGTAGGTTTTTTTGCTCAATCAGATGACGCAACGACAACGCCATAATGTGATGAGGGTCTACAAAGTTGCCGTGTGCGTCCATTGCGCCAATGCGGTCTGCATCGCCATCCGTAGCAAGCCCCACGTCTGCGCCATGCCGCGCAATGCTTACAGAAAGCTCTTTAAGATAGCGCGTGATGGGTTCGGGGTGAATACCGCCAAAGCCGGGGTTCATTGCGCCCCTAATTTCGGTAACATGCGTGGCTGTGCGTGACAAAATGGTTGGAATTGCACCACGTCCTGCGCCCCACATGGCATCACATACTACTTTAAGTTCTCGCTGCGAAATGCGGTCAAGGTCAATGAGTTCACTGAGGTGCTGATAGTATACCCAAGTGGGGTCAAAACGCCGTATTTTTTCCTCACGCAGGGCTTGCTCATAATCCATTGTAAAAACGGATTTAGGGCTATCCTGAAGCAACTTGAGGTGATTTTCAATGCGTTCAGAGTCTTCTACGGTGGCACTTCCGCCATAGTGTGCTTTTAGCTTAAAGCCGTTGTAGCGTGGGGGGTTATGGCTTGCGGTAATGACAATGCCTGCGTTTGCCCCTTTGTGTACCACGTTATAAGAAACTGCTGGTGTAGGCACATCTGAACGCGATAGCCAAACAGCAATGTTATTGGCAGCCATCACACAAGCCACTTCAATGGCGAAGCGGTCGGATAAAAAGCGCGTATCATAGCCTATGATCACTTCGGCAGGGGTATCTTTGGTATGTGTTTCTAGGATAGCGTTTGCGGTTGCTTGCGATACAAGGCGCACGTTTTCAAACGTAAAACCTTCTGCGATAACGGCACGCCAGCCGTCCGTCCCGAAGCTAATCATGGAACAATCCTTTTAGATGACAGTGTAAGTGCATAACCCGATAAACATAAGAAAGGGCAACTCGTTAAAAGTTGCCCCTACTAGAAATACATGATTTTTGCTGGTTTGGGTATGCCGAAGTTTAACTTTGCTCCCCGTATGTGTTTATAAGCCTGTTTTATAAAGCAATTGTTGAATGGCTTCGTCTGTCATTTCATATTCATGCAGGATGCCATAGGGCAAGTCGTGTTCTACGGCATAGGCGGGAAATAATTTTAAGGTGGTGATGATGTCATCACGCTTAAGTTGCCCAAGCCTTACGCCCGCCGATTCTAATGTTTCGCGGATGGGCGTTACGTTTTGATTATGAAGTGACGCTGCCAACAAGATGCCCGGTCCCACAAGGTCGGCGTAGGGAACGCTTTGACCGCGTGAAACTAAAGGTTCAATGGCATAGGCAAAGTATTGTTCGCTACCCTCTTGGGGGCGGTTGTGTCCGAGTTGATTGGTGAGCTGAACTTCCATGCAAATCAGGTCTAATAAGTTGCGAAGCGATTCATGGCGACCTGCACCCACGCCTTCGGCAATTTTATAGGCTTGTTGGGCAATGGCTGCGGCAATATTGGCAGCCCACAACTGAAAACGCTCGGCGGCGGTGTTCTTCTTGCGCTCAGCAGCAAATTTCCAGTCTAATAAGCCTGTGGTCATGGTTAAAATTTCCACGATGCCCGTGCCACGAATGTGGGCGGGTGCGCTGGCAATAACTTCAATATCAACCAAGACCTTTTCGGCGGGACCGGTGTTGTAATAAGTAACAGAGCCATCTTGACGTGCCGCTACAAGTGCCGTAAAAAAGCCGTCCACGCTAAGGGCGGTGGGTAATAAAACAACGGGCTTATGGGTTTTCCAGCCCACATATTTTGCAACATCGCAGGTTAAGCCGCCCCCAATGCCATAAATAACTTCAACATGCTCTGGCAAGCTATCCGCAAGTGTGTTCATAAAGTTTACATCGGAAGTGTGTGGCTCGGCTTGTACCACAATGGGCAGCTCCAAAAGTGTGCCAACGGCACCCCACGCACGATTGCCCGTAAGAACGGCGGCGGGGCGAGTTTCTTTTAGGTTAGATAATGCACCTAGTTCAATACGTGGTAAATTCCAAACTGTTTCGGTCATACGATTATGCTCCCATGCGCGGATTCCTCTAGTATGCTTAAATATAGACCGAAATGGCTTTCTTTGCTAGTTATCTGTAATTCTTAAATTGAACTTGGTGATTAAGGGGTGTATTATGAGGGGGTATCGTCTTTCTTGAATAAGGATTGTGCCACATGACATTCTTCACAGGTCGTCGCCAAACAGAAGAGAACTCCGTGTTAGAGCCAGCTTCCCCTCGTCCTAACGTGCCTGCACAACCGATCGGTTTTGAAACCGTTTTGGGCGGGAACTGTGTAATTGAAGGCAAACTAAGCAGCAGCGGTAATGTGCGTATTGATGGCACATTTACTGGCACACTGGATATTAAAGGGAATGTGCTTGTGGGCGAAACTGCCCGCATTAATGCTGACGTAGACGCGCGCAATATCTCTATTGCGGGGGCGGTGCGTGGCAACGTTACAGGCAATAAAGTACAACTTCTTCGTACAGGTCGCATTTGGGGTGATATTAACGCCAGTGCGCTCACCATGGAAGAAGGCGCATTTATTGATGGTAAAATCACCATGATGGGGCATCAAGCCAATAGCCCTGTAAGCGCAACCGCAGAAGAAGCACCCAAACAAGAAACGCCCAAAGACGTAAACGACACCGACACCATGCCCGCCAAACCCGACATGCTGGACGTGGACGCAGAGGGTGACCATGATTAATGTGCTGATGGTATGCTTAGGGAATATTTGCCGTTCTCCAATGGCAGAGGCTATTTTTAAGCATCACGTTCAGCAAGCAGGTTTAGCAAGTCAAATTGCCACTGATTCAGCGGGAACAGGGTCATATCACATCGGTGAAACGGCGCATCCTAAAACACTAGCCATCCTTAAGCGTCAGGGCATTGTGCATCACGGTAGAGCAAGACAGCTTATTGCCCGTGATATGTCGTCTTTTCACTATGTGTTTGGCATGGACTTTAGCAACTTAAAAAATATTCAGGCGTTGTCCGTGGCAACACCCAACACGATTGCCCGAACAGGCTTGTTTTTGACGAAAGCCTATGAACAAGGGCTAGTCAACACCGATGAAGTGCCAGACCCCTATTACACAGGGGAATATGAGCGCGTTTATGAACTGGTGGCAAAAGGTAGCGTGGCGTTGCTACAACACATTCGCCAGCAACAAAATATCTAAACGTTTTTACACCTAGATGAACAAAAAACCACAACATCTTGTTGTGGTTTTTTTGTTTGTGGCGTGTGCAATGAGATTAACGAACCGCAGTTTTACGGGCTGCACTAGAAGGTGCAGGCTTTTTGGTAGGTGTAGCTGTTGTCGTAGACATGTTACTTTTAGGCTTTGTGGTGCTAGAAGTGGCGGGCTTTTTGGCAGGGGCTTTTGCGCTTTGTGCCGATGCTGTTGCCACAGGGGGCTTCTCTTTTGCGCCCAAAATTCGCTTTAGTTCTTTAATCAAGTAGACACTGTTATGATGGTCACCCACCAATGGCACATAAGCAGCCGCAGCAATTAGCCCCACAGCGATCGCCAGTAAGGCTTGCCCGTTAATGAGCATTGCACCCACAATGAGTACCAATGCCACCATCACCACGCCAATTTGGGCAGGGGGAACGCCTTCGCTAACATAGCCACGTAGCGCAGTATACGAAGACTCCCGAACAAAAGTCCCTTTCATCCGTGTGGTACGATTAATAAACAGCACCTTACCCCGAACGCCAATCGAAAACTCGCCGCCTTTTTCAATCCAGCCATCCATTGGCAGGCGCGCCCTTGATTCTTTTTCTTCCATGCGTTCTGTGATGTCGTTCATGCACTGTTTTACTGTCTTTGAGGTATAGAGTTCGATGTGCAATTTAAGCCTTTCTTACCGCCCACCACTGCCAAACAATGTTTTGATGCTATAAAGAACCGAGCGTTACGCCCCCATCCGCCACCAGCACCGCGCCAGTGGTAAAGCTAGAGGATGGGGATGCCAGCCACAACGCCATTGAAGCAATATCTACAGGTTGCCCAATGCGCCCAACAGGCGTTTTTGCCATCATTTGTTCCATCATGCTGTCATTTTCCCATAGCACTTGGGCAAATTTGGTTTGTACTAAGCCGGGTGCAATGGCGTTTACCTGAATGTTGTCACGACCTAGCTCCATTGCGAGCGTTTTTGTTAAGCTAATGACAGCCGCTTTTGTTGCGCTGTAAATGCCCTGAAACTCGCCGGGGTTTAAGCCTACAATAGACGCTATATTGATAATTTTGCCGCCCCCGTTTTGTTTCATGTAGGGTACAACGGCTTGACATAGCCACACATTGCCCATCACATTCACTTCTATGGTTTTCATCCACAAGCTGTCTTCGGCATCTAGGATGTTGCCAAAGTGCGGGTTTGTGGCGGCGTTGTTGACTAAAATATCAACGCGCCCATAGTGTGCCACTGTTTTTTCAACTAAGTGTTTTAGCGTTTCTTTTTGCCCTGTGTGTGCCGCTACTGCAAGGGCATCACCGCCTGCTTCTTTGATGCTTTGTGCTACTTTATCAAGTTCTTCTTGCTTACGGCTGGCAAGCACTACTTTTGCGCCTGCTTTGGCAAATTCTTCGGCAATACTTTGCCCAATGCCCCTTGATGCTCCTGTAATAATGGCAACCTTGCCCGAAATGTTGAATAAATCGCTCATGGTTATCTCCTGAATAACAGTATTTAAGTAGAGGGGTCGTCTTTGTTTACGCCATTATAGCCGTCATAATCATCTCTTTGAAGTACGACGAAGCCCCACACCATATCTGCGCCTGTGCCACCCCCAGAGGATTTAATTTCCCAGCCTTCGTTTACCAATTCCGTAAGTTGTGCCTCGCCGTCCTCACGCCCTTCACGGTCATTGATAAAAGTAATAATGCGAATCTGCTTTGTCATGTTGTTACATCCTGTTTTATCTATAAACCCTTCTCATTGTATCAAGATTGTGAGAACTTAGCGCGAATTTTTTTGGGATGTTTGGCAATAGAAATCATTTTAGACCAATTGTTCTATTTTAGCAAGTAAAAAAACGGATGACCTTTTGAGTTATCCGTTCTTAAGATAATTGGACAGCCTAAGCTGATAGATTTAGCCGATGTCGCGCCGTTGCCAAACAAGTATGGCACTGCCCACAAGGAGAGCTGTTAAACCCAATAAAACGACGATATTACCCCAGTTTGTGCCATAGATAAGCACATTGTTGATGTCGGCATACGAGAAAAACGAGAAACCACGCAATGCTTTTAGGGTATCGTTGGCTACGGCTGCGCCAAGTGCATCTAGGAAGTAACTAGAGACCACGATGCCCGCGACCACAGCGATGACAGCAGTTTTACGCCGTATGACCGCGCCCATCAACATCGTAATGCCAATGACAACATAGATAACAGGGATCAGTACCAACGTGCCTTCTAGCACGCGCGTGATGTTAAGGGGAATGGATACCATTTGCGCCCCAATCCACAACCCCCCAAACATAAGAAGTGCCAAAATGACCGTGAGCAATGCAAATGCCCCAAAACGTTCTAGCATCAGGCGTGCGCGAGACACGGGTAGCGACAGCACCACTTCCATGATGCCGTTGTCTTCTTCGTTGGTAGTAACGGCAAGTCCACAAATGACACCAAAGATGGCAATAAACAGGATGAAGCGAGCAAACAAGAACGACTCTAAAAAGGCTTCGGGTGTTAATTGCTCTTGGGGGTTGAACCCAAACGCCTGAAGCAAGCCCGCAGGCAAGGTTTTGAGCAGTTCTCCATAGCGTTGTAGCACTTCCATATCGGGAACAAAAGTAAGCACCAACAATCCAAGCGCACCAAGCGCAATGCCCCATCCTAGTGTACTAAGCCAGTTTTGCCTTAGTGTTTCAATGAAAAATGCGCCTCTCATGTTAATTATCCTTTCTATTGCTTTTGTCATTGCCGTAAAACGTGAGGAAAATTTCCTCTAGCGTGGGTTCTGTCACCAGTAAATCTTGGATGGGTGCTTCTGCAAGCACTTGCAAGAGTGCGCCAAATTCGCCCGTTTTACGTAGTTCTAGGCGGTTGGTGTCTACCACCATGTTGCTTACACCTTCGGTTTGGCGCACTCGCTCTATCCATGCGCTGGATACGCTATCCTTTAGCGTTAGCGATACTTTTCTAAAGCCAACGTGCATCAGTTTTTCAACACGCTCAACGGCTTTTAACTGTCCGTCGCGGATGATGGCAACGCGCTCACAAATGGCTTGCACTTCGCTTAAGATGTGCGATGACAAGAACACCGTTCGCCCTTCTGCTTTTATTTCAAGCATTATCTGGTTGAAGGCTTGTTGCATCAGGGGGTCTAGCCCGTTGGTGGGTTCATCCAAGATCAGCAGTTCGGGCTTGTGCATCAGGGCAATGACTAACCCTAGCTTGCGCTTATTCCCCGTTGAAAAATCACGAACACGCTTACCAAGGTCTAGCCCAAGCCGTTCTGCTAACTTGCTTGCTTCCTTCACCGTTGCAGGCGCGTTTTCACGGGTGCTTGCCAAGAAATTCACCACTTGTTTTGCGGTGTAGCTTTTCCACAATGAAAGCTCGGCGGGCAAAAACCCAATGCGCTTATGAATCTCTACGCTGTCTGTTTGACTATTCATCCCAAACACGCTGACACTGCCCGATGTGGGGCGAATGTGGTCGAGAATGAGGCGAATGGTAGTGGTTTTACCCGCTCCATTGGGGCCCAAGAACCCAAAAATCTCCCCCTTATTGATGCTTAAATCGAGACCATCCACAGCTTTAAGGGCTGTCTTTGGCGTATACACTTTGGTTAGTCCTTTTGTTTCTATAATGGCACTCATGCGCCCCTCCTTGCGGTCTTTATCTGTTTGACCGATTTGGTTAAAACAGTTAAAGTGTACGATATGTGCCAATCCTTTGTAAAGCAAAAACACCCCCAGTTTTTGGGGGTGTGATTGGTTTTGCATCATCATAGGTGACTTTTTAGTATTGTGAACTCATCATATTGGCGATTCGTTTGGGGGTAAGGCGAATGTCAAAGATATTCACGTTATAGGGGTCAAGCTCTACACTTAAGCCGTTGCCCACCCAATCATTGCCCGAATAATCGGCATAGGTGCGCGTAATGACGTTATACGCTTGGATGTCATAATCTTTGATAAGACCATCCCAAGGGCTAAGGTCTATCATGGCTTGTGACCACACGCCTGCCAAATTAAGGATAATGAGGCGATATTCACCGTGCCATTGCCAACCGTAGGCAATGACGTTGTGATGCCCCGTACAGCCCGCACAGGCGGCAGAACGCTTAAAGAGTGTCCATTCACCGTGCCGATAAATATCACGGCTGGCTTCTTCTAGCAGGGCAACATAAAAGCGTTTAAGGGCGGTGTATTCGTACTCATTAGGTTGGCGCGTAATTTGCACGGGGAGCTTGATTTTACGCCCCGTAAATTGCCCATCATGAAGCAAAACGCCACCGGGTAGCGTGCTAATGAGGGCGGCGGCGGGGCGACTACGGTCAACACCCAATGACGCAGCGGCACGTGGTTCATCATGGTTTTCGATGAAGCGAATGTTGCGCTTTAAGAAGCTAAGATGTGCGCTAAGGTGTGCGTATAAACCGTCTACGTTACCTTCTAGCACACGGTCATAAAGCGTTTTATCATAGGTATAGTCAAAGCCTTCAAGGTGTAGGGCATATTCTAAACCCCAGTACGTTTCGGCGATAAAGAGAAAGTTGGGGTATTGTGCTTTTACTGCGCCAATAACTTGTGTCCAAAAGTCGGCTTCTAGGGGTTTTACGCCACGCCAGCCCCATGTTTGATGAAAAACATCATCCATAACGAGCATTGCCATATCACAGCGAATACCGTCCACTTGTGAGGCAATGTCTAGTAATGTGCCGATGGCGGCTTGACGATAGCCTTTATCGAAGGCGTTTAACTGTGCTGTATCAACCCAGCCCGGAAAATAGGGGTCACGCCCATTAGCAACAACGATTTCTTCGCCTGTGCTGGTGGTGACACTAAAGAAATTACCAGAATCGGCACGAAGCAATTCTGGTGTGCCTTGAACGAAGTATTCGGGGTGATATTTAAGCCAGTCGTGGTCTTTACCCACGTGGTTAGGGACATAATCTAGCACCAATTTGATGTTATATTGCCCCAGTTGTTGCCTAAAGATGGCTAAACCTTCGCGCCCACCGTGTGACTCATCCACATAATAGCCACCAATGGCATAGGCTGAACCAATAACATCTTCTTGCTTGATGTCATGAAGCACAGGGCGGTATTCGTGAATATAGTTAAGTGCGCTCGCACGGGTTTGTTGTCCTCTGTGCCAAATACCCATAAGCCAAATGGCATCCATGCGATAATCTGCTAATTCTTTTAAAACTTCATCAGGCACATTGGCAAGCGTGATGGTTGTTTTGTAGTGGCGGGAAAGCGTGTGTAACCAAACGGCTGTGTTGATTTCGTGAATGATGGGATGTGGGAACCACGCGGTCATAAAGGTGTCCTTAAATAACAAGTTCTATGGTAAGTATAATACCCCATAGTAACGAATCGTTTCAATGCTTTGCTTAAAACGTTTTTGTGTTGAAGATGCTAAAGGCACATATCGCTTTTTAAGGCAAAGGTGATATAAATAAAGTCAGGCATTATGCAGTGCATGTTGTTTTATCAAAAGGGCTAATTTCTGCCAACTGTGTAAGCCTAATCAAGTGATACGTTGTTTAGTGAGTATGTGGTAGGTTTGACATGGATAACGAAGCAAAATCGCGTGGAGATAGTCGCGCAAGACAACGAATTGAAAAACGCAAACAACGACAATCAATGGTAGGTGCGCCCATTTCATCTGATGAACCCACCCCTCGCACGCGAGAAGCGCGCTCATCACGGCAATTTGAGATGCCTTCACGGGTAACCGACGGACTAGATGCTCTACAAGATGTTTGGTGGTATCTTAAAACGCACACGCCTCTTAACCGCGTTTTGTGGGGTTTTGGGAGTGTGGTGTTCTTGCTGATAATGATAAGCGTCTTTTTCTCGCCGAACATTGGCTATAACGTCTGGGCGTTGGGTGTGCCGTTATCGGGTAAAAGCGTTAATGACGCGCAAGAGGCTATTCTGAATACGTGGATGAACGACATCAAACTAGAGATTATGCTAAACGGCGAAAGCATTCGGCAGGTTAGCCCCATTGAGCTAGGGCTAAAGATAGACCCCTATGCCATTGCCCAAGAAGCGCGTGCTGTGGGTATTCAAGGCTTCCCGATGGGGTATGAGGTGCAACCTGTCGTGACGCTGGATGAAGCCATCGCACAGACCGTATTGTTAGACTTGGTGACACCCGTATACCTTGCCCCTTATGAAGCGGGCTATGAGTGGCGTGATGAGCAATTGGTAGGTATTTTGGGGCGTACTGGGCGTGAACTAGACGTTTTCTTAACGCTAGATACCATCAAGCAGAATGCGGTGAATATTACGAGAACGCGCCGTGTAGAGCTAGTGACGCGCTCTTTGCCCCCTACTGTCGTAGACCCGATGCCCTATTTAGAACAAGCACGAGCTTTCTTAAACGGCTCATTTACACTTGTTGGGTACGACCCCTTCCAAGACGTACAAATGCCATGGACAAGTACCCGTGAAGAAATTACTCGCTGGCTTATGGCAAGCCCTAATGGGTTGGCATTGCGTACTGAGGCATTTAGACCCTTTGTGAACGCCATCAATAGCCAGCTGGCAAGCGAAGCCCAACCCCGTTACTTAGATGACCGCGAAGTGAGCGAACAAGTCTCTAAGGCATTATTGGAGGGAAGCGACACGGCTTATTTGCGTGTGCGCTATCTTTCTACCACGATGACGCTTGCATCGGGGGATTGGGGGCAACGAATTTCACGTAAAACAGGGATTCCCTTTAGGCTAATTGAAAATGTGAACCCAAATGTAGACTGGAATCAGTTGTCTATAGGAGCAACAATTAACTTGCCATCACGCGATGAGTTATTGGTGCTAGACCCCATCCCCAATAAGCGCATTGTCGTTGATTTGGACCGCCGTTACTTGGTAGCATACGAAAATGGTGAAGTGGTGTTCCATTGGCGTATTTCTGTTGGTCGCACAGAAGCCCCCACGTATCCAGGCATCTTTCAAGTGCTATCCCACGAGGAAAAAGCCTACGGAAGCGGTTTTAGCCTGTGTACCAGTACGGGCTGTTCGCAGTGGGAAATGGCGTGGTTTATGGGAATTTATGAGGTCGTGCCGGGCTTGATGAATGGCTTCCATGGGGCGGTGCTTTTGCCTAATGGCGCATATTTAGACGATGGGCAGGTGGGCAACGCCAGCACTTATGGTTGTGTGATGGCAAACAATCAAGAAGCCGAAGCCATCTTTCGTTGGGCAGAGATGGGAACAGTAGTAGAAATCATCGCCAGCGAGTTTCCACCCCAAAGCGAGCTAGGGCGACAAGCAATGAACTTTATTTCTGATAGGCTGAGTGCCGACAACACGCTAGTACAAGGATAAAAATAAACGATGACCCAAGAAAAGAAGCCCTATGGCACATGGAAAAGCCCCATTTCTCCTAAAGGCATGGCGGGCAGCTTGCGCTTGCTTGATGTACAGTGGGATAGCGATGGCGAAACCCTAGTTTGGGCAGAACGGCGTGGTGGTGTTGGGGTATTGGTGGCACAAACAGAATATGAAGCCCCTCATGACCTGACCGACGGTTCAACCTCGGTGGGGGGGCGTGTGGGCTATGGGGGCGGTGAGTTTACGGTGTCGCATGGGGTGGCTATTTATGCCGCTGGAGGGCGGTTATACCATATTGCGCTGAACCATGGGCAACCTAAAGCCATTGTGCCAGCGATGGGTGCTTCGGTTTCGCCAATGGTGTCATCAGATGGGCAATGGGTGGCGTTTATCAATAGCTATGAAAACAAAGACCGTGTGCTATTGGTGGATGCAGAAGGCGCACGTTTACCAAGCATTCTTGCCAGCGGTGACGACTTTGTGATGCAACCCACATGGCATCCCCAAGGCACACATTTGGCGTATGTGGCATGGAATCACCCACAAATGCCATTCAATGGCACAGAACTTCGGCTTATCACGCTAGACACCGACAAAACGGGTGCGCCATACGCCGTAAACGAAGTAACGCTCTGTGGCTCACAGACGACCGCTATTTTGCAACCGCAGTTTTCACCTGATGGGCGTTACCTAGCGTACATCAGCGATGAAACGGGTTGGGGGCATGTGTATTTGTGTGACTTGCAAGACGGCACACACACCCAAGTGACGTTTGGTGAGTATGAGCATGGCACGCCTGCATGGGTGCAAGGTATTCGCCAGTTGGGTTGGTCGTCGGATGGACAATCTATTTTCTACATTCGTGCCGAGGTGGGCTTTGTAAGCCTATGGAAATATAACACGCACACAAAGAGTCACACACGCCTTGAAGGGCTAAATGAGTATACTTTCTTGAAGCAAATTAGCATTGCGCCAACAGGTGAGCGCATTGCCTTGATTGCCTCATCATCAGTCATTGGAGGGCGCATTGTGGCGTACAGTCCCACTACGGGCGTAAGGGTGGTACGGCGTGCCACTTATGAGCGCGTTGCCCCTGATGACCTCTCTAAAGTAGAAGCGATAACGTGGGCGGGGCATGACAGCGAAACCGTACATGGCTTGTACTATGCCCCTAAAAACCCTGCTTATGAAGGTGTGGGTTTGCCCCCATTGATGGTACTCGTACACGGCGGACCGACCTCACAGCGCAATGCTGACTATAGCGATGAAGTACAGTTTTTTGCAACGCGGGGCTATGCCGTATTACAAGTAAATCATCGCGGTAGTACGGGCTATGGCAAGCCATACATGGACAAGCACCATCTTAATTGGGGCGTGTATGATGTGGAAGATTCGCGCACAGGGGCTTTATACCTTGCGGATAAAGGGCTGGTAGACAAACAAAAGCTGGTCATTATGGGCGGAAGCGCAGGTGGCTATACGGTGCTACAAACGCTGGTCAACTACCCTAATGTGTTTAAGGCGGGTGTAAATTCTTATGGGGTAGCCAATCAGTTTACTTTGGCACTAGATACTCATAAGTTTGAAGAACGCTATAGTGACTGGCTTTTGGGAGAGTTGCCAGAAGCGGCATCACGCTGGCGAGAACGCTCTCCTTTGTTTGGCGCACACCTCATCAAGGATGCCATGATTATTTTTCAGGGCTTAGAGGATAAAGTCGTACCGCCCTCACAATCTGAAGCCATTGTCGGCGCATTAAAGCGTAACGGCATTACCCATGAGTATCATACGTATGCTGGCGAAGGGCACGGCTTTTCTAAACCAGAAACTATAGAGGATTTTTATATCAAATTGGAGCGATTTTTATTACAATACGTCCTGTATGCCTAGTGACAGAGGGATGTACGATGATAAACGCCTACGAAGAAATCCTAGATTTTATAACCTCTGCGCCGACATTGATACAAATTGTAGAATTTGAACATTCAATGGAAACGCTAACACGGGTAAACTATTTAGAGCAACTAGAAGAAGTAAAAAACATCCACGAAGATGAACTGTATGAGCTTAAAGAGTTTCGCAAGTCTGCTTACTTCGTAGAACAGCTAAAAATTCGCGCAAAACGGCGACTAGAACATTGGTAAAACAGGGGGCGCAAACATTTTGCGCCCCTCGTGTGTTTTAGGCTTTGGCGATGTGTTCTTGCCCGCCCAAGTAAGGGCGTAGGACAGGCGGAATAATCACGCTGCCGTCTTCTTGTTGATAGTTTTCTAAGATGGCAATGATAACGCGCGGCAACGCCAGCCCACTGCCGTTAAGGGTGTGAACGTAGCGCGTTTTGCGGTCTTGTTTGGTGCGATAGCGAATCATGGCGCGTCTTGCCTGAAAGTCCTCTGTATTACTGCATGAGCTAACTTCGAGCCACTCTTGGCAACCTGCCGCCCACACTTCAATGTCATATTTCTTTGTGGCACTAAAGCCCAAGTCACCCGTGACAATTTCTAAACGGCGGAATGGAATCCCTAAAGCACGCGCAATATCCGAGGCGGCTTCTGTCAGTGATTCTAGTTCGGCGTAGCTGGTTTCTGGGCTAGTGAACTTGTACATTTCCACTTTTTCAAACTGATGGACACGCTTAATGCCTCTTACATCCTTGCCTGCCGATGTTTGTTCACGGCGGAAACAGGGCGTTTGTGCCACATAATAGAGGGGCAATTGGTCTTCTTCTAAAATTTCATCGCGGTGCATGTTGGTAATGGCTACTTCTGCCGTAGGAAGCAAATACAAATCGGCATCGGGGTCACTATAGACAACATCACGGAATTTAGGGAATTGCCCCGCGCCTTCCATCATGGCTTCTTGCACCAAGTAAGGGACGTATAGCTCTTGAAAGCCTTTTTCGCGGGCTTGGTCTAGGAAGAATGAGGCAAGGGCGCGTTGTAGGCGTGCGCCATCGCCCTTAAGCACATAAAAGCGCGACCCCGACAATCGCACCCCACGCTCAAAGTCAATAATGCCCAGGTCGTTGGCTAAATCCCAATGAGGCTTTGGCGTAAAGTTAAATTCGGGCAAAATGCCTTCGGGCGTCCATGCGCGGTTTTCTTCATCGCTTGCGCCCACTAGCGTGCTTTCATGGGGCAAATTGGGGATAAGGAGCATGGTTTCTCGCAGTTTTGCTTCAATGCTGTTGATGTGGTCGGTTAATTTGGCGTGGGCATCGCTCATGATGCGTAGGGCATCTGTGACCATTTCAAACGCAACATCACTGCTAAGGGTTTGCCCCTCATAGTTTAAGGCTTTGTCGTTTCCTCCCCCAAGAATGGCAATCGCTTCTTCATACTGCTTTGCCAAGATAGCAGTAGTCGCATGATAGATTCTAAGGAGTTGTGTCCCACCGTCTAGCTGTTTATTGCCGCGCAATTGCCCAAAGCTCTTGTTGAGCTTGTTGCGGTATGCCTGAAGCGTTTCGGCTTCTAGGATGTTTTGACGGCGTTCTTGGTCTAATTGTAGGACAATATCCACGCGCTCAACGGCGGGTTCATCGCCAAGTAAGCGCAAGCGTTCCCGAACAAAGTCGGGTTTTTCGCGGATAATCGTAATGTCGAGCATGGTAAATCATCTCCTTAAGTGTTGGCTTGATGTGTAAAATTAACGTGGTTTCTTAGGTTGTGTTTTGTCTTTTGGCGAATGAGAACGAGAAGATGAGCGCGTTAAATCTTGATACAGCCGAACACCCGCCAAAGCAATCCCAACCATAAGGTTGGCAATAATGAGGGCGTTAAAAATTTCTGGCGTTAAAAACTCCATCGTTCATGTCCTTTCGCTGTGTGATAATCATAAGCAATAAAAAACGCCTCGCCCTAAGACAGGGGAGGCGCAGACCTCAACCACACCACATAGGGCAATGTCGTGTCATGTGGTTTTAAGATGAAGACCCATCTTGCCAAAGTGGCAACAAAACACTAAAGGTTGTGCCAAAGGTCTCGGTTGATGTAAACCATAATTTGCCGTTCATGGCAGTAATCTCTTGTTTACACAGGTATAAAGCTAAACCGTAGCCAAATTCACTAATAACTTGGGGTTGTCGTCCACGCTGAAACGGCAGGAAAACGCGGTCAAAGTCGCGTTCTTGAATACCATAACCCTCATCAGCCACATCAATTTGTGCCATGTTGCCTTTTGTGCTGACGGCTAATGTAATGGGCGTTCCCCTTAGACTATACATGATAGCATTCCGCAGAATCTCTTGCAAGGCATACGAAAGATAGCGTTTTGTGGCTGCGACAGCCAGATTGCCATCCAACTTTAACTTTATCCGTGAGCGATGGTCTTGCGCTTCGGTTTCGGGGTCAGTAAAGGCGGGGTTATCTAGGCTTTCCATAAAGTCTTCTATAAAGTCTTCTAACTTAATGCGCTGGCGTTGTTCTTGGGCAACCGCGCGTATTTTGCCCATGCGAATCACTTCTAAGCGTTCTGTAAGGTTTACCAAACGCTCGGCGCGTTGCATGTGGATTCCGATGAGCTTGGTAAAACCGCCAATGCGCTTGGCAATTTTAAGCGCGGCTTCATCGTCAGCCTTGCTGGTTAGCGTGCGCGTGATAAGGTTGATATGCCCCAGTGTGCTACCAATCGCATCTTCCATTTCTGTTCTAAAATGGCTAAGAACATTGTTTGCGACGCTCCAATCGGGGTTATCTAATGTGAGCATGGTATAGAGCTTGCCATCTCCGCCCGTAAGTGCCGATGCCCAACAGGGCAAGTATTCGCCATTACGCAACAAATGAAAGCGAATGGGGTCTCTGGACTTTAACGCGCGCGAGCGAATATCATCCAGCGAAGTGTTATCACGCAAGTTGCCGTCAAATAGCTGCGTGATTGCTGACCATCCATCAGAGCGAATAACATTGAGGTCTGCCCCCAACAATGTAGCGGAGGCAAGGTTAGATTGTGTAAGGTGGTTATCACTAGAGAAAACCAGCACACTATGCCCAAAGCCGTCTAATATTACTTGGTTTGCGAGTTGGTCGCTCATGATGTCTCCGATGAGCTAATAGATAGAAAGAATAAAGGCACGAAGATAAGTGCCTTTATTATAGAACCATTTTAATGATTTGAAAATTCGCGCAATAAAACCCTATTTTTCATCACGCGAATGAGGATAAAGCAGAACATCTCTAATGGATGTTTTGCCCGTTAAAATCATGACTAAGCGGTCAACCCCCATCCCGAAACCGCCGTTAGGGGGCATCCCATAGCGCATGGCACGCAAGTAATCTTCGTCAAGCAAGGTTTCGTCATCATCGCCCTTTTTATACAGCCTTGCCATGTCATCAAACCGTTCTTGCTGGTCGATGGGGTCATTAAGTTCTGTAAAGGCGTTGCCTGCTTCCATGCCTGCCATGTAAATTTCAAAGCGTTCTACGTGAAAATGATCGTAATCGACACGCTTGGCAAAGGGCGAAATATCACGCGGAAAATCGGTGATGAACGTTGGTTGGATGAGCTTCTTTTCAACGTAGGTGCTAAACAAATACTCTACCACCAAACGTCCCCAAGTTTCATTGGGCTTAATCTTGTCTTTGATGTTGTCTTTGGCGTATTGCGCTTCAATAGCGGTTTGGAGCGCAGAGGCATCCAAATAGTCCATATAGTCAATTCCAGAGTGTTCTTTAATGGCATCACGCATTGTTTGGCGTTTGAAGGGAGGGGCAAACTGAATTTCATGCCCTTCATAGGTGGCAAGCGTAGTGCCGTTTACTTCTTGGCAAATAAACGCCAACATACGCTCTACAATGTTCATCACGCCGTTGTAATCAATATAGGCTTTGTAGAACTCTAGCATGGTAAATTCGGGGTTGTGCTTAAAGCTCACGCCCTCATTTCTAAAGTCGCGCCCAATTTCATAAACACTATCAAAACCACCCACCAGCAACCGCTTAAGATATAGCTCAAAGCTAACGCGCAAAAAGTATTCACTCTTTAGCTCATTATGATAGGTGGTAAATGGGCGAGCTGCCGCACCTCCATACAAGGGTTGCAAGATGGGGGTTTCTACTTCTAGCATGCCTTCATCGTCTAAGAAATTACGCATAGACTTGATGATTTTGGCACGCTTACGAAATGCCTCGCGCACGTCTTGATGAACGGCAAGGTCGGCGTAACGTTGGCGACGACGTGCTTCTGCATCGCTAAACTCGCCGTATTCGTTGACTGTACCATCTTCATTGACTTGCTGTTTAATTACGGGCAAGGGGCTAAGGGCTTTGCTAAGCAGGGTAATTTGGCGCGTATGTACGCTAATTTCACCCGCTTGTGTTCTCATCAGCGTGCCTGTGGCTTGTACAAAGTCATCCGCTTCAATGAGTTTGTCGCCCACCAGCGCATAGTTCTCTTTTTCCATATCGTTAATGCGTAAAAAGAGCTGAATCCGCCCGTACTCGTCTTCAATGTGTAAAAACGATACTTTGCCTTTTACGTTAATACGGCGCACGCGCCCAACAACCGTTACTTCGATGGTATTGGCTGTGTCGGGAGTGGCGGCTTCGGCTTCTGTATAGGCATAAACTGCTTCGGCGGTGGTGTGTGTACGGTGTACACGGCGTGGATAAAGCGTAATGCCTTGGTCTGTTAGGCGTTTGGCTTTTTCTAGGCGTTCACGTTCTACGTTATTGGGTTTCCACGTCATTATAGAATCTTCTTAATGATAAAGGTGATGTCGCCATCGGGGGCTTTGATTTTTACTTTTTCGCCCACTTTAGAGCCAATAAGGGCTTTCCCTAGTGGGCTTTCGTGGCTAATTTTGCCAACGCGAGGGTTTGCTTCGGCAGACCCCACCACTTGATATTCTTCTTCTTGTTTTTCGCCCACCTGTAAAACAGCCACCCGCGACCCAATTTGAATTATATCAGAGCTGATTTTATCCTCTTCAATGATTTGGGAGTTGCGGACAATTTGTGTTAAGCGAGAAATCTCAGCCTCAATGAAGGCTTGTTCATTCTTCGCATTTTCATATTCAGTGTTTTCTGTCAGTTCGCCACCATCTTGAAGGGCTTGCTTAAGACGTTGTGCGACCTGTATACGACGTACCTTGATGAACTCGTCTAATCGCCGTTCTAGCGATGCCAAGCCTTCACGAGTGAGATATTGGGGTTTATCCATGCGTCAAGCCTCCTATATGGGGTCTGAAGGGGTTATAATGAGAAAAGACACAGCGTAATGGTTGGCTGTGCCGAGATGCACTAATTATATAATCATGCCAACAAAATTTAGCATGAAACACGCTTTATGTAAAGTTAAGAATCGCTCATCCCTGTAAGAAAATCATTAATCTTGGTACAAGATGGGCATGGGTTCTTGTATTTGGTCATAAATGCTAAAGCCCGCTTTTTGATAAGTGGGTAACGCGTTCTCGCCATCTAGGTTACAGGTATGCAACCATACCCGCGCTACATCGGGAAATGAGAGTGCCTTTTGGATGCCGTATAGTAATAAAAATTTGCCCAAACCACGCCCGTGAAAGGCTTCACGCAAGCCAAAATAGACAATCTCGCAATCCTGATTTTGCTGTTCTAGTTCAATATAACCTGCTGGCACGCCATCAGCATATAACGTAAAAATGGATGCGCTCGAAAGTCGATGAGCAAGTGTTTCATCATCAATGATGGCGCGGTCAAGCCAACGCCATTTTTCACCTACTGCTTTATACAAAAAGCGATAGAACGACACATCAATTTTTATCATGTGTAAAACGTGGGTGTTATCGGGTTGGGGTGGGATGGGTTTTGCATCTTGTGGGTAAAGCTGTAAATAAGTGGTGATGAGGGTATTTGGCACCGGTAAAACCATGAGATTGTTCCTATTTACGCCCATAAGCAATGAGGATATGATTAAATCACTGACAATAGTATAACGCAAAACAGCTTTGTTTAGAAAATTGTTGAGAAGGACAAAAAATGGACTTTTTACTAACAGAAGAACACCGTCAAGTTAGAAAGATGGTGAGAGACTTTGCACAGAAAGAAGTGATTCCCGTCATTGCCGAATGGGACAGAAAACAAGAGATGAACCCGGCGTTTTTGCCCCGTATGGCAGAATTAGGCATTTTGGGCATCAATATCCCGGTGCGCTACGGCGGACAAGGCTTTGATTATATGGCGTTGGGGCTGGTGTGTGAAGAATTAGAGCGTGGAGATACGCATTTGCGCGTGGTCATGAGCGTGCATCACGGCTTAAACAGCCATGCCCTGCTTCAATGGGGAACCGAAGACCAAAAGCAAAAGTTCCTTGTGCCACAAGCGAAGGGCGAAAAGTATGCCGCCTTTTGTTTAACAGAACCCGGCGCGGGCAGTGATGTAGCAAGTATGCTGTCTACGGCAAAGCGCGTGGGTAACAAATACATTTTGAACGGCGAGAAGATGTGGATTAGCCTTGCCACCAAAGCGCATCATTTCTTGGTCGTGGCAAAAACAGACCCCAACGCAGGGCATAAGGGCATGAGTGCGTTTATCGTTACCAGTGATATGCCGGGTGTGACAACGGGCGATATTCATGGCAAGCTGGGCGTGCGTGCCGGCTCTACGGGCTGGGTGAAAATGGAAAACGTTGAAGTTCCACTGGAAAACCTATTGGGTGAAGAAGGCGAAGGCTTTAAGATTGCCATGTCTTGTTTGGACAACGGGCGTTATACGGTAGGGGCAGGCGCAACGGGCTTAATACGGGCATGTTTAGAAGATAGCGTTAAGTATTCCCATGAACGCGAAACCTTTGGAAAGCCTATCGGTCAGCACCAATTGGTAAAGCAAAAAATAGGTTTTATGCGCCAATGGTATGATGCCGCCAGCCTTCTGATGTATAAAGTGGGCATGATGAAGAATATGGGGCTTCGTAATACCCGCGAAACGAGCGTGTTTAAGTGGTATGCAACTGACCATAGCGTGCAAGCCGCACTTGAAGCCGTTCAGCTTCATGGGGCGTATGGCTTTAGTGATGAATACGCCGTAGAGCGGTATTTGCGCAATAGCAAGGGCGCGGTGATTTATGAAGGCACAAGCGAAATTCATCAACTGATGCAAGCCGATTATGAGCTAGGCTACCGTGAAGATAAGCCGTTGCGTTGTGACATGCCCGCCTATTACGATGAGTATTTTCAAGAGATGCCAAGAATTGTAACCTAAGCAAACATGGTGGGGGCAAGCGAAAGCTTGTCCTCATTTTTAAGGTCACGATAACTAAATGGGAGAGTGCGCGTGAAGAT
Source organism: Anaerolineae bacterium (assembly GCA_034437555.1). Taxonomy (GTDB): domain Bacteria; phylum Chloroflexota; class Anaerolineae; order Aggregatilineales; family Phototrophicaceae; genus JANWYT01. The sequence continues at coordinate 14,794 of DAOTTQ010000037.1, read as the reverse complement.
TGTCTTTTTGGGTGATAGCCTCACTTGGGGTCAATTTGGTGGAGATTGGGTGGCAGAAGTTGCCAAGAAAATGCCCGAACATGACATTATTAACGCTGGTGTGGGCGGTGATACCGTAGTGAATTTGTTGGCACGGTTAGAAGGTGTGCTAGAAGACCTTCAACCTGACGCGCTGTTTGTGATGGTGGGGGGGAATGATGTTGTGTCGTATGCCATGCCCGACACACGCGCTTACTATCGTAGCTCTAAAAAGGTATTGCCTGATGGCATCGTTAGCCCAGAACGCTTTGAGGCAACCTATCGTGAACTGCTAACGGCGTTGCAATTGCGCCGTATCCAAACCTTTGTCGGGCTTGCCCCCACAGAATATAATGCCACCCTTATTGAGCTTAAAAACCAATATAACTCGTTGGCAAAGGATGTTGCGGATGCGCTTAATATCCCCACATTAGACCTTGCAACGCCATTTAACCCCAGCCAGCCTGTAGAACGTGAGCCTGTAAATCTTGCGTTTATTCAGCAAATTGGGCAACGGGTGGTGACGATGTGGCGAGATTATGAGGGGGAACGCCAAAAATGGGGCTACACTTATACGTTTGATGGCATGCACCTAATGCCCGAAACAGCACAACAATTTGCCGAAATTATTGTGCCGTTTCTTCACAACCAACTTTAAACCTTAGAGGCGTTTTCGGCGGCATCTTTTTCCATTTCTTGCTTAATGAGCATTTCTGCTTCTGCAATGCTTCCGCAAGTTTTAATACGTGATTTGTTGCGTGCGTTAAATACCTCGCCAATGCGAATAAGACCACGCACCATCAAGCCGCCGCCAATGATGTAATGTGTTCTTTCGTTGGGCTTTATCATGCCGGATGCTTTGCGCAGTGCCGTAATGAAACCGTCAGGCAGCTTTTTGGTTTCGATGTTACTGATGAAATAAACGGGATGCTCTACACTCATGATAAGCGTATGTGTTTCATCTACAGATACCCAATAATCGCTAAGTGTCCATATGGGCAAAAAATGCTGAAAGATGATGGTTTTCTCTTTGTTGTGCCACGAAATTTTGATGCCCTCTGCCATTGTTTCTCCCAAATTAAGTATCACCATCACTATGGTATTATACAGTATAAACCATTAAGGAAAAGCACTTACATTAACTTTATAACAATGAATCTGGGGGACACCAAGAAAAATGCTGGCTATGCCTGTCTTGGTGTGTGATACGCTTTACTTATGCCTGTTTGCCGAAAAATCGTTAGTTTCTTTTCGTAATCTCGATGTTTCTGGATAATGTTTAGAGCTTCTTCATGCTTAAAACAAAAGCGCAAGCGTGTTTTATCACGTAAAGAATACTCAATCGCTAGTGTTGTCATTTAGAGTACGAGTTCTGTGAGCGTATTAGTGCGACCTTGCTCTAAAACAATACTGTGGAGACGCTCATTGGCTCTTACATCGGCTGAAGATTGCTTTAATCTCTCCTTAAAACCTGGGGGCATTTTAAACTTTCCCTTGACCGTTGTGATAAGATGAACGGCATGTTCAACAGAATCAAGGAGCGCGTAGGCTTCCAAAAGAGAGTCTTCGTAGTCTTTAAGTGTCCACTCTTGCCTAAAGATTTGATGAATGATAATTTGGTCTTCATCAAGCCATTGAACAGTGATTTTCTTTTCGGGGCTTGTGTTGCTGGTCATACTTAGTTGCCTCGTTAATTAACGTAATTGTGTTGCAAATGATACGAAGTGTATGTTAGTCTATCTGATACAGGCTGGATTTCGCAATAGGATGAGATAAATTGTTATTGATTAAACAAATGCTAAACCGTTCTCGGTCTACAGAGTCTTGGTTAAAACAGCTTCAGCATAACCAAAGTAAGCGCGTTTTAGAGTCCCTTGAGGAATTAAAAGAACGCCAGTTTGTGCAAAACGGGGGACTGGAAGGCATGGATTTAAGCAGTGCAAACTTGCATCGTGCTACCTTTGCAAAAGCCCGTATGAAAGGCATTGTGCTTAAGAGTGCAATTCTTACAGAAACCTATTTTTTTGAAGCAGAGCTAGAAGGCGCAACTTTAGACCTTGCTAATTTAGAGGGTGCAAACTTTCGGGCGGTGCGCTTAAGCGATAGCACCCTTAAGCAAACCGAGTGTACCGCAACCAACTTTGCTCGTGCCATTTTAATCAACTGTGATTTTAGTGGGGCGCAATTGGTGGGGGCAAACTTTTGGAACGCTGATTTGCGAGGGGCGAATTTGCTAGGCGCAAACTTAAACGGCGCAAATTTAAGCGGTGTTTTATGCGATGAGCGCGTGTGCTTGCCCGATGGTACTTTTTGGAATCCTGATTGTAATTGGCTAATCTACACAAATTAATCAAATCACTATTCGATTTTAGGGCGACTAGCGTGTACAATTACCCCTAAAATGTACCATCTAATATAGGCTTTACTTTTTTAGGAGGATGATAAATTGCATATCGTAACCTTTACTCGGAGTACCCCCGACACCACCGCTAAGGTAGAGGTGGATGCCAAAGGGGCAGTAACGTGGGGTGATGCCGCTACGGTCGTTAACCCTTGGGACGAATATTCATTAGAAGAAGCCATTGTACAAGCCAAAAATACGGGCGGTAAAGCCACTGTGGTGGCGGTGGGCGCAGAAATGCACGGCGAAGCTCTTAAACATAGTATTGCTATGGGGCTTGATGGGGCTGTGCGCGTTTGGGATGCCACCCTAGACCCCACAGATAGCTTGCAGTGGGCAACCATTGCTGCTGGAGCTGTAAAGAAATTTGGCGATGTTGGTTTGGTCATTTTTGGCAAGGAAAGTGTAGATGTTGCCACTGACCAATACATTTACCAAACGGCTCGCAAGCTCGGCTGGACGATGATTGGCTATGTCAGCAAAATACTTGCCATTGATACCACAAATAACACCATTAAAGTAGAAAAAATGCTAGAGGGTGGGAAACAAGTCATTACTGCACAATTGCCCGCCGTTATTAGCGTGATGAAGGGTATTAATGAACCGCGTTATCCATCATTTATCGGGATTCGTAAGGCTTCTAAAGCCGAAATTCCTGTGTGGGGCTTGGCAGATTTGGGCATTACGCTTCCTGCAAAATCTTCTGAATTAGTTGCTTACAGCAATCCGCCATCGCGTGAAGTAGTAACAGAAGTAATTGATGGGGCAACTCCCCAGGAAAAAGCCGAAAAATTGGCAGATAAACTTTTGGAGGCGAAAATCCTATGAGCCGTGTGGTCGTTTTCATTGAAACGTTTGAAGGCATCGTAAATCCAGCCAGTTGGGAAGCTTTGGGTTTAGGTACGTCGCTTGCTTCACAATTGGGCGTGCCAACTACGGCAATTGTGCTGGGTAAGAACGCCTCTGCCATTGCAGAAGAAGCCGCGCAATATGGCGCAGACCGTGTGGTTATTTGTGAGGATGAAACCCTGACAACCTATCGCCTAGAACCCTATACTGCGCTTATCGCGAAGGTGGTTACAGACCATCAACCCAAGATGGTTATTGCCGTAGGTACAAGCATTGGGCGTGAACTAATGGCAACAGTAGCTGCAGAAACCGATAGCGGACTCATTAGCGAAGCCAGTGATGTAACGCTAGACGGTGATAAAGTAGTGGTGTCACGCCCTGCTTATTCTGGCAAGATATTGGCAAAAGTAGCATTGGGGGGTGAAGGCACCAAGTTTGTGCTTATTCGCTCTCGTGCCTTTAAGCCTAATGCCAAAGATGCGTCTCGTAAGTCGGATGTGGCAAGCGTGCCTGCGGTGCTTGGCGAAGCCGACATCACCACCAAAGTGGAATCGTATCAAGCCGAAGAAAATAAGGTCAATCTAACAGAAGCTGCCATTATTGTGTCGGCGGGGCGTGGGATTGCCAATAATCCTGCATCAGCCCCCGCAGGTGTTCCTGATGCAACTGTCTGGAAAGCACAACAAGGCTTTGAAACGGTTATTAAGCCTTTGGCGGATACACTAGGGGCAGCCGTTGGCGCAAGCCGTGCTGCGGTTGACGCGGGCTACATTTCGTACGACCATCAGGTGGGGCAAACGGGAAAGAACGTTAACCCCGATTTGTACATTGCAGCAGGCATTAGTGGCGCAATCCAGCACCAAGCAGGCATGCGTGGTAGCAAGATGATTGTTGCTATTAACAAGGACGCTGATGCGCCTATCTTTAAGCTGGCGCGTTACGCCATTGTGGGCGATATTTATGAAATAATCCCGGCGCTTACAGAAGCCCTCAAGAAACGTTTGGGCAAATAAAACGCACAAAGGGGCGGTACTTAGCTGCCCCTTTTGTTCAACTATCACAATTTGAGCTTCCCCGATTTGTTTATTTCTTGCATTTTTAACCCTTTAATGAATTTTATTATAGTGTATCTTAGTTTATAGCCTTTATGCGCTATACTATAGCGTGTTGGGTGTTGTGAACTTTTTACAACACAACACCATTTTTGTTGACATTTAACCAAGATGAGCGGTGCAAATGGATTTAGCAATTCTTGTTTTCGTACCCTTCGCCTTAGCGGTTTTGCAAGCCACCCCATTCTATCGTGATGTGCCGTATATGGTGCGAACATGGGTTAATGTGGGTGTGCTGGGCATCATTTTTTTTGCGTTGCTTGGCTACTTTCCGTTCATTCAAGAGGCGGGTCTTTCACAAGGGGCAGTAACGCGCCTTATTGAATGGGTTCCAGAATTAAGTCTGTCGCTGTCATGGTACTTGGATGGGCTATCACTTCTTTTTGGGCTTATCATTACGGGCATTGGCGCAGGCATTTTCTTATACACGGGCTACTACTTCGATGATGCCGAAGAAGGTACACGCTTTTCGATGTGGCTGATGGGTTTTGCTGGCGCAATGTTGGGTGTGGTGCTAGCGGGTAACCTGTTAAGTATGTTTATCCTGTGGGAACTTACGTCTGTTACGTCCTTTATGCTCATTGGCTTTAAGGGTGCAAAAGACCCTGCTGCCCGATGGGGAGCGCAACAAGCCTTTTTGATTACGGGCGGTGGCGCGCTGGCATTAGTGCTTGGGATTGTGCTTTTAGGCAATATGACGGGGACAATTTTAGGAACGGGTGCTTTCTCATTCGAGCTATCCGACATTCTAAACGCAGACCCCGAAAGTTTTGTGCTACATCCTTTTTACGCTGTGGCAACTGTCCTTATTATGATAGGTGCATTTACTAAGAGCGCACAATTTCCCTTCCACTTTTGGCTTCCAAATGCCATGAGTGCGCCGACCCCTGCCAGTGCTTATTTGCACTCTGCCACAATGGTGAAGGCGGGCATTTATTTGTTGGCACGCTTGTATCCCCCGTTGCATAATGACCTGTTGTGGACGATGGGCTTGGTACTCATTGGCGTAACCACTATGCTAATTGGAGCATGGTTTGCACTCTCTAAGCGTGACTTAAAGGGTGTTCTTGCCTATTTAACCGTCAGTACGCTGGGCGCAATTGTCGCGCTTTTGGGCTTGCCTAACTATGAAGGCATGAAGGCTGCAATGCTGATGATTGTGGCGCACGCCCTCTATAAAGCTCCCTTGTTCTTGTCTGTTGGGACAATTGAACATAACACAGGTACGCGCAACCTAGATGAACTGGGTAACTTACGTGCCTATATGCCCCGTTTGACGTGGGTGGTGGGTATTTCTGTGCTTTCGATGGCAGGCTTATTCCCGTTGTTTGGGTTTGTCGCAAAAGAACTGCTCATTGACGGATTTTTGCATTGGGAAGTGGGTATTTCTGGCGCGATGTTGGCATTGGTTGTGTTTTCTGCCATTCTCACTGTGACGGCGGGCTTGATTTTGTTTTGGGAAGCCTTCTTCCAAGCCCCCAAACACGAAATTCACTATCATGAGTCGTCTACTTGGTTAGATGCTACCCCCATAATTTTGGCAGCGTGTTCGGTTGTATTTAGTGGTTTGGTTATCGCTGGGGTGTTTTTTCAGCCTTTGCTGCAAACCATTATTCCAAAAGAAGTCAACCTATATTTCTTTCCGCCCGATGGTTTCTTAAACCCCGCCTTCCAATTAAGTACACTCGCGTTGGTGATAGGCTTTTTGCTGTTTGTGTCGCGTGATTATTGGATTCGGTTTATGGGCTTGCCCATCCCCGAAGGAACAAAGACATTTAAGCAAATTCTTAACTTCATCGATTTTATTGGTAACCAAGTAGTTAAAAGCCAAAATGGTCAAATTCGTTACTACTTGGTGATTATCTTTGCCGTGTTGGCAATTGTTCTTACGGTGGGTGGTAACTTAGGCTTCTTGTTAAGCGAGTCCTTGGCACGTATCACGTTTACAGAGCCTTCTGGCGAAGCTGTACTTAAGGGTGTGATTTTGGTTTTGGCGTGCGCGGCGGCTTTCTATAGTGTGATTGTACGTAATCACCTGAATGCAACGCTGTCGATGGGCTTGGTGGGCTATGCCATTGGCGTGATTTTCTTGCTAGAACCCGCCCCTGATGTTGCGCTGGTGCAATTTTTAGTGGAAACCCTACTTACGATTTTAACGATTCTCATCTTAGGACGCATTAGCCGTTCTCAACGTGAAACGGTGATGAAGCAATTGTGGGAAGGTCGTTTGCGCTTTCACAGCGTTAAGGGTGGCTCTAAGGCAGTTAGTTTGGGTGTGATGCGTGATGTGATAATTGCCAGTGCTGTGGGTGCTGTGGTCTTTATCTTTACGTTGACGGCACTCGTCACGCGCCCTCAAGTGAATGTGGCAAATGAAGTGGCTTTTTGTAATGACAATTCACTAGATGTCATTGATTCGACAACACGTAATTCAATTGTCATTTACCACATTTGCAATGCGGAAAGCCAGCTTGGCGTTACAGATATTGTGGGTGCAATCGTGACTGACTATCGTGCGATGGACACGCTGATTGAAATTAGTGTGTTTGCCGTAGCAGCGTTGGGCGTTCTAACATTACTTTCACGGGGTCTTAATGTCCAAAGCCCCTTTAGCCCACGCTCTAAAAAAGAGGCGTATCCCGAAGAATTTGATGTCGATACGATGGAACAGCTAGAGGATGCACGAGACATTTCTACGCCGTTTACGCGGCTTGTGGCGCGAATTGTGTTGTTACTTGGGTTCTTGGTGGCGTTCTCGCATATTAACTTTGGGGGTTCTGCGCCCGGTGATGGCTTTACAGCAGGCGCGTTCTTAGGCTTGGCAACTGCGTTGTGGTATGTGGTGTTTGGCTATAAAGTGGCAAAAGACCGCTTGAAAGCGTTTGCGCCCCACCGCTTGTTACGCATTGGCTTGGTGGTTGCCATTGTTAATGCCAGCTTACCCATGTTACTAAGTGGGTCGTTCTTAGGCTATGTGAATTACGGCAAAATGCTAGGGATTGATACGCTATTAAGCGATTTTGGTCTAAAGCTAAGCTCGACACTGGTTTATGAAACTGCCATCTTCCTTGTGGTGTTTGGGGGCTTCCTAGCCATTATAGAAGCCATTGCCCACCCCGCAGAAGCAGGCGACTTTGGAAAAGAAGAACAAGACATCAAGACCAGCGAAGAAGGAATATAAACCATGTTAGACATTTTAACAGCATTGGCGGTTGGCTTTCTGTTTGCGGTGGGGGTGTTTCAGCTTTTAAGACGAGACCTGATTAAGGCGGCTTTAGGCTTTTCACTTTTGTTTAATGCCATTAACTTGTTCATCCTTGCTGCGGGGCTATTTGATGGGCGTGCTGCCCCATACACGACCAATGTTGAAAATGGTCAAACCCCTAGTGACCCGCTGGTACAAGCTCTAATTCTTACGGCGATTGTGGTGAGTTTTGGGTCTTATTCGCTCTTGGTGGGCATGGTAAACATTATCTCTCGGCGATTTAACACAGTAGATTCTGATAAACTGACTGAATTACAGAAATAACAGGCAGAGGCAAGCATGGATAACAGCAACGGGCTGGTTTTAATAACTGTATTTTCCACCTTTTTGGGTGCAGTTATTGCTTTAATTTTTGCGGGAAGAAACACAACACAACGCTGGGTTGGTTTTGTGGCAAGCCTTACTGCGTGGGGTTCAAGCCTTGCGCTTCTCATCCTAGCTACAGAGGGTACGCCCCAAGTATACCGCTTTGGGGGGTATGATGCGCCGTTCGGCATCATCTTAGTTGCTGATTCGCTCTCGGCATTGTTTGGCGTGATGGCTTCAACCGTGATGTTGGCGGGCTTTATCTACAGTATTCACTGTAAAGATAAGTGTGTGGAGTATCCCGCGTTTTTGCCCCTCTTTTTGTTTATGCAAACGGGCTTAAGTGGGTGCTTTTACACGGGCGACTTGTTTACATTCTTTGTGTTTATGGAAATTATGGTGTTGTCCTCTGTGTCATTGGTGGCTATCTCGGATGACAGGCTTGGGCTAGAGGCAGCGTTTAAGTATTTGTTCATTAGTGCGATTGGCACGCTGCTTTTGCTCTTGGGCATTAGTGCCATGTATGCTACTTTTGGCACGCTAAACCTTGCAGATATGGCGCGTCAACTTGAAACAGGTGACCGTCCGCTATTGGCAACAGGGGCAGCTATCTTTTTAACGAGTGCATACTTGCTAAAGAGTGCTGTGTTTCCGTTTCACTTTTGGCAACCCGATTTTCATACCACCGCACCAACACCCGTTCACGCGGTGCTATCATCGGTGGTGGTAAAGGTAGGAATTTACGGCATCATTCGCCTTATCACACTGCTCTTTGAAAATGAAGCTCCACAAATTCGCTCGGTGCTTTTGGTGCTAGGGATTGTGGGTATCTTCTTTGGGGGCTGGGGCGCATTAAGCACATACAATGGTAAACGCCTTTTAGCCTATTCTACGATTGGGCAAGTGGGCTTTATTTTGGTGGGTATTGGCTGGGGGAGCGCACTCGCTCTTACGGCAGCCATTATTTATGCTTTCAACCATGCGTTCATCAAGTCGGCGTTGCTGATGGTGATGGGGCTAATTAGTAGCCGTACTTCTCCTAAAACAGCCGACTTTAAGCATATTGAGGGCTTGGGGCCCAAGCTACCCCCTATTGTGGGCGTTTTGTGGTTTTTGGGCGGGATGTCGCTGGCAGGTATTCCCCCGCTGAACGGTTTTATTAGCAAATTAGCGATTGTTCAAAGTGGCGTTGAAGTGATGGCATGGGTTCCCCTATTTTTAGCGGTATTCTCGGGTTTTCTTACACTGATGTATATGTTCCGCACGTGGCAGTATGTGTTTCAGACGAAATTGGAAAAAACAGTCGTTAAGGTTAAGGGTTTTACAGAGGGTGATAGCGTGCTTGCGCCCGTTTTGCTCATCAGCATTTGTGTGTTTTTGGGCTTGTATGCTCGCCCGTTGGTTTACCTTGCAGAAGTGGCTGTGGAACAAATTAGCCAACCCCACATCTATATTAACGCTGTAAGGCTGTTTGGAGGAGGTTAAACATGGTTCAAGCCTTTTTGCTCGCATTTCCTATGGCGGCTGTTTGGATGATTTTTTCTAGACAAATTACCTTGCAATCTTTTTTTGTGGGCTTCGTCTTTGGCTTCATCACCATTTTTTTCTTGCGCCGAAGCGATGCCCTACACGATAGTACGTTTATTCGCCCCCAAACCTTTTTAAGCCAGTTAATTGGGTTAGTATCGTACGTGGCTAGATTGCTGCTTGATATTTATGTCAGTGGTTTTGATGTTGCGCGACGCGTTGTATCAAAGGACATAAAATCTGCTATTAATCCCGGCTTTGTCCGTATTCCTATTAGCGACCTTAGTCACAACAGCCTTATTTCTGCGCTCTCTGCCCATAGCATTACCATTACGCCCGGTACGCTTGTTGTAGAGTTTGAAAAAGAAGGCGAACACGAAGCCTATATGCTGGTTCACGTTTTAGACACGCGCCTATATGAGGGTGACACCCTTGAAAAAGAACAAATAGAGCGTGTGAAAAAAATCAACACGATTTTAGGAAGTGAAAGCCGATGAACTCAACAGTCCTTCTTGTTCTTAACTTTAGCCTGCTGATTATGGTGTTCTTGCTTCCGTTTTCCTTCCTGCGGGTATGGATTGGGCGAGGCGCAGCCGACCGTATGCTTGCCCTAGAAGCAACGTCGGCAGTTCTTATTTGTATTGTCATTCTGCTTTCGTTGATAGAGGGTACAGATACGACACTAGACGTGGGCATCATTTTATCGGCATTAGGGTTTGCTGGCACAATGAGCATTGCTCGGTATATTTCTGAGGGAAGGGTGTTCTAAGATGACTATCTTTGAAGCTGCGGGATGTGTGTTTATCATGTTTGGTGTGATATTTAGTGTGCTAGGGATTGTGGGGGTTATCCGCTTGCCCGATACCTATACGCGCTTACACGCTAGTGGTAAAACAAGCACATTGGGCATTGGCTTTTTGTGCATTGGTGCTGCCATACTACAGCCTAGCTTTACGTTTAAGCTATTGACACTGATTTTGTTCATTACGTTTTCGGGGCCCGTGGCTTCTCACGCGATTGCTGCTGCCGCATACCGTAGTAAAAACTTATCTCCGTCACAAACTCTGCCCGATTCTGGCATTGTTGCCACACAAGAATCGTCCCCTTCAGGCGAAATTCACTAAAACACAGAGGGTCTAGCATACCAGACCCTCTGTGCTGTTTCTTTACAGATACAGTGTTGCTTCTACGACATTTTCGGCATTAGGCACAAGTTCAAAACCTAGTTGTTTACCCAATGCAAGCATACTGGTGTTTTCGGGTAGGATATAACCTGTGATAGAGTGCAAGTTTTCATCGCGCCCAATTTCAATAAGCCGACGTAGTAACTCTTTGCCAAGCCCCAACCGTTGGTAACGGTCACTGACGATAATCCCAAACTCGGCATCTGCGCCCGTGTGTGACTTGGTAAGTCGAGCAATGCCTGCCATTTCTTTTTCGCCTGTGCGTGGGTTGGTGCGTTGCGCAATGAGTGCCATTTCGCGGTCATAGTCAATAAAGACCAATCGTGAGAGGCGTTCATGGTCTACACGCTGGCGCAGGCTGATAGGCGTAAAGAAGCGTAGCTTTACAGTACGTTCTGATAGCGTTTCGTGGAAAGTAACCATCAAAGGCTCATCTTCGGGGCGAACAGGGCGAACGAGGAACTCGGTTTCTTTGTCCTCGTCAGACTTCCAGAGCGAGCTGTATTGGATGGGGTACGGGCGAATAGCGGGTTGTGGTAGGTCTTCGGGCTTGGTGGTATTGGGGTGAAGTACCACGCGCCCATCCAGTGCCATAATGGTTGTTTCGGAAACCATGAGGGGATTAATGTCACATTCGGCAATCCAAGGTTGCTCTACAATCATTTGGCTAAAGCGCACCATAATTTGCTGTAGTTGCTCAAGGTCAACGCTTTTGCGACCACGAATCCCATGAAGGGCGGGATAAATTTTTGTTTGTTCCATCATGCGCCGTGCTAATGTAGTGTTCAGCGGAGGCAAGGCTAGTGAACGGTCCTTAAAGATTTCTACCAGCGTTCCACCCGTTCCAAAGAGCAATACGGGTCCAAATTGTGTGTCTACACTGCTCCCTATAATTAGTTCATAGCCATCTTTGATGTTCACCATCGGTTGCACAGATACGCCATGAAAGTGTTCTGCCCCTTTAAGTCGCGTCACATTGTCTAGGATAAGGGCATAGGCATCTCTAACGGCATGGGCATCCCCTAAGTTAAGTTGTACCCCGCCTACGTCCATTTTGTGGGTAATGGTTTCGCTATTCAGCTTAACGACCACAGGATAACCGATTGCTTCGGCGGCTGTCACGGCTTCATCAGGATTAGAGGCAATTTCTATTGGGGTGATAGGGATTTTATATGCGCCAATAATCGCTTTAGATTCGGCTTCGGTCAGGATGGTGCGCCCCTCTGATTGCACTTTGCTGATGATGGATTGTACTTTAGCGCGGTCGGGTTGGTCATTGTCGTTATAGGTCATAACAGGCGTTTCGTATAAGCTACGCAAGTTATAGGCATATCTCCACATATAGTTAAACATGCGAACTGCTGTATCAGGATAGGCAAAGGTGGGAATGTTGGCGCGGTTCAAAATTTTGACACCTGCTTCCACGTTTGCACCCCCCATCCAGCTTGCAATAACGGGCTTGCCCTCAATTTGTGCATAAGGCTTAAGTGCTTCGGCGGTTTGTGTGGGGTCGGTCATGTCTTGCGGGGTTAAAATGACCAATAACCCATCGGCTTCAGGGTCTTTGGCAGCAATTTCTAGGGCTTTTGCATAGCGTTCTGGTTCGGCATCCCCCAAAATGTCTATGGGGTTATTATGACTCCATGCGCTAGGCAAAAAGCTGCTTAGTTCTTTCATGGTGGCTTCGCTAATGTCAGTAAGTTCACCACCGCCATTAATGAGGGTATCTGTGGCGAGTACGCCAGGACCCCCTGCATTGGTTACAATGGAAAGCCGTCTGCCTTTGGGGCGCGGTTGCTTTGCCAAAATTTCTGCCATATAAAACACATCACTGATGTTATCTACACGCAAAATGCCAGAACGTCTAAACGCGGCATCTAGTACTTCATCGCTACCTGTGAGTGAACCCGTGTGTGAGGCGGCAGCAGCGGCAGCTTGGGCAGTGCGCCCCGCTTTAATGACAATAATGGGCTTCTTAAGAGCGACTTCACGCGCAGCAGACAAGAACGAGCGTGCATTCCCTACTGATTCCATGTAAATGACAATGGCTTGTGTTTGGGGGTCATCGCCCAAGTAGTAAATAAGGTCACCCCAGTTAATGTCTAACATAGAGCCAATGGAGATAAACGCGCTGAAACCCACGTTTTCTTCAAAAGACCAGTCCAGAACGGCGGTACAAATTGCCCCAGATTGGCTGATGAATGCGACATTGCCGGGACGCGCCATCGAGCCTGCGAAAGTGGCGTTCATGCCATAAAATGGCAACATCACCCCAAGGCAATTGGGTCCAATGATACGCATTTTGCCTTTGGCTTTTTCTAAAATTTGGCGTTCTAGCTCTACGCCTTCTTCGCCCACTTCTTTGAAGCCCGCAGAAATGATGATTGCGCCTTCTACACCTTTGGCAATACACTCATCAATAATGCTTGGCACCGTTTGTGCGGGGGTTACAATAACGGCAAGGTCAATGGGTACGGGGATTGCCCCAATGGTGGGGTAAGTTTGAATCCCTAGCACGTTGGGGCGTTTGGGGTTTACAGGAAATATGGTGCCACCAAAAGGATTTGTGATGAGGTTTTTGATGATGGTACGTCCTACACTGCCAACTTTCTCGGTTGCGCCAATAACAGCAACGTTTTGTGGGCGGAAGATTTTGTCTAGCGATGGGGCTTGAACGCGAGTTTTAGCTTGTGTCATACCATAGACCTTTCTATAACGAATCACGCTTAATTATAACCATTGTTAAGCGCATAAACACCCTGCTAATCATCATGTGATGAGCATTATGTTTTGCGCCGATGCCCCCAAAGTGAGGGCGAGGTCTTTTTATTATACCGCGTTGTGAGCTGAAAAAACGGGCGTATTGCCCAGTGTTTTAGGTGTCTTTAGAGGATTCTTTTAAGAGCTGCGCTTTACGGGCTTCAAAGAGCTTGAATGCTTCTTCCTCTGATTTTGCAAAGCGGATGCTGTTGGCATAAACCTTAGAGATTTTACTAACGGCGCGGTCAAGAGAAAGCCACATATTGTTTAAGGTAACGATAACCGCAAGGTCTGCGTTATCTGTCAGTAGCCGAGACAGATTCGATAGGTGTGATACTGCCCCACGTGGAATGTGCTTGCCTGCGATGTCATCCGAAGTAATGCCTAAAACGAAAATTATATAAGGTTTTGCCTTTGCCATTGCCTCACCATACTTATGGGCAGCATAAACCTCATCCCAAGTCCATCTACCCGAAAAATCGTAAACCAAAACGACTTCTTCGTCATCATACCAGCGTGTAGAAACTGTCATTGATAATGCCTCATCATTTACTCTAAAAAGCGTATTATAAAAGATAATACAAAACCTGCAAATGAATTTTTGCATTAAGGCGTGTTAGAATTTAGGCGATATACTCACACGACATCAGGAGATTTTATTTATGAAACCGTCAATGATTGTGCATGGGGGCGCATGGGAATGGTCGGATAGCCATGACGACCCCAAAGCGAAGTCCATGCGTGAGGCTGTGCTGGCAGGCTGGCAAGCCTTGCAAAAAGGGGCAAGCGCGTTGGATGCCGTAGAGCAAGCCGTGATGGTGCTGGAGGATGCGCCTTTATTTGATGCAGGCACAGGAAGCCACCTTAACGCCGATGGCTACGTTGAAATGGACGCGATTGTTATAGATGGTACAACGCTGAATTTTGGGGCAGTCGCTAGTGTACAGCGCGTACGGTATCCTGTAAGTCTTGCGCGTGCCGTGATGGAACGCACACCCCATAATTTGTTTGTGGGGGCGGGTGCAGATGCGCTGGCAAAGCAACTGGGTATTGATATTATCCCGAATGTGATGCTGGTTACCCCGCAAGAACTAGAAAACTTTTTGAAGAAAGATGCGAGCGGCGCATCTGATACGGTGGGGGCAATTGCGCTAGATGTGCGTGGTAATATCGCTGCGGCAACTTCTACAGGGGGGACACCGCTAAAAATGGCGGGGCGCGTGGGTGATTCGCCCATCTTTGGGGCGGGTGGTTACGCTGATACACGCTTTGGGGGTGCGAGTGCCACGGGTGTGGGCGAACACATCATGCGCGTGCTATTGTCTAAATATGCCGTTGACCGCATCGAAGCAGGCGCAACTGCCCAAGAAGC
>DAOTTQ010000036.1:0-1536 GCA_034437555.1 Anaerolineae bacterium | reverse complement strand
GCCTTCGGGCTTGCTAGTGACGGGGTTGGGCTTGCCACCACTATTCTCTGTCCAAACGGCTCGTTTGCCCCCTTCCAAGTCGTTCCCCCACGGATAAACCCAGTTTTCTACCCCACGCGCCCCATATTCCCACAGTGGTTCTGTCAGGAGCGTACATTTCACCCACTCTGAAAACTTTAGGCTCTCAAACCATTCAATTCCACCCACAGGGCTATTTGCCATCGCACTATCGTTATACCATTTTAGACCGTCACCAGAAGGCTCTTTCACCACATCCGCCTGCACCCCTAATTCCCATTGTGCGTTGGTCACCGGATAGCGTGCCAGCCAGTATGGAGCTTTGATGATTTGCTCATGCACAGGCTTTTCATCACCCATGCCGTTACCACTCCCCATCCTAAACTTGCCCACAGGTACAAGGCACATCGCCATGTCGGGCACGGGTGTCGTGGGGTCTATTTCCCCCAGTTTCATGACAATCGGTTGCCAATCTTTGTTACGCTTCCCTGTAAACGCACGCGCCGTTGCTAGGGCTTGCTCTAGGGGTGAAGCCTTTACGGGGGCGGGCAGTGCAACGGGTTGCGGCACTTTGGCAGAGGATGAATATGCTACACACTGTATTTGTAGGTTGTCGGGGTCGTAATCTGGAAAATCACTCAAAAAAACCTGTAGCTCCTCACAGCCCAATTTACGAGTCTTTTCGCGTTTTACTAGCTCACGGATGGGAGCATATTCTCGTTCCGCTTCGCGTGAGTAGGCTTGTCTTTCTAGTTCTGCTTCGGCATCGTTTAGCAGTTTCTGTAACATGCCAACAACCCGACCTTCAGGCTTTTTGCTTAATGCCTGTTTAAGCACAAAAGCCGCTTTATCATAGTTGTGTAAATCCATGGCATCCGCAGCATCAGCTAATGCCTGATTTGGGGTGATTTCTTTAGCAGGCATCTCAATTTTCATAGGTTTTACGGTCGCAACGGGCGGTGGTGTTCCCGAATTACGTTGGCGACGTTCTGCTACAGTCAAGGCATTCATCAGTGTAATCATATCTTCCATGCCCTCGCTCAAATCAGCATAGTGGATATGGCTTAGTCCATCAGGGATTACCGTTCTTGCCTGAATTAAAGCGGGAAATAAGTGTTTTCCTTGTTCAACAGCAATTGCAAATTCTTTCTGACAATATTCGGATACCACAGATTCTGGTGAGAGCAGATAAACGAATCCTTCACACCATGCAAGGCGTTCTTGGATTTCCTCCCACCAGTCCATCCCCGCATGGAGTCGCTTGTCATACCAAACATCATGGACATCGGATAAACGCTCAACAACCTGTTTGCACAAAGGTTTATCCACTCGTGCGTAACTCACA
Organism: Anaerolineae bacterium; assembly: GCA_034437555.1. GTDB lineage: Bacteria > Chloroflexota > Anaerolineae > Aggregatilineales > Phototrophicaceae > JANWYT01. The sequence continues at coordinate 173 of DAOTTQ010000036.1, read as the reverse complement.
AATAATTTCATAAAACCTCATGCCCGTTGTTAGTAAAAATTCAACCTCTTCTATTATGACATATCATGACACACTTTTGCAACTCGCTCAACCCTGTTCTTACTTGTTTGTGCGTTTGGTTGCACGCCTTAGCGTCGCATTGGGGCGTATCACCCAGCGGATGCGCTCTTTGG
>DAOTTQ010000035.1:0-1693 GCA_034437555.1 Anaerolineae bacterium | reverse complement strand
GTGTTGGTTTAGAATTTCCTCCGCAATATCGGCGGCTGTTTTTATGTCTATCATCGCAATAATCTCGCAGGTAAGAAGGTTAATCTTTGGGTCTATTATAGCATTTTGTGGGGCATGCGCGTATGCCCATCTGTGAAACGTGGTGTAAAGCCTAAAATGATAGCGTGTAAAGCAGAATTGCGTTAGAATGACGTTGTGTAGCTTATTTTAAGGCGTGATGATGACCAAAATTTTTATTAGCTATCGGCGAAACGATGCCAATGCCATGTCTAACAGCATCTATCAAGCACTGAAACAAGTGTACGGTGAAGATGCCGTTTTTCAAGACCAGCACAAAATTGGCACTGGGCAGTGGTGGAAACAAATCTTGCTGGGGATTTTTTCTAGTGAAGTGGTATTGGTGGTGATTGGTGACACATGGGAAGCCGAATTTGCCAATCGCACAGACCCCTGGAAAGACTATGTTCGGCGTGAGATAGACCTTGCACTAGGCTTGCAAAAGCGCATTATTCCTGTTTATGTGAGCAAACGCACTTTAACAACCGACGGATTAAATATTAAACTTTTGGAGGCTGTGCCAGAAGAATTTTATGCCCTAAATGCTGAACAAAGCACAAGAGTGCGCGAGAGTGGGCGCGACTTTCAGAATGACATCAACCATCTCATCGAGATGATTGGGGTGTTTCAAGAACCCATTCCTCCGCAATCCAATTTACGCCTGTTGGCATTAAGCCTTTTTGTGATGCTCATTGTGATATTGGGTGTGGCATTGTTTGCCCCAAGACCCACAGAAGCAGAGCAAATTGGACGTGCAGTGCAAACTGCCACTGCCGAAGCCGACCTGACAGAGAATGCCCGACAAACCTCAGTTGCTAATGCAGAGCTAGAGCAAACGTATATTTCTCAAACGCAAACGGCAGAAAACCAACCTACGCTAACGCCGACGGCGAGCGTAACACGCACCGTAACGCGCACGCCTACTGTGACGGCGACACCGCCCGTAACGCCCAGCGCAGTAAACACGCTGACGGTGGACGAAAGAGCGGAAGCGATTTCTGACGTGACGGCAACCTATATTCAAGAACGAAACAGGGTAACCGCCACCGAACAAGCCAGGCAAGAGGGGATTGCCAGCGCGACCGCCCTGCAAGAAACGCAACACGCCAACCAAACACAAGAGGCAATTGCTTTAGCGACACGGCTAGTTTTGCTACAAGCGACCCTAGAAACGTGGACACCCACCCCAACCTCTACTTTCACGCCCACGCCCACGCCCACGCCGACAGCGACTTTAACACCCTTAGAGCAGGCACTAGAACGTGCGCAAAACTTTAACGGAACGCGCAACCGTGACTGGACACCATTTGAGCAAGCATTTGAAGACGGGGTGACGATGGTCTTAGTGCCAGCGGGTAGTTTTGAAATGGGTAGTACACCAGAAGAAATTGAACTTGGTTTCGAAATGTGCCAGGCGGCGGCAGACGACGGCGCAGAATGCCAGCGCGGTTGGTTTGAAGGTGAAGCGAAAAATGGAGATAACAAGCAGATATTCACGGAACCCTTTTGGATAGAACGCACCGAAGTCAGTCGTGAAGAATACCAAGAGTGCGTTGATGTGGGTGCCTGTGAAAGCAGTTCCGGTTCTAGTTTTTCAGTCGAACCTAGCCAACCAATTACCCAAGTAACATGGTTC
>DAOTTQ010000034.1:0-6647 GCA_034437555.1 Anaerolineae bacterium | reverse complement strand
TGCCATGTGACAAGCACATCCACAGGATTTGGGTTACGCACGCGCCACACACGCACATTGGCAGGCTCATCAGAACACATGGACGTAAGGCGAAGACGAGAAAGAGGAGCAGGCGTAGCTGTGGGAAGTGCATTATCGTGCCACCACGCGAAGGGGCTAAAATCTGGCAACACGGCAATAGCAAAGCCGCCCCCCTTCCACGAGATGAAAACTTGCGCCATATCCGACGCACAGGACGCAAGAAATGGAAACGGGACACGAATTATCATCGGCGTTCTTTGGCAATACACTCGCGTCCCATACAATTGAGAGACAAATCACCGAAGCGCGGATTAAGACTGCCGCGCTTAATCGCATGACGCAACTCGGTATGCCCGATACCTATCACGTTGCATAGCTACCTTGTCTTAGGGCTTCTGCGCCTACTTACCTTATTCATTCAACAACGCCGTTTTAGCGGTCGAAAATTGAGTGCGACGCAAGAACTGCGCGTTAATCGCTACCACCACCGTACTGACAGACATCAATGCCGCGCCCACTGCTGGGGAGAGAATGAAACCCCACGGGGCTAAGACTCCTGCCGCCAATGGCAAAGCCACTAGGTTATAGCCTGTCGCCCAAAGCAGATTTTCAATCATCTTACGGTAGGTCGCCCGACTCAAGATGAAGATATTGACAACATCCTGCGGATTACTTCGTACAAGGATAATATCAGCTGCTTCAATCGCTACATTTGTACCACTACCAATGGCAATCCCAACATCCGCACGAGTCAGCGCAGGCGCATCATTCACACCATCCCCGACCATGGCAACTTTCGCTCCGTTGGTTTGTAGTTCTTTAACCTTTTGGTCTTTGTGTTCTGGTAGAACTTCTGCAAAGACCGTGTCTATCGAAAGTTCACGAGCAACAGCATCGGCTACCGCTTGACTGTCACCTGTTAGCATAACGACTTTGATACCCAGCGCATGTAATTGTTCAATCGCACCTTTACTTTCTGGACGAATGACATCGGCAAGGGCAAACGCCGCCACCAGCTCTTTTTCGACCCATAGATAAACCACTGTTTGAGCATTCCGATTGGCTTTATCTTCAAAGCTTTTCGCATCGCCCGTTAGTGGAATCGCTAACATCTCTAATAGACGTGGGCCACCGAGATAAGCGGTTTTGCCCTGCCACGTTGCCTGAATACCGCGCCCTTTAAGGGCTTCGAAATCTTGGACAGTTTCTGCTTCTAGTTTTTCCTCTTCTGCTTTTTGGCGGATTCCCTGTGCAATAGGATGTTCTGAGTCCCCTTCAAGCCCTGCTGCTAAGGCTAGAACCTGTTTTTCGTCCCAATTCGGGCTATGATAAAGGTCTACTAGACCGAAGCGACCCTCTGTTAGTGTGCCGGTTTTGTCAAAGATGATGGTATTGATATGACGTGCTTCTTCTAATGCAATGCGTTTGCGAATGAGGATACCGTTCTTCGCACCTAGAGATGTGCTAATCGCCACGACTAATGGAATGGCTAAACCCAAAGCGTGAGGACAAGCAATAACTAAAACGGTTACAACACGCTTCAGCACTTCGATATTGAAGCCTAAGGCAAGTGTCCAAGCAATTGCGGTGAGAATAGCCACCCCAATCGCAAGATAAAATAGCCAACCTGCGGCTTTATCAGCCAGAATTTGGCTTTGTGATTTACTCTTTTGCGCTTCATCTACCAAACGCATAATTCCTGCAAGGGCGCTTTCATCCCCTATCGCAGTAACACGAATACGTAAGCTCCCATCCCCATTGATTGCCCCACCAATAACCTTATCCCCAACGCCCTTCTCAACCGCTTGCGATTCTCCTGTTAGCAGGGCTTCGTTGATACTTGATTGCCCTTCCGTGATTTCACCATCAGCAGGAATAGCGGCACCGGGACGCACTAAAACAAGGTCACCGGTTGCTAACTGACTTGCCTCAATGGTTTCAACTTGTCCATCTGCGCCAATCCGCTCGGCGGTGTCAGGCAACAGTTTGGCGAGTTCGTTCAAGGCACCTGATGCTTGGCGAACGCTACGCATTTCTATCCAATGACCGAGCAGCATTATGTCAATTAGTGTTACCATTTCCCAGAAAAAACCCTCTGCCGAAGTGGTAAAAAATGCAAAGAGGCTATAGCTGAATGAGACACTAATGGCGAGTGAGATAAGCGTCATCATCCCCGGTTTACGGCTCTTAATTTCTGGAATTGCCATATTGAGGAAAGGTAAGCCACCATAAATGAAAATAATGAGGCTGAATATGATGGGAATATACATGCTTCCCACAAAATCTGGCATCTCAAAATTAAACCATTCTTGAATCATGTGGCTGTACAGAAGAACAGGAATGCTCAAGATAAGCGAAACCCAGAAACGCTGCCGAAACATCAATTCATGTCCGCTATGATCAGTGCCGTGTTCGTCGTGTTCGCTATGATTGTTAGTGTTTTTGGTCTGTTCACCCTGTTCCGTGCCGTGTTTGGCGAGGCTGTCTTGCGTATCTGTCTTTTGATGAACCTCATGGTCAGTCGGTCCATGATGCTCATGGCTCGGGTTTTCGTGCGGACGTTGATTATCCATTTTAAACTCCTTTGACCTGACTATCTATCATCGGCAGACTGACAGTTCTTAGATAGGGTCAAGTTTTACCTCATCAAGGCAAAAACCCGCCATTTGGCGGGCATGGCTCTCCATTCAGGAATCCAATATTCCCGATAAAAATCATTTCTTGAATTCGGTTTATGGCGAATTTGTATTTTCGACGAACATACGCACCAATCCTAGCGCACGGTCCGTCATGGCAATAGACTTCATACCATCTTTCTCGATACCTGTGAGTGCACGAATGGCATCAATTGTTTCTGGCACAACAATCGCCTGATTGTATACCTGGTAATTGTAGAATAGCTCATCGCCTTGTACCGTAAGATTGTCTTCCCATAGCCCAACTTCCCACATGTCACCACGTGGGCGACCTAAATCGCTCATCATCTCCAGCGTGCTGTTAAGCGCCACCATTCCCTCATCCATTCGCAAAAACGCAATGCGAGGCGCTTTACGAAACGCTTCAAGCACTTCATCACGGCTAGCGGGGCGGGTTAGCTGAACACTCCAGGAGTGTAAGTGACTTGTAGTATGCGCCGCCTTGACCGCTATGGTAATGACATCAAGATCAGGGATAACCGTTTGTGCATCGGGTCCTTGATGAGAAGGAATGTCTTTTTCTGGCACAACGGTATTCATCACACCGCTATGATCGGACTCCCAAGGGTCAGTTGCACGCCGCACAAGCACACCGCGCGCCTTCTTGAGTAATCCCGCACTTTTGAGGGCACCCAGTGTACGAACGATGCTGGTTGTGTTGCACGAGACAACTCGTGTGGTATCGCGCCCCAGCGCTGTTTCGTAATTAGCCTGTGCTACAAAGGAATGCCCTGTAAGGCTGTGCTTTTCGCCACCCTGAAAGATAGATTTAACACCCGCAGAGCGATATCTTTCCAGATTGCTGGCTGCAACTTTTTTGGGAGTAGCATCGACCACCACATCAACCTGCTTAAGCAGGTCATCCAGTGTACCCGCCAGCGGAATTCCTGCGGCACGCATAGTATCAGCCGCTTCGGAATCCGAAGCAAATAAGGGATAACCTTTCTGGACGGCGACTTTGATGCGCCAATCGCTGGAAATATCGACAACACCGACTAACTCCATATCTTCTTGTGCGACAACCGCATCGGCAATGCGCTTGCCGATGACGCCATAGCCATTGACTGCTACACGAATCTTTTGATTATACATGTTGACCTCCTAAACAGAGACTTTGACCAAATTTCAGACCGCCCTGATTTCTACGCGTCGGACAACTTACTTTTTCCCGAAGATTGCCCATCCAAGTAGAATGCCGATGCCGAGAGTAAGCAAGGTGGGTATCAACATCCAACTGATACCACCCATACTTCCACTCCCCATCATACCGCCACTCATCGTTGCACCGCTCATTGCTCCGCCTCCAAAGAGTAGGAAAAGCCCCACGACAATGACCAATGCGATGACGAGGCTAGTTCTGTTTGTTTCGTTCATAAGATTATTCTCCTTGTGCATAAAACATCAGCCAATAATGCTCTGGTTAATATTTTTCGATTTCAAACCGTATTGTGGCAAACTAAAGTGAGCACTAAGGGAACTTGTGATGATTTTTGCCGACAATACCGTCTCTACAAAGTGTAAAGCTTTTCTTTGATCGACACATCATCCTTAAGAGAGATTTGTATCTAGTCCTTTTGAATGAGAGCAACAACGGTATGTGTCAAGAAGAAAGCAACAACATTTGAAAAAAGATTAAGATAGAGCTTGGGTGAGTGGTGGGTTGATATAAACGGCGTTGGGTGCGCTTTTGACAAGAGGCATCCCCTTTACAAAACGTTGTGGATGGAGGGCATAGGCTTGCGTCAAAACAGCTTGTCGCTGGGCTTGAACCGCCGTAACCTCGCCATAATGAACGCCTGAGGGCGTAAAGAGATTCAATCCCGAGTGGTAATGTTCTTGGTTATACCAGGTGAAGAAAGAATCTGCCCAGCCCCGTGCATGTTCAATCGGCTGTACGCGGTGGGTATTGCTTTATCGCTCTTGATGGGGGGCGGGCTAGCACTGGCACTGAATACAGAATCCCTTAAAACTGCTCTGCCCATGCTGTTCTTGTTTGCGTTGGGTGGCACATCATTGCTGTATGTGTTGGGGCTAGTAGTATTTGAGAAAGACGAAGGCACACTCTTTGCGCTCTTAGTCTCTCCCCTTACCACACACGAATATTTTATGAGCGAGCTTATCAGCCTTACAGGGCTGGCATTGCTAGAAAGCCTCATCATCGTGGGGGGCGTGCTATTGATGGGCGTAATGCTGACGCTGATGGGCTTTATTCTCATTGTGCGCTATAACACGCTCACAGATGCGTTTTTGCCTTTGTTGGTGGCGGGCTTGGGGCTAAACTTGCCTGCGCTCTACTTCTTGGATATTGTGCCAAATGCACTTATCTTGCTTGTGCCAAGTTCCGCGCCCACCATGCTGTCATGGGGCGCATGGCATCCTTTAGAAGCGTGGGAAGTGGCGTATGGCGTGGGCTATTCGCTGTTGCTCATTGCGGGCTTGTATCGTTAGGCAATTAGCGCGTTTTATCGTCATATCACCTTAAAGGGAGGCTAACGTCATGTCATTCTTACGCATCGTACAAGGGGTAGGCGCAAACGACCTACGCCTCATTGGACGCGATAGTTTCTTGGTGGGTATGTTTGCCTATGTGGTGGCGGTGGCTGTTTTGTTGCGCTTCGGCATCCCCTTCTTAACGAAAGAAATCGCCAAGAACCCTGAACTCGGCATAGATTTAGCCACTTTCTACCCCCTCTTGGTGGGCTATATTGCCTTCTTTACGGGGGCAATGATTGGAGGCTTAATTGTGGGTTTCTTGCTTTTAGACGAGCGTGACCAAAATACACTCACCGCCACACTAGTAACGCCCATCAAAATCAACAGCTATTTGGCGTATCGCGTGGTTGTGCCGATGCTGGTGGCATTTGGGGTGGTTGTGCTAGAGGTACTCATCACCAACATTGCCGTTGTTCCTCTATGGCAATTGCTCCTCATTGCGGGGGGCGCATCGTTTACGGGAGCATTGGTGGCGTTGATACTGGCAAACTTTGCCCAAAACAAAGTACAAGGCTTTGCGATGCTTAAAATCATTGGTTCTAGTGGCTTGCTCTTGTTTGGGGCGTGGTTTGTGGATGCGCCATTTGAATATGTCTTTGGGCTATACCCGCCCTATTGGGCAGTCAAAGCCTATTGGATGGCAAGTGCCAATGAGCCATTGTGGTGGCTTGCGCTGGCAGTTGGTTTGGTGGTGAGCGCAGGAGCAACGTGGTTTTTGATGAATCGCTTTAAGGGCGTGATGCAACAGGAGAGTTAATAGGGGCGTGTAGGTTTGTTTTATCCCCCAACCCCTTGATGTACGGTGCCTAAGCACACCCCTACATTAAGGGGCATCTCATTCCCTAGCCTCTCCTTGAGTCAACCCACACTAGTATTTGCCAACACAAGTTTACAGATTGCCAACGGTGGCTTGGAGGTATGCGTTGGCAATGGCGAGCCTGCCAGTAGGTATATTGCCGATGCAAATATTATGCCAGTTGACGCATACGGCTCATGACCGTGACCGCTCCTGCTATCCCCAGCGCCATGACAGCGATGAGGGCGATATTGCGCCACCATGGGGTTTCGCCTGTGGCGGGCAGTGATGATACAGAAATGCCCACCGCTGTGCGCGTTGGGTTATTATCGCCTGCCACACGCGGGTCATCGGTGAGGAGTGTCTCGCCATTGACCGTAATACGCCCTTGGTCAGCGATGAATTGCAAGCCTAATAGCAGGCTATCATTCACACGGGCGCGATAGGTGATGGTCACTTGTTGCCCTGCGGGAATATCGGGAATATCCACATTCACCGTATCGCTTTGGGCAAAGGCGGGCATGGCAGTTATCAGCAAAACGATAAAAAGCAGTGTTATTTTACGCATGGTCACGTCCCTATGATATGAGTGCTATGGGCTGATAGAAAATCCTATCAGCCCAGAAAAATAATTTTATGGT
>DAOTTQ010000033.1:0-2277 GCA_034437555.1 Anaerolineae bacterium | reverse complement strand
CTTCTCGCCCAAGCGAGACCATGCACTGCCGATGTTGTTGAGGGTCGTCGCTTCTACATTCTTATTACCCACTTCTTGGAGCATAGGCAAAGCCAGATTGTAGAAGTCCAGCGCCTTGTGCTTCTCGCCCAACGCAGACCATGCTAAGCCGATGTTGTTGAGGGTCACCGCTTCACCCGACTTATCGCCTACCTCGCGTCTCAGTGGCAAAGCCTGATTGAAGAAGTCCAGCGCCTTGTGCTTCTCGCCCAAGTCAGACCATGCTAAGCCGATGCTGTTGAGGGTCGTCGCTTCACGGTTTTTATTCCCCTGCGCTCGGTAGGCTAGCAAGCCCATTTCTAGCCAATGCAACCCACGTAAGGTCGTTTTACCCTCGCGTTGGATGGCAAGCGGGCGAGAATAGACATAGCGTAGCACGCTCCATGAAAAGTCCCCTGCGCGTTGGGTGAGGGCATCGTCGCGTTGGCTTTCATCCGCCCATAGGCGTGCCAGCTCATCGCCAACAAAGTCCACGTGGGGCAGGTTGTTATCTAACTGCCCCCAGGCTTCAAGCGCTAGGGTATCGAATTGTTCGGCAATTGTGGTGACGTGGTCGGCATAGCGATAAAAAGTGCTGCTATGTTCCCCCGCCTCTTTTAGCAGTTGCAGGGCATAGGCGCGCAGTAGCCCGTGTTGGCTATAGCGTCCGTCCACCTCATCCAGTAAGCCCAAATCAAGCAAGGCTTGCAAGGGTTCAAGCGTGTCATTAAGCTCCCAAACCGCCTGTAGTGCCACGTCATCATAGGTGCTATTGGGTGCGAACACGCCCAACTGGCGGAAACGGGCTTGGTCGGCGGGGTCGAGAGAATCATAACTCAGTGCCAAAGAACGGGAAAGATTGGCGTTCTTATCGGTCTTGCTCACTTGTAGGTTATCAAAGAACTTCGCTTCGTCCGAATCAAGGCGTTGCAAATAGTCTGTTGCCGACTTTTTGTATTTCAGCAGCCATTTACCCGTAATTTCCAGTGCCAGCGTGTAGCCATCTAGCCTAGTGACAATCTTACGGTGGTCATCATTCAGCTCGCTAGGGTGAGGGTTCTTGGGATTTAAGACGGTTGCCAATAGGCGCAAGCCTTCTTGTTCGTCAAGTTTGCTCACCGCTTGGCTGTGAGAGACAAGGCTTTTATTGCGTGTGGTAACCAGCAAACGACAATCCACCCCCGCCAACGAAAACGCATCCACCACGCCTTCTTTCCACACATCATCCAAAACCAACAGGACGCGCTTGCCAGCAAAATGATGTTGCAAGCGGGCGCGGGCATTAGATAACTGTTGATAATAGTCCAAATTGTCCTCAAAGCAGGTGCCAACCATCTGCATCACCTGTGGCACGCTGGCACTATCGACTTCAGTGCCAATTTCCAGCCAGAAAATATGGTCAAAGGCACGGCGCACATCGCAATCCTCACAAATGGCTCTGGCAAGCGTGGTCTTGCCAATGCCACCAATCCCTTGCAAAGATGCCACTTCTTGTTCTGAGGTGATGCCGACAATGTTTGACCCCTTATAGTCTTTATCGTTGACTGCCAACTGCTTTTTAAGGGCTTCGATATATTGGGGGCGTTCAATATACCACTCAGGCACGGGCTTGGCATTGTAGGGGGTGGTGAGGGGTTTGGGAGCAACGCGAATTGCTTGGGCAATCTTATCGAGCAAATAGTCGTCGTCCAGCGTGCCATCGGGTCGTCGTGGATTGATACCGTCGGTGCGTAGGATACGGGTGGGGTAGGTTTCGGTGATTTTTGCGTCATCCCATTCGCCTTCCAGCAAAATAGGCACAATCGGAATACAGTGTGTAAGGGCGTGTTTCCATTCACGGGCGCACCACTCGGATTGAATGGCATGAGACCCGATGAACAAGAGCATGTAATCGCAGTTTTCAATCGCGTGGTTGATACTATCGGTAAATTCGCGGTCAGTCGTCAGGTCATATTTATCCAACCAGGGGCTTTGACCCAATGTTTTGAGAGTGCGATATACTTTTTCAACAATCGGGAAGTGCTTTTCACGTTCAACGGGGTTTGTGGCATCTTTTGGATACACATCATTACGCCCGTAAGAAATAAAAACTCGTTGTGCCATCTGTAACCCTCACTGGTAAATAATTGAACTTTTCATCCTCATGCACGCAGTGCGATACAACGGCATGGAGCCGTTGTTGTTGTCGCTTTGGCGACAACCTTCTCCCCCTTGCCTTAAGAGTCCTATAATGAGTATATCGCTTCTTTAGGCAGATAT
>DAOTTQ010000032.1:0-17479 GCA_034437555.1 Anaerolineae bacterium | reverse complement strand
CGTCGCGCCCTAAACGACTATGAGTTTATCCTTACCTGGAGTACGGTTTATCCCTATCCATTCTTACAAGAAGCCCGCACGCGCTACGAAGAGCTTTTAGACAGGCTTTCGTAAATGTGCAGAAGGCGTTTTTCTGCTTCTGCCCAATTGTAGCGTAGCCCTAGCAGGCGTGTGCGTTCTCGCAGATCTGCTAGGGTGGTACGGTCTTTTAGGCTTTCAAAGACCTTATGAAGCGTTTGTATAGAAACATCGTCTAGCAAAATGCCCACGCCTTCTTCGCGCATAATGCTTGAGGCTTCATGTCCTTTACTTCTTGCGATGAGGGGAACGCCACTAGCAAAACTTTCAAAGAGTTTATTGGCGGCAGGCTGAAGGTCATTTTCGTCAAAAATAACGGGGTCTAGGCAAAGATAAAGCGCATCAGATAAACAGGTATACAGTGGAACATCTGTTAGACTTACCCACCCCAACCAATGAACGTTAGGGTGCTTTTCTGCATATTGTTGGACATTTTCTGCTAGTACGCCACGCCCCCCAATGATGAGGTGCGTTGCAGGGTGGGTGCTGATTGCTTCTAAGAGGGGTAAAATTTCGCGGTTGGTGTCTAGTGTGCCAATAAACGTAATCACTACTGCCTCCAAAGGAATACCCATCTCCGTGCGTTTCGCTTCTAGTGATGTCTTTGGAATGCTATTATAGTCATTTAGGTTCTTCCAGTTACCTATAAGAGAAATCTGTTTTGCGCCACGTTCTTTTAAGGCTTTTTCTAGTCGCCATCCCGCAGAAATTACCCAGTCTGTGCGCTTTAGTAAAAAACGTTCTAGCGAAGCAATCAATTGCCCTTTGCGCCCCTGATACATGGTTACAACATTCTCATGAACATCATAAATAAACTTGGCGCGTTTTAAGCGTGCGAGTACCCATGCCCCCCATAAAGGGGTTAGGTCATGACAATGCACAACATCTATTTTTAGCCCTATGCCCACTCTTATTACCCATAAATTAACGAAGAGAAATGACATCACGTTGGTGCGATGAGTGGCACTAGCAAATTGAGTTTGTGGTAAACGACCAGTAATTAATGAACTAATCCCCTTTAATAATGTCTTTACGTTATCAATCACTGGAACTATTGTAACTAAGACACCGTTCACTATTTGTTCTGTAGGCACATGACGATTTACCTGACGCGCTGTTCCCATCAGGGTAATGTAATGACCCGCCTTAGATGCCGAAACAGCCCCGTAAATAACACGGGGGTCATCTGGGGCATAGGTATGAACTACAGTGAATATGTGTGCCATTATCACATGCTTTCTTTCAGTAGGCGTTCATAGGCTTGCAGAGATTGTTCAAAGCGAAAGTGCTTTTCGGCATAGGTACGCGCGTTTTGGCTAAAGGTGGCGCGTTCTTCTGGCGATGCAATAAGGCGCTGGAGGGCTTGTGCAAGGGCAGTTGCATCACCAATCGGTGTAACAATGCCTGCGCTTGCCTCTTGAATTAGGGTAGCAGATTCCCCTTTTTGTGCCACTACCACTGGCACACCACAGGCAAACGCCTCAAACAGCTTGGCGGTAATGGTGCCTTCGTAAAGCGGACTAGGGTTCATTGCCCAATATGTGAGCGTACTGGCGCACCACGCGGCGGGCATGTGTTCGTGGCTAATCCAGTCAATGAGGCGCACATTATTAAGCTGTTGGGCGCGTTCTTGTACTAGCTCACGCTGGCTTCCTGTGCCAATGTACACAAACTGTACATCAGGCAATTGTTGCGCCACCTCAAGCTGTGTTTCAAAATCGTATTGGGTGGCGAATGTGCCAATAAAAGAAACAATGGGTGCATCTGTAAGGGCGTGTTGTTGCTTAAACGCTGTTGTATCTACATGGGGATTAAAACGTTCGGTATCTGTGCCACGCAAAATAACGTGCGTGTTAGTTTGCATGGGGGCGTATTGGGTAATTTTTCTCGCCCATGCGGGGCTAAGTGCCACAATGCCCTTTGCGCCTCGATAGCCCGTATCCACCACCCACCGCGCCACACGATACACGGGGCTTGTTTCGCTTAATGCGCCCACACTCAGCAGATGGTCGGGCCACAAATCACTGACATTAAGCACATAGGGGGTGCGTTTGAGGGTGGCGATGATGCGCCCCGCTACGCCCGTAAAAATGGGCTGTGCTTCAATGAACACCACATGAGGGCGCGGTAACCCTAAACCTTGAAGGGTTGCCATGAGCATAAAAGACAGTTGGCTTATCAGTTTACGGCTAATGCGTGGGCTGGACGTTGCCCAAAGCCACACGCGCACCACACGCACGCCGTCCTCTTGGCGCGTGTCTTGCCATTTGCTTTGGTAATCAGACGAGATGCGACCTTCGGGGTAATGGGGCATAGTGGTAAGCACGGTCACTTGATGCCCTGCTTGTTGCAGGTGGTGGGCAAGGGGGGTAAGGCGCGTGGCTGCTGCCCCCCCATCTGGTGCGTAGTAGTGTGTAACGATTAATATGTTTCCCACACTTCTTCCCCTGCAATGATGCGTCTTAATTGCTTTGGAAAGCGCATACGGCTAATCGGCTTGCCAATGTAGGCGTTAAAGCCCGCTTCTTTGCACTTCGGGATTTCTGTATCAGCATCTTGTGCGGTAACGGCAACAATGGTGGCAGCTTTAAACTTGGGGTCCGCACGTAACAGCTTAATGATATCGTAGCCGGTGGTTTTGGGCAGGTTGATGTCTAAAAAGATGATGTTGGGCAAGGGGTTCATGGCATTAGCTATCGACAAAACATCTTCACCTGTGGCATCAATAAAGGCATCAATGCCCAAATAGCGCATCATTACACCAATAATTGCCATCCCACCGGCATCATCCTCCACAACAAGGGCATGAAGATTTGCGAAGTCACTTAAATCGGGTCTGGCTGGGCGCATAGCAATTACTCCTTAATCTTAAAACGGTTAGTGGTTAAGCAGGTTATGATGTTTTCTGACCCCTTCGTACGAAGAAGGGGCAAGATGAGCTGACTGCGTAATTCCTAACGTTATAGCTTCTCGCTAAGAATGGCGGCGATAGCAGGGTCACTACGGCGGATTTCTTTACTGTCGGTATCGCTGTCAGTGGCTTGTGTAAGGGGCAACGAGAACTCAAATAGCGTGCCTTTTCCTAGCTCTGACTTAAACAATAGTTCGCCACCGTGTTGTTCTACTAAGAATTTTGAGATGGGCAAGCCCAATCCTGTGCCTTCAATGTTTTGTTGCTTTGCGCTGTCTGTGCGCTCAAACGCTTGGAATAGCTTTTGGGCTTCATCTTGTGGAATGCCCATGCCCGTGTCGGTAACGATAAACTTCACCCAATCATCCTCTTGCCTCACTGTCAGAGAAACGGTGCCTTTTTCAGTAAATTTGATGGCATTCGTCAGTAAGTTGGTTAGCACTTGGCGAATACGGCGCACATCCATTTGGATAATGGGCAAGTCTTCTTGAATGTCTATCACAAATTCCACGCTGTCTATCTTGCCCTCTATTTTTTCCATGTAGGATACGGCGTTATCAATGGTATCGTCTAGCATGGTTTGAATATCATGAGGCTGGAAGAACATCTGCATTTCGCCTGCTTCAATCTTGCTTACGTCTAGCAGGTCATTGATGAGATAAAGCAGGTGTTCGGCACTGCGTACGGTCTGGTTGAGTCGTCCTAGCTGTTCTTCGTTGACTTCGCCAAACGCGCCAACTCGCATGAAGTCCATGTTGTTAATAATCAGGTTAAGCGGTGTACGTAGTTCGTGGGTAACGCTGGCTAAGAAGCGCGTTTTTACTTGGTTAGCGCGTTCTGTTTGTTGAATAGCTTGGTTCATCTTAACAAAGAGTTGGGCGTTACGCACAGCAGGCGATACCAAGTTGGCGAAGAGTGTCAGTAGGCGTTCATCATCAGCCGTAAAGGGTTGTTGGTCAATGGTACGCCCTACCACCAACGCACCAATCGGGCGACCCACATACACCATCGGCACGCTAATGGCGCGGTCGAAGGGGGCATCTTGCCCAAAGCCGGCCAGAGCAATGGCGTAGGGATAGCCCTTATAGTCGTCAAGAATGATGGATTTTTCTTGCTGGAAGGTTTGCCCTGCTATGCCTTCACCCATACGAATAATCACGGTGTCGGTGCGTTGATAGGCTTCGTTGGTGGCAACCAATTGTAGGCGGTCACGTTCTTCTGTTGCCAGCCATACCGCCCCATAAGTGGCATTAAGCAATGACAAAATGCGCCCAATGAGTGCGTCCAGAATGGGCTTAAGCTGATTTTCTTTTACTACCATCAAGGATTCGCTGTAGATGGCTTTTAGTTCGTTTGCGCTCCCTTGTGCTTCGCGCCGAGATTGGTCTAGCTCGGAAGTGCGCTCGACCACGCGCTTTTCTAGGGTGCGCCCCCAACGAGAGAGTTCATCATAACTGTGGGCAAGGCTACGGCGCATGTCTTCCATTGCGCTAGACAAACGTCCCACTTCGTCACGCCGTTCTTGATAAGGTACATAGTAACGAAAGTCACCCGTCCCAATTTCTTGGGCGGCTGTACCCAAACGCTGTAGCGTGGTAACAATTGCGCCCTGCACAAAGCGATTAAGAACGTAAATTAGCACCAGCAAACCTAATGATGACACCAACACCATGGGCGCAAGTACACCTGACGGAATAGAGGGAATTTCATCAACAGGGAACGCATTGACCATCGCCCACCCGTTAATTCTAAAGGTCGTTCGGTCGGCGTACACGCCTCGCCCCAAAATTGTGTCTTCAATTTGAACAAGGTCGTCTGATGTAATGGCAAGCATTAGGTCAGGGATGGCTGTTCTTGTGCTTGCAGGGCGAATGTTTGCGTTACTAGAGTTGATTAGCCCGTTGGCATCGTCAATCAACAACGAATAGCCATTGGTGGTTTCAGAAAGCAAGCCATAACGGTCATAGACGGTGCGAAGGATGCTCCTAAAGTTGTTGATGGGAATATCTGCCCACACTGTGCCTACTAATTCACCTGTGCGCTGGCTGGTATAAGGGACGGCAATGGTAACCGAAGATTGGCGTGTTACATCATAAAAGGATTCGGGCTGTAAAAACCAAGCGGTTTCATTACTTGTAATGCCATCAGTAAAGCGTGGATCGCTTGGTAAATCGGATGACGAAGAATACACGCGCCACGTATAGTCACGCGGAATGAGTGGGTTACGAAGGGTGAGTACGCCTAGCCGACCATCGGGGCGAAAAACACCAAAGCGTAATGATGAGCTGTCGGCATCTGTCACAATAAAGCTGGCAATGGCTTGGCGTATGGCATCGCTTTCGTTTTGATTACGAATACCACCAATAATTTCTGCTAATGACTTTAGGTTGTCTTCTAGGCGTTGAAACTCTTCTGTGATGTCTCTGCCTACATTTGACGATTTTACCGAGAATCGGTTTACTGTTTGGTTACGAAGGGCTGCATCACTACTAGCGACTGCAATTATCGTAAGCATGAAAAGCACCATAACCGTTACGCTAACGGTAATCATGGTGAGTCGTGTACCAATACCCATATTACGAAACATACTCAACCCCTTCTTTCTTGCTTCATCGCCATATTATGACACAACAGGCGGGCAATTTGCATTAAGGCAAACGCCCTTGTGATGCTTTTTTAACAAGGCTGTAACCTATTGTTATTCTTTGCCACGCATTCTGGGGTCTAGGGCATCGCGTAAACCATCCCCCAAGAAATTAAAGGCAAACATAATCAAAAATAACGCCAGTGCAGGAAAGATCGCATGGTGCGGATAAGTGCGAATGGCAGGCGCACCTTCACTAATCATTGCACCCCAGCTGGGTGTGGGTGGGTTTACGCCCAAGCCAATAAAACTTAAGAAGGCTTCATAGGAAATATAGCGTGGAATGGTGAGGGTTTCTGCCACAATGATGGGACCCAGAATGTTTGGCAAAACGTGGCGTGTCATAATTGTCCATCGGGATGCACCCAACGATTCTGCTGCCTGGATGTATTCAAGTTCGCGTACTGATAGCACCTGACCGCGTGTAAGGCGTGCCAATTGCATCCAGCTTGTAATGCCAATCCCGACAAAAATAAAGAACATACCGCCCATACTGGCATCAAGGCGATTGAGTGCGTAAGCCAGCGAATCAGGGTCTAGTTGCCCCGTACTCGGTCGGAAGAAGGACATCAGCAAAATAATCAAAAGTAAGGTAGGGAACGCATACATAATATCGGTAGCCCGCATGATGAGGTTGTCTATCCAACCGCCCATAAACCCCGATACAAGCCCCAACGAAAGCCCAATGATAATGGCAACCGTGGGACCAATAAACGCTACCATCAGCGAAATGCGCGTACCATGCACAATACGGCTAAAGATGTCACGCCCAAGTGCATCTGCCCCCAGCAAATAGTTGTCGTTAATTTTAACGTAGCCGCCCACTTCACCACGCGGAATCATCATAGGGAATACCGAAGGCATCCATGACGGCGCAGAATCAGAGTCACGTAGCGTTTGCCTGTCGTAAGGGTAGGGTGCAATGCTATCGGCAAAGATGGCGGTTAGGATAAACACGCCAATAATCACCATGCCTAGCACCGCAAAATAATTACGAAACAGGCGTTTGATAGAAGAACGAAACAGGCTTTCGGATTTAACCGCAGATAACTCTGTATTTAATGTTGCAATGTTGTTGAGGGTGCTTGCCATGTCGTTTTGCCTTTCTACGTATAGCGGATGCGTGGGTCTAGCAACGCATACGTAATGTCAACAAGTAAGTTGGCAATCACCAAGAAGAGTGCGTAAAGAAGCACTGTTCCCATGATAAGCGTGTAATCGCGGTTGCCGATAGAATTTACAAAAGACCGCCCCAAACCTGGAATACCAAAGATGGTTTCTACAACAAACGTGCCTGTTAGCAAAGCTGCTGCTAGGGGGCCCAAGATGGTAATGACGGGAATAAGTGAGTTTCTAAGGGCATGAAAACCGATAACAACGCGCTCTGAAAGCCCTTTGGCGCGTGCGGTACGGATGTAATCTTCACCCAATACCTGAAGCAAGCTGGCGCGGGTTAGGCGGGCAACAAGCGCAGATTCAATAAACCCAAGTGCAAACGCGGGTAAAATAAGGTGATTAAGTTCACCCCATCCTGCAACAGGTAATAGCCCTAATCTTACGCCAAAAATATATTGCAAAAGAGGACCGGAAATGATAGACGGTACAGAAACGCCTGTAACGGCAATACTCATGCTAAAGTAGTCCCAAAATTTATTTTGGTTAAGGGCGGACACAATGCCCAACGGCACACCGATAATGACACCCACTAAGAGCGCGGCTGCCCCTAACTGAATAGATACAGGCAATTTGTCCGTAATCATAGAGGTAACCGATTGGCTGCGATTGGTTAAAGAGGGACCAAAGTTCATCCAACGTAGCGCAACGCCTTCACCCAAAATAGGCAACGAGATATTGATTGCATAATCTTCTATCAGGCTACGTTTATAGGTGGCATCGGTAAAGCGTGGTACAACCAAGCCCGCCATGTAATCCACATATTGTTCTGGAAGTGACGCATCTAAATTATAACGTGCGATTAGGTTGGCTTTAACGGCTTCTGGAATACCACGCTCGGTGTTAAAGGGCCCCCCCGGCACAAGCCTCATCAGGAGAAACGTCATTACACTAATGACGAAAAGAACAAATAGCATCCATAAAGCACGCCGTACAATATAAACGCCCATAGTTCACGCTACTTTCTTCAATAAAACAAAGGGCGTGGTAATCCACACCCCCGTTTTGTTGCCATATTGATTAAAGGTGAGCCTAGTTGCTCTTTACATCCCATTTTTCATAGTATTCGCGCCCGATAACGCTGTGTGTGCGTTCGATACGGTCACTGGTGAGGCTTTGGGCTGTGTAGTAGTAGATGGGGGCAATGGTGGCTGCATCACGCACGAGCAAGCGTTCTGCTTCGGCGTACAGGGCAGCGCGTTCTACATTGTCACTTAATGTAGCGGCTTGGGCGACTAAGGCATCGTATTCGGCGTTGCTAAAGCCACTGTCGGTATTGACCGAGCTATGGAACACATCGAATAGGAAGTTGTTGGTATCGCTATAGTCCTTGCACCAGGCTGCGCGGAAGATGTCGGCATCTTTACGTTGGTCTAGGTACGTCCCAAAGTCTTGGGTGGCAATTGCTACTTCTACGCCCAATGTGTCTTTCCACATTTGTTGAATGGCTTGGGCGATATTGGCATGAAGCGTGCTGTTATTGTGAAGAATGGTTAGCGCGAAGTCGGCGTTGGTTTTGCCGGTGTCTGCCAAATATTCTTCCCAAAGGGCTTTTGCGCCTTCAAGGTCGGTCAACACAGCATATTCAGGATAATCGGCTTGTTGGGGGGCTGCTTGAAGGGTAGGCAATGTAAAGAAGCCTGCGGGAATTTCGCCACGACCTGTTACTTCTTCGGTTAAAAGTTCGCGGTCAATTGCTTGGCTGAAAGCCAAAACGGCACGTGGGTCATCAAAAGGAGCTTTGCGAACGTTGAAGCCGTAGTAATAGGTGCAAGTCCCCAAGCCTTCAGTGAGTTGTGCGCTGAGTGTGGGGTCTGCGGTAATGCGTTCGTATTGTGAGCCTGCAACTTCGCTGGCATCCAATTCACCGGCTTCAAAAGCGGCGGTTTGGGTTTCTTCGTCTAGGAAGCGGAACAATACTTCGTCTACTTTGGCGGCAGGAATGGCATTTGCGCCAGCAAAGAAAGGATTGTTGATGAGGGTAATGCTTTCGCCATGAGTCCAGTTTTTTACAGCAAAGGGCCCATAGGTGGCGATGTTTTCGGGTTCGATCCATGTGTCACCCACTTCTTCGATGAGGAATTGGGGGGTAGCAGCACTAAACCACATGCCTAGTACGTTTAAGAATGTTAGACCGGGGTTGACGGCGGTAATTTCTAGGGTTTTGTCATCTAGCACGGTAACATCAGATACAAAGGCTTGGTAAACGCCTAAATAGTCGGGTCCGACACGGCTATAAGAATAGGCGACGTCGCTGGCAGTGACCATGCGTGGGTTGCCTTCGGCATCCAACACTTGCTCTACTGCGTCGGTTTCGGCGTTATATTTTACCCATGCCAAATCGGCAAGTGTAATGGTGAACACGGTTTGTTCGTCATTGTAAGTCCATGTGCCAATACCAGATTCAAGTTCGGCAGTGACTTCGTTAAAACGACCAATTTCGGGGAAAATTAAAACAGTAATTTGTACCGATGGCACATCAGAAGCAATGGCGGGGTCTAGCGTAGGCACGTCATCGGGGCCCATTTCTTGTGCGGTGACAATGATTTTCTTATCTTGAGCCGAAACAACGCTCATGACAAGCAAAAGTGACACCATCACCAATAGGGTGAACTTGCGGACATGCTTTATCATAAAACTTACTCCTTATCTAAGGAAAACAAACAGATGTTTTATCAGATAGCCTTAAGAGGCTTTCATCAGCCTTTAATCTATCTATGGACGAATGATAACGCAATGACCAAAGTTTGCCAAACTTTGGTGGGCATTTCTGTGACAAATGCCTAAAGCAATAGGTCATACTTTAGAACGAACCCTATCGTAAGCACTGTACTTTGAAAGTGGCTACTTGTATAATTAAGGTGTTAAAACCTTAAAACACAGAGGAAAAGCGTACATGGAACAGCCAGAACTGGGCAAGACCGAAGATGAAACAACCGCTACTCTTTCGTCTGCCGAGTTATCGGAACTAGAAACGGCTCCTACATCTGATGTAGAGAATGCGCCCACTGTTGAGGAAGAAAGCCATACCCCAACAGCAAGTGACGAAGAAGAAAATGCCGAAACCGCCGATAACACCGCAAAGACGACCAGCACCAACGGGCTAACGCGGGGCATGTTAATTGATGGCACCATCGCCATCACCTCTCCCACACAAGTAACAGTAGACTTGGGCGAGGGTCGCATGGGTATTATCCCCAATACAGAAATAGAACGCCTAGACAAAAAACGCCTAGAAGATTTTGTGGTGGGCAATGTCATTCGCTTGATGGTGGTGAACCCCAACAACAAGGATGGCAACATCATTTTATCTTACAACCATGCCTTAGAAGAAACTGACTGGCAAATGGCAGAAGAATATCGCCAAAGCAAGGACGTTTATCACGGCAAAATTGGCGGTTATAACAAAGGTGGCTTAATTGTCCGCTTTGGGCGTTTGCGTGGGTTTATCCCACAAAGCCAAATTTCTGATGTGCGCCTAAGCAACTTGCAAGGCGAAACCCCAGAACAACGCTATGGTTTGCTTATTAACAAGACGATTGACGTAAAGGTGATGGAAGTTGACCGCCAACGAAATCGCTTGATTTTGTCCGAGCGTGCTGCCCTACGGGATGTGCGTAAAGCCCGCAAAGAAGCCCTCATTACTGAATTGCAAGTGGGCGAAATTCGGGATGGTGTGGTGGTTAGCCTAGAAAACTTTGGCGCATTTATTGATATTGGTGGCGCAGAAGGCTTGGCTCATCTCACCGAAATTTCTCATCATCACATTACACACCCTCGCCAAGCCTTAACGGTGGGCGAAAAGGTGCGCGTAAAGGTGAAGGAAATTGATGGCGATAACAACCGCATTGCCCTTACTATCAAGGAACTATTGCTTGACCCATGGGACGAAATTGCCACACGCTACTCTGCGGGAACGCTAGTACGTGGCACCATTACCAAGCTAACAAAGTTTGGTGCATTTGCCCGCATTGAAGGCACAAACGAACCTATTGAAGGCTTGATTCATATTTCTGAGCTTTCTGATGAGCGCGTAGAACACCCCGGCGATGTGATTACCAAGGGCGATACACTGACCTTGCGCGTGGTACGTGTGGAAATTGCAGAAAAGCGTTTGGGCTTAAGCGTGAAGAAGGTTTACTCGCCAGAATTCTTAGATGAAGACTTGCGCCAAGCCTTTGAAAACCCCGACCGTGTGGTTATCCCTGTCGTAAAGAAGAAAACAGTGGTGCAAAAAGCCAAGCAAGCCGCTAAAGATGTGGTAGAAGATGTAAAAGAAGAAGTGGCAGAAGCCCGCGAAAAAGCCCAAGAAGTCATTGAAAACATTAAAGAATCATTGGATACCGACAACGACGGCAAGGTAACCCCTAGCGAATTGCTAGAGGCTGCTCGTGAAAAAGCCGAAGAAGTGATTGAAAGCATCAAAGAACGCCTACAAGGTGGTGATGCCGAAGAAACACCAGAAGAAGTTAGCGAAGAAACACCAGAAGAAGTTAGCGAAGAAACATCAGAAGAAGTTAGCGAAGAAAAGTCTAACGACTAAAAATAACAAAAAGGGTATGAGAAAATCTCATGCCCTTTTTTTATGTGTGTGTTACAGCAAGCGAATGAGGTTTTTGTCTACGTACATAATGCCTACGGATGGGTCAGACGTGGCAATCTCACGTATCAGGCTTTCGCCTTCTGTAAGATACAGCATCTCTTCGTGAAGTGTCTGAAACCTGACGAACTCTGGCAGGCGTTGAAAATCTTCGTAGGTCATTTGTCGGCTCATGAGAAGCATCTCCACTATGTCATAACACTTGTCATTTTAATGGATTTGCAAAAACGCGCACGTCTTTAGCGTGAAAAGAGTTTTAGGGAGGCTGGGTGCTATTTTTGTGAAGGGCGCAACTTTCGCGCCCTTTGTGATGCGGGGGATATAACTATTCTTGCACGATGAGAACAGTGACCATGCCGAACATGCCATTGGGCCCCTCAGCGTGGCTAAGAACGTGGCAATGGAATGCCCAAATGCCCAGCTCTGTACAGTCTACAATCACATCATAACGCTCGCCGGGGGCGATATTAAGCGTGTCGCACATATAGGGCATGGGTAAATTGAAGCCATCTTTGGCAATAACCTGCTGCGGGATGCCATGAAGGTGCATGGGGTGAATCATCAAGCCTTCGTTGAAGTAACGAATCCGAATCTTGTCGCCGAACTTCGCGATCATTGGTTGGGTAAAGGGGAAGCTCTTGCCGTTAATGGTGTATGTCCCAAGCCCACTGTCGTTAAGCACCAGGTTGTAATCGCCTGTGACTACGGGTTCATTGGTTTTGTCTGCTGGCTCTACGATGAACGCACCCAACAGACCGCGTGTGTTTTGTTCTGCGGAGTTATAGTGACTGTGGTACATGTGTGTGCCTGTGTTCTTTAATTCAAATTCATAGACAAAGGTGTCACCGGGAATAACGGGGGCTTGGGTAATCATCGGCACGCCGTCTACGGCATTTGGGACGATGAGACCATGAAAGTGAATGGCGGTGCTTTGTGTCATTTCGTTTTTAAGGATAATGCGTACTTTGTCGCCCAATGTCACGCGAATTTCTGGACCGGGAACTACGCCATTGTACGCCATGGCTTTAGCAAAAATGCCTGCTTCTACTTCCCAATCAATTTCTTGGGAGACTAAGTTAAAGACCTTTACATCCCCATCCATCTCATACGCCAATGGATTGTTCCAGAAGGTGGGTTGCGAGCCAATGTTTGCGAGAAACTTGTCTACGCCTTCTTGGTGATGTAAGTCCATTTCTTGATAGCTCATGCCGCCTGCGCCTGCGCCAGGCATGTCGGTCATTTCGCCTTGTTCAGTGGGCTTTGTGCCGCTTGCCAATGATGCGCCTGCCGTTACTGCTGCGACACCACTAATGCCTGCCATTTTCAAAAAGTCGCGCCGAGCTAATGTTTTCATGTGTTGGTTCTCCCTATAAAGATGTGGACTAAATACTATACCCCCTATGGTAACGGACTTGGTCGTTTATCAACATTGACGGGTGTCATGCCTTTCATATGATCTTGTTCACTAGGATAAATACGCCCCACCCCTCATAATCAGTTATATATGCGACGACACATCCATGAGGAATGTATAAATGACTACAAACACCCAACAAAATGCTTCAGAAGGCGCAGTTTTGCCCTTTATCCTGATTATTACTGTGATTGCCGTGCTTGTGGTACTCATCACACCTCGTCCCACTGCCCCTGCTACACATAGCAACGCCATTGCCCCCACAGAAGCGGTTGCTGTCGCGGTTGCCACAGAAGAAGCCACACAAGAGCTTCCAGAAGACCATTTAACCCTGATGATGCTAGGGCTAGAAGAAGTGCCATTAAGCAGCGTGCAAAAAGGACAACGCATTTATGTGGGGTCTTGTACGGCGTGCCACGGGCAAGATGCAAAAGGTGTAATTGGGCTGGGGAAAACGCTTATCAATAGCGCGTTTGTGAATCAGCTTAGTGATGCCGAATTGGTTCAGTTTATTGTTGTAGGGCGTACAGGCTTTGACCCACTGAACACGACAGGGCAAGCCATGCCTTCTAAAGGGGGCAATTTGTCTTTAAGTGACGATGATTTGCTCAATTTGGTGCATTACGTCCGTAGCCTAAACGGGGCAACAGTAGTGAATGACCTAGAGGGCTTGCCCACGCCTACGCCGATTGTTGCGCGTCAATTTCAGCCCATTAACGTGGGTGGGCTAGGCACAACCAATAATGTAACCCCAGAACCCGAAGCAACTCCCGAAGCAACTGTTGCCCCTTAGTGCGCCCTTTACCCCTCGTCTTCGGCGTGTAAGTTAGCAAGGTACTTTGGATTAGCAATCGTCAATTGCTCTAAAGTAGTTGACTTAAGATGTGAGAAAAGGGCGTTGTGTTCATCATAACGCCCTTCACGTATCATGGCACACAGCGTATCATTACGCGCCTCAATCGCACTAAGCAGGCTTTGTGGGGTATCAGGCATAGGCGCATCTCCTAAGAGCATATTGAGCCGTGACCACTCGGCTCTAGCGTGAGCATCCCCCAACCGTGTCTCACGCTCGGCAATTTTAAGCACATTTACCGCCACTAACGTTTGAAAATACACTTTATGATGGGTGGCTTTTGCTAATGGCACTAGCACCTGTTCCAGGTGGGCGCGTGTTGCCTCTATTAGTTCGTGAAGGTGGGGGCGGTCATTCATGGCTGTTTGTCCTCTTTTAGCACGTCTTCGTAAAATTTATCCCATGCGCTAGCAAAGCGCGTTTGCCCCTTTAGCACAAGGTCACTGCCTTCTACCAGCAATTCTTTGGGGCGTGGCAGATATTCTTCTAGGGCTTTTTCTACAAAAAATAGCATCTCTTGTGCTTCTAGGACGGCGTTATAACGATGCGAAAGCCACGACAGCGTAAACAACGCCACAATCAGCGCAGCGATAACGGGCATCCCCCATGGCATCGAGATGATGAGCGACGTAATGAACATGGGTAGTAAGAGAAAATCGAGCAAATACGTCACTTTAATGCGCGAGTGGAGCTCAACGCGCGTGCTTTGCTCACCAACGGGTGTAAACGTGCCGTTCATTATGCTAACGGGGTTGGTTCTACCGCGATAGTTCCAAAGCACTTTGCTGGTAGTAACCAATTGAAAACTATCTTTTCCGATGGATTGGATAAGGTAACGCCTGCCCTGTGCAAAGACGTTGCGAAGGTGCAGGCGTTGCGTGCTGGGTTTAGCGGCTGTGCCAATGACATTAAACGCCATACTAGGGGACAGATTTACAGTGATGGCGTGCTTGGGATGCAAAAACCACACGCGGTTTAGCACCCCTTGCCCCCAAAGACTTCCCCATGAAGGGCGTGTTTCGTCACTGTTCATGGGCTATCTTACCGTGTATTCAGGGGACAGCGGACCCACGATGCCCGTACTACCCTTAGCAGAAATGGCGATGCCGTCATAGTTGATAAAGCCCTCCCAATCAACACTCGTGGTGGTACTGTTCCACTCTAGTTGTTGGTCATAGCGTAAAGAACCGCGAAGGCGTAGGGCGATGATGTAGCCTGTTGCGCCCGGTATTGCCTCCCAAACAAGGGTGCTTACGCCATCACCCCTATCACGTAGGGCGATATTACGGGGTGGGCGGGGCCCATCCGACATTGCGGTAATGACGATGAGCAACGACTGCACAGAACGGCGTAAATAGAGGGGTTCTACAAACTCAATCGTGTCTGTCGGGTCGGCGTTGCTTTTTTCTTCTAGCGCACTGATAAAGCGAATGGCGGGGTAGCCTACCTCTGAAAATGAGAAATGGTCACCGTAACGGTTTTCACGGTCAATCGCGTTTTCTACGCGCAGTTTCATTTCTAGCCCGTGTGTAAAACTAATGAACTCGGCGGTACGTGCCATGTGCCGACTAATTGAAGTGTCGTTGGGCCCATCCGAGAACACGCGCAATTCGGTGTCTAAGATGCTGCCTCGTCTGTCGTTGTTATTGCCAATGGTATCAATGTTCACCATGCCAATGACATCAACTTGGCGTTCTACCAAGTATCGAGCAAAGGCTTTACTGCCCACGCGCCCTACTTCTTCTGCGCTAAACGCCACCAACATAATAGTAGAACGGTGTTGCTTCTGCGATAGAATCCGTGCCAGTTCAATAATTCCCGCTACCCCTGTGGCGTTATCATTTGCGCCGGGCGCATAGGTGGTGGCGCTTTCTAAGGGGTTGCCCACGCTGTCATAGTGTGCGCCCACAATAACCGTTCCTGCGCCGGCTTCTGTGCCTTGAATGACGGCAACAATGTTATATTGCTTGGTGGTAATGCCCTGATACGACAGGTCAAATTCTTGGTTAAACGTATACAATCGCCCATTAGAGGTCTGTTGTAGTGTTTTAAACTCATTTTCGATGTAGCGTCGCGCTGCGCCAATGCCTTGCGTATCTGAGGATGTTACCGAATTGACGTGGCGCGTGTAAAAACCTTGTAACACCTGTACATGCGACATCATGCGGTCTGTTTCTACTTGGTTCACCAATTTAGAGACTTCAGCCGATGGGTCTAACACGGGTGTGTTTACATTGCCCGGCACAAGCGTTGTTTGTGCCGAAGCATCGCCACTATAGCCTAAAGTGGGCTGTGGTGTTGCGCTGGCGCGGGGTTGAAGGGTAGGGGGTGCGCTTTCGCTGGCTGTGCCAAGGTTGCATGCCATAAGCAGTAGGGCAGTCCCCATGACAACCAACAGCCATTTATGATAAAGCCTGTGTTGAAAGATAATCATAAGCTCATCTGCTACTGGGTTAAACGTTATTCACGCCATTATAGCAGTAATTTCGTCCATAAAAACATCTCTCCTTTGCGCGTTTTTGTTTCGTTTGGCATTGCTAGATGTCATATAAAATCCATGTAGGATGTCTTAAAAGGGACAAAATCCCTGATTATGAGAATAATTGAGATAGCAAATGGGGTATCCATGATACTATGACGTTTAGTCATGTTCCTATATAAAAAACTTCGCCACTCAAGAGTATCTATACCTCTCGGGAAAAATTGCTATGCCTTCTCCAAACCAAAGTGAAAATGAGTCTCGCTACCGTGAGATTGTGGAAGACCAAACCGAATTAGTATGTCGCTATGATGTAAACTTACAGATAACATTTGCCAATGGGGCTTACTGTAAGTCTCATGGGCTGCCCTGTGCCGAGCTTATCGGTCAACCTGTTCTCGATAAAATCCCCATGGCAGACCACGAACGTGCGATTGCTCATGTGCGGTCACTGACCTTAGAGAACCCTATGGCAATTTCTGTGCATGATTCGATTCAAGCCGATGGTAGTGTGCGTTGCTTTGAGTGGAAAGACCGCGCCATTTTTAACAAACAGGGCGTTATCGTAGAGTATCAAGCCGTAGGGCGTGACATCACCGAACAAAAACGCGCAGAAAAAGCCCTGATTACCAGCGAAAAACGCTATCGCCAACTGTTTGAACTACACGACTTGCCGAAACTGCTAATTGAGCCTAAAACAGCGCGTATTGTGGATGCCAATTTAGCCGCCTCGCATTTTTACGGCTATGACAAGGACACCCTAAAAACGCTGTGTTTTTATGACTTGTGTTTGTCTTCACGGAGGCATGCGTTAGAGGTTCTATCGTCCATTAGCTGTGCCGAGATAACGTCTTATGAATTTGCCCAATGTAATTCATTGGGGCAAGCGTGTCATGTGGAGATTTTCGCGGGCGTAATCGAAATTGACAATGAGCCGATTATTCATTGCATTGTGACAGACATTACCGAAAAAAGACTCGCACAAGCCTCTTTGCAAGAAGCTAATGAATTTTTAGAACATCGTGTGTCTGTGCGTACCGCCGAGCTAGAGCGCATCAAAAACCGCATTGAGACCATCTTTAACCACAGTGGTGATGGTATTCTGCTTTTAGACACCAAGCGTGGCATCCAACAAACGAACTATGCCTTTAATTCGCTCTTTCGGTCACAGCCTGACCAGTATTTTGGCGAAAGTCTTTTAGTGTTGTTTTCTGAAGAAAATGCCTCTGATGTGATGTCTGCATTAACGGATGTCATTAACACACAGCAATCTCGCCACATTGAATCCAATGCCGTACGCACTGATGGCACACTCTTTCCTGTTCAC
>DAOTTQ010000031.1:0-48133 GCA_034437555.1 Anaerolineae bacterium | reverse complement strand
CAAGCCATCAGTGTGATTTTAGAGCGTTTTGGGCAATCTATGGCGGGCGTGATTGTGCTTGACCACGCAGGGCGCGTAGGGTTTGCTCACTGTTCCCCCAAAATTGCTGTGGCATGGGCAGATGAAAATGGGCAAATTGTGGTGCAAATGAAAAAATAGGCATTACCAAACGATCTAAAAAGGGCGCAACGTTTGCGCCCTTTAGGTATTTTTTAGAGATGATGGCGCTTATGAGGCGGGTTCTTTGAAGATGTAGATGCCGTCCTTAATTTCCCACCGTAGTCCATCACGATTGACAAGGTAGTTACCATCCTCTACAAGTTCGCTCCCTGTGATGGGGCAAGCAAAAATGCGGTTGCCCGTGAGGTCGGTGTTATCGGGAATGCTGTCATCGGGCTTTGGGCTATTTTTTGTGAAGATGCTGGGCGAAACGAGCCATTTAGGCTTTTGAAGCAGGCTATCTACCCCCAACATCATGCTAAGGGGCAGCACGCGCTTAAACAAGCCCAAGCGCAACCACGACACAGGCACGCGGTCATGGGTAATGAATCCCGTGCGGTCTAAGGCATTTTGCATGTAAAGCGGATGAAAGTTAAAGTTCATCTCTACAAATTCAACAGGGTTCAGGTCATTGGGATTCCATGCTTGCTTGTTCATGCGGTGGCGCAATTGTGCTTTAAGGTTGTTTTTGTTGGCAAACTCTAAAATAAATTGCCCCTGATTTGCCAAGATATTGCGAATTTGCCCAAGCACATTGGGGACATTCTCAAAATGGTGAATCACGCGAATCATGGTTGCACCGTCTACAATGCCATGCTTAAAGGGCAGTTGATAGGCATTGGCAGCCACGTAAATAAAGCGCGAATCCCCAAGTTGTTGACGTGCGTATTGTAATTGCGAAAACGAATAATCAAGCAGAATCACTTGCTCATATGCGTCATATTCGTTTGCCAAACGCCCATAAGCCGCCCCAATTTCAATAAGGCGTTTGCCTCCCTTTTTGAGCCAAGGGCGCATAACTTGGCGTTCTACACCATCCTCATAGGAACGCCCTTTGCCTTCCCAAAAGTCAGTGCGGTAGTTTGACCCTTCGTAATCACAAACGCGCGGTTGTTTGCTTTGTAGCATAGTGTCTCCGTTGGTAGTGTGTTAAGGATTGCCTTCAGAAGCAGTATTACTAAGAGAACCCGACTGAGCTTCTTGATAGTATCGCGACATCGTGCCGTCGTAATGAACGGGAGCAATGCCCTGTGCAGTCAGGTTGTTGACGGCATCTTCAGACACGCTTTGGGGCGTGTTATCGCCTGCGTGAAGGTCTGCACGGGCAGGCAAAAGCGAATCTAGGAACGGAATACCGCCATAAGGCACAATGCCCGTTAAAACAGACTGGTTTTGTAGCGGTACGGGCTGATTGAACAGATTGTAGTTTAAGCCTGCGGTACGTGAATAACCGTGCCATGCGATATAGGGTTCTTCGTTAATGCCGCCTGTGCCATCGGTGGCTAGCAAGTTAAACGGCTTGCCCTCTAAAATGCCCCCTACAGTTTGCCCTAGCTCATCAAAATTACTTGGCAAGTTATGTAAGCCAATCGCAAGAGGCTCAAAAAGTAAGCCTAAATTTTGGATGGGGTCGGCAAGCTGTGTTTGTGACAACGGTATAACAGCGCGTACATCCAACGAGACATCCAAACGTTCTTCTACAGGCACAATCAAATCAAGAGAAACGGGTAATTCTAAGCCCACAGGGAGTTCTAAATTGACGTTTGCGCTTACCCCGTAGGCGTTAATGCCGGGTAGGTCAATCGTTGCGCTTACTTGTAACGGTACGGGTGCAGTGAGTCGCACAATGGTATTCGTTTGTAGCGGAATGTTTAGCACGATAGGGATATTGTCCCTGACCGGGATTGTCCAGTCGATGGTGGCGTTTTCTAAGCCTGCGGCGGTGCTATGAAGCCCACCAATGAGGGGTTGGGCAATATTGTTCTTGATGTCAAATATGAACAACCCAAGCCCAATCAGCACCACGATTAAAACGATGTTTACGATAAATGAGAAAATCACCATAAAACGCCAGATCCAGCGTCCGATAGACTTTAATAAGCGCATAGCAAGCCTCCATTGGCAAGATTAGCACAACCCTTGAACGCTCCTAAGTATAAGCAACATTAGGCGTATCTACAAATAGGGTTTTATACGAGTTTTTAAGGAGTGGTTTTTTCCGCTTTGTATACGATGACATCGCCCGTGCTAAAAACGCGCACTAGCGAATAGTTGGGTACAGTTTGCCCCTCATGCAGTACCTTAATCCAATCTTGATAGCTGATAGCCCCACAGACCACCAAAAAGCCTTGTGTATCGTGCATCATAGGCAATAACTGCGCGGGTGAGCTAGGTTGGGCGGGGTTATTGTACATATGCCCAAAGCGATAAAGAAAGTGGACGGTATAGCGAGAAAAAACACCCATTGGCTGGCATAACGCCCAAATGGGTGTGCCATCTGTGTGATGTTCATCTAGCCAAGCGTCTGTGGCTTGTACATCAACAAATTTGGCATCTTCTGTATAAGCAAAGGGTGTCGCAAGTGGCTCATTTTGTAAATTTGCAGGAATGTTGCCCGCGATGAGCAATGCCACAATGCCCCACGCCAAAAGCGGATAATTAAACGACAGAGCTAAAGCGCGGATTGCCCAAGCAATCGCCAGCGTTAAATACACAAAGAGGGGGATATAATAGACAATGCTGCCCCCATACGTCATTTGTACGAGCGCAAACAGGGCAAAAAAATGAAACACAACTAGGGCAAAGATTGCCCAAACTGCATGGCGTTGGGGTGTTTTGTGTAGGCTAAACCATGCCAACAGCAACCAAACGCCTGCTCCCCATAAGCCAAGCAAACTGGCTAAATTGGCAAAAAGCTCATTTGAGAAAATGATGAGGGGTTGCGGATAGCTTCTTAATACATCCAGCGAAGTGAGTTGTCCACCAGGAGGATAGGGGTTACGAAGAAATAGGAACACATACACCCCAAACGCCAACCCCACCACACTATAAGCGATGATGCCATAGCGTATTACGCGCCAATCACGCTTTTGCCATAGTAAAACGCCCACCGCCAGCGCAGGCAAAACAGCGTACATCATGCCGTCAAGGCGCAAATACACCAAAAGGCTTAGCCCAACACCTAGCAAAATGGCTTTCCAGTAACGCGGTGCGCGAACTAAAGAAATAGTCGCAATCCACAGCCACACAATGAGCGTGATATACGGAATAAGCGTTTGTAGCTGGCGAAAATAGGTGGTGAAGTAAGAATGGGTGCAAATGAGGGCTAATGCCATCAAAGCCACTTGGCGATGATAAAGCCATGTGCCTAGTGTGTAGAGCGCAACAAAAAAGAGGCTGATAACAACAACGTGAACAAGCATCGCCGAAAGCACAAGATTGTTGAGCAAGAGGTCTACACTCCCAACCATTATGGCATAGGCGATATTGTAAACGTACTCATCGAAAAGATTGTGTGGGGTGTTAAAGAGCATTCTGGCGCGGGTTAAGTACCAGCCTAAATCGGCTTGTGAAACGTCAAATTGGTTTTGAGTGATAGCAAGCGCGATGCCCACGATTGCGCCCAAAAACGCAACCAATAGCAGGTGTTTAAGTGGCGGAAAGAGCGGTTTGTCGAGCATCATGAGGCACACTTGGGCATAGGATGACAATAAAAAAGGGGTAGGTGTTACCCCGCCCCTTCTGTATAACAGAACTGATAAAACTAGGCAAGCCCTGCTTCTTTGCGAAGCGTATCGGCTTTATCTGTGCTTTCCCATGGAACGTCAAGGTCATTGCGCCCAAAGTGACCATAGGCTGCCACTTGGCTAAAGATAGGACGGCGCAAACCCAAGTCGCGGATAATGGCGGCGGGGCGTAGGTCAAAATGCTTGCGGATGAGGGCTTCAATGGCTTCATCGCCAATTTTGCCTGTGCCAAACGTTTCTACTGCCAAGGAAGTGGGTTGTGCCACACCAATGGCATAGCTAATTTGCAGTTCAAAGCGGTCTGCAATGCCAGAAGCCACAATGTTCTTGGCAACATAGCGTGCCATGTAAGCTGCACTACGGTCAACCTTTGTGCCATCTTTACCACTAAATGCGCCACCACCGTGACGTGCAACGCCACCATAGGTATCGACGATGATTTTGCGACCTGTTAAGCCCGCATCACCAAGGGGGCCCCCAGTGACAAAACGACCAGTGGGGTTGATGAAAATGCGTGTGTTGCTATCAAGCAATTCGGCAGGCACAACGCGCTTAATCACGCTTTCGGTCACGGTTTCACGAATTTCTTCGTTGCTTACTTCTGGAGCGTGTTGGGTAGAAATAACAATTGTATCTACGCGAACAGGCTTGCCTTGATTGTATTCAACAGTCACTTGGCTCTTGGCATCGGGACGTAGCCAGTCAATTTCACCGCTCTTGCGAGCTTGTGCCAAACGGCGTACCAATTGATGAGACAAGGACACGGTGAGGGGCATGTATTCGGGGGTTTCATTGCAAGCAAACCCAATCATCATGCCTTGGTCGCCTGCGCCTGTGGCTTCAATTTCTTCATCGCTCATCGAGCCTTCACGGGCTTCAAGGGCTTGGTCTACACCCTGTGCGATGTCGGGAGATTGTTCTTTAATAGAGATAATCACACCGCAGGTTTCAGCATCAAAACCGTACTTGGCGCGTGTGTAACCAATGTTGCGGACGGTATCGCGCACGATTTTTTCAATGTCTACATAGGCAGTGGTGGTAATTTCACCAATCACCACAATGAGACCGGTGGTGGTGGCAACTTCACAGGCAACACGCGCCATAGGGTCTTTTGCGAGGATGGCATCCAAAATAGCATCGCTAATTTGGTCACACATCTTGTCAGGATGCCCTTCGGACACCGATTCTGATGTGAAGAAATACTTGGGTGAAGTCATAAAAGTGGTTGGCATTGAAACTGAGTCCCTTCCTTTCGCTACAAACGCGAAAAGCTATAAAAACGAAAAAACGCCTTGCTAATTGGCAGAGGGCGCAAAAACACAAACACAGATGTAGTTTAGTGTTTTGCTCATCTGCCAGAGGGTTTACCCCTGTCGGAATTGGCACCTTACCTGACGCTTCAGGGGTTGCCGCGAGTTCAAAGAGCCGTTCTCTCACTCGCTCTGGATGAGATTCCTAACGTTAGCCAAAGATTTTAGCACAGCCTACAGAGCGATGCAATACAAGAGTGTTCCAGATTTAGTGTACAATAGAAATAAACGTGATGATAAGGTTTGATGAATGAGTGCAATTGTATTGTTTGATGGTGTGTGTCATTTGTGCCATGCGTCAGTGCGGTTCATTATTGCCCGTGACAAAGCAGGCTACTTTAAGTTTGCCTCGCTACAATCAGAGTTTGCCCAAGCACTGCTTAAAGACCATGCGCTAGAGTATCCTTTAGGGCGGGGTGATGATAGCGTCATTCTCGTTGAGGATGGCATAGTTTACACCCACAGCACCGCTTCCTTACGGGTGGCGCGTCAATTAGATGGCATTGTGCGCTTGGGGGCAGTTTTTTTGTTTGTGCCTAAATTTATTCGGGATGCGGTGTATCGCGTGGTGGCTAAACATCGTTATCGTTGGTTTGGTAAGGATGACGAGTGCTGGATACCCACGCCCGAACTGAAATCGCGGTTTCTAGACAGCTAAATAAACAAAAACAAGGGGTAACAAACACCTTGTTTTTGTTTTATATGCGGTTCTAAGTGAGGCATGGTGTGTTTAGCCGAGTGTCTTTTTGCCACCGGCGCGTTCAATGTGTGCCATAAACTCTTGGCGCAATGTTTTGTCTTCTTTGAAAGCCCCTAAGAAAGAGCTTGTTGTCATGCCGCTGTGGACTTTGCCTACACCGCGCATGAGGCTGCACATATGAATACCGTCCATCATCACCCCTACGCCTTTTGCCCCTAATACGGTCTCAATAAAGCGGGCAATTTGTTGTGTCAGGCGTTCTTGTACTTGCAAGCGGCGGCTGAACATGTCAACGATACGTGGAATTTTGCTTAAACCAATTACGCGCTCACCAGGAATATAGGCAATGTGGGCATGTCCCATAAAGGGGAGCATGTGGTGTTCACACAAGCTAAAGTATTCAATGTCGCGCACGATAACCATATCATCATATTCAACGTCAAAAATAGCGTTGTTGATGAGTTTGGCGGGGTCAGTACGATACCCACTCAATAGTTCGTCGTACGCTCCCGCGACGCGCTTGGGCGTAGATTGTAGCCCCTCACGTTTGGGGTCTTCGCCAATGGCACGCAGAATGGTTTCTACTGCGCCCATAATGGCGTCCTTGTCAACGGGAGGAAAGTCTAGCTCAAATTCTGCTAAAAACTCGGGCGAGCGTAGCTCCGCGTCAAGTTCACTTTCACCATACACAAGCAATTCAACCTCGTCATGGTCGTGGTCATGGTGTCCGTTACCGTTACCATTACTACGACGTTCTTGGGTGTCATGCTCGTGCCCATTTTTACTACCGTTACCGCTTTTTTTGCCGTTACCGTTAGTTTTGGGACTAAAGCCAGACTTTTCCATTTTTTTACCCTTCGTTTAGCTCGACTTATGCCTCGTCATCAAGGAATAAGTTAATAATGACTTATTTACTTAAATAAAAGGTGAGTGGCTCATGACTAAACCCGACAACAGGAAGTAGCCTAATTTATGACAAACTTAACCTATTACCACCACAAAACCATCTTCTATCCACCCATTCAGATGTTCTGACTGCGTTACATCTTTCCTTAAGAAACCATGAGGATTATTGCCAATGACTTGTGACAGTGTCTCAATAACGACAAACTGCCCCCTAAAATCATGGAAGATGCCCTCTTTGGTTATCATACACCAAGGTGCAAGCTGGTAGCGCGTTTTCTCATTTTGAGGTGGGGGTGGTACAAAAGGCATAGGCGCGTGCTTTGGCGTGTTTAAGATAATATCGGCATACGCATTCACCATGTCGCGTTGCTCAAAGTGAGTATGAAGCCATTGCATGGTTTCTGTGGGGGTGCGTTGCCCATTGGATAGAATGTCATAGGCTTTTTGAGCAGCAGTAGCGATATCGCCATATGGAATGAGCATCTCATCGGGCAATAAGCCCCTGTATGCGCCCACATTTGCCACAAGAACGGGCGTACCGCAGGCTAAAGACTCATAAGGCGTGTTGCCAAACGTCTCTACATAATTGCCTAAAGCCACTGTCAACGCGCCCAAATTGTAGAAGAAGGGCATGTCATCATCACTAATCCACTCATGAAAGATGAAATACTCGCTTAAACCGCGTTGTTCAATGTCTTGCTCTAGGCTGTCGTAGTAGGCTTTAACGTGCGGTGCAAGCCCGGTATCAATCCACTTGGGGACAAGCACGCGGATATTTTCCATACCGTACTCATTGATGAGTTTATCGGCTAGTGCAATTGTCTGGCGGATGCCTTTGGCTTCGTCAGGGCGGTGTGGATAGAGCAGATATTGATATTTGCTAGGGTCTACTCCTAGTTTTTGCGCCAGTGCATCGGCGGGTTGTGGGCGATAGATGCTAAAGTCCAGCCCGTTAGGAATCATCTTGACGCGGCTTTCAAATTCTGGGAAGAAACGCCCCATGGTGGCTTTCCACGCGTTAGCGGTGTGCGGTGAAGGCAAAATGAGCGCGTCCCCCTGAAACAAGAAGCCACTTTGTAGCGTTTCGCTAAACAAAATGCTTCTTAATGACACGACAGAGGGCTTTAGCTCATACAAATACGGAAAGATAATGCCCCCATCGTGGCTGTAAAACGCATCTGATTGGCGTACTGCAAGGCTTACTTCTTCAATGGCATTGGCAATATTATAAAACGGTGTGTCGTACGGCTCTGGAAATGGTTGCTTAAAGCGCAAGATGGGCTGGATAGCCACGTTTTCATGCCACTGAAAGGCTTGGGTTGCGTCGGGGTGACGATAGGTACACAGGATATTGACCTTATGCCCTTGTTGCCCCAAATGTAACGCCACTTTTTTAAGCTGTTTTTGCGCCCCGCCCATGCTCTTATTGGCAAAAAGCGGTGTCATCGAAAACATGGTAATCGTAGACATGGTTATGCCTTATTGTAAACCGCGATGCTATCGCCTGTAATGGCACTGGCATCATCACTGGATAAAAATGCAATCACATCGGCAAGTTGTTGGGGCGTTACCCACTTGCTTGTATCGGCGTTGGGCATGTCTTTTCGGTTGGTGGGGGTGTCTATCGTGCTTGGCATTACCCCATTCACGCGAATACTATGCTCTTTGAGTTCTTCTGACATGCTTTGGATAATGCGTTCTGCGGCGGCTTTGCTGGCGGTGTATGCGCCCATATCTTTTGCGCCCTTTAGCCCCGCGCGCGCCAAAATGGCGACAATGCTCCCTTGAATGCCTTTATCTACCATGTGTTTTGCCACGCCACCGCACGTTACAAACACGCTTTGGGCGTTGATTGCCATCATCTTTTCAAACACGCTTAGGTCGGTATCATGAACGGGGTTGCCCATTGCAAAACCACCAACGGTATGTACAAGTGCGTGAATGGTTTCAAAACGTTTTTCTGCTTTGGCAATAATCCGTGCGACATCGCTGGGCTTTGTAAGGTCGCCACTGGCAAGAAGGTAACGCCCACGCACCAACACATCTTTAAGTTCTTCTACTGTGCTTTCTAAATAAGCCATTTTGCTATCTACTAAAACCAGTTTTGCGCCTTCACTGGCAAATTTATGCGCAACGGCTTTACCAAGATTGCCCGCGCCCCCCGTAATCATGACAACTTTTCCCTTAAATGTGATACTCATAATGCCCTCCTTTGTATCAATACGTCCTTTAAGCATATACCCAGATGGGCTTTAAGGGATGTTCATTTAGGGTTCTCTTATTTAGAATGACAAGGCTTGTTTATCAGCCAATTGGAGATAGCCGATGGCACAACCCAACTTAATTACACTGACAGACCCACGCTCACCTGCCAGCGAAGCGTTTCGCACGTTACGTACTAACCTGATGTTTAGCAGTGTAGAAAATCCTATTCACACGCTTTTGGTCACTTCGCCTGCCACAGACGAAACCAAAAGCCAAACGCTGGCGAACCTTGCGGTGACGTTTGCACAGTCGGGCAATAAGACAATTTTGGTCGATACAGACTTGCGCCAACCCCGCCAACATGAGCTATGGGGCATTGACAATAGCAAAGGGCTTACGAGCATGATGCTAGACGAAAGTAGCTTGGCAAACCCACCTTTGGTAGAAAGCGGCGTACCCAACCTACAAATTTTGCCCGCTGGTGAACTACCCCCTAACCCTGCTGACCTGATTTCTAGCAAGCGGATGAACGACATTATTGGCGTGCTGAAGGCGCGTGCCAATTATGTGCTGTTTGATAGCCCCTCTGTGCTTTCTGCTACTGATGCCGCTTTATTGGGCATTAAACTGGACGGCGTGTTATTGGTAATTCGCACAGGCAAAACGCGCCGTGAAGAAGCCAACCGTGCAAAAGAAACCCTAGAGCGCGTTCATGTACGGATTGTAGGAGCGGTACTGACGAATGCCCCCAAAGAACGCTACTAAATACACCCAATAAACGCAAAATGGGCAAATGTGAGGCGATATATTTGCCCGTTTGTGTTATCACACGGTACAATAGAGCTTGGCTGTAGTGAGGGGTTTTAACGATGATAACGCTGGACAACCTAGAAAAACGCCAACACACCTATGCTCAAATAGCACCCCATTTAGAAGCCCTATATGGGCGTAAAACATTTAAGCCTCATGATGGCATGGATGAGCTAGTAAGCTGTATCCTTAGCCAAAATACCACCGATGCAAACCGCGACAGAGGCTTTTTTGCCCTTAAAGATAAATATGCTTCGTGGTCGGAAGTGCATCATGCTCCCACACAAGAGCTAATTGAGGTGGTACGCCCTGCGGGGTTAGCCAATTCAAAAGCCCCCAATATTCAATCGAGCTTAGAGCGCATTTATACCGAGCGAGGCGAGTACAACATCGATTTCCTCGCCGATATGCCCGTCAATGAAGCGCGTCAGTGGTTGATGTCCTTAAAAGGGGTGGGACCAAAAACAGCTTCCATTGTGCTGTGCTTTGGTTATGGTAAGGCTGCGTTCCCGGTGGATACGCACGTTTTTAGGGTAGGAAAGCGCATTGGGCTATTGCCCCCTAAAATTAGCATCGAGAACGCCCATTATGCTATGGAAGCCATTGTGCCATCTGGCGAATACTACTCGTTCCATTTACAGGTTATTTATCATGGGCGCAAAATTTGTAAGGCACGCCAGCCCCTATGCGAAAGTTGCCCCATTAAGACATTTTGCGATTATTATTCTTTAGGGGATTCCACAAGCCCGATTGAGAGCGATTTTGATGAGTAAATTAGTGAGTGAACAAGAAATTGCCAACGCGCGCCATACGCTAAACCTGATGAAAAGCCAAGTGACATCGGGACGTTTGGAAACAGATTACATGCTTAGGCAAATAGAGAAGCTAAGTGAACTGATGGAACGCATGGAAGGCTTGCAGAAATCGCAAACGGCAGCCTTGCGCTTTGAGGCGTTGTATAACGTTAGTCGTGTATTGGGTACGTCCCTAGACCAACAAACGGTACTCAACCAAGTGATGGATGCCATTATTCAGCTTACGGGGGCAGAGCGCGGATTTTTAATGCTTCGCGATGATGACGGTAACTTTAAGGTGGTGGTGGCGCGTAACCTAGACCAACAAACGCTAGGAAGCGAAGACTTTAAGTACAGCCGTACGATTGCTAATTTGGTGGTGGATAGTGGGCAAGGCGTACTAACGACCAATGCGCTAGAAGATCCCCGTTTTGCTGGTGGAGCAAGCATTATGGCGCAGGGTCTAAGAAGCATTATGGCAACCCCTTTAAGAACACGCGGTAACATCATTGGCATTGCCTACGTGGAAAACCGTATCGTGGCGGGCTTATTTAGTGATGATGACCTGGCAACGCTAGAAACATTGGCGGGGCAAGCCAGCGTTGCCATTGATAATGCGTTCTTGTTTAGCGAAACCGACCAAGAGCTAACGCAAAGAGTGGAGCAATTACGCGAATTGCGTCGTATTGACCTTAAACTGAACGAAAAGCTAGACCCCAATCAAGCGATGATGTTTACACTAGAAACCGCTTGCCAGCTGTCAGAAGCCACTAGTGGGCATTTAGGGCTGGTACAAGATGACCCGCTTCATGTGGTGAGTACGCATCATTACCCTATTGATATTGCCTATCAGCCCGCAAAATTGGATGAAGCCTACCCACAGGTGTTAGAAGTGCTTGCCACTGGCAAACCGCTTCGTTTTGCCTTTGAGAATCGCGGTATTTTTATTGTGCCGTTCAAGCGCGAGCAAAAAGTGATTGGCGTAATGGTGCTAAAGCGCGAAGATGCCGAAATTACTCCCGACCAACAGGACATTGTTGAGCGTGTGGTGGCGCGTGCTTCTGTAACGATTGAGAATGCGCGACTCTACGCTGCGGTGCAATCCGCAGACCGCGCCAAG
This sequence comes from Anaerolineae bacterium, assembly GCA_034437555.1. GTDB lineage: Bacteria > Chloroflexota > Anaerolineae > Aggregatilineales > Phototrophicaceae > JANWYT01. Next base: position 36,542 of record DAOTTQ010000031.1, on the reverse strand, counting down.
AGTGAATTTGTGGGCATTGTGGCACACGACCTGAAAGCCCCGATGACTAGTATTCAGGGTTATGCCGATTTATTAGTGATGCAAAGCCCGAACTTGGAAGACCGCCAAAAGATGTTCCTAGAGCGTATTTCTAGCACAGTAAAGCGTATGGAAATTCTGGTCAGTGACCTCGCCGATATTTCGCGAATTGAAAGCGGACACTTTTACATGGATGAAATTCGGATAGAAGTGAAAACAGTGGTAGAAGCCGTAAAAGACCAAACAACCCCGCAAATTCAGGTGCGCAACCATCACTTTTTAGAAGATGTTGAGGCAAACTTGCCCGACCTAAAAACCGACTTTTATCGCTTGGTACAAATTTTGACAAATCTCGTTAGCAATGCGTATAAATACACGCCCGACGGTGGCACAATTACGCTAACGGCAAAGCGTGCTAAAAACGGCATTTATTTTGAAGTGCGTGATACGGGCATTGGCTTATCTGAAGAAGGCGTGCGGATGCTTGGCACAAAGTTTTGGCGTGCCGAAGACAATTATACCCGTAGCCAACAAGGCACAGGCTTGGGTTTTGCTATTACCGCCAGCATTGTAGAGCAATTGGGCAGTAAAATTCGCATTCAAAGTGAAATTGGCAAGGGAAGCGCGTTTTCGTTCACTGTCGCCTCTATGGCAGAGTAAATGCAAATTTTCCTTTCACCCCACTTTGATGACGCGGTGTATAGCTGTGGGGGAATGATTTATCGTCAACTACAGCAGGGGAAAGCCGTAATGGTAATTACCGTCATGGGGGGTGTGTCAACCGTGTATCCCGATACGCCTATCGTGCGTGATTTACATCAACGCTGGCAAGCAGGCGAAAACCCTATAATCACGCGCCAAAACGAAGATAAAGAGGCGGTAGAAGGGCTTGGCGCAAGCCTGGTGCAGTTGGGGGCGTTGGATTGCGTGTATCGCGTGTTTAATGATGTGGCGTTGTATCCCGATGAAACCGCCTTGTGGGGCGAGGTAAATGCGAATGACCCCGCCTTAACGGTTTTTGCAGACATGAACAATTTGCTAAAGGGGCATCAGGTGTTTGCGCCGTTGGGGGTGGGAAACCATGTTGACCATCGGATTGTGCGCGATGAAACACTGCGCTTGTGGCAACAAACACAAGACTTTGAGCTATTTTTTTACACGGATTACCCCTATATGCGAGAAGCATCACGGATTGCCGAAGCACGCGCACAAGTGTCGTTTTTCCTTTGTGACACATGGCAGCCCCTAGATGAAGGCGCAATGACGGCAAAGATAAGGGCGATGTCGTGCTATCGCTCACAGGTCAGTACCTTTTGGAAGGACGAAACCGCCATGCAAACAGACGTGCGCCGTGTGTTTGTCGATGAAAACGGTGAGTATGCCGAGCGATTTTGGGCAATCTGTTAATGCCCGAAACGTGGTTATAGAGTAAAATAAAGCGCATCATATAACGGTCATCATGCAAGGAGTAAGGCATGTCGGACAGTGGGGCATTAGCACAAGCACAGGCAAAAGTACAAGAACTACTTGAGAACGCCCAGAAAGGGATGATTATTCCTATTCGTCTGCCCGCCCAAATTGAGGAGATTGCCCTTCTTTTGGCGCAAGCAGAAAAAGAACAGGCAAACGCTATCCAAGAAGCAACCAGCGCACTGCCTACAGACCTTGATGCTTACATGAAGGACGAAGCCTATTTTGTAGGACACGCTATTCATGAGCTACGCACCCCCATGACTAGTATTCGGGGCTATAGCGACATGCTGGGGTCGATGGGTGAGCTAAACGACATGCAAAAGCAATTCCTTAGCATTATTAAGGTGAACGCGAGGCGCATGGAAGGTTTGCTCTCTGATATGAGCGTAGTGAACAAACTACGCAAAAACACGCTTAAATTATCGCCAAAGATGGACATGGCAAAAAATATCTTGATGAGCGTTGAAAAAGCGATGGCACAAAATATCCAAGAGCTAGAGCGTGAGCTAACGTTTGATGTGCCACAAGGCTTGCCCTTTTTGAACTTAGACACCGAAATTTTGGGGACTGCGCTTAACAAACTGGTTGAAAATGGCTTGCGTTACTCTCCCAAAGAGGGCGGCAAAGTGCATATAACCGCATCGGCAGAGGGCAGTGTGCTGGTGATTACCATAGAAGATAATGGCGTAGGGATGACCCCCGAAGAAATAGAAATGCTGGGGACGATTTACTATCGCTCGGATAACGATGTGGTGCGTGAATACAAAGGCAGTGGCTTAGGGATTCCGATTGCGTATGGCATTGTAGAAAAACTGGGTGGCACCATTAGCGTGACGAGTGAGCCGAATGTGGGTACGACCTTTGTAATTCGTTTGGAAGGTATGTCATAGAACAGGGGCATTTCTGCCCCTGTTTGCTTGGTTATACGGTAATGGGTAAACCAGAGAGTTCTTCGCTTAGTGTCCACAAACGCTCTTGTTGTGCTTTGTCATGAGACACTGACGATGAGGCTTTTTCGGCTTTTTCTACAAAGTATTTGCCTGTTACGCCCTTTACTTGGGGCGATGATGCAAGGTAAATGCTAGTTTCTGCGCCCTTTTCGGGTGTAATAGCCCCCAATTGTTGAACAAACCCCATCACCATAGCAAAAAATCCCCCATTGCTCCTGCCAAAGTTTGTCTTTACAAAGCCGGGATGAAGTGCATTCACAGTCACGCCTGTGTTTTCTAGTCGGCGGGCTTGGGCATAGGTAAACATAACGTTCATCAACTTAGATTCACTATAAACACCAAAATAACTGTAGCTCTTTTTGCGCTGAATATCGTCAAACGCGATGCCATTTCTTACGCCTAGGTGCGCCCCCGATGAAACGTTGACAATGCGTGCTTCGCCATGTGCGGTGGCGGTGTCTTTAAGAACACCCAAGAGACGTTGTGTCAGCAAAAAATAGCTAAGGTGGTTGAGAGCAAATGTCATCTCAAAACCATCTGCCGATACTTCACGCTTGGTGAATAGTGCGCCAGCGTTGTTAAGAAGCACATCAAGGCGCGTGTGTGTTTTAAGAAATGCATCGGCGACAGCGTTAATGCCCTTTAGTGTAGACAAGTCGCCTGCGATGTAACTCACATTGGCATTGCCTGTTTCGGATGTAATGCGTTGGGTAACTTCTTTGCAACGCGCTTCACTACGGCTTACAATAACAACACTTGCGCCAGATTGTGCCAGTGAATGAGCTGTAATTTCGCCAATACCATTGGTTGCGCCTGTAACGAGAATGGTTTTGCCTTGTAACATAGACTAAAGTCTCCTGATTATGGGGATATTTACTGACGCCACTGTAACAGAGAAACCTTGTTAAATGGTGATAGAACGCTGAACACTAGCCAAATAGCTAGGCGAGAAAGGTTTGTAAACATGCCATCTATCGTAATTTCTACAGGGGCAACCCTGCACTATGAAGAGTGGAACGCGCAGGCAGAGGGCGTGCCTGTGGTTGTGATACACGGGATGCTTGGTACAGCCACCGTCAATCTTGAAGAAACCAACCAATTTTTAGCCAATGAAGGCTTTCATGTGATTGCCCCTACACTACGCGGTTACGGAAAATCCTTGCCCAAGCCCCGAGATTTCCCGATAGGGTTTTATCGGCGTGATACTGATGATGTGCTGGCATTTTTGGATGCGCTGAACATTACACAATGCCATATTGCGGGCTATTCAGATGGCGGCGAGATTGCCTTGATGGGCGCAGGCTTGCAACCTAAACGCTTTGTGAGTGCGTCATCATGGGGCGCGGTGGGCTTTTTTGGTGAGGCAATGCGCCCTGTCGCGCAACGCTTGGTGAACGGTGAATGGATTAAGCCATTTGAAATAGAGATGCACGACATTAAAAACGTGATGCAATTTGCCACGCAGTGGGTACGTGCGATTGTCAATTATATTGATAAGGGTGGGGATGTAAGCCTACATTTAGCCCCCATGATTGAATGTCCTTTATTGTTGATGTTGGGCGAAAGAGACACACTAAACCCTGCGGAATATGCAGAACGCTTCTTGGCACAGGTTAAACACGGCAAATTAACCCTATTTGATGCGGGGCATCCCATCCACACCGACCAGCCCGAAGCCTTTAGAAAAACGCTATTAGCGCATCTTAAAAGCGCAAGCGCATAGTTTCACATAAAAATACACAGACTATTTGTGTAAAAAGATGTGCAAGTGGCACACTTGCCAATCTGGGGTTGCGGATACACAATTAAGGCATTACTTAAAGGCTTTTTATAGTAGGGGATATAGGGTTATGAACAGTCCCTTGCCATCCAATGAGACGATTCACGCATTTGCTAGGCAAATTTCGTGGCGCACTATTGAACAGCAAAAACGACGTTTTAATGAGAAGTTGAAGCACATGCAACAAACCGCCGAAGGGGATGACTTACCCCTCGATGAATTGTCGCAGGCGGCAGGCGTTGCACTAAGCACTTACTACGATTCGTCCACCAAGGGCAACGTTATCTTGGCGCATGTGGGCGATTATCAGTATGTGATTGCTAGTTTTGTCAGTGAGCGTTATCGCTTTGGGAAGCCGTTGGTGCGTGCCATTGTGCCATACAACTTTAACCCAAGCGTCAATGAGACGAATATCGAAGAAACAGAGACAGGCGCAATAACGCTTCGTGCCATTGGCGCAGAAGTTGAATTGGGCTTATATAAGCGTGACGGTGGTTCACCCACCGAAGCCGAAGTGATTGCGTATTCAGAGACGTATCGCAATAACGCCCAAAAGATAGGCATCACGCCAACAGTTGACCGTGAAGCCTGTATGTATCAGGTGGAGGTGCATGTTGCGCCCGGCATTGGCTACCACAAAACACGCCAATCGTTAGAGGGTATTCTAAAATCGTTGATGCTAACGAGCGTACAAACGGGGCTTAATACAGCCGTGATGGCAGCTTACCCCATCTTGACTGACTTTAAGCTAACAGACGAGCCTAAAGTACATTCTGCTGTGGATGTGATGGTGGACATTAACCGCCAATTCCCTGAATATGAGCAACGTCGTTTAGATGCTATTGCACGCTATCACATGGATGCTAATGCCAACGCCGTTGAGGTGTTCCGTAATCAAGGATGCCACATTCACCTTGATATTGCAGGGCGCAGTGAAGCCCTTGCGCTCTTTACCTATCATACGATGCTTAGAAGTGCTACCGCCCTAGCTAACTCTGCGTTGCTAAAGGGCAGCCCTTTTGTGAATGGCACATGCGACCCCGAATTGCTGTGTACACGCGAGTTTTTGCGTAGAACAACCGTGACAGGGCGTTATTTAGACATGCCCATTAGCCCCCATCTTCAGCATGATGGGCTAGAACGCTACGCAAACCTGATTCATTCTGAACGGGCAAACGCAGTAGCGCGTGCGCTATTGTGTGACGGCACACTGGGGCAAGATATTAGCGTGATGCACAATCCTATCGGGCGCATACGCCCTGACCTTAGTGCCTCTAAGCGTATTTGCACCATGGAAAGTACGGGGATGCCCGTTAATGTTAGTGCTTCTCGGCAAGCCGCCGCCCTGACTGACTTTGAGTTTACGCATTTATTGGTAGAACAATACTATCGTAAGCACGGCGCAAACCTAGAACCGCTTATGGAAGATAAGGCACTGTGGGCAATTATTGGGACCCTCTCTATTGAAAATTTTGAAAAACAACAAGATGCCTCTGACCGTGAGGGAACAGATGTTGTGATTGAAACCGCGACAGGCTCAAAAATGGGCTTGGCAGAGTTTTATGAGATGAAACGCCGTTACATGCACCGCAAGCTGATTGGGGTGGCGCGTGTGTTACCCCGTGATATTGACGACGTTTACCACAGCCTAAACCGTATGTTAGAGCCACCCAGTGGCATTGTTGCCGAAACCGTAGAGCAATATATCTATGACCAGTCTTGTAGAAGTACGGGTAATTGGGGCAAAATTCTACAGAACGCTTTCATAGAAGAGGGCGGGACATTGGGTAGCCATAACCCTGATGCTGTGCTACAGGTAGTGAACAGGGTACATGATGCCCTTGTAAAGCGATATTCATAAAAAGCAGTGGTGGCGAAACCCGTTGCCCTGTGTAAGAAGGAGGGTATATGGTTTCGCTGTCAGTGGTTATTCCTGTTTATAATAGTGCGTTGAGCTTGCCCAACGTCATAGAACGGCTTAAGAGCGTGTTACCTAGTATGGTAGAGGCTTATGAGGTCGTTTTTGTTGACGATGGTAGCAAAGATAATAGCTGGCAGGTGATTACACAACTTGCTACAAAATATAGTGAGGTGCGTGGGTATCGTCTGATGCGGAACTTTGGGCAGCACAACGCGCTTTTGTGCGGTATTGCCCAAGCACGCTATGAACTGATTGTGACGATGGACGATGACTTACAACATCCCCCTGAAGAAATTGTAACATTGCTGGTACAACTTACGCCTGAGATTGATGTGGTGTATGGTGCGCCCCAACAAGAACGACACGGCTTTTTGCGTGACATTGCCTCACGGGTGACAAAGGCGGTAATGCAGCAAGCCATTGGTGCAGAAAACGCCCAAAATATGAGCGCGTTTAGGTTGTTTAGAACACCCCTACGCCAAGCCTTTTTGGGCTTTCGGGGCCCCTACGTCAGCATTGATGTGCTTCTGACGTGGGCAACTTCGCGCTTTAGTTATGTGCGAGTGGCGCATCACAAGCGTGCAGTGGGGCAATCGGGCTATACGCTACGCAAGCTAATTACGCATACGTTCAATATGGTAACGGGCTTTAGCACACTGCCCTTACAACTTGCCAGCCTGTTAGGGTTTCTTTTAACCTTGTTCGGGGCATTGTTGCTGTTTTATATTATTGTGGTTCGGATTATTGTTTTTGGGTATGATGTGCCGGGCTTTACGTTTCTGGCTTCGGTGGTTTCACTGTTTGCCGGGGCGCAAATGTTTATGCTAGGCATTATTGGGGAATACTTGGCGCGAGTGCATTTTAGGGTGATGGATAAACCTGCATTTGTTGTTTCGCGCCAGGCAGATGCTAATAAAGGGGAGACCGCATATGTCGTTGATTAATTTGTCTGTGTTAGATGAACAACGTTTTGGAATGCGCTCTGCACGAGCAAATGATGTAACGCGCCAAAACATTGAAGAGGTGTTGGCGTTTTGCCGAGAAAATAGCGTGAAATTTCTGATTGCGCGTGTGGATGTTAATCAGCTAGATGCTGTACAAGCAATGGAAAGACACGGCTTTTTGTTGATGGACACGCTCGTTTACTATACGTTTAAGCTATCCAAGTCCATTTCAGAGGACTTGCCCAGTAATTATGACGTGCGCCCCATGCACGACGATGAAGCTGACGTGATTAAGCAAATTGCCATGGAGAGCTTTAAGAATTACTATGGTCACTATCATGCCGACCCACGCATTGACAAGGCGAAAGCAGATGAGGTGTATGTGGATTGGGCGCGTAATGCAGCCGTTTCACGGGGGGGGACAGATGAGGTGCTGGTGGCATCAGAAGGGGCGGACACGCTCGGTTTTGCCACACTCCGTATGAATACGCCTCAGCAAGCCGAAGGGGTGCTATTTGGGGTTTCACCTATGGCACAAGGGCGCGGAATTTATCGCTCTTTTATCATTCGTGCTACCGAGTGGGCAAAAATAAAAGGCGCAATGGAGATAACCGTATCTACCCAAATTACCAATGTGGCTGTACAAAAAGTATGGGCGCGTGTTGGCTATGAGTTCGACCACGCCTATTACACATTTCACAAGTGGTTCGATTAAATCATAGGACAATCCACATGAGCCAGCTTATTCCGTTTAATAAGCCCACACTAACGGGCAAAGAAACCTTTTACATGCAAGAAGCCATTTTTGAGCAAATGCACATTTCTGGCGACGGCAAGTACAGCAAATTAGTTCATACATTGTTAGAAGAGGCGTTGGGCGTACCGCGTGTTTTACTTACCACCTCTTGCACTCATGCCCTAGAAATGTCGGCGTTGTTGCTAAACATCAAAGAGGGTGATGAGGTTATTGTGCCGTCCTTTACGTTTGTAAGCACCGTGAATGCGTTTGTGCTGCGCGGTGCAAAGCCCATCTTTGCGGATGTGCGCCCCGACACCCTTAATTTAGACGAAACCAAGCTGGAGAGCCTGATTACAACACGTACCCGTGCTATTGTGCCTGTGCATTATGCAGGTGTAGCGTGTGAGATGGATACCATTATGGAAATTGCTAATCGGCGCGGTGTGGCGGTTGTAGAAGACAATGCACACGGCTTGTTTGGCAAGTATAAGGGGCAATGGCTGGGAACATTTGGCAAAATGGCAACCCAGAGCTTTCATGAAACAAAAAACTTTACCTGTGGGGAAGGGGGCGCGTTGCTGATTAATGACCCTGAACTGGTAGAACGTGCCGAAATCATCAGAGAAAAAGGCACAAACCGTAGCCGTTTCTTTAGGGGGCAAGTAGATAAATACACATGGGTGGACGTGGGGTCTAGCTACTTAATGTCGGATATGTTGGCGGCATACTTGTATGCACAACTAGAAGAACAAGACAGCATCCAAGCTAAGCGTGCCGAACTTTGGCATAAATATGACACGTCTTTGGCGGATTGGGCAGAAGAACACCACGTCCAACGCCCCGCTGTGCCAGACCACGTAGAACAAGCCTATCATATGTACTACATTGTGTTGCCCTCTTTAGAAGTGCGGACGCGCCTTATCAACTATCTTAAAACGCGGGGGATTCATAGCGTGTTTCACTATTTACCCTTGCACTTATCTGATATGGGGCGGGCGTATGGAGGACAAGCTGGTGATTGCCCTGTAACAGAGGATGTAAGCGATAGGTTGCTTAGACTGCCGTTCTTTAACTTTTTGAAAGAAGAAGAACAAATTGAAGTTATACAAGCCCTTTACGACTTTACGGACTGGGCATAAAGCCCCCCATTTACTTTACCCTGTTGATTAGCATGAAAAGCGTGTACTATTATGAGTACGCGCTTTTCTATGTTTAACCATTTTCAGCGACTTTCGCTGCTCTTTTCTCAAAAAAATACAAAGTAGTTTTATTACTAGGCTAATTTTGGCATTTAAGATCACCTCCAAAGCGTACCCGTAAAAGCACGCTTTGGCTTTTTCTATTTGGAGTAATGTATGGCAAGACCAACTCTTAGAGTGATTCCACTTGGCGGTTCTGGCGAAGTGGGCAAGAATATGACCGTACTTGAGTACGGCAACGACGCGATTGTTATAGACTCTGGCATTATGTTTCCTGCAAACGATATGCACGGTGTAGACTATATCATCCCCGACTTTAGTTACTTAACACAACGCCCACACCTTAAAATCCACGGGCTAATCATCACACACGGACACGAAGACCACATTGGTGCAGTATCGCATTTTGTAGAGGCGTTCCCCCGCGTTCCCATTTATGCCACACGCCTTACTGCGGGCTTGATTAAAGTGAAATTGAGTACAGAACATCACGCTTTAATTAAGATGATTAACGCAGGTGAACCTTTTACATTGAGTGTTTTTAATGTAGAACCGTTTCATGTGTGCCATAGCATCCCTGATTGCGTAGGGTTTGCAATTGATACGCCACATGGCTTGATTGTGCATACAGGCGATTACAAGTTTGACAATAATCCTATTGATGGTAAACGCCCCGACTACGCGCGTTTGGCATCCTATGGTCAACGTGGTGTGCGCTTGCTGATGGCAGACAGCACCAACTCGGATAAGCCCGGCTGGACACCCCCAGAAATTACAATAGAACCCGCATTTGATAAAGTGTTTCAGCAAGCCAAAGGGCGCATCATGGTCGCTACGTTTGCCTCGCTTATTTCACGGATTCAAATTACGGCAAATATGGCACAAAAGTACGGGCGCAAGATGTTTATCACCGGCTTTACCATGCGCGAATACGTCAAGCTGGCGCGTGAAATTAACTACCTAGACATTCCTGAATCTATCTTGGGGGATGCTAACAAGGTTTCTAGCTATGAGCCTCATAAAGTCGTGATGATGGTAACAGGTTCGCAGGGTGAACCCTCGGCAGTGTTAAGCAAGCTCGCACATGGTCGCCATCGCCAAATGGAAGTGGTACCAGGTGATACGATTGTGCTTTCTTCGCATCCCATCCCCGGCAACGAAGAAATGGTGTATCGCACCATCAATAAGCTCATTGAACGTGGCGCAAACGTGGTCTATGACCCCTTAGAGCGTGTTCATGTGTCGGGTCATGCCTGCCAAGAAGAAATGCGCCTCATGATTAATCTCACCAAGCCCGAATATATTATGCCTGTGCATGGTGAACTACGTCATCTGGTTCAACACGGTAAAATTGCTGTAGAGTGTGGTATTCCACAAGACAAAGTAATTTTTGCCGAAAATGGCATGGTTGTAGAAATGGACAAGGTTTCTGTACGCAAGTCTAGCGAGCGCGTTCCCGGTGGGTATGTGTTTGTAGACGGCAGTAGCGTGGGCGACATTGGCAAAGCCGTTATTCGTGACCGTGAAATTTTGGCAAGCGATGGCTTCTTGATTGTCAATGTGAACGTCAATAAGCAAACGGGTGATGTTTTGGGCAGACCCGAAATTATCTCGCGTGGGTTTATTTATCTTCGTGATTCTGATGACCTTCTCGAAACCATTCGCGGTGCGGTGCTTGATACGCTTAAGACAAACCGTAGTGCCAATGGCAAGCGTCAAGATGTTCTACAGGAGAGCATTTCACGCACACTATACAGCGAAACAAAACGCCGCCCGATGGTGTTTGCGGTAGTAAACGAAGTCTAGTGATTTCGCTACACCCAATAGTATAGACGATTAAACGAACAAGGGGCATTACGCCCCTTGTTTTTTTGTGTCTATTTGTCCCGTTTGAAGGGGTTAAATTTGCTAAGCCAGCGTGCCAAGATGTTCCGTCTTGCGTCTAGCCATGCGCGGTCTGTGGCTTGGGCATAGCGTTTGTCTTGTGCCTTTTCGGGGCGTGGTGGGCTATAGCGTTCTGCCGTGTAGTTGCGCGTAATTACCGTGATGGGCTTTTCTGCGCTGGGAAGTTTTTCAACCATATCACGGCGTTTTTCCTCTGGTGTTTGCCCATCACGCGGTTTAATGCCTATTAGGCTGATATAACGCTCTAGGCGGGCGTATGCACGTACTACAGGGCTTAATCCGCCCATACCACGCCATTCCCACCACCACCAAACAAACAACGCAACAGCCACTATTGCCAACACGCCTAGAATAATTAGCAGAGCTGTCCCCAGTGCGGGCAACAAAAACGATAAGAAGTCGTTGCGCGGGGGCGGTGGTGGCTCTATGGGGGGCGCAACCGTTGGCACAATCACGGGTGTGGGTGTTGGGGTCGGGGTGGGCGTAGAGAAAGCTGTTGGAGGCGGAGGCGGGTCTTGCTCCTGCCTATCTGCAGAAGGGGTGTTTGTAGGAATGGGTGTAGGGCTAGGTTGTGGCGTTGGCGTTTCTGTTGGAATAGACCCTTCACCTAAATCGTCTGATTCTGGGGGCGGTTGTGGCTCTTCGCCATCACGGTCAAAGGGTTCTTCGCTACTGGTGGGTTCAAATTCTACCCAACCATAGCCGGGGAAGTACACTTCTACCCATGTATGGGCATCGCGTTCTCGCACCACATATTGCCCAATAGAAGCGTCCCATTCACCCTGTGAGAAGCCCGCCGCTAAACGTGCGGGAATCCCTAAACTTCTTAGCATGGTTGCCATCGCGGTGGCGTAGTAAGTGCAATAGCCCTCACGTAGTTCAAACAAAAACCAGTCTACGGGGTCTGCGCCTATAGGTGGCGCAGAGATAGTCTCGTTATAGGTGATGTTTTGCCTTAGCCATGTTTCAATAGCTTTTGCTTGGTCGTAGGGGTTGGTGGCATTGGCATTCGTTACAATGTCACGGGCAAATTGCACCACACGACTACTAAGCGAAAATCCCACCACCGCATTAGGGTTTGCCACCCACTCGGGATAATTTGTGCCTGCACTTCGTAATTCTTCAACCGTGGCGACGCTTAAGAGGCTGGTTGCCGTGTAGGATGTTCCCCGTTCTAACACACGCAAGGGGCGGATAGCAGAAACGTTCATAGGCGACAAATCACCTAGTGTCTCATCAATCCGCACAATATCAAGTCGTCCTGCCACGCTAATTTGTGAAGGCTGTGGCGCAGCGTAAATGAGGCTAGAACCGCTGTTCATGGTAAATGTTTGGGTCATGGCTTCGCGCCTTTGCCCCATCAGTGCATCGTTGGTAATCACATCAAGGGGAGCGGTGGCATCTGTAACACGCCAAACAGAGGTTGGTGACCATTGCCCTGCATCATAGCGTTCAAACACCCGTGACCGCCAATAATGACGGCGTGTGGTGGGGGCTTGAACGTAAAATATCACTTGGTCACCCAGTTTAATAGCACCGCTTAGGTTAAGTGAGTTTCCACCAAAGTAATCAGCTGTGGCGGGTCCTTCGGCTTCTATGGGTGAGAATAAGCGATTCCAAAACTCACTTAGCTCTTGGAAGGGGTCGGAGCGCATAAACTCTTGAAAACTTTGGATGCGCTCTTGCAAGCCCGTTTGCGGCACAAGCCATGCCCCTAAAAGGCATAATGCACCAATGGCAACGCCTGTACGGATGAATTGGGGGCGAAGGGTGCGTGGAACACGCACGCCATTGGTATACCAATCCCATTCTTTGCTATCTAATGTAGAGCGCACAATGAGAATGAGTGCCATAAACACAAATGCTGCTAGAAAACCATCAAGGCTTTCTCTGCCCGTATAGACAGCTAAATTAACAACTAGAATGGTAGCGGGGGGCATTAGCACGCGCCATACGCGGTCAATACGGAAGATGTGCCACGCAGCGTTATAACCCATGTACCAAAACAGCGTTGCTACCAAGAGCGTAAACACCGTATCATCTTGGTTGATACCCCCACTAACCGCATCATAGACCCATGTCACACTTCGCAACAGCACATTTGCCACCCCCTGAAAGGGGTCTGTGGGTTCATTAATGCCCGCAATTGCCACAACCAGCACCATGCCGTATAACGCGCTGACAATGAGCGCGAATAATTCATCATAACGGGTGCGTGCCATTAAGTAGCCAAACACTACACTAATGATGGCAACGGGGACAATGGTTCGCATTTCAATGGGCCAGCTTGCGGTTTTAAGCGCAAAGGCAGGCATTAGCAACAGCACACATGTAACGATAAGGGCAAATAAATCACCGCGTTCAAAGAGATTTACGCGGGCAGACTCTAGCCAGTTTTGGAATCGCTTCATTATTGCCATTAAAAGTTACATCCTTTGCTTAACAACGCTTGTCATTGTAATGGGGCGAGATAACGGGAATCAACCCACGTTTACCCTATGTTTGGCGTGCCTGTACAAATGCCTCACTTGGTCATACACTATAGGGCGTGTGTGGTTGACGGGGGAATCGCGGCGAAAGCTGAGGAAAGTCCGCCCTCCATAGGGCGCGATGCCGACTAACAGTCGGGCAGGGTAACCTGACGGAACAGTGCCACAGAGATGAGATTGCGTCGTAAGGCGTGAGGGTGAAACGGTGGTGTAAGAGACCACCAGCACAGCAGCGATGTGTGTGGCTAGGCAAACCCCATCGGGAGCAAGGTCAAATAGGGGACATTGGGGCGGCTCGTCTCGTAAAAAGTCTCGGGTAGACCGCAAGAGCGCACGAGCAATTGTGCGCCATAGATAGATGATTCTCCACGACAGAAGGCGGCTTATACGTTGACCACACACCGTCCTTATTGAGGGTGACAAGGCTTGATTGGCTTTGTCACCCTCCTTTGATTTGGGCAGGGGAGTAAAAAAACGAGCCTTTATGAAGATGAAGGCTCGCCGAATACTTGAGATTAACGGGGGGTTATCGGGCAATCTTTAGCGAGATTTTGAAATCGCCCCCACTATATGCTAATGCCTCGTCTTCTGAATTGGCATTGTAGAATGCGAACTGTGTTGCGAAGATGAGGAATTTGCCGTCTTCTGTAATTTCTAGCCCGCGAATGGCAGAGTTTGTGCCAACACCGTCGGGGTCGTCGTCATTGACGGCGAGGCGTGCGCCATCCTTACCAAAGACGTAGAGCATGGTGTCGAAGTCAGCACTGGTTAGCTCTATATCTACAATGTCACCCGCATTGGCTAGAAATCTGTAGTAGTAAACGGGTTCTACACTCGTAGAGGTTCCGTCTAGGGTTTCACCGTCGTTTAGGCGGTTAGAAAAATAGATCAATGTGTCTACCTCATCAACTTCGGACGAAGTATTAACTGGCTTACTAAACCCTGTGATATTTAAGGTATAGGCTTGGTCTTCTGTGAGGGTATCGCTTTCTGCAAGGATAGTATCAATATAGACAAAGCTGGTTGCCAAAACAAAGTATGTGCCGTCCGCAGGTAACGTAATGTCTTCAACGGACGAAGAGAGCCCCTCACCGCCATCATCATCAGAAGCAATAACTTCCCCCCTTGCCCCAAGTAGCACGAGGAAGGGGTCTAGGTCACTGCCGAGTTCTTCTATCATGCTAATACTAACCACATCTCCAGCAGTGCCGTTAAAGCCGTACAGGTGGCTGGTAATTGCACCACTAAAAGTATTCTCTACTGTTTCACCATCGATTAAGAATGGGATGCCAACGTTAGGTTCATCGTTTTGTGCTTGAGTAATCAAACCGGCACTTAGCCCTAAACCCATAGCAACGATCAAAAACATAATGCGACGCGATAACTTAACAAAACTCATGGTGTACCCTTTTGCTAATGTGATAATTCAAAAAACTGCATAAACCACATTCTACACGAAAAAGAGAAACTTGTGTGTCCATCAAAAGAGAAACTTTTGGCTATACCGTAATAGATAGCAACAAGTCGTTTTGGCTAGTCGTCTAAATACTCAAAGGGGTCTGGTTCGGGGGCGGGCTTAAAGAGTGTTGCGACAAAAGCAATCGCAAAGCCCGTGAGGAATCCCCCAATATGCGCCCAATGTGCCACCCCAAAAGAGGCAATCCAACCAATGCCTTGCAGAAAGTCCATCAAGAACCAATAGCTAAGGAACAAGAACGCTGGCACTTTTGCCCGCCAAATAAGCGGGCGGAAGAAACCAATCACGGCATCCACACGCGCCCCGGGGTGCAAGAACAAGAACGCACCCATCACGCCGGCAATTGCCCCACTTGCTCCAATGACAATGGCGGTTTGTGAGGGTAATGCACACACAATGCCACCCAGAAGAATGTGGGCGAGGTTTGCGCCTGTGCCTGCCACCAAGTAAAACATCAAATAGCGACTACTGCCAAAGTATTCTTCCACACGCCGCCCAAACACCCACAAAAAGAGCATATTGCCTAGCAAATGCCCTATGCTACCGTGTAAAAACATAGAGCGAAAGCTATCAAGGGCGACATTGGGCAATGGGGCAACCCCTACCTTACACACATCCAGCGCGTACGTCTTAAACATCGCCATTAGTGCGTTTGAACCTTGTGAACTCACCGATAACTCCCAAATGAACACACCAATATTGATAAGGATAAGGGCGATGGTCATATTGGGCTTAAACTTACGTTTTCCTGCGATGCCAATGGGTAACATAGCACGTTGTCCTATAACACTAGTCGTCTAAATAATTGAATGGGTCACTTTGGGGAGCGGGCTTAAAGAGCGTTGCCACAAACACAATGGCAAACCCCCCGACAAAACCGCCAATGTGCGCCCAATGCGCCACCCCTGCGGAAGCAATCCAACCGATACCTTGAATAAGGTCTAGGATGAACCAATAAGAAAGATACAACCATGCCGAAAGGTGAATCGTCTTAAAAGGCACACTCCCTAACAAAGGCAACCGTATCATGAGAGCGGTTCTTACTCGTGCGGAAGGATGTAAGAACAGGAACGCGCCCATTACACCCGCAATTGCGCCACTTGCACCCACCACATAGCCCAACGGATTAATTTGGCATGCCGTACTGCCAAACAAGGCGTGTGCCACATGCGCCACCAAGCCCGCCAGAATATAAAACATTAAAAAGCGTTTATGTCCAAAGTACGCTTCTACACGAGGCGCAAATACCCACAGAATGGTCATATTGCCGAGAATATGCGCCACACTGGCGTGCAAGAACAAGCTAGAAAGCCCTTTTTGGAGCGTAGTAAAAATGCTCTCTTGCCCAATAAGGCACACATCCAGCGCATAAGCTCCCAAGATGCGTAAAACGGCTTCTTCGCCCTGAAAGAACGAGGCTAACATCACCACAAATGCGAGAACGTTTAGCGCAATAATGCCAAACGTGACATACGCCCGATAACTACTTTTGCCTGCAACGCCCAATGGAAACATGGCTACCTGCTTTCTATTGATCTAGGTATTCAAAGGGGTCGGCAGGGGGTGCGCCTTTGAACAGTGTGGCAATAAACATAATGCCAAACCCGACAATAAAGCCACCGACTTCATCCCAATAAGGGGCAAGGTTGCCTGATAGGGGGCCCCCCTGTGAGGAAAAGACCATAATCGCTAAGTAAGCAATCATGAACAAAATGGCAGGCAATGCGAAAGTGCGGTTTACAATGGGCACAAACGCATCAACGAGCTTAAACGGATAGAGGAAGAAAAACGCCCCCAACACCGCAGAAATTGCGCCGTTTGCCCCCACTAGCGTTAAACATTCGCCAGAGGTAAAGAGCGTGCTAAAGATATGCCCGCCAAAGCCCCCCACCATGTAAAACGCAACAAAACCCCGATGCCCAAAGAACTTTTCTACAAGAGGTGCAAAAATCCATAAAAACAACATATTGGTAACAAAAAGGCTAAAACTGGTGTGCATAAAGAGGCTTCGTGTGCCGTCTAAGAGCAATTCTGGTGCGCCGATTTTACCCACTTGGCACGTTTGTAAGGCATAGTCGGGCAAAATCTCATCAATAGGCTTGCCCTGAACAGAGGTTGCGATAACTTCCCATCCGAACATGACAAACGCGAGTACGATAATGGCAAATGTACCATACGCTCTAAAGTTATTTTTTCCCACCAACCGATAGGGAATCATGCCTGTGTCCTCTCACTACATTGTTATTAGCCTATCATAGGTTGTTACGTTTGGACAATAGGTGGCGTTGCAAGTAGGATAATCCTCATCTAATGCGTCTTTGGAGTAATGCTTAAGTTATTTTGAGGATAGGCAACCATGGCAAACATACAGATTCACCTACAACAAACCAGCCCAACCGCAACTAAGGCGACCGTCCGTAAACACAGCGTTATGATTGACCGCCCAGAAGCGAAGGGTGGCACCGATGAGGGCGCAATGGGGGGAGAATTGCTCTTGGTGGCATTAGGGGGGTGCTTTATGAGCAACTTGCTGGAAGCAGTACGCACCCGCGAAGCCGCTATTCACAATATTCAGCTAACGATAGACGGCACATTAGAAAGCGCGCCCTCACGTTTTAGCGCGGTGCAACTGAACATTGTGGCAGAGTATGAAGATGCCGAACTGATAGAGAAGTTGGTGACAATTTCTGAACGGGCGTGCATTGTGGCAAATACACTTCGCCCTGGTGTGCAACTGACGTTTAACATTAGCAAGCCCGCCTAAAAAACAAAAAGGCGTAACCCATGTAAGCGTTACGCTTTTTTTGATGGACAAGCTAAAAACTAGCGTTGGTCAACAGGAATCCACTTTAAGCCCATCGGACCCACATAGTTGGCATCAGGGCGGATGAGGCGACCACTCATTTGGTCGATGATGTTGGTTGTCCAACCCGCAATGCGCGACATGGCAAAGAGGGGCGTAAACATATCAATATCAAGGTTGAGCGTATAAAGCACAATCGCGCTGTAGTAGTCCACGTTGGGATAGAGCTTACGTTCAATAAAGTATTCGTCGGCGCGTGCCAAAGTTGCCAAGTTATCGGCAATTTCAAACCATTTGGTATTGCCACTGTTCTTCGCAAGGTGTTCGGCGTGTTCACGTAGGATGTTAGCGCGTGGGTCTAGGGATTTGTAAATACGATGACCAATGCCCATGATGCGCTTTTCGCCTGTTTTGATGTATTGGTCAAACCAAGGTTGCACATTGCTGACTTCGCCAATTTCTACAAATTGGTTCATGGCTTCGGCGTTTGCGCCCCCATGAGAGGGACCTTTGAGTGCGCCGATTGCGCCCACTACGGCACTGTGCATATCTGCGCCTGTGGCGGTAATCACGCGCCCTGCAAAGGTGCTGGCGTTCATGCCGTGTTCTGCAAGCAATACCATGTAAACGTTAAAGGCTTCGCTGGCGGTTTTGTCGGGTTCGGGTGTGCCTTGAAGCATATACACAAAGTTTTGTGAAAGGTTTAGGTCGGCGCGGGGAGCAATAGGTTCTTGACCCTTGCGAATTCTATCCCAAGCAGCGCAAACGGTGGTAATTTGCCCGGTGATGCGGATCGCTTTTTTAAGGGCAACGCCTTTGTCCATGTTTTCAGAATCGGCATCAAAATGAGCCAGCGCAGAAACCACAGTGCGCAGAATTGCCATAGGTTCGCCATCTTTGGGAAGTGCCTTCATCAAGGTGATGATTTCAGCAGGCAATACGGCTTCTTTAGCAATCTCAGCGCGTAGTGCTTCTAATTCTTGCGCATTGGGTAGGCGTTTGTACCACAGTAAATAAGCAACGTCTTCAAAAAGGGCATGTTCGGCTAAATCTTCAATTTCATAACCTTCATAAATAAGACGACCATTTTCACCGTCTACGAGGCTAGACGTAATATCCGCAACAACAGCCCCTTGTAAACCACCTTTGTTTCCCATAAGAAATTCTCCTTATTGATAATGTGTTATAGCCCCAATTTTGGGGTGAGGAAGCATATTTTTAAGCAAGGTGTGATGCTTGTTTATTAGACCACTCTAGTATATCACTCCTTACATAGTGTATCAATGTGGATACATTAAGCAATCTATGAGACACACCCCGCAAAACTTAAAAATGGTCAGCTTGTTCTTGTAAGAAAAACACTTTAGTGTTAGTCTAATGCACATGGTAAACAGACGCGCAAACATGATGTGTTGTTGTATGAAGAAAATTCCAAACGGCATGAGTTTGTTGGCGTAGGTTTACGTTATCTGTGTATAAAAACCTGTCAGTCAGCCAAACTCGGCTGGCTTTTTTGGTTTATAGTGGGGAAGGGACAAGTGAAAGAAGATGGCAATTATTTTACCTAAAACGCTTCAAACCTCCATCTTTACACAGATGGAGAACACCTACCCCAATGAGGGTGGGGGCTTTTTGCTAGGGGAACAAAAGGACGGTGACGTATTCATTCGGGACGTGATTCAAGTAGAGAACGTCTTTGAGAGCGAAGAGCAATATCATCGGTATGCCATGACCCCCCAAAACTGGGCAAATATGGAAGATAAAGCGGATGAGTTGGGGCTTTCATTGGTGGGCTATTACCACAGCCACCCCGATTCTCCGGCAGTGCCTTCTGAATATGACCGTGTTCATGCCTTACCAAACTTTGTTTACATCATTTCATCGGTGGTTAATAAGCAAGCCGTTGATATGCGTGTATGGCTATTACAAGATGACCGAGAAGCATTTAACGCTAAAGAACTGGTCGTAGAAGACTAGGGTTTGGTGGTTACACCCGCAGTATCTGATTGTTCACGCAACAAATCTATCTAAGGAGACTACACAAATGGCAGTGATTAAAATTCCTACCCCCCTTCGCGTTTATACCGATAACCAAGCGGATATTACCGTAAGCGGAGCGACAGTGGCGCAAATTTTAGAGGATTTGCTGGTGCAATACCCTGACTTAAAGCCTCACCTATTTCAAGAAGGCAAGCTAAGAAACTTTGTCAATGTATTTTTGGGCGATGAGGACATTCGCTTTTTAAGTGGTGTGGATACGCCCATCAGTGACGATGCAAAACTTCGCATTATCCCCAGTATTGCCGGTGGGCGTGTTGCCCACCGTGCCTAACACATAGTAAAGCAAGAGGGAGCGCACACATGCAACCATTGGTAAATACATTAGGTGATTTATCCAACGACGAAATTAAACGCTATAGCCGTCACCTCATCATGCCCGAAGTGGGTATTGAAGGGCAACGTCGCTTAAAAGCAGCCAGCGTACTACTCATTGGCACAGGCGGTTTAGGAAGCCCATCTGCTTTATACTTGGCAGCCGCTGGCATTGGCAAAATGGGCTTGGTAGATTATGACATTGTAGACCACACCAACCTACAACGCCAAGTGATTCATGGGATGAGTACAGTAGGCATGAGCAAGCTAGACAGCGCAGAAAAACGCCTACGCGACCTTAACCCTGACATTGAAATTATCAAGCATAATGTGCCACTAACCAGCGATAATGCCATTGAGCTTTTTACGCCGTATGATGTGATTGTGGATGGTACAGACAACTTTCCGACACGCTATTTGGTAAATGATGCGTGCGTTAAATTGGGCAAGCCTAATGTGTACGGGAGCATCTTCCGCTTTGAAGGGCAATTAAGCGTGTTCTATGCCAAAGAGGGAGCATGCTATCGTTGCATGTTCCCCGAACCCCCACCTCCCGGACTTGTGCCTAGCTGTGCTGAAGGCGGTGTGCTAGGGATTTTGCCTGGCACCATTGGCACGCTACAAGCCACAGAAACCATCAAGCTCTTGTTGGGCATTGGGCAGCCAATGATTGGGCGGATGTTGTTGTATGATGCGTTG
The DNA here is from genome assembly GCA_034437555.1 of Anaerolineae bacterium. Taxonomy (GTDB): domain Bacteria; phylum Chloroflexota; class Anaerolineae; order Aggregatilineales; family Phototrophicaceae; genus JANWYT01. The sequence goes on along the minus strand of DAOTTQ010000031.1, from coordinate 15,772 downwards.
GATATGACGTTCAATACCATCAAGGTACGTAAAAACCCCGAATGCCCGGTGTGCAGTATTCCTGCTGAACAAGTAGAGTTGATTGATTATGAACAATTCTGCGGAATGCCCGCCCATGACCACAGTAATTTCTCTGTGGCAGACGAAGAAGAATATGCAGGGATGCACGAAATTACAGTGCAAGAGCTAAAATCACAAATTGACAGCCATGCCGATGTGGTGATTTTGGATGTACGCGACCCTCACGAATGGGAAATTTCGGCGATTGACGGCACGCTTCGTATTCCAAAGGGTGACATCCAGGCGGCGAAAAATGCTGTTTTGGCAGGGCGAAAACTAATAGAAGAAACGGTGCTCGCACAAATTCCTAAAGATAAGACGTTGCTTGTGCATTGCAGAAGTGGCAAACGGAGCGCGGATAGCATTAAGTTCTTGCGTGAAGCTGGCTATGACAACAACAAGATGTACAACGTTATTGGCGGTATTTTGGCGTGGGCAAAAGAAATAGACACCACATTGCCCAGCTACTAAAGCTAGTGTACACCATCAGGGGGCGAGAAATATCTTGCCCCCTGATGACATTGGCTTATAAGAAGAATAGGGCTGTGCCAGCAAATGCCACTAGTGTGCCTAAAATGGCGCGGAGTGTGGGCTTATCCTTAAACACCACATAGCTAACGGGGATGAGAAAAATGGGCGTAAGAGCCATGAGTGTGGAGGCAATGCCCACAGGCGCACGCTGAACCGCAATTAAGGATAGCCAAACGCCCGACACAGGCCCCGTTAACGCTCCCAATGTCAGCAAGAGTAAGGCACGCGGATGAGCGCGAACTTGGCGATAACTGCTGATGATCTGGCGGTTTAAGAGGGCAAAGACCCAAATCACAATAACGGCAATGGTCATGCGAATCATATTGGCAGAAAGCGCGGGAAACTCATCACGCAAGCCAATCTTTGAGAGTACTAAGCCCCCTGCCTGCCCCACAGCCCCCCCAAACGCAAATGCTAGCCCAATCCAGTAACGACGTGTAAACGGCTCTGTAATGCCTGTGCTTCTACTTTCTACTCTTTCTGAAACCACCCAACCGATGCCTGCAACCACCAGCACAATGCCAAACAGGTCTTGTGGGTCGATGCGTTCTTGCAAAAATAAGAACGCCAAGATTGCGCCAATGACGGGCGCGAGAGCCATCATTAGCATGGAAAGGCGAGGACCCACCATCACAAAGCCCTGAAATAAGAACGCATCCCCCAACACCAAGCCCACAAAGCCGCTAATGCCCATCCAAAACCATTGTTCGGCGGTGGCATCAAAGGGGATGGGATGCCCATAAGTGAGCGTGTGAATCACCATGATGATAACGAATGCAACCAGAAGGCGCGTACGATTCACCAAAGGAGAACCGATTTCGCGCCCTGCAAACGTGAATAAGGTAGACCCAAACGAAAATAAGAAGGCTGTGCCAAGCGCAGCCGCATAACCAGAATAATCGGTCATAGGATGTGGTAATCTTTCTTTGTAGGCGTGGCAAATTTACCAGTGCAATCATAGCACTAGAGGATAAGACCATTACAGACAATGTGTGGGTGTGTCTTCAGGTGGAACGACCGCTTTTAGCCCATAAACGCCCGTCTTTTTAGCCTGCCATTTGCCAAGAAGCCTTTAAGTTCTTCGGTGCGTTGGGCGATAATGCGCGTGGCATTAGGGGAAATGTGGGGGTTGCGCTGATTTAGGGCAACCCACCGCATACTAGCAACTTGTCGCCCTGCAATCAGGGGTTCTAGCATCTGCTGGTACATGCCCACTTTGGGGCGCACATGGCTATAGCCTTTCCAAAGGGCTTGCTTGAGAGCTTCGTAGTTTGGTTCTGGTTTTAATTGCCACAGAAGTGGCGTAAGGTCATAGAGATAATAACCCCATCCGCAATACTCAAAGTCTAGGATGCCCAGCGTTTCGCCAAAGATGACGTTGGGCAATAGCAAGTCCCCATGCACAATACCAAACTGGTAATCGTTTACCCCCAATGTCCTAAAAACAGAGCTAACACGCCCTACCACAGCCTTCATCACGCTAATTTGTTCTGGTGTGAAAAGCGATAATGCCTCGCCAAGCGCATATTGCCCGCTTTCCCCAAATAAACCTCCAATGTCTAGGCGCGGGCGTGTGAACGTTTCGGGCAGGTCATAATCCCATTGGTGCAAGTGACCGATCATTTGCCCTAATTGTGTGGCTTCTTCAGGAGTAAGTGTGTTTGGAGCGCGAAACTCCCCTTCGAGATAAGTCATCATCACCACTTGTTTATCGCCAATGCGCGTTACCCAGTTGCCTTCACGATTTTGTAGGGGCGTGGGCGTAGCATAAGGGAATTGGTGGGTGGTTAATGCCTGTAGTAACGCCATTTCAGAAGCCACCTGTTCATCAGGCTTGTGGGTGTGGCTGGCGCGGAGGGTGTAATTTTGCGTCGGGGTAGCCACACTAAAAACCGTATTGTGTGTTTGTGCTATTAGCTCTAGTGTATACGCTGGCAAATCGTAGTGTAGAAGGGCTTTTCTGGCGGTGGTTTCGGGCATGATGACGGCTCACTTTAATCAAATAAAGAGTGCTTATTTTGCGACAATAAGCACCCTTTAGATAGCCCTTACTCATTCAGAAGGTCGTAGTCGATGGGGAATGACTCATCGTGTTTGTATGTCCAAATGCGTTTTGCAGTAGCTTTGGCATCGCATCGCACACCCTGACGCTGAAAATACTCGCACACTCGCGTAACATCACGCTCAAAAATGATGCGTGCATTGTTGTTGATGTGCGGGTCTACCACTTGTGGAAAGTCGATAAGGGTAATATCGCCATCCCAATACAAAATGTTAAACGCCGACAAATCGCCATGAACAATGTTCTGGTCTAGCATCACTGTCAAATTGTGTAGCACTTGCTCAAATAGACGTTTGGCTTCGGTTTTATCTAGGCGAATGTCACTTAAGGGTGGTGCTGCCCCATTTTCATCACCCAAGTAGGTCATTAGGATGGCTTCTTCTGCAATGGCATAGGGTTTTGGCACATCTGCCCCCAAGTCATACAGTGTTTGAAGTGTGCGATACTCATGAGTTAGCCAGCTTGTGCCACGAATTTTCTCGCCAAAGCTAGACTTTTTGTGGATGGCACGCATGGCGCGGGCGTTGTTGCCCTTAATTTCTTTGCCGTCTTGCCCTACAAGTTGCCGTCCCTCACGGTACAGCGCGTCATTGCGTAGGTTACGGAACATGCGCGGACGGTATACTTTTGAAGCAAGCCACGTTTCACCCGTGCTAGGATGTGCTTCGCAACGATACACGCTGGCTTCTTTGCCGCCTTTTACCCGTGACATCACATCCGTGATGAAGGTTGTGGTAAAGAATGGGTTAAGCGCGTCCAATAGCCAACCTTCTTCAAAGAGGCTAGGATGATAGGTCATTTTGAACATGCCTTCTAGGTCGCGGGTTTCTGCGATTTCTTCAATGATGGCTTGTTCGGTCTTTTTGGCTTTATGGTTGGGTTTCTTCTCTTTGCGCTTGCGCGGTGTTGCCTCAAAGCGTGAAATGTAACCGTTATATTGTTCATCGTCATCATAAAGTGACGCATTTAGAGATGGAGACAAGGTGGTTTTCCTTTTGAGATGTTATTGAGTTTAGAATGGCTGATGTGTAGAAGAAAACGTTACTTTGGCGCAGAAACACCAAAAGCCCAACAGTAAATAGTTACTGTGGCAACGTCACACCTCACGCTTGCCATCTAAACAGCACACCCAAAAGGTTAAGAAAAAGAGGGGAGTGATGGGTTTAGAGGGTATCCCGTGATGTGTTTGTGCCACTAACCACAACAATCTCGATTTTATTAGACATAGAGCCTCCCATTAGGGGTATTAAATACATTTAAGAGTCTATCACGGGTCACAAAGGTTCGTCAAGGGCTATGGTGATACTCGTTTACGATTCCTGTATCACCCCTTAACGTGACATTTGCTATAATCACATTTGGCTTACTACACAATCACAAGGAAAACCTTCTTATGCCTGCACCGCTTACGTTGTATGTTGTTCGTCATGGCGAAGTTTATAACCCTGAAAAGGTTTTTTATGGGAGACGACCCAATTTTCGTTTAAGTGACGAAGGCAATCGTCAAGCACAAGAAGCGGGGCGTGTTTTGTCACAATATCCTTTGGATGCGATATATGCCAGCCCTCAACTACGAGCGCAAGAGACCGCCCAACACATTTTGGTACATCATCCGCTACTGCCGCTAACAACCGATGAGCGCGTAGCAGAAGTATATACACCGCATGACGGGCGTGAACTAGCCATTTTAGAGGCAAATGGGTTCGACATTTACACGGGTAACACGCCCCCCTATGAAGTTTTATCGAATATTAGGGCGCGTGTGGTATCTTTTCTAATGTTTGTGCGCCAGCAACATCCTAACGGCAAGGTTGCGGTCACAACACATGGGGATATTGTACTCAATTTCTTGGCAATTGCTTTTGGCTTGCCCCATGATTATATTGCCAAAGAACGCCTGCTTGAACTGGGCTTTAGTGTGCATTATCCTGCAACAGCGTCCATCACTGCCCTAACTTTTAACGCCTCTGATGAACAAGAAAAGCCCGCGTGGTCTTATCTTCAGCCTTATTAGCGGTATTCAAGAAACGTTGAGCGTGCCATGTCTGAATTTGACTTTATGAGTGCCTTACAACAGCATAGCCCAAGCCCAAATACCCATCGCGCTTACTATCGTTGGATTGACCGCTATCTGGTGGAATTTGCTACTCTTAAACCGATGCAAGGGCAAGCCCGTCTGCGACGTATGGCAGCCCTTAATATCGGTACGTTGCAACGCCACGTTACCGAACGCAAGCTAAAAAGCTGGCTAGACCGCCTAGCCGAAGAAAAATTTGGTAGGCAAGCCATTGACCAAGCGCGTGCCTCTGTGGTGACTTTAGCAGAGCTAATGTATGAGGCAAAGCATTTGGATGAAGTGCGCTTTAATGCCATTCGCGCAACCCCTGTGCCACCTGTAGAACATAAGCTCACGCCCGAGCGATTGCTAACTGTGGAACAACTAGGGGCATTGTTGCAATCCTCACAGGGCATGGCAACCAGCGAGAATCAACATCATCGAAACGTGGTAGTAACGCAATTACTGTGTACGATGGCATTAAGGCGAGAAGAATTGGCACGCTTAAAATGGGGTGATATTGCGCTTCATAAAGGCAAGGTGCGCTTACAAGTGGGGGGGCATTGGCTAGATGTGCCTCGTAATGTGCTTGCTTCTGTTGACCGATGGCGCGGATGCTTTGCGGGCAATCTTGCACCCCCCGCCCCAGAAAGCCCGCTCTTAAGGCGGATTTGGCGCGGTGGACGTATCGCCAAGCAAGGGCTTTCACCCGACGGTGTATGGTTGCTAATTCATGATTCTGCACAAAAAGCCGAGCTGGGGCATGTTACGCCTGATGATTTGCGCCGAAGCGTGATTTCGCACATGGTAGGGGCGGGTGCATCTTTAGAGGATATGCACCGTTTGCTACGTCACCGCACTCTCACTATTACCGAGCGATTTTTGGCGAAGCTCATTCGTGAGCAAGATGACACAGATTAAGGGGCGAGAACGCCCCTTATGTGTTTAAGGCGTAATTGCCAAGTAAGGAATAAAGAACAGCACAAAATTAGTGACAATTTGGCACAACCACGACGCTGCAAGGCTGTTTCGCTCGCGGACATAACCATACATAAGGTTCATTGTTATAAGTGCAATTGCCAAGAAGAAAGCTACCGCAGGGGCTTTTAGAATATCGCCCCACATTACAGGAAAGAATAAACAAACGCTCCACACGCTACTTAATATCCCCACTAGCCAAAACTCTAACTGTTTTTGAAGCAACCCCCTAAAGAACAAGGACTCTGCTAAAGGCATCACAAACACTAAGAACGCCAAGAGTGTGCCATGTGACATATTGGGGAACGCTAAGTGTGAGGCTCTGCCAAAGGTGTCGAAGAAGAAAAGCACAAACGGCACGCCCAAGATTAGCCCAAACCCCATACCCCACAGCAAATTTTCGGGTCGGTCTTGCCCTATGCGGTCAAAAGACCCCAGTAACCACGATAACACACTCACCCCTGCCAATGCGCCCCACGCCAAAGTAAAGCGTAAATCGGCATTGGCGGGCAGAATGGGCGTTAGCCCAATACTAACGGCAATCCCGAGCAAAAACCCGAAGAAAGGGTCGCCTGTGTTATCACGATAGGCGCGTGGTGCTTCTTCGGGAAGGGCATCTGCGCCTAAACGTAACTCATCTTGTTGTGGAAGGTCATTTTGCGGTGTCATAGGCACTTATGAAAGAATCTCATGAATGGCTTGGCTTACTTGCTCTACACGCTCGGGCGTAACCCAATAATGAGTGACACAACGATATTTGCGCTCATAGCCAGGGTATGGGCTTAGCAAGATATTATGTTCTGCAAGCCGTTTTTGAAATTCGGTGGGCGTAAGCGGTGACGTTTCTTCTAGCCAAAAGAACACGAAGTTGGTGGATTGGTTCATCACTTTAACATGAGGAATATCGCTTAAACCTTCTGCGAGCAATGCAGCGTTAGCATGGTCTTCGTGAAGGCGTTTGCTCATTTCGTGGATAGAAATCAAGCCAGCGGCTGCCAAAATTCCTGCTTGGCGCATTCCCCCACCCAGTACTTTACGCGCACGCTTGGCTTGGGCGATAAACGCGCTATCCCCCACAAGCACAGACCCCACAGGCGCACACAAGCCTTTAGAGAGGCAGAATGTCACGCTATCCGCACCCTGCACGATGTTTTTTACGGGGACATTAAAGGCGGTGGCGGCGTTAAAAATACGTGCGCCGTCAATATGAAACTTTATCCCATGATGTTGAGCGAGGTCTGCTACTTGGCGCGTGTATTCTGGGCTAAGTGCCTGCCCGCCTACTGTGCCTTGTGTATTTTCGATGCTAATCAGGCGCGTTTTTGGAAAATGACAGTTGTCGCCACGGATAGCGTGCTTAATGTCGTCAAGGTCAATATAGCCGTCATCATGAACCTTAACGGTATGAGGCATAATGCCCCCTAATGAGGACATGCCCCCCGCTTCATACACAAACGTATGGGCTTTATCACCCACAATGGCTTCTGTGCCACGCTCACAATGCGTAAGAAGGGCGATGAGGTTGCCCTGTGTGCCACTTGTTACAAATAAGCCCGCCTCAAAACCCAACATTTCGGCAGAATCTCGCTCTAATTGAATCACTGTAGGGTCTTCGCCATAAACATCATCGCCAACAACGGCGTTTGCCATTGCTTCGCGCATTTGGGGCGTGGGGTGTGTTACGGTATCGCTTCTTAGGTCAATTACGTTCATGGATAACATCGCTTTACTAAGAGTGTGGATTATCAACGTCTATTATAAGGGATGGCACGAGAGAATGGCAAAAAAAAGCGCAAATGAGGGGTTCATCTGCGCCTTTTACAATGGGAGAGTGAATTAACGACGGCGCGTGCGTTGGCGTAGTGCGAACAGCGCAAACGAGAACAACACCACACCCAGCAAAATACAGGAAGAAATGCCTCTTAGCATGACATCACCCTGAATGACATCATCCAACATCAAGGAGCGCGTTGCTTCTAGGATGTAGGTAATAGGGTTAAGCGATGCTGCTGTTTTAATCCAGCCGGTAAGGAACTCAAAAGGCACAAAGGTAGGCGCAAGAAACGACAAGGGGAAGAATAAGAAACTTGCGCCACCTGTGGCGGCGGCGTTCCCAGTTAGTAATGCAACCCCAACGGTAAAGCCGCTAAAGCCCACACCTAGCAAAAGTGAAAAGCCGATAACTCCTAAAACGCCGGTAATGCCTAAGTCCGGACGCAAGCCCATAACAAGGGCAAGCGCAATGATGAGTGCAGTTTGGACAGCAAGGGTGATTGCGCCTGCAATCATGGGGCCCAAAAGCAATGCCCAACGGCTCATGGGGGTAAGCATAAGTTTGTCAAAGTAGCCGTTTTCAATATCACGGACAATCGTTTGACCTGCCAAACTGGAGCCACTTAACGCAGCCGATACCACCGAGAAGGGCAATACGAAACCCAGATAGTTTTCACCAGGCAGTAAAAATTGTGATGCGCCCCCCAGTGTGTCGTTGTACACCAACAGGAAGAACACGCTGATGATAACGCTGGGCAAAATGCTGGCAGGAACACGCAGGTTAATAACCAGTGTGCGCTGTACCATTAAAGCCACTTGTACTAAGAAAGGAGCGCGATTTCTTTTTGAATCACGGGTTCTTACGGGTGTTGATTGTGCGATGCTTGCCATTGTTGACACTCTCCTGTAGGTTAGATGGCTTCGGATTCTGTTTCGTTTTCTTCGGCGACACTAGCATCTGCACTAAAACTTTGCCCTGTGACTTGCAAAAACACATCATCGAGGGTGGGCTGAGTTAAAGTGAGGGAGATGGGTTCTAGCCCTAAGCCATTTAGACTATTCACCACACTGGCAATGACTTCGGCGGCATTATTGCGATAGAGGCGAATGGTGCGGCGGTCTAGCTGAACGCGCTCGAACATATCACGAAGGTGTGCGCCGGCTCTTTCGGCTTGTTCATTCTCTTTGAAGGTCAGGTTAATGCTTTCACCACCCAGCCCCGCTTTAAGGGCTTGGGGTTGTCCCTCGACCACAATTTGCCCCTTATCAATGATGGCGATGCGGTCTGCCAATTCATCGGCTTCTTCTAGGTATTGTGTGGTCAGGAAGATAGTCATATTGTATTCGCGGTTTAGTCGGCGCACTTCACGCCATACATCACGGCGGCTAAGGGGGTCTAGCCCTGTCGTCGGCTCATCTAAAAAGAGAATTTCGGGCTGATGCACCAGTGCCATTGCCAAATCTAAACGGCGACGCATACCACCACTATACTTGCCTACCATGCGGTCTTTGAACTCACTTAAGCCCACAATTTCTAGCAATTCATTGGCGCGTTGGTGAGATTCTTGACGGCTCATCCCAAACGCTCGCCCTTGAATGGTGAGCAGTTCCATTGATTTCATAATGGGGTCTAGCCCAATTTCTTGAAGCGCAACACCTGCAATACGGCGCACTTTATCGGCTTCATCTGTAACACTGTATCCACCGACAGTGGCTTTACCCGATGTGGGCAAAACAAGCGTGGTAAGCATAGAAACAACCGTGCTTTTGCCTGCGCCATTGGGGCCCAAAAAGCCAAAGATTTCACCCGACTTCACTTCAAAAGACACGCCATCGACGGCTACAAACTTATCGAATTTCTTGTATAACTTTTCAACGACAATTTCTCTGTTAGACATACATACCTCTCTTGATGTTTTATTCTTGCGGACGAAACAGCCCTATTTCAAAGGTACGCTTCAGAATACTTAAGCCTTCTGATAGGGTTTCACTTTCCTCTTGTGAAAGCGCTGCCAAAAATTCACTAATGCGTTGTCGGGTCTTTTCTTGTACTTCTTCTAGCACTTCGCGCCCTTCGCCTGTAATTTCGATGGCAACCACACGCCTATCTTTCAAGGAGCGTGTTCGTCCCACCCACCCTCTGTTTTCAAGCGCGGTGATGGTATTGGACATCGTGGGGGGGGTGACAGACAGTTGCTCGGCTAATTCGGTCAGGGTATAAGCGCGTTGATTGAGCATCCCTAATAGGCGCATGTGGCTACTTGCCATAGCATGGCGCATGGTTCGTATTTCAGATGCCATAATTTGCATCACTAAGGGAATGATGTCTAGTGTTTGTCGTGCAATTTGTGCGTTGGAGGGTTCGCTCATTGACCTGTACTCGATAATTAGTAGGGCTAACTGTTAGACTAGCTAACAATAGGCGCGAAAGATGTGAGAGAGTATAGGGCTAGATGAGCGCATTTGTAAAAGAGAGTGAAAAAATAATGAGCGCAAAGCAAGAGGGCGCAGACTTGCACGCCCTCTTTAGTGATTGCTTTTTTTTACAGAAGAAGCTAGCTTTTAGCCAGTTCATTAAGGTAAGTAATCACGGTGGCGACCCCTTTTTTATAGGCTTCTAAATGAAAGTTTTCATCGGGCCCATGAGCAGCACTATCAGGCAAGCCAAACCCTAGCAATACCACAGGTAAGCCCATGATGTCTTGGAAGTCGGCGACCACAGGAATACTGCCTCCCATGCGCCTTAAGAGTGTGGGTTCTTCCCAATGGGCATTATAAGCCCGTAGGGCAGCTTGGGTAGCAGGATGGTCTAGGGGGGTGATAGCGGGCTTACCATAATCGTGAATTTTAACCTCTACACGCACAGAAGGCGGTGTAAGGCTTTCGATTTGGGCTTTGACTTGCTCAAAGATTTTTACTGGGTCTTGTGCCGGCACAAGACGACAGGAGATTTTCGCCCATGCCTTCGCGCCGATGACGGTTTTAAAGCCTTCGCCCCAATAACCGCCCGCGATACCGTTAATTTCTAGGGTGGGGCGTGTGCCAGTTCGCTCTACTTTAGAGAACTCAGTTTCGCCCCATTCGGCTAAATCGCCCATATAGGCTTCCCATTCAGCAGGAGTGTAGTCTGATTTTTGTAGCTCTTCGCGTTCTGCATCCTCTAATAGCACCACATCTTTATAAAAGCCTTCTACGTTTACGCGCCCATCAGGGTGATGCAATCGGGCGATAATTTCGCTGAGGGCTTGGGCGGGGTTATGAAGCATGCCCCCTGCGCCACTGTGCATGTCGCGTTTGGGTCCCGTGACAATCACATCCATAGTGACGATGCCTCTTAGCCCGTAGATGAGCAAGGGTTGTGTAAGTGAACGCACGCCCGTGTCACTAATGAGTACCGTGTCGGCTTTCAGTAGGTCTTGGTTGGCTTTGATGAATTTACTAAGGTTGACTCCACCACTTTCTTCTTCGCCCTCAATGAGATATTTCACGTTAAGGGGGCAAGCACCTGTTGCCAAAAGTGATTCCATTGCTTTAAGCTGGCACATGACCAAGCCTTTGTCATCGGTTGCACCACGCGCATAAATGCGGTCGTTGGCAAACCTCGGTGTGAAGGGGTCTTGTGTCCAGCCGTCCTCAATAACAGCCGGCTGTACATCATAATGCCCATAAATAAGAACGGTGGGTTTATCTTCGCCAGCATGTAACCAATCGGCATAGACGGCAGGATGCCCGCCTGTGGGCAAAATTTGCACATTCTCTAGCCCTATGCGCTTCATATCGTTAGCCACCCATTCGGCAGCCCGTTGAATATCACCCTTAAAGGCGGGGTCTGTGCTAATGCTTGGAATAGATAGCCATTCCGCAAGTTGTTTTACGAAAGTTTCGTGGTTGGCGGTGGCGTATTCGTGCGCTTTGGTCATGAATGATTGCTCCTGTGGTCTATAGATTGGCTATTTCATATAAAAAGTGAACGCTTGTGACAATACCTTTTAGGAACATCTCTAAAGAGTAGTGTTCGTTGGGCCCATGTAAGCCGTCGCTATTAAGACCAAAGCCCATCATGATAACGGGCATATTTAGGTGTGTTTGCAGGTCTGCGACAATGGGCAAGCTACCCCCTTCGCGCTTGAAGATGGGCGTGCCTCCCCAACCCTGTTCATAGGCGCGGATGGCGGCTTGCATGGTGGGGTGATTGATGTCCACTAATGCGGGGTTTGCACCTGCTATATAGTTAAACTCTAACTGAACAGTGGAAGTAGCAAGGCGTTGGATTTGCGCCTTCACTTTTTCGTAAATGTCTTTGGGTTGTTGGGGAGAAACCAAACGGCAAGAAATTTTAGCAACGGCTTTTGATGGAATAACCGCTTTTAAGCCCTTGTCGTAGTAGCCACCCGCAAACCCGTTAATTTCTAGGGTTGGGCGTGCGCCAATGCGCTCGGATAGGGTGTAATCGGGTTCGCCCCATGCGGTGCTTGCACCTGTTTCACTTTGCCATGTTTCAAAAGAATATTGCCCTTTAGCAAGAGCTTCGCGCTCTGTGGCAGAAATGGGGCTAATGCCATCATAGAATCCTTCTACGTTTACACTCCCATCGGGGTGGTGTAACTGTGCCAAAATTTCGGCAAGGGCTTGAAGGGGATTATGCACTGTACCGCCGTACATGCCACTATGAAGGTCGGTAGCGGGTCCCGTTGCAATCACTTCAAAGCCCACAATACCCCGTAGACCATACACAATCACAGGCGTTTCAATGTTGGACATGCTTGTATCGCTAATAACGCAGACATCCGCGCTTAGTTTATTGCCGTGTTCTTTTACAAACTTGGCGATGCTTTCGCCACCGCTTTCTTCTTCGCCTTCAATGATGAACTTAACGTTAACGGGAAGCGTACCTTCTGTTTTAAGTAGGGCTTCAACAGCTTTAAGGTGGGTAAAGAATTGCCCTTTGTCATCGGTTGCACCACGCGCATAAAGCACGTTATCTTTCACTGTGGGGTCAAAAGGTTCTGTATCCCAACCATCACTTTTGCTGGCGGGTTGAACATCATAATGCCCATAGATGAGGACGGTAGGCTTGTCTGCGCCTGCCCCCAACCATTCGGCATACACAAGCGGATGACGTTGGGTGGGGATTATCTCGGACGCAAGCCCCATTTGGCGTAAGTTATTGGCTACCCATTCGGCGGCTTCTTTGCACGATTCGGCGTAGGCGGGGTCTGTGCTAATGCTTGGGATGCGTAAAAAGTCAATGAGTTCTTCAATGAAGTCGTTTTGCTGGTTATGTATGTAATCCACAGTGGCTTTCATGGTTATGCTTCTCTCTTTTCTGCATTAAAGTTAAGGGTATTCCCCATGCCAAAAATAACCGTGACAATCACGCGCGAGCGACTACTTTTTGAGGGAAGTTCCTCATCAACGGTGTTATCACGGGTTTCAATAACGCGTATAATGGGCTTGTCTGCAACCACGTAGCCCACACCCAATAGAACAAGTGCCAAGATAATGATGTTTTTCCACATTTTATTTAACCTTTCATCGCTTTAGAGGCGTGTTCCCATACAATGCGCCGTGTTTCTTCTTCTGGTTTAAACGGAAAATAGTAACCAACACGGTCAAGCAAACCATTATAGCGTCCACGGACTTTGTAGGGCAGTTCATCGGGGGGAGCCACCACGGCAAATTCGTGAAGAATGTCGTCGGGAACTTCTTTCCACATCTCTAGCCACTTGCCTTCTTTAGAGAGCTGGTTCATGCGCACCCCAAAATCTTTCCAACCGTGTAACTCTAATACCTTGTGATAGCTTGGCGTGCTGGCGTAAAACGCAATTTGTGATTTGATTTCAATGGTGTTTTGTTCAATTTCTTCGGGTGTGCTACCTGTTACCACAAAAACGGCACAAGAGAGGGCAATATCGCTAGCGTTGCGCCCATGTTCACTTGCCCCTTCTGCAATAGAGGGGCGTACGACTTGCTCTAAATAGCGTGTGGTATGGAAAGGATGGACATGGAAACCGTTTGCAAGCTCGCCCCCTAATTTGCACAACGGTACACCGACACCCGAAATATACACCGGAATATCGCTATAGGGCATATCGCCTGGGTTAAAAAACGGAGGCAAAAAGCCTAAACTATAGTGTTCACCACGATACCGCAATGTGCCTTCTTTGAAGCCGTGCCAGCATGCCCGTACTGCTTGCACATACTCACGCAATTGGCTAACGGGTTTATCGCTCCAATATGCGCTAAAGCGTTTGACAATGTGAATTTTAATTTGTGTGCCTAGCCCTAAGATGAAACGCCCCTGTGATTGTTTGGCTAAATCCCACGCAATTTGCGCGGTGACCATTGGGCTACGCGGAAACGCTAGTGCAATTTGTGTGCCTAACACAATGCGAGATGTGCTAGAAGCTGCCAGCGTTAAGGGTAAATAAGGATTGTGTTGGGCTTCCGCTGTCCACAAACCGTCAAATTCATACGCCTCAACTTGTTTACCAATCTCTATAGAACGATTGAGGTCGTCAGGGAAAATCGTTACATCAAACTTCATTGTAAAAATCCTTTATTGAGTTTCTTCATCTCGTTATTCTAACGCACATTTGCGGATATTTCATTCGCCCCTGTGCTTACTTGGTGTTATAATTTCCTTTAGTTTTTTACGTAGAGGATAAATTTCTTATGACTACCACGCAACCCACCGTGCCAGACAACCTTACACCTGACCACCTACGCACACTTTATATGATTAGTATGTGGATTAATGCTACGCTGGAATTTGAAACGGTAATAGATAATGTGATGGACGCCATCATGCAGGTTACAAAAGCGCAACGTGGCTTTTTGATGATTCATGACGAAGACGACAATACACTTGAAGTCTTGGTGGCGAGGGGCATTGACGGAGCAACCATCGATGCAGAAGCCTATAGCACTACTATCGTGAATAAAGTTGTTGAAACCCGTGAAACCCTTCTTACAAATAATGCGGAATTTGACACACGGTTTGACGCAGGGCAAAGCATCATCATGAGAGGGCTACGTGCCATTCTTTGCGCTCCTATGGTGGTGGGTGAACGGTTGATTGGTGTAGTGTATGTTGATACTTCCATGAAAGCAGGCGTGTTCCGCCCCGACGACTTAGGGCTTTTGAACGCCGTGTCGGGTTTAGCTGCCCGCGCTGTTGAAAATGCTCGCCTTTACTTGGTGGCAAAAGAAAAAGGTAAGCTAGAACATGAGCTTCATATGGCAAGTGAAATTCAACGAAATTTGCTTCCGCAACAAATGCCTCAAGTTGCACATTACCAAATAGCTCCTCATTGGGAAGCTGCTCGGCAAGTTGCGGGCGATTTTTATGATGCGTTTGATTTAGGTGATGGTTCGTTTGTAACGGTGATTGCGGATGTGTCTGATAAGGGCGCACCTGCCGCACTATTTATGGCGATTGCAAGAACGCTTATTCGTAGCCATGCTGCTGCGGGCATGAACGCTGTGGATACTGTTGGGCGTACCAATGACCTTTTGTTGATGGATGCCGAAGCCAGTGGCATGTTCGTTACGATGTACTATAGCCGTTTTTGGCAAGATGGGCGAAGCGTTCATGTGAACGGTGGGCATAATCCGCCTGTGCTGTATCGTAAAAGTGCTAAAAGTGTAGAGTTCTTGCCAATTGGGGGCAGAGCATTGGGATGGTTTCCTGATAACCCTGTCACAGGGCTGGACATTAACTTACAGATGGGGGATGTGATTGTTTACTACACGGACGGTCTTACAGATGCCGAAAATCCGCACCGTGTTCCCTATGGAGAGCATCGTTTAGCAGAAGTAGTACAACAGAACTCGCATTTGTCTGCGCCCGAAATTCGGGATGCTATTTTGAGTGATGTAGAGCATTTTTGTGATGGCACACCTCCCTTTGATGATCTAACAATGATGATTGTTAAATTTGTTGGGTAATTGTGAAAGAAAAAACAAACTTGCCCTTGACGCAATGGGATATGGGGGGTAATATTCACGAAGTCACGAAGAGAGAGCGTGACAAACGGAATTTACAAGTTAACAACTTACGGAAAGGTGACGGTTAAGAGGGTGTAAGAAGCCTGATGAAACCAAAACCGAATAAAGGCACAAGCCGAGCCACCCTGATGAACTAGGGAAATGACGAGATTTTGAAAAAGGTCTTGACAGAGTTGGGGTGATGTTGGTATGCTTGTCTCTGTAAGCGAAAAGCACCTTAACAGTAGAATAGTGGGTACAGACAGTAAGAAATACCCTGATTGATTATGGAGAGTTTGATCCTGGCTCAGGATGAATGCTGG
>DAOTTQ010000030.1:0-148098 GCA_034437555.1 Anaerolineae bacterium | reverse complement strand
TCTTCTAATTTTAGTTTATTGTAGAAAGGCGCACCCGAATCCCTCATTGCTAAATACTTTAACCCACATTCTACAGCGTAAAAAAGCAATAAGCGGTCTTCTATCTTGGTTGAATCTGAACTGATAAAACGTCTATATTCTTGGAAAGCATCCTTAAAATGAATGGCTTTTTGAACGTCTTTTAATTTCGCCACAATACGCTTTCTCCCAAGAAGAAATTCACTTTAACGCTGAATTATAGCACACTTAAATAAACGGCACATACGTGATGGGCAGGTTAAAGAAGGTTTTGAAGGCTTGCCAATGTAGCGCGACCACTTCACGGGTAAGCGAGACAAAATACACATTCCAGCCGTTTACGCGGTGGGTGGGGACGGGGCTAAAGCGTGCTTCAATGCCTACTTGGGCAAAAATCCAGCGTGCGCGGAAAATATGAAACGAATCGGTGGTGACGAGTGCCGTTTGCCAGCCTCTTTCACGCATAATTTCACTAGAGTAAACGGCGTTTTCTTCTGTGCTACGACTACGACTTTCTAGCACAATGGCGTTTTCTGGGATGCCCTGTGCCATTAAGAATTGTTGGCACGCATACGCCTCGCTATTGGGGCGGTTGGGTGGTTGCCCCCCACTACACAAGATGTTTTTGGCGTGTCCTGCGTTATAAAGCGCCACCGCTTGTAAGGCACGCCGAGACAGCGCAAACCCCGCGTTGCCATTGCGTGTTACGCCCGCCCCTAAGACAATAATCACGTCCGCCGAAGAGGCTTCGTCATTTATGCCATGAAAGTGAACAAACACCCCAAGCCCAATAGCAAAGAGCGTCCAAATTACTAGCCCAAAGAGGGCAAACTTTAAGACCCTTTTCTGCATTATTCTGTAACACCTTTCAAACGCCAACGATAAAGTGCATAAAGCAGCTGATTATACGGTAAGTCCCATGCGCCCAAAGACCGCGCCACAGTGCCACCCCATCCGCGCTTAAACCCATACACGCCCCATAAGCCATCATTGCGCGTTTCAAACTGGGCTTCTAGCGTGCTTTCATCCTCATCAGGGATGCCCCACAGGTCATAAGTGGTACAGCCCCTCGCCTTTGCCCATTGGATGGCGTGCCATTGTACCCCATAGCTCGCCATCAGGTTACGCTTGGTGCTGGATGACGCGCCATACACATACCATGCGGTATTGCCCACCGCAAACACAAAAACCCCTGCCAATACATCACCCTCATGTTCGGCAAGAATAAGCGAGGCGTGCTGTGGCACAAAGAGGCGATACGCCATCTCATAGTAAGAGGCTTCGTGTACGCCAAAGTCGTTGCGCTCGCCGGTGTGCGTCATCATGCCCGTAAACTTCTTTACGTCGTCGGGCGTGGCGTGGGTGTATTGGATGTCATTTTTTAAGGATTGGCGTACCTTTCGCCGTGTGCCTTGGTTCATG
Source organism: Anaerolineae bacterium (assembly GCA_034437555.1). Taxonomy (GTDB): domain Bacteria; phylum Chloroflexota; class Anaerolineae; order Aggregatilineales; family Phototrophicaceae; genus JANWYT01. Next base: position 146,658 of record DAOTTQ010000030.1, on the reverse strand, counting down.
CGTGCCAAGATGGCTTCATCATCCGATGCAATGTCTATGAGGACGGTGCGCGGTGGCTGAACGGTTTGGGGGCTAGGCAAAAAGCCCCACTCGGCAAGCGGTGGGCGTGCGTCCTTCATATAGAAGCCGGCTTCCCATTTTAAGAGAGCGACGTGACGCTTCTTAGAGGCTTGCTTAATGGCACCCCATAACGCGCCCCATTGGCTATTGTGGCTCACATAACCGCCAAACGGCACATACGCCAACGCCCCCAGCTTAAAGGGCAATGGCTTATACAGCACTTGCGCGCCGCCCACAATGCGCCCATTTTCGGTAAGGGCTATGCGCTCATCACGCCAGCCGTACGCGCTCTTTAGCTCTCCCCATGCGCTAAGTTGTAAAGCGTGGGCGCGCGGATGCGACATAACAAAAGCATCCCATTCTGGGGCGGTGGGGGTGATGATGGCTTGCATGGGCGGTGTCCTTTGATGATGTGTGGGCGTGTGATGTCACTATTTTGAGCTAATGATAAGAGAAAGTGGTCATTTGCGTAGGGAAACATTTTGTGATTTGTGCGGTGTGTGCTAAAATCCCAAATCGTGCCAGGTTATTTTATCTAAGCAATTGCGCCATGAAAAGCAAAATGTTAAAATGCTTGGCATTTGTGAGAAATAGTGCAAGTTAGAAACGTATTGTTCAATCATCCGCTATGAGCAGGGAGTGGACGCTCCATGAGTGTATTAAACGAATGGGCATTTATCGGTGTTTTCGCCATACTCGCGCCTATCTTTCCAATGTTACCAATTTTGATTGCAAAAGTGTTTCGTCCGCATAAACCGAATGTGCTAAAAAGCCAAACGTATGAATGCGGTGTAGAAACCATTGGCGATACTTGGGTGCAATTTAGAGTGCAATATTATCTTTATGGGCTAGTCTTTTTGGTGTTTGATGTGGAAGTCGTGTTCCTATTCCCTTGGGCATTAGCCTATCACCAGCTCGACTTTTTCGCATTCGGGGCAGGCTTCTTGTTCATCTTCTTGTTGGCAGATGCGCTCGTTTACGCTTGGCGTAAAGATGTTCTGGCTTGGAACTAAACCTCACGCTACGGGGAGAATATAAATAATGAATTGTTCAGGGTTATGTGAAGCACTTGCAAACGGCGGCATGGATGCTGGGCTTGCCCAGTTTTTATCGTTGTTTGTGGGGGTAATTTTAGTCAGTGGTGTGCCACTGGTAACGGTTATTTTTCTCATTTGGGTAGAGCGCAAGGTTGCGGCGCGTATCCAAGACCGCATTGGGCCCAATCGTGTGGGACCTTTTGGCTTGCTACAAACGTTTGCCGACCTCCTTAAGCTATTGGTAAAAGAAGACATTACGCCAGCGTCAGCCGACCGCCTACTGTATAATGCCGCGCCGATTGTGTCGTTTGCTTCGGTGGTACTTATTTGGGCGGTGATACCGTTTACGCCTTATCACTACGGCGCAAATTTAGAGATTGGTGTGATGTACTTTGTGGCGGTTGCCAGTCTTGGCACGCTTGCCATTATGACAGCAGGCTGGGCGAGTAACAATAAATACGCCTTGTTGGGTGCGTTCCGTGTGGTGGCGTTGCTGGTAAGCTACGAAATCCCATTGGTATTTGCACTGATGATTCCTGTGCTTTTGGCGGGCAGTATGAGCCTGGTGGACATTGTGAATGCCCAAGGAGGCATGTGGTTTGTGTTCCTTGCGCCTTTGGCTACGGTGCTGTTTTTCCTGTCTAGCCAAGCCGAAACAGGACGCGCTCCCTTTGACCTTATTGAAGCGGAAAGCGAATTGGTAGCAGGCTTCAATATTGAATACTCCGGCATGAAGTTTGGCATGTTCTTTGCAGCCGAATTTTTGCATGTGTTTACCAATAGCGTTCTGCTGGCAATTTTGTTTTTGGGTGGCTGGTATGGACCCTTCTGGGAAGCCCCGTTGATTGCCTTTGTGTGGATAGGCATTAAAGCCTCGTTGTTCTATCTCATCTCGCTATGGCTAAGAAACACCGTTGCTCGCCTACGCATTGACGTAGTGATGAGCTTTAACTGGTTCTTCCTTGTGCCAATTAGCATCCTCAACCTGCTTTTAACGGCGTTGGTGGTGATGATTATGAAACAAGCGGGCTTAGTACCTTTAGATGAACTCGGCAATATCCAGCTTGCAGGCGCAAACTTTATAGAAATGTTACCCCTGACGATTGCGCTTTTATTTGTGAACTCGCTCATGATTGCGCCCATTTTAGACCGCTGGCGCAGGCTAGGGCGTGACCAACGGCTTGCAGATTCTGCGCGCTTTGCTTCGGTTGCCGTCGGCGACTAACACACAGAAAGGGAGAAGATGCTAGAATTTAACGCGGTTACGATTGCCTTCTTTGTGTTCAGTGCCATTTCATTGGTCGGAGCATACGGCGTTGTAACAAATAAAAATCTGTTTAGAGGCACCATTTGGCTGATGGCGAGCCTTTTTGGTGTGGCGGGCTTGTTTTTGACGCTTAGTGCGCCCTTCTTGGCTGCTGTCCAAATTTTGGTGTACATTGGCGCAATTGCCGTTTTGTTCACGTTTGCCGTTATGCTGACGCGCGGACTAACGAATGTGCGCCACCGTTACTTTAGGGTTGTTCCTAGCTTATTGGGGGCAATTGCCACGTTTATTGCGCTGGCAGTGTTTGTGATATACCCTGTTTGGGGTGTAGACCCACAACCCCCCGTTAGCGATGCCGTCATTCGCACCATAGACGTAGGCAAGGCATTTGTCAGTGGCAATGGCTTTGTGATTCCCTTTGAATTGGCATCACTTTTATTGACTGCGGCGATGGTTGGTGCAATTGTTATCGCCCGTGATACCGACCAAGAAGCGTAGGGGGATGACGATGGCACCTTTATGGATGTACTTGGTGGTGGCTGCTGCCCTCTTTGCAATGGGGGTGTTTGGTGTGTTGTCACGCCGAAACGGGATTGCCGTTTTGATGAGCGTGGAACTGATGCTAAACGCCGCTGTCATTAACTTGGTGGCGTTTTGGCGGTTTATTGCGCCCGAAAGTGTCAACGGTTTTGTGTTTGCGGCGTTTATTTTTGTGATTGCTGCTGCCGAAGCCGCTGTAGGCTTGGCGATTATCATCTCTATTTATCGAAATCGGCGTTCTGTCATTCCAGAAGAAGCCGATGTGCTAAGAGGGTAGGACGCGGTTATGGATATTAACTTCAGTGACCCGAATTTCTTGCCTTGGCTTGTGCCTTTGGGCCCCCTATTGGCGTTTGTGATTATCACATTTGCAACAAACCGCGCCAAGATGACCCCTGCCACAAGCCATGACTATGGCGGACATCACCCCGACTATAACGGCATGCTTGTGCCTGTTGCCACACAATGGAGCAGGATTTTAAGCATTATCGTAGGTATGAGCGGTATCGTGATGGCGTTGCTTATCAGCTGGAACTTGGTTTTCCAAAGCTGGGGCATAGACAAATTCGGCAAAGACGACAAATTTTTTGCAAGCTCTATCGAGTGGTTAGCCACAGGGGTCACATCGCTAAAAATTGGCGTGTTAGTAGACCCTCTAAATGCGATGCTGCTCTTTATGGTGCCTTTAGCAGTGCTGTGTATCTTCATCTACAGCATTGGCTATATGGCTCATGACCCACGCCAATCGCGCTTCTTTGCTCTCATTAGCTTGTTTGCGGGCGCAATGCTTACGCTAACCATAAGCGATAACTTACTGCTCTTGTTTGTGGGCTGGGAAGTGATGGGCGTGTGTTCTTATCTGCTCATCGGCTTCTGGTTTGAGAAGCACACCGCCTATCGCGCAGCCATTAAAGCCTTTACAGTAACGCGCGTGGCAGACGTGATTATGCTCTTGGGTATTGTGTACTTGTACGCAAGCACTGGCACATTGACCTTTAGAGACATTCTCTATAACCCTGCTGTCCTAGAAAACTTGGCAGGTACGCCCGCCATTATCGGGGGGGGCTTGGGCTTAAGTGCAGCAGGCTTGATTAGCATTTTCCTGATTATCGGCACCATTGGCAAGTCGGCACAGTTTCCTTTGCATGTGTGGCTTCCCGATGCGATGGAAGGACCTACGCCCGTTAGCGCAATGATCCATGCTGCGGCAATGGTGAGCGCGGGCATTTATGCCATCATTCGCATGTACCCCCTCTTTGTAGGGACGGGCGATGTGTTTGGTGCAGCCGACCCCCACGCGGGCATTTATAATGCGCCACTAACGATTTTGGCGGTGGTGGGTGCGTTTACGGCACTGTTTGCAGCAACGATGGCAGTCGCCCAAAACGACGTAAAAGCCGTACTGGCGTACAGCACAATTTCACAATTGGGCTTCATGATGGCAGCTTTGGGCATTGGCGCATACGTCGCAGCCACCTTCCACCTGATTACCCACGCTTTCTTTAAGGCGTTGCTGTTTATGGCTTCTGGTAGTGTGATTCACGCGATGGAACATGGCGAACACCACGTTCATAAACACCACGACCATGACCATGACGACGAACACGATGAGCAACATTCCCACAACGAAATTCATGATGAACACGCACACGATGACCATCACGCCCACGCCCACCCCGAAGAAGCCTCTCATGCACCTCACTTCGACCCCCAAGACATGCGGAATATGGGCGGTTTGGCAAAGAAAATCCCTGTGACGTTTATCGCCTTCTTAATCGGCGGTTTGTCACTTTCGGGCTTCCCCATCGTCACCGCAGGCTTTTGGTCTAAAGATGAAATTTTGGCAGACGCTTGGTATGGTCTTACCAATGGCTATGGGCTTCATGCGTTGGTGTTCTTTACGCTGGCAATTGCCGCCTTTATGACGGCGTTCTATACCATGCGCCAAATTTCGATGACGTTCTTGGGCGAAGCCCGCACCGAAGAAGCCAAACACGCTTCTCTGGGTGGGGCGCGGAGCATCATTAGCCAAACGATGCAATTGCCCCTCATCATCTTGTCGGTGTTTGCGCTGTTTGCGGGCTTTGTGGGCGTTCCTAGTGACTTTCCCATTCTTGGGAGCATCTTTAGCCCCGAACATAACCCCTTCTTCTACTACTTAGAATACAGCGTGGTGGCAGTAGATAATATCTTCCCTGTTCACCCACCCTTTAGCCTGATTCCTGTCGGCGTGTCCTTTGCGGTGGCATTGGGTGGCTTGTACGTGGGCTGGCTAATGTACGGGCGCAAAACCCTACAAGCGGGCGAAACCGACCCCATGCAGACCGTTTTGGGCGATAGCGTGTTTACAACACTACAAAAGCGTTACTACTTTGATGACCTCTACTCCGCCGTTTTTGTTAAGCCTTCACAAGCCGTTGCAAAATGGGTAAATGAGTTCTTAGATAAGGGCGCGATTGACGGTATTCTTCATGCTACTGCACGCTTCTTTACCTGGCTAGGCGACTTCATTAAGGTGATGAACGCTTGGCTCATTGATGGCGTTGGTGACGGTATTCCACGCTGGTTCTATCAGTTGGGTGGCTTTTTGCGCGGTTCGCAAAGCGGTCACATCCAACAGTATCTTTTACTGGTTTTGGTTGCGGTACTGGTCATCGGCGTGGTTCTTGCGCTTTCGGCTGGTGCGGTAACGGCACAATAAGGGGTTAATGATGCTGAATATTTTCGGATTTGACCCGCTTTCAGTTCTCGTTTTTGCGCCTGCCCTCGCGGGCTTGGTCGTTATGATTATGCCCCAAAACAAGTGGCTGGCGCGCGTGCTATCGCTCATTTTCGCTGTACTCATTGGCGGATTAAGCGTGGCGATATTCTTTATCTATCAACAAAACGCGCCTGCTATTGGGGAAGACCAATATGCCTTCATCGTCAAAATCCCTTGGTTTGAACTGCTGGGGGCATCTTGGCACTTAGGCATTGACGGCATTAGCGCAACAATGGTGCTTTTAACGGGCTTGCTTACGCCACTGGCAATCCTCATCAGCTGGGAAGTAGAAGACCGCGCCAACACGCACCTTGCGCTGCTGCTGTTCTTTGAAACAGGCTTGATGGGCGTGTTTGTCAGCATGGACTTGATGATTTTCTTCTTGTTTTATGAATTATCGCTTGTGCCAATGTACTTCATCATCAACCAATGGGGCGGACCCAACCGTCACTATGCGTCTACCAAGTTTATGATTTACAGTATTGGTGGCACGCTAGGGATGCTCTTGGCAACCCAGCTCATCGGCTTTAGCACTGGCACATACGATATTGCCCAAATCGCCAACATTTGGCCCCAATTCGCTGCCGACAAAGAAGCCTTTCTAGGGATTCCGGTGGCAACCGTAAAAGCCTTATCGTTTGTGGGCTTCTTTATTGCCTTCTGTATCAAAGTGCCAATTTGGCCCTTCCACACATGGCTACCCGATGCCCATGGCGAAGCACCCACCGCAGGTTCAATGCTGTTGGCGGGTGTGATGCTTAAGCTGGGCGCGTATGGCTTTTTGCGCTTGGTCATTCCGTTCTTTCCTGATGTGTGGATTAGCGATATTCCGCTTTTGGGCATTAACGTGGCAACCCTGTTTGCGTGGCTTGCCGTGCTTGGGATTGTCTTGGGCGCATTAGCAGCGTTGGGTCAAAATGACATCAAACGCTTGGTGGCGTATAGCTCGGTGAATCACATGGGCTTTGTGGGCTTGGGCTTGGCGGTTATGGCTATCAGCTATGGCGAAATGTGGCGCGCGGGCGGTTTATCTGCCGAAGCCACACAAAACGCCATTATTGCCACGAATGGCGCGGTCATCCAAATGTTTAATCACGGCTTGTCTAGCGCGGCGATGTTCCTTTTGGCGGGTGGTATTTACCACAAAACACACACGCGCAATCTTGATGAGTACGGCGGTTTGTGGGTAAAAGCCCCCATTTTCGGCACGGTGTTCATCTTTGCCAGCTTGGCAAGTTTGGGCTTACCAGGCTTAAACGGCTTCATTGGTGAGTTTATGGTGGTGCGTGGCGCGTACCCCGTCTTTACGGGCTTAACAGTGGTTTCGATGATTGGCTTGCTGTTTACAGGGAGCTACATCCTTAAAGGGATTCGCGCTGTATTGCAGGGACCCTTTAACATGCGCTGGGCAGACTATGACCTAGAGCTAGACCGCCGCGAATTTGTGGCTATTGCGCCTCTTTTGGTGCTTATCTTGGTGACGGGCTTGGTGCCAAACTGGATTATGACAGTGATTAACACCAGCGTGAGCCATATCTTTATGAACGGGACGGGGTAAACACATGGACTTTAATTTCCCGATTCTTAGTGCGCTTATCTTCATCCCTGTGGTTGCAGGGGTGGTGATGTTGTTCTTTCCACCCAATAGCCGTGACCTCATTCGGGGGGTATCTATCACGGCTGCCGTCGTTACGCTTGTTCTTTCGGCGGTGGTGTTCTTTACCTATAACGGTTTGGCTGCCAGTGAAGAAGGCGTGTTTAGCGATACGCTTCTGGTAGACGAAAGCATTGGCAAAACAGCCGCCACCCAAGCCTTCTCCGAAGCCCTCATTTTTGAGGAATATGTGGCGTGGGTGCCTAGTGCGGGCATTTCCTATCATCTAGGGGTGGACGGTTTGGCTGCACCGATGGTGCTTCTTACAGGCATGGTTGCCGTAGCAGGCGTACTCATTAGCTGGCGTATCACAGACAGACTGCGCGAGTTTATGGCGTTCTTTATGCTCTTAGTTGCGGGCGTGATGGGCGTGTTTATCAGCGTCGATATGTTCTTGCTGTTCTTCTTCTACGAACTCGCCATTTTCCCCATGTACATCCTCATTGCAGGGTGGGGTTGGGTGAAGCTACGCGAATATGCTGCCATGAAACTAACGCTCTATATCCTTGTGGGTAGCGTGGTGGCATTGGTGGGCGCAATTGCCATGTACTTTACGTCAGGTCAATTCTTTGCCAACGAAGGCAAGGCGGTTTTTGATGCTGCGGTTGCTGCGGGCCTTCTGCCTCAAGATGCCACACACGGCAGTTTTAACCTTGTACAGCTGACGCTTGCCACTGAAAACGGCGCGTTTGATGTGTCGGGCTATTTAGGGATTGAAGTGCTGACGTTTGCGAAGTTCTGGTTCCCCTTCATGTTCATTGGCTTTGGCGTAATGGCGGGCGTGTTCCCCTTCCACAATTGGTCACCTGATGGTCATGTGGCTGCCCCTACGGCGGTTTCGATGATTCATGCGGGCGTGCTAATGAAGCTAGGGGCGTTTGCTGCGTTGCGTGTGGGGGTACAAATGCTCCCTGAAGGCGCACAAGTGCATTTGCCATGGATTGTGTTCTTAACGCTGATTAACGTGGTGTATGGGGCGTTGATTGCCTTTAGACAACGTGACTTTAAGTACGTTATTGGCTTCTCCTCTGTGTCACACATGGGGCTAGTCTCTATGGGGTGGGCAACCATGAACATGGTGGGGATGACGGGCGCAGGCTTGCAAATGTTTAGCCATGGTGCTATGACGGCGTTGTTCTTTGGTTGTGTGGGCATGGTGTATGAACGCGCACACACCCGCGACATTCCCTCATTGGGCGGCTTTGTTAAAAAGATGCCTTGGGTGGCGGTGGCGTTTGTGGTGGGCGGTCTTACCAGTATGGGGATGCCGGGCTTTAGTGGCTTTATTGCCGAGTTCCCCATCTTCCAAGGCATGTGGAACGCCAGCGACAGTGTCTCGCTACAAATTGGTAGCTTTACCCTGACGAATTACTATAGCGTGCTGGTGATTATCGCCGCGCTTGGTATTGTGATAACGGCGGCGTATGTGTTGCGCGTAACGGGGAGGGTGTTCTTTGGTGAATTTGACGCAGAAAAATACCCCGATGTGGACGACATTGCCATCACAGACCGCATCATTCTTTTGTTGCTTGGCACGCCCTTGTTGGTACTTGGCTTGTATCCAGCCATTATGGCTCCCATGATTAGTGAAGGCTTAAAGCCTGTAGTCATGCTTTTGGGGGGGATGTAACGTGGACGAATTTAACTTTTTAGCCAGTCTGCCGTCTGTTTCAAGTGAATTAGGCTTGACGATTTTGGCGGCGGTTCTCTTGCTTTTGGACTCGTACTTGTCAAAAGAAAACCGACCCAACATTGCCTATGTGGCGGCGTTTGGCATGGGGCTTTTGGCAATTACGCCCTTCATCTGGTCACCCCAAGAGCAAACGCTCTTTTGGGGTGGCACTGTGCGCTACGATGGGCTGTCACAAATCTTTAAGGTTATGGTGTTGTTGGCAGGCGCATTAGCCAGCCTGATGGCAATCAGCGATAGTCAAACGCGCAATCGTGGCGAGTATCATTTGATTGTGGTGATTTCCACCTTAGGCGGTTGCTTGATGGTGGGCGCAAATGACCTTGTGCTGATTTTTGTCGCGGTTGAAACCGTGTCCATTCCGTTGTACATCTTGGCATCGTTTGGTCGTCAAAGTGAACGTAGCGCAGAAAGTGGCTTAAAGTACTTCCTGTTTGGCTCGTTTGCCAGCGCAATCTTGCTCTACGGCTTTAGCTTGCTCTTTGGCTTTACAGGACATACGTCGATTGATGGCATTGGTCAAACGCTTGCCAGTGGGGCAGGCGATAACTTTGTGCCAGTGTTGGCGGCGTTACTGATGGTGGTCGTGGGCTTTGGCTTTAAGATTAGCATTGTGCCCTTCCACTTCTGGACACCTGATGTTTATGAGGGCGCACCCACCCCTGTGACGGCATTTGTGAGTGTGGCAAGCAAAAGCGCGAGTTTTGCGCTGTTGTTGCGCTTCTTTATGGTGGTATTCCCCTCCGGCTTGGTCATTGATGGGCGACAAATTCAGATGTTCTGGGTGAGCTTGCTTACAGTGCTTAGCATTGTGTCTATGACGCTGGGGAATGTGTTGGCGTTACGCCAAACCAACATCAAGCGTATGTTGGCGTATTCGTCCATTGCACAGGCGGGCTATGTGCTGGTGGGATTGGTGGCACTGCAGTCGCCAGACCCCTCTCTTGGCGTGTCTAGCGTGGCGTTCTACCTGTTTATGTACACGTTCTCTAACTTGCTTATCTTTGGGGGCGTGGTGCTGTTTGCCGAAGCCACCAAGAGCGAAGACATCAAAGACTTGGCAAGTCTGCAACGCCGTAGCCCATGGCTGGCACTTGCCATGACCATTGGCTTGCTTTCGCTGGCAGGGATTCCCCCAGCGGCGGGCTTCTTTGGCAAGTTCTTCTTGTTCCAAGCCGCCGTAGAAGCGAATTTGGTGGGTTTAGCCATTATTGGCGTACTCAATAGCATTGTGGCGTTGTACTACTACTTGGTGGTGATTAAGGTCATGTATGTAGACCCCAGCCCCGACCAAGACAAGCCTATTGGCATCTCACGCCCTTATGCGTGGTTGCTAGGGATTACCAGCGTGGTTGTGTTGCTTTTGGGCATTGTGCCTGCGCAGATTATTGATTGGGCGCGAAACGGGGCGCAAGCCATCCAAGAGCTTGCCCGTGTGATGATAAGCGGTATGTAGTGCTACCTGTGTAAAAAAGGCGTTACAAGGGGTATATCTTGCCCCTTGTGAGGCTGGTTTTGCTTTTGTTTAACCTCAAGTTGGGGCAAGTTATCACACTAATCAACTCAACTTTTGATGAGTGGTGCGTAAACATTTGGCAATTGCGAAAAGTTTGTGATAAAATTCGCAGTCGCGTTTGAAAGCAGTTTTTATGGCGAATGAGAAGCCATCACGCATAAGAAATTTAACAATTACAGGGATATCCGCGCTGACGGGGTTGGTCACTATGTTGGTCATTACCGTTGCGCTTATTATCGGGTTATGGATAGATAGCCAGATAGGACGACGCGGACCCGCCACCATTACTTTGTTGGTGTGTAGCGTTCCTATCAGCTTGTATCTAATGATTCGATTGGCTTTGGGGTTAGTAAGTCGCATCACACCCCCCATGCCGCGAGAATTGCAACAAGATTCATCGCATCAAGAAGAGGAGTAGTCCTTTGAAAGACATCATTTTTGTAAACGCTCGAAAGGAGGGGAACAGATGAATACCAATACACGCGGTTTCGCTGTGTTAGCAGGCATTATCGTGTTTGCGATTTTGTTCTGTGTCCTTCCGCCGTTTGTGTTGCTCCCTGGCGCAAACCAAGCGGTGACACTGCCCGTCATTAGCGTGCCGGCAGAAAAATATTTAATTGGTTGGCCCGATGCAAACTTGCAAGCAATCTTCGTCAATACCTTTTTGGGTGGCGCAGGGCTGGCAACGATTATTGTGCTAATCATCGCTCTTAACGCGCGTCGCGTGTCTAAGGGATGGACGAACAAAATCCCAAATCGTTGGCAAGGGTTCTATGAACTTATTGTTGAAGCGATGTGGGGCTTAACAAAGTCACAAGCAGGCACAAAACCAAAAGTGCGTAACCTGCTGTTCCCATTGGTGGCAAGTCTTTTCTTATACTTGCTGGCAGGGAACTTGGGCAAGCTGATTCCGGGCGTGGAAACTGTGGGGGTACTGCACTGTGCCGCCTATGAACCCGTTGCCTTTAACGGCTTTCCTGTAACACAGCACGAATTGGCGGGTAGAACGTACTTTACCTATAACGTAAACCGCCCCCTCAACGTGGGAACAGCTGCCACGTCTGACAGCTTTTATCGTTGTGAAGCCATGTTCGGCTTAGACAAGTACGCGGAATACCTTCCCACACAGCTAGACCCCTTCTTAGATAAAGCCGTTACTTATACCGTTGCAGAAGGCGACACGCTAGAAAGCATTGTTGCCCAATACAATGAAGAAGTAGCTACTCTTCGCGCAGGCGAAGTGGTACAAACCAGTGCTTATATTGAGCCTGTGGCTTATCAAGGGTGGGCGGAAGTTGTCTTTACAACTGAAGGCATCTTTGCCAATAACCCCAGCCTAGAAGTGGCAAAAGCCGAAGGCGACCACAGCGCGGGCGCGGGCGAAGCGGCGGCTAAGGTACTTGGCAACACCCAACAAGACGGTGAAGCTACGCCAGAAGGCGAAGCAACACCCGCTCCAGACGGTGAAGCTGCCCCAGAAGAAGCCGTTGTAGAATCGCCTGGTGTAGAACTTGCGCCCGGTGTATACAGCAACAGCGCATTAGTAGCAGGGCAAACACTGACATTGCGTAGTGAATTGCTAGGTTACGAAGCCACCACACTTCAAAACCAACTGTTTACAGTAACACCCTTTGTGCGCGGTATGACCACCGACCTTAGCTTTACGCTGGGGCTGGCGATTCTTGCATTCTTGGTCATTCAAGCCTTTGGGATTAGCGAATTGGGCTTGGGTTACTTCCAAAAGTTCATTAACATTCGTGCATTAGGCAATCTTGGCAATAAACCGCTTGGTGCAATTGACTTTATCGTAGGCATCTTTGAAATTGTGTCTGAATTCGGTAAAATCATTTCGCTCTCGTTCCGTCTTTTCGGCGCGTTATTTGCGGGTACGGTTCTCTTTGCAGTGATTATGTTCTTGGTGGGTACAACTGTTCCTGCTATCATTCTCTTGCTAGAGTTCATTGTAGGGACAGCGCAAGCAGGCGTGTTCGCCATTCTTACGCTTATCTTTAGCGCACAAGCAATGGTTAGCCACCACCATGATGATGAAGAACATCATGACGGCGACCACGCAGAAGCACATCACTAAGGTATCTAAACGGGGTGGTAGCGTTAAGTTGCTCTGCCCCGTACAAAACATTTACATCATACGCAAATAAGGAGATACAAAACTCATGGAAGGACTCGATACTGGGTTAAAGGCAATTGGTGCAGGCTTGGCGATTTTGGGTGCTTTCGGACCCGGCATCGGCATTGGCTTGATGGTACAAGGTGGTTTGCAAGGGATTGGTCGCAATCCTGATGCAGCAGGCGCAATCCAAACGAACATGATTTTGGGTATCGTGTTTGCCGAAGCCGTCGCCATTTACGCACTAGTGGTTTCGCTGGTTATTCTCTTCGTTCTCTAGTTTCGTCCTTGGAGTAGGCAAGATGCAAAAAACAAATTCTTTTAAGCGGCTACTCCTCACCTTCATGCTTGTGTTTACGATGGCATTTGCAGTAACGCCCCTCGTTAGCGCAGCCGAAGGTGACGAAGCTGCCGCAGAAAACCCCCTTACCCCCTTAGGGATTAACGGTGGGTTGTTATTGGCTCATACATTTAACTTTATCATCGTCGCAGGGTTGCTTACGGTTCTTCTATGGAGACCCGCCGTCAATATGCTCGATGCCCGCACTGCAACCATTCAAAAAGGTTTAGAAGATGCCAGCGCAGCTGCTAAAGCGCGTCAAAACGCCGAAGCCGAAGCCGAGAAAGTTTTGGCAGAAGCCCGCGCACAGGCAAATAGACTGCTAGAAGAAGCACGCCAACGCGGTGAGGACACGGCGAAAGCCATTGAAACCCAAGCCCGCAGCGAAGCCGACAAGACCCGTAGCGACGCTCAAAGCGAAAGCCTGAGCGCACGCAACGCCGAATTGGCGGGCTTACGTGACCAAGTGGTTAACATTGGTGTAGCCGTTGCAGGACGCATCATAGGTGAAAACCTGGATGCCAAGAAGCAATCTGCACTCGTCAGCGAATTCTTTACTCGCTTGCCAAAAGATGCAACTATCTCTGGTAAAGTGGATGTGGTTAGCGCAATGCCCCTTAGCGAAGCCGAACAAGACAAGGTTAAGAAGTCTTTGGGCGCAAGCGAAGTGGTGTATAGCGTAGACCCCAGCATCTTGGGTGGTTTGATTGTTCGTTCTGCCGACCGCGTGATTGACGGTAGCGTAAAGAATAATCTCGGCTCACTTGCAGATAGCTTGAACTAAAACGCAAGCGATAAGTAGAGTAACATCATAGAAGGGTATGGCATACGCCATGCCCTTTTTTTATAACCGCAGTGGTATAATATGAGAATCGCTTTTTAATGACTTGGAGGACATACTTTATGTCAGCAAAAATGCCCGATGGCATCCAAGAAGCAATTACAGACTTTTTGGCGCAGTCACCCACTGCCCAAGAAATTCTGGATTACAAATTTCCTAGCCACCTTGATGATTATCTTCAAGAGCTGATGAACAAGAACAGCACTTCTGCAATTTCGCCAGAAGAATTAGTAGAGCTAGAAGATTTTTTGAGGTTTGAGCATTTCATCACCCTGCTTCAGCTTAAAGTGCGTGTTAAACTCACCGAAACCATTCAGAGCTAGTGGTTATGAGTTCTTTACGTCAATATGTTTTTGAGCGGGCGGGTTTTTGCTGTGAACATTGTCTCATTCATCAACAACGCAAGCCTGTCTCATTTCACCTAGAGCATATTATTTCTGCTAAACATGGTGGAAAAACGCAAGAAGATAACCTTTGTATGAGTTGCCCACGTTGTAACTATTATAAAGGCTCTGATATTGCTTCTATTGACCCACTAACAGGAAATGCCACTTTTTTATATAACCCTAGAAAACAATCATGGTTTAACCACTTTCAATTAAACGGTGCCATTATAGAACCACTTATCCCCGAAGGTCGTGTGACATTGTTCCTGTTACGCTTAAATGCTTTTGAACGAGTGCGAGAACGGTCAATTTTGCTAAGGTTTAACCTTTATCCCTATGAGAAGCCATTATGACAAAACCCCTATCGCATCATTTAGAAAATTTGCCCGTTAGCATGCTGGTAAAGACGTGGGGCGCACTAGATACCCCCATTACCGCGCCCTTTGTTGAGGACAATCGCGCTGTGCAAGCGGGGGGCGTATTTGTGGCGCGTCAGGGACAATCTAGCGATGGACACCGCTTTATAGAAGATGCCATTCAGCGTGGCGCAGTGGCGATTATCGGCGAAAAGCCCATGCCCGATTGCCCCGTTCCCTATGCCCAAGTGGGCAATGCCCAGCAAGCCGTCGGTTACTTGGCAGCTTCTTATTATGGCTTTCCATCACGAGAGATAGTGGTGATTGGAGTGACAGGCACGGACGGCAAAACCACCACCAGCACCCTGCTGTATGAACTGCTAAAAGACCTAACAGGCGGTAAAGTGGGACTCATTAGCACCATTAGCGCAGATTTTGGGGGCAAAAGCCTGTCTACGGGCTTGCACGTTACCACACCCTCCGCGCCCGAAGTGCAAGATTATTTGGCGCAAATGCGCGATGCAGGCTTAACGCACGTTGTCCTAGAAATGACCAGCCACGGCTTGCATCAGGGCAGGTTAAACGGCGTTGAGATTGATGTGGCGGTGGTAACGAACATTACCCACGAACATCTTGATTATCATGGCACATGGGAAAACTATCGCAACGCCAAAGCCATCCTCTTTGAACGCCTTGCCCAAAGCTATCGCAAGCCAAATACGCCCAAAATTAGCGTGATTAACCGTGATGATGTGTCGTATGAGCATTTAGCAGGCATCCCCGCGGATAAAATTATTAGCTACGGGCGCGACCATGATGCCGACTTTATGGCGCATGACGTTCACTTCTTCCCCGATGGCACACGCTTTACGCTAAACACATCAGAACGCTTACACATGAGCCTTTTTGGAGGCTTTAACGTGATGAACGCGCTGGCAGCCGTTGCTACGGCACGCACGCTAGGCTTAGAGGATGTGCAGGCAGGCTTAGGGCGCGTAAAAAGCATTAGCGGACGCATGGAAGCCCTAACCGAAGGGCAAAACTTTATTGCGATGGTGGACTTTGCCCACACGCCCAATGCCCTTAAAAATGCCGTCCTCACCGCAAGAACGCTGGTTGCCCCCAATAAGCGTGTGATTGCTATTTTTGGTAGTGCGGGCTTACGTGACGTAGAAAAACGGCGCATGATGGCAGAAACATCGGCAGAACTCGCGGATATTACCATCCTCACCGCCGAAGACCCCCGTACCGAATCCTTAGACGCTATCCTAGAAATGATGGCGCAAGGCTGTGTTAGTCGTGGCGGTATAGAGGGCAAAACCTTCTTTCGTGTGCCAGATAGGGGGCTTGCGTTGTACGAAGCCTGCCAGATGGCGCATGAGGGCGACATTGTGATTGCGTGTGGCAAAGGACACGAACAAAGCATGTGCTTTGGCACAATTGAATATGATTGGGATGACCGAAACGCCTTACGCCATGCCTTGCGTGGCACACCCTTAAAAACACTCCCTACGGCAAACGCCTAGTGACCGCATTTAACAAGCGTGCGTTGGCGTGGGGCGTGTGCCTCTTGTTGATGGGGTGGGCGTTGCGCGTGCATCAGGTGGCGTGGGGAATGCCCTCTTACGCAGGTTTTGATGCCCATGCGCCCCTAGCCTCCTCGCAATTTGTGGTGCATCCCGATGAGTACTTTTATGTGGCAATCCCGTTAGAGATGCACCGTGCCAAGACGCTTAATCCGCGCTTCTTTGAAAACCCCTCTCTGTTTATTTACATCAATTATGCGTTAAGTGGTTTGGCGGGCTTGTCCAACCGCTTGCCAGAGGGCGAGCTTGCCCAACGCCAAATTGCGCCCTTTAGCGCGTATGTAGTGGGGCGTGCGCTTTCTGCATTAATGAGTGTAGTGGCGGTGGCGTGCGTTTTTGGTGCGGTAAGAGGGCTGTTTAGGGCGCATCTTTGGGGGGCAATCGGGGCGGGCGCACTCATGAGCGTTAGCTACACGGCGGTTCAGCACGCGCACTATGCCACCACCAGCAGTTTAGCCAGTGGGTTTGTGGCATTGTGCTTGTGGGCGTGCGTGATGTCGTTAGCGTCACGCCGTTACGCATTGCCGATGTTGTTTTTGGCGTGTGTGGCTTCTGGGCTGGCACTGGGAAGCCGTTATAATGCGGGGGCTGTGGGGCTAAGCGCGTTCTTTGTGGGCGTGTGGATAGTGAGGCGCAATCGCGCGTTGTGGTGGCGCGTGATGCTGGTTTGGCTGGCGTTCCCTATCACGTTCTTGCTCACCAGCCCTTTTGTGTTGCTGGATTTTCAAAAATTTTGGGCAGAGTTCACGTTTATCTCATCACGCTTTACCCAATTTTTACCCAATCATGTGGGGGTGGGCTTGTGGTATGAACTGCGCTATTTGGCGGTGTTTGGTGTGGGGATTCCTGCCAGTGTATTGGCGGTGTTTGGCGTGTGGGCGTTGGGCAAGCGTGGGCGTGTGCTGGCAATGCTGGGGGCGTTTGCTGTGCCGTATGCGTTGGTGGTACTCAATTCGGCGGCGGCGCACATTGGCGACCAATTGATTGTGCCATTTTTACCTGTAGTCGCCGTTTTGGTGGGGGCGGGCTTGGTAATGTTATTGCATCGCCTAAAGCTAGGGGCGCGTTATGCGGTGGTCTTGATGCTAGTTGTGCCGTGTGCGGTGCTGTCTGTGCAATGGTTAAGCCATCTGCAACCCGACACACGCCTTGTAATGCAAACGTGGCTGGAGGCAAATTTGCCCCCCAATGCGCGAGTGCATTTGGTTGGCGCGTATAATGTGCCATTGGAAAACTTTACAGGGGACGTTGGTCAATCGTTTGGCGATTTTGACGGAATGCCCCAAACACTGGCGAATGATTATGATGTGGTGGTGGTATCGGATGCGCTGTGGTGGGGTATTTTACGCCGTGATAACCTACCACAAGCCGAAAAAGACCTTGCGTTGGCACAATATCAAGCGTTTGAGGGCTTGCCGATGTGGTTTGCCGTCCCCCGTCCGCGCTTGTGGGGTGATACGGTGATGACGAACAATGGGGTATACTGGCACAATCCGCAGTTGGTGGCATACTGCCTTAACCGCGCAATGTGCTAACGGATACACTAACGCCATGAAGTTTGGTAAAATGGGCGTATGAATAGTATTAGGCAATAGGAAAATAGATGCACGATTTAGGCATTGTCATTTTGAATTGGAATACACGCGCCCTTTTAGAGAAGTGCTTGCAGACTGTCTTTGCCAGTGAAGGTAACTTTACATACAAGGTGATGGTGGTCGATAACGCCAGCTCTGATGATAGCGTGGCAATGGTACGCGAAAAATTCCCCCAAGCCCATCTTATCGCTAACCCCAGCAATGACGGCTACCCACGCGGTAACAACATTGGCTTAATCGCGTTGGGCTATCATGGTTTGGGAGATGTGGATGCAGACGCGCCCCGTTACGCGCTGTTGCTTAATCCTGATACGGAAGTGCCATCGGACGCGCTATATCGTATGGTGCAATTTATGGACTCGCGCCCCGATGTGGGCGTGGCAGGCACAAAACTCATCCTACCCGATGGTAGCCTAGATTTGGCGTGTCGGCGCGGTTTTCCTACGCCTCTTGTTAGTTTTTATCACTTCGCGGGTTTAGCCAAACTTTTTCCTAAAAGCCCACGCTTCGCACGCTACAATATGACCTTTGCCGACCCCGACCAAGAGCTAGAAGTGGATAGCGTGGTGGGCGCATATATGCAAATTCGCAAAGAAGCCATTCAAAAAGTGGGTTTATTAGACGAAGTTTTCTTTATGTATGCTGAAGATATTGATTGGGCGTACCGCATTAAGCGTGAAGGCTGGAAGGTGTGGTATTATGCGCCTGTAACGGTGTATCACGTTAAGCGGGCTGCCTCTAAACAAAGCCCCAAAGCGCAATTTGAGTTTTGGCGTGCCATGCTAATTTTTTATCGCAAATACTATCGCAAAAGCACACCGTTCCTTGTGCATTGGATTATTTTAAGCGCATTACTGTTCAAAGGAGGGCTCGGACTATGGCAAGAAGTACGTCAACCCAGCCAGCCGTTAACTTCGTAAAACCGGCAACGCCCGAACAATCCAACCGCTATAAGGCGTTCTTGAGTGTACTCTTGCTACTTTTGGATGGGGTGATGCTCTTGTTGGCGTTTTTGTTTGGCTATTACGCCCGTGAGCTGTTGCCATTCTTTAGCCAGCCCGATGTTCAACCCCCACTTATCCAGTTTGTACCTGTGATTGTGCTTCATGGTGGCACAATTATCGTGTTACTTTATCTTAATCGCTTGTACCACCAACGGCGCACGTTTAGCCGTTTTGACCAAGGGCGAAGCATTATTGCGGTGGTGACATTAGGTGCGCTCTTAACCAATGGCGTGCAAGAATTGGTGTTTCGCAATACGTTCTTTGAAACCACTTATCCGCGCAGTATGTTCTTTTATGTGTGGTTTGCCAGCCTGCTCTTTATTGTGGTGGGACGTGAATTTCATCGCACCCTAACGCTGTTTATGCGCCGTAAAAAGCTCATCAACGACAATTTAATGGTGGTAGGGACGGGCAACGCCGCCCGTGACATCCTTAAAATTATCGAAAACTCGCCCGACCTTGGCTATAACGTGGTGGGGGTGGTGAATAGCCCCGACCAACATCAAGGCAAAATGCTTGGCGTGCCTGTATTGGGCAACTATTGGGAACTGCCAAGCCTCATTGAATCGTATCAGGTGGCGCAAATTATTATTGCTGTGCCAGATGCCAAGCGTGAACAATTGGTAGAACTGGTGACGCTTAGCCAACGCAGTAGCGTAGACGTAAAAATTTACCCCGACATCTTCGCTTATATGGCAGGCGACCTTAACCTGGATGACATTAGCGGCACACCCTTGCTGACAGTACGTGATATTGCCCTGCGTGGCTGGAAACTAAGCCTTAAGCGTGGGTTAGATGTGATTGGGGCAGCGTTTGGGCTTATTTTCTTGTCACCTCTTATGTTGTTGACAGCTGCATTCATCCGCTGGGATAGCAAGGGTCCCTCGTTCTTTGTGCAAGAGCGCATGGGCTTGGATGGTCGCCCGTTCCCGATGATAAAATTTAGATCAATGCGCCCAGATGCCGAACTGCTAGGCGACTGGACAGAAGAAAATGACCCGCGTGTTACCAAAATGGGGCGGCTGATGAGGCGTACCAATTGGGACGAAATTCCACAGCTTATCAACGTTTTCTTGGGGCAAATGAGCCTCGTTGGTCCTCGCCCCGAACAGTCTAAGTATGTTAATGAATTTAGAACACAAATTCCGCGCTACATGGAACGCCACCGTGAAAAAGCAGGCATGACGGGGTGGGCGCAGGTGCATGGTCTACGGGGTGATACGTCCATTCCAGAGCGCACGACGTATGATTTGTGGTATGTCGAAAACTGGTCACTGTGGCTAGACATTAAAATCATTGCGCTAACGGTGATTCAAACGCTGTCGGGTAACAATAAAAACGCCTACTAAAACCACATCTCCAAAGGGGTTATCATGGACATCAAAACACTCACGGAGGCGATGCATCGCTTTGTAGAGGGCAAAGGCTGGTATGCGGATGATTCTAAGAAGCCCCAAACACCCCAAAACCTAGCGATTTCGCTGGTATTAGAAGCCAGCGAAGTGTTAGAACATTTTCAGTGGGATAGTACCCTTAAAGACAAAGAAGCCTTTGCAGAAGAATTGGCTGACGTGATGCTGTATTTAATTCAGCTTGCCAGCCTAACCGATATTGACCTAACCGAAGCCGTCCTTGCCAAGCTAAAAAAGAACGAAAGCCGAGAATGGGAATAAAAAATGACGGCTAGTGTTAGACAAACCCCCACCTTTTTCATATAATGATCGTTTGCAATGGGCTTATCATCAAGGAAAGAGGGCAGGATGTCTAAACAGGCAGTAACACCCCAAAGTGAAGATTTTTCTAAGTGGTACAACGAACTCGTTTATAAAGCCGACCTTGCCGCACAATCCCCTGTGCGCGGTTGCATTATCATTAAGCCTTATGGCTATGAAATTTGGGATAGCTTGCGGAATAACTTAGACAGACGCTTTAAGGCGACAGGGCATCAGAATGCCTACTTCCCCTTATTTATTCCCGAAAGCTACTTAAAACGTGAAGCCGAGCATGTTGAGGGCTTTAGCCCCGAACTGGCAATTGTCACGATTGCGGGCGGGCAAGAGCTAGCAGAACGGCTTGTTGTGCGTCCCACCAGCGAAACCGTCATTGGCGAAGCCTTTAGCGAGTGGATACAGTCCTATCGTGACTTGCCCCTGCTGATTAACCAATGGGCAAATGTGGTGCGTTGGGAACTACGGACGCGCCCCTTCTTACGCACCAGTGAGTTTCTTTGGCAAGAAGGGCATACGGCACACGCCACTCATGACGAAGCCGAAGCCGAAACGCTACAAATGCTGGATGTGTATGCTGATGTTGCCATTAACGAAGCGGCAATCCCCGTCATTAAGGGGCAAAAGAGCAACAATGAACGTTTTGCGGGCGCACTTCGCACCTACACCATAGAAGCCATGATGCGCGATACCAAAGCCCTGCAAAGTGGCACAAGCCATAATTTGGGACAAAACTTTGCGAAGGCGTTTGAGATTAAATATCTTACCCGTGATAACCAACAAGAATACTGCTGGACAACCTCATGGGGTATGAGTACGCGCATGGTGGGCGCGGTTATTATGGCACATGGTGATGATGTGGGCTTGCGCCTGCCCCCACGCCTTGCGCCCATTCAGGTGGTGGCGATTCCTGTGTATAAAAATGAAACCGAACGTGAGCGCGTATTGCACGTGCTAAACCGCATTGTGGCAGAACTGCGTGCCGAAGGCATTCGCGTACATCTGGATAACCGTGATGAAACGCCCGGCTTTAAGTATAACGACTGGGAAATGCGCGGTGTGCCTGTGCGTTTAGAGATTGGACCCCGTGACCTAGACAAAAATAACGCCGTTCTTGCAAGGCGCGATATGGGCAAAGAGGGCAAGCAATTTGTCTCACAAGATGGCATTGTACAAGCTGTTAAAGATTTGCTGGTGGCGGTACAACAAAACTTGCTAGATGATGCGACCCAATTTAGAGACTCAAACATCCACAATGTAAAGAACATGGATGAGTTTAAGCAAGTGATTGAAACCAGTGGTTGGGCGCGGGTGTATTGGGCGGGTAGTGATGCCGAAGAACGCACCATTAAAGAACAAACTGGCGCAACCATTCGCTGTTTGCCCCTTGATGCTATTGGTGATGAGGGACAATGCTTCTTAACAGGCAAAAGTGGCGGTAAAGTGGCACTTTTTGCTAAAGCCTATTAAAAACGCACTTTTTGGGGGGAATGGCTATCATTCTCCCCCATGCAATCGCTCCCAATTTTCGAAATTCTCCCAAATGCACGCATTTCATAACACACATTTAATGTTGTTTGTGCTACAATTCACGAATTAGTGTATGTTTTTTAGTGCAAAGTTATCATTCTGAATTTTACCAGTTGGTGTACAATGTTGTATTGAGGTTAATGCGTGGCGGTTGAGACTGCGTGTAACTTAAATACACTTTTTTAGGAAATAAAATGGCTGCTTATTTAATTGTTGATGTGGACGACCTCGTTCAACGCTTTAAGTCAAAAAATATGAATGTCGATTTGCAAGAGTTCGCACTTGGATTGCGTGGTGGCGCAGCCCTTGCTGCTGGCTTGCCTAGCGTTGAAAAGCTAAAAGCAGTTGCTATTGCTAATTGGTCACAGTATCGCGCACAGCCTGGCAAACCTCACCCCGAAGCCATGTTTAAGATGATGGGATATGACACCCTTAATCTAACAGAACGGGCGGCGATTGCAGATGCGACCTACATTCACTATTTTTCGTTTGACCCCGAACCCATTGATGAACTCATTCTAGCCACCACCAGCACAGACCTATTGCCGTTAGCCACGCGCATTAAACTTACGCGCACCGCTAGAATTAGGGTGTGGGGTAGTGAAGATGTGCTAAAAGGCACGCCCTTTGCTGATGAGATTATCTTTCAACCGCTAGAAACGTTGCTAGGCATTAAAAGCAACAATGTCGCGGTGTATATTGATTTTGAGAACATTGCCATTAGCCTGTCTGAAAACGGCTATATGCTAAATATCGACCATCTAATAGAACGCTTTGTTATGCAGGCGCGCGCTTATGGGCAAGTGATAAAAATGTCGGCGTATGCCCCATGGGGACAACGTGGCACACTTCCCCCGCTGGTAGATAATAACGGGCGTGAAATTGGCGATGAAGCCCCCTCACGGATGATGATGGCGAATATCGACCCCGTGTACAACTTGCCGGGCAAAAATAGCGCAGACATTCGCATTGCCCGTGACATTTTAACGGATGTCACGCACCAAGAAGCCGCAGACATTTATATTTTAGTGAGTGGTGACCGCGACTTTAACCAAGTGGTGAACTCAATTATTCAGCGCGGTAAGAGCGTGGTGATTTGGGGCGTACACGGTAGCATTAGCCGTCAGCTTATCAATCACCCTTCGGTGACGCTGGAATACATTGAAGATTTTACCGAGCTACGCACGCATCAATCCTTGCTAAAATCGAGCGTGCCAGAGGACACAGGCGAGGAATTTTTGCCGTCCTTGTGGGCGAGTGTGGTCATCCAGTTTGAGCGCGTTGCTTCTAGGCAACAGGCGCACCAATTACGAACCCAAGACCTCATTGAGCAATTGCGCCAAGTGGGCGTTGTAACCACCCAAGAACTGGGTGATGACTTGGTAAGCCAGTGTATTTCAATGAGCGTGTTGCGCCAAGTGAACGCCGAAATGATAGAGCTAAACCCTGTTCATCCCATTGTGGACAAAACACGCGCTATCATCGAAGCGATGGTGCGCCGTGTGGCAAATACGCTTAAAGTGCGCCAATGGCAGTATGTGAACTACGGCTTCTTGCTAAAGGGGCTGGAAATGGAGCGCGAAATTTCGCGACCCGGCATGAACATGGATGACCAATGGCGCTCTCATTGGGTGGATGCGCTAGTACGCGAACAATTGCTAAAGCGTGACCTTATCCCCCATCGTCATAACCCCGATGACCTTGTGCCTGTTATTAGCGTCCCCGATGACCTAGAGCAAGCACCGCGCCTGATGCTAAGAGATGACCTGTATAACATGCCCGACCCCCCACAAGTGGACTCGTGGATTGATATGCCCCCGTCTGTGCTTCAGCAAATAGACAAATATGCCTATGAGATGACTGTGCGCGTGGTGGTTAGTGTAGAGCAGTTTACTAGCTTTAGAAACTTTGCATGGTGTCCTTTAGGAAGCCTTCACAAGCGGTTGCGCCCGTATGATGCCAGCATGTCGTTTCAGCGTGCAGTAGAGTATTTGGATGCCAATGGTATCGTTCTGGTTTCGGAACACGAAAACCCCCAAAGCTCTTTTCTAACAAAGGGCATTAGCCTAAACAACCATACGCCCTTTGCCCAAGAAGTGCTGGTTTTGCGTGATGAGTTTATTCGCTTACTGGTGCGCTTATATGAGATGAATGCAGCAATTGGCGTGTCTTTTGTAAAGACACATGCCCCAGAAGCCGAGTGGGATGTTCCCCTTTGGTTGTCCATTATGGAAACCGAAAACGTGCTAAATCCCTTGCCTGGCAGAACAGGGCAATACAGCTTGTTCCGCACTCATCACACCGTAAAGCGAGTGATGGGTGAGACCGACTAAGTGCGCTATTGTGACACTTTTGCCCCTCTGCTATAATGTACAGGTTAAAATGAATTGACCAATGGGTTAAGGCATTCCAACCCATTTGGCGACCTTCAAGATAAAGGATGTTCGGACATGCCACTAAATAAAGACGAGAAAGACACTATCATCAAAGATTTTGCCCGTTTTGAAGGTGATACGGGTTCTCCTGAAGTGCAAATTGCACTTTTGACAGAACGTATCGTTCAACTGACCGACCACCTGCGCACCCACAAGCATGACGAACACAGCCGTCGTGGTTTGCTGGCGTTGGTAGGGCAACGTCGCAGCCACCTAAAGTATGTTAGCCGTAAGAACCCCGAAATGTACCGTAGTTTGCTTAGCCGTTTGGGTCTTCGTCGCTAATTTGTCTTTGTGTGCTACAATTATTTGGGGGGGCGTGCAATCCTGCTTGCCCCTTACAACACGCGCCCGATATGCTAGGAATTGCCGAGTGAGGTTAGCTGATGGCTTATTAGCTCGCTTCATCCAGCAAGTCCTACCCATCGGGCGTAATCGTTTAATGTGAAAGGCTCATCAATGGTTACGCAAGAAAAGAAAATCCATAATTACGATATTCAGCTTGGCAACGAAACGTTGCACGTTGAAATTGGTCGGCTTGCCGAATTAGCAGGCGGTGCGGTTACAGTTCGCATTGGTGATACCATGCTATTTTGTAGCGCGACCATGAACAAAAACGCGCGCGAAGAACAAGACTTCTTCCCGCTTTCGGTAGACTATGAAGAAAGATTGTACGCCGTTGGGCGTATTCCCGGCAGTTTTATGCGCCGTGAAGGTCGCCCCGGTGACCGCGCTATCCTCATCAGCCGTGTGATTGACCGCACACTCCGTCCCCTCTTTCCTGATGGCATGATTAACGAAGTCCAAGTGGTTTTGATGTCACTTAGCAGTGACCAAGAACACCAAGTGGACATGATTGGCATTTTTGCTGCCAGCCTTGCCATTATGATTAGCAATATCGAGTGGAATGGGCCCGTGGCAGGCGCACGCATTGGCTTAGTTGATGGGGAACTCATCGTCAACCCCAGCATCCAACAAATGGAAAACAGCCGTTTGGACTTGCGCGTTTCTGGCACAGATACCGCCATCAATATGGTGGAATGTGGCGCAAACGAAGTAGACGAAGAAACCATGCTAAAAGCCCTAGACTTGGCACAACGCACTATTGCGCCCCTGGTAGAGCTACAACGCCAAATTGCCGCCGAAATTGGCAAGGAAAAATCACCCATCGTGCAAAAACTGTTGGATGAAACCTTGTTAGCTGAAGTGCGCCAGCGCGTTGAAGCCCCCATCAAGAAAATTGTTGTCGAAATGACCGCCCGTGATGACCGTAACGAAGCCCTAGAAGAAATTCGGGAAGCATTACGTGCTGAATACGAAGCTAAGAACGCCGAATTGGCTGAAGGCGAAACACCCGTTAAACTAAAAGACGTAAAAGAAGCTGTCAACACGGTATTCAAAGAAGAAGTGCGCTATCGCATTACGAAGGACAAAGTTCGCCCCGATGGACGCGCTATGACCGAAATTCGCCCGCTTTCTGCACAGGTGGGGTTTGTGCCTCGCGTTCACGGCAGTGGGCTTTTCCAACGTGGGCAAACACAAGTCTTAACCATTGCGACACTAGGGACAACCCGCGATTCGCAAATGTTGGACGGCATTGACCCCGGAGACATTAAACGCTATATGCACCATTACAATTTCCCCCCCTATAGCGTGGGTGAAACCGGGCGTGTGGGTAGCCCAAAACGCCGTGAAATCGGTCATGGGTCTTTGGCAGAAGTGGCACTTGTGCCCATGCTTCCCCCCGAAAAAGACTTCCCTTACACCATTCGCTTAGTCAGTGAAGTCATGAGTTCCAATGGTAGCACCTCTATGGGTAGTGTGTGTGGTAGCACGTTGGCACTTATGGACGCAGGCGTTCCCATCAAAAGCCCTGTGGCAGGCATCGCTATGGGCTTGATTATGGATGGTGAAGATTACTCTGTGCTAACCGATATCCAAGGGCTAGAAGACCACCTTGGCGATATGGACTTTAAGGTTGCGGGTACGGCAAATGGTATTACCGCGCTTCAAATGGACATCAAAATTAGCGGTGTCACCCACGCCATCATGACGCAAGCCCTTAAGCAAGCCCTTGACGCGCGTTTGCATATCTTAAAGGTCATGCTAGACGTATTGCCAGAGTATCGCACCGAACTAAGCGCGTATGCCCCCAGAATTACCACAGTGAAGATTGACCCTGAAAAAATCGGCGCACTCATTGGTCCCGGTGGTAAGACAGTTCGAGGGATTCAAGAATCCACTGGCGTTAAAATTGAAATTCAAGAAGACGGTACGGTACTCATTGCAGGCAATGACCCCATCGCCGTTAGCCAAGCCGAAGCCAAAGTGCGCGGCATTACCGAAGATGCCGAAGTGGGGCAAATCTACACGGGCAAAATTACCCGCCTAGAAGCCTACGGCGCATTTGTCGAGTTCTTGCCCAATAAAGAGGGCTTGGTGCATGTGTCACAACTTGCCGATTATCGCATTGAATCGGTGACAGAGGAATTTAAGATTGGCGAAGAACTGATGGTAATGGTGACTGACGTAGACCAAAGCGGTCGCGTACGCCTTAGCCGTCAAGCTGTGCTAGAAAGCTGGACACCCGAAGAAGCCCGTGAACGTGACCGCGCTAACCAACGTCCTTCGGGCGGTGGTGGAGACCGTCGTGGTGGCGGTGGTGGAGACCGTCGCGGTGGCGGTGGTGGTGGAGACCGTCGCGGTGGCGGTGGCGGCGGCGGAGACCGTAGCTAACACGCCTAATTGCGCTAAAACCAAGCGCATCCACAAGAACACAAGAGAAGGGGCGAAAGCCCCTTTTTTGATGTGACAGCATGGCGTTGTTAAGTTCCCTATGGTGTGAAGTGTTTGGGGGATTTGTGCTGTTATTAGCCGTTTTGCAGTTGAAACCAATTTTCAGTTAGAATAGAAACGATGCACGCCCGATTTTTACAGGAGAAACAATGGCTAACCCCAAGAAGCAACCCAAACAAGACGCAGAAGATGTTGTGCCAACCGACACATTAGCAGAAACCGAAAACTATATCGCGTGGATATCGCATGAACCCGACGGCGAAACCGTGTATCATCTGGAACTGGGAAGCATTACCTTGCACTTCTTTCAAGAAGAATGGGAAGAATTTATTGCATTGGTGAGCGTTGCCGAAAGCCCCAAGAAATAACGCGCTTCGTGTGATGGGCTTGGCTGATACGTGACTTTATACAACAGTTTGCAATATAAAAAGAAAATTCGCTTTATAGAAGCCATGCTAAAGCAATTGCCCCCCAGCGATGCTGAACTGCGTTTGCTAGACGTGGGGGCGGTGTGTGGGGCGGTGTTTGCGCCCCTGCGCCCCGATGTGTTGGCGTTGCCCGCCTCTTTGCGTCCGCAAGATTGGCGCGTGCCTGCCCAAAGCCTTGATGCCATTACTGCCTATGACCACTTACCCACGCCCGAATTTTTATCTGCCAGCCTAAACGCCTTACGTGATGGTGGACGCTTGGTGGTGGTTTTGCCGTTTAGGGCGTTTGATGTGGCGTATGGCAAAACTTTGGAGAGTGCGGGCTTTGTACGCATTTTAATCGAGCCTGCTTTAGACGGTGAAGGCGTGTTATTGCGTGGAGAACGCGCCCACAAGCACACTAACACCCAAGACCGCGTTAAAGAAGCCCTACTAGATGATGCGCCCGTTCTTACGCTAGACACCTATCGCGGACGCTTTGTGCATTTCTTAGTGACACAAACGCCTAATAAGCCCGTGTGGCGCATCACCCCCAATGACCGCATCGAGTGGCACGCCTTAGCCAGTGAAGGGCGTTTGCTGGCATTTACTAGCCTGCCCAAGAGTGTGAGCTTTATGCAAGAGGCGGTACTTAAGGGCATCATCCACAACATCAACAAAGTACCAAAGTATAAAAAAGAGGTCGTGCAAGCGTGGGAAACTGCCGTTTGGCTAAACCCTGACCTTAACGCGCTGACGTTGCCCTTGCAATCACACCCTCTTAACCCGTCATCTGCTGAACAACCTGATGAGTAAACAGAGTGGGCAAAAATACGATGAACATTCAGCCAATAACAACCGATGATAGATACTTTGTATCCGCCTGCGCCCAATTTTTGATGGACTTGTTTCCACAAACCCACGAATGGCGCACATTAGAGGGCGCATTAGCAGAAATTCACGATATTTTAGGCGAAGGTGGTATTTTTGTGGCACTAAAGGGGCATGATGTGCTAGGGTGCGTGGGCTATTTGCCAATCTATGATGGGCATGTGTGGGAAGTGCATCCCTTGTGTATAGACAAAACTCGCCAAGCCAAAGGCATTGGAAGTGCGCTCTTGTGCCATTTAGAAGCACGGGCGCACGAGCAGGGCATCGACTCGCTTTTCTTGGGGACAGATGATGAGGACAATCGCACCACACTTTCACAAATAGAGAATTTATACGATGACCCACTCGGACATATCGCACGCCTTGCGAATTTAGATGAGGCAAACCCGCACCCGTTCTCGTTTTATCAAAAAGTGGGCTTTACAGTGGTGGGCATTTTGCCCGATGCCAACGGCAAATTTAAGCCCGATATTTTTATGTCCAAGAAAGTCACCCAACGCTCATGCTAACGCTTGAGGACATTCGCTTTTTACAAACATCACGCGCCCACGAAGCCCTTGCTTCATTGGCGGGTGACACGCTAAAACCCGCCCAAACGCTGACTATTCTCACACGGCTTCGCAAAACATTTACCCCCAATGAAGCCGCTGCCCTCCTAGAAACCGCCCAAAATCGCCAGAAAGCCCACGCGAAGTTTGGTGAATCTGCCCAAGTGATGCTCTTTACGGCAGATGCACTAGAGCAAGCCAGTGACCCCCTCGTAAGGGCGTATCGCGCGGGGCGCGTGGGGGGGCGCGTGTTGGATGTGTGCTGTGGTATTGGCGCAGATAGCCTTGCCATGGCAAGCGTAGGGCATGACGTTTTAGGACTCGATTGGGATGAGGTGCGCGTGGCGATTGCCACCCATAACGCGCAAGTATTGGGCATTAACGCCCGTTTTGAAGTGCGCGATGTCACCACCTTACAGGATACATCGGGCTATGACGCGCTCTTTTTTGACCCCGCCCGCCGTGATGCCGATGGCAAACGCCTCTTTGACCCCGAAGCCTATCAACCGCCACTCTCGATTGTGAAGGGGTGGCACATCCCCACACTTGCCGTAAAACTTGCGCCCTCACTAAACTTGGCGGATGTTGAGGCGTATGGTCGCGCCCTAGAGTACATTAGCGTAAAGGGTGACATGAAAGAGGCGGTGCTGTGGCGCACGCCCGACAATGAAGCGTATACCCAAGCCACACTTTTAACCGAAGGGGGGGCGTTTCATTGGCGTGTGTCATCACCCAGTGAAGCGGTAGATATTACGCCCCCACGCGCTTATTTGCATGAGCCTGATGCCAGTTTACTGCGGGCAAACGCCGTTCAGCACCTTGCCCACGCGCTAAACGCCACCATGATTGACAGCACAATTGCCTATCTTACGTCGGACGCGCCCATAGACAGCGTATGGGTGCGCTCTTGGCGTGTGCTAGAGTGGATGCCATTCCAGCTAAAACGCCTTAAAAGCTATGTTCGAGAACGCGGTTATGGGCAAATTACGGTTAAAAAGCGCGGGTTTCCCATGCTCCCCGAAGAAGTTTTGGCACAGCTAAAACCAAAGGGTCAAAACGCCTGTACGCTCTTTATGACGCGCCATCGGGGGCAACCTGTGGTGATTGTGTGCGAATGAGATAAAAACGCGCTATAATCTGGCAACAACACACCATTTTTCAAAGGCAACCGTGAATGGCACAACCAACGCACCACAAATTGCTTTCTTGGGCGGACGTAGACAAACTGATAGACATTCTTTTGCCCCAATTACAAACCATTGGTTCATTGGGCGCAATGGTGATGATTACACGCGGGGGCGTTATACCGGGGGGCTTATTGGCAGAGGCGTTAAACCTTGGACACATTCTTACGGCGGCGGTTGATTTTCCGTCAACACAAGTGAATGGACTGATGTCCTTCCCATCTTTCTTACAGTTTCCAGACGCTTCGTTGTTGGTCGGGCGTAAAACCCTCATTGTGGACGATGTGTGGGGCAGTGGGCGCACGAGTACTTCGGTCAAAGAGCGCGTGAGTGCGGCGGGCGGTACGGCGGTTACGTGCGTGCTACACTATAACCCTTATCGCTCTGTGTTTACCAAAGCAAAGCCTGATTACTACGCTGAAGCCACCGACGCTTATATTGTGTATCCGTGGGAAACAGACCGTGGGATGTATCGCGTGGGGGCATTCGACCCAGAACCCACCCCTGAGAACTAGCTAAGGGGGCAATCGATGCAAATAAATGGCTTGTTGTCGTATGATTGCACGATGATGAGGTCAATAGCAAGCGTATTTTTCAAGAATCTGTTATACTGATAAGTATCTTTTATAAAATTAGGCAAGATATGTGCCACCAAATTCCACGAACGAAAGGAGCAACACACATCTTCTGTAGACGGGGTGTGTGGTTATAAATATGAGTGAGGAGCTAAAGAATTACCAACCGATAGCCGATGACGACAACTTTGCACTAATGTTTGAGGCATCAACCTATGAATTCGCGCCCCTGCGTCGTGGAGAAATCCGTTCTGCTACCATTTTGTCCATTGATAGTCGTGAAATTATCGTAGACTTAAACGCGAAGCAAGATGGCATTGTGCCACACCAAGACTTAGAACGCATGGAAACCGAGTTCAAACAAGCCTTGCAAGTGGGGCAAGAAATCCCTGTTTACATCATTAACCCAATGGACGTAAACGGAAACCTTGTTGTATCTATCAATATGGGGATGCAACGCTATGACTGGGAAAAAGCCCGTGACCTACACACCAACGAACAACCCACCACCGTAACCGTTACAGGTTACAACAAGGGTGGCGTGCTGGTGCGCTGGAATCGCCTAGAAGGCTTTATTCCTAGCTCACACCTAACAACAACCGCAGTTGCACCAGACCGCCGTGATACCCTAAGCGGGCTGATGAACGAAAAATTAACCGTCAAGGTGATTGAAGTTGAACAAGACCGCCGCCGCCTGATTTTTAGTGAGCGCGAGGCTCAAAAAGAATCACGCCTTAACCAAAAGATGCGCTTGCTTGCCGAGCTTAAAGAAACCGATGTTGTACAAGGTACAGTAACGGGCTTGCGTGACTTTGGCGCGTTTGTCAATATTGGTGGTGCTGATGGCTTGATTCATGTTAGTGAGCTGGCGTGGCACCGTGTTGACCATCCCCGTGACGTATTAAGTGTGGGCGATAAGATTGATGTTTATATCCTTAGCCTAGACCGCACCACCAACCGTATTGCCCTTAGCCGTAAACGCCTATTAAGCGACCCATGGGAAAATGCCTCTGACCGCTATCACGAAGGGCAATTGGTAGAGGGTGTTGTAACAAATGTGGTTGATTTTGGCGCATTTGTGGCGTTGGATGATGGCTTAGAAGGCTTGCTTCACCTTAGCGAAATGGGCAATGGTTCGTTAAAAGAACCCCATAGCTACGTGAAAAAGAGCGACAGATTAGAGCTTCGTATTAGCCATCTAGAACCCGAAAAACGCCGTGTAGGCTTTACACAACGTTGGGGAACAGATGACACCGAAGCCCCTGCTGCATCGGACACCCCTAGTGGTGATGCACCTGTTGCTGATGCACCTGTTGCTGATGCACCTGTTGCTGATGCACCTGTTGCTGATGCACCTGTTGTTGATGCACCTGTTGTTGATGCGCCCGTGGTTGATGCGCCTGTTGCTGATGCACCTGTTGCTGATGCACCTGTTGTTGATGCGCCTGTCGTTGATGCGCCTGTGGCTGATGCCCCTGCCAGCGACGCACCTGCTGCAGAAGAACAAAAATAGCCGTTTTTTGGCTTATCACCCTCATAAAAGTAAGGGACGTGGGCAAAATGGCTTACGTCCCTTATCATTTGTGGGGCTTGTGCGATACACATGACATTTTTCACCTATACAACGGTGGGTAAAATTCGGTATAATTTTCTCGTTTTTGGGGGACATTTTACGCCGTTTTTAACGCTTTCCTCATTACAAAAAGCGCATTTTAGAACCGACTTTCGCCGTATGCGAAGGCGCGTTTGTGTGTGTGGCTTCCAAAAACAAATACTATTCGTTTACGGAGTTTTTATCTAATGCAGAACGACATATTCAACACCGCCGAAGAACAAGACTTTGCCACAATGCTCGAAATGAGCCTTGCAGGCAACCAATTAGAGCGTGGTGACATCATCACAGGGACAATCCTTGCTGTAGATTATAATGGCTTGATTGTTGATGTGGGTTGGAAGCACGATGGTATTGTATCGCGCCAAGATATTGAACGTATGGGCTTGGAAATTAGCGAATTTGCTGCCAATGAACCTATTGACGTGATTATTATTCGCTTGGACGACCTAGAGGGCAACCTGATTCTCTCTGCCTCACAAGCTCGCCAAAACGAAGACTGGAAGCGTGCCGAAGTTCTTCAAGAAAAGGATGAACCCTTCCCCGGTACGGTAACAGCAGCCAACAAGGGCGGTTTGATTATGCCTTTCGGCAATTTGCGTGGCTTTATTCCCGCCAGCCATGTTGTAGACCTTCCCCGTAACCTTAATGATGATGACCGCCTAAAATACCTAGAAAACCTTGTCGGCAAAGAAATTAGCGTTAAGGTGATTGAAGTAAATCGCAAGCGTCGCCGTTTGGTATTTAGCCAACGCAACGCAGAACGTGAAAACCGCAACGCCCGTAAAGAAATCCTTTTAAGCGAATTAAAAGAGGGTGATGTGCGTGAAGGCGTGGTCAGTGGCTTGTGTGACTTTGGCGCATTTGTGGACTTGGGCGGCGCAGACGGCTTGATTCACATTAGTGAACTGGCTTGGCATCGTGTTCGTCATCCCAATGAAGTGGTGACCGTGGGCGACCGCGTAAAGACCTACATCCTACACCTAGATGACAATGGCAAGCGCATTGGTCTAAGCCTAAAGCGTCTACAAACCAACCCATGGACTGCTGTGGAAGAAAATTACCACATTGGTCAATTGGTAGAAGGCACGGTCAGCCGTGTTGAAGCCTTTGGTGCGTTTGTAAGCATTGATTCTGGTATTGAAGCCTTGTTGCATGTAAGCCAATTCCCAGAAGGTCAAACAGACCCTCGCCGTGTGCTATTTGAAGGGCAAAAAGTATTAAGCCGTATCATTAGCATTGAAGCAGAAAAACAACGCTTGGGCTTGAGCCTAAAAGAAGTGTCGGAAGGCGAAGCTAACCAATGGCAAGACCGCCCTGCCGATGTAACAAATACAGTCGAAGTGGTCGATGCAGTCGATGCCGTAGAAGCAACCGAAGAAAATACTGACAATAGCAATTAGCCCCAACAAACGCTATAATGCGTCCAGTTTAGGGCAAAATAAGAGCAAATAAGGACAGTGAGACGTTATGGCTTCTGTGAGATTAAAACCGGGCGAATCGCAAGAATCGCTTTTGCGCCGCTTTCGCAAGCGCGTCACTAACGCAGGCATCCTTAGCACTGTGCGCCGCAAACGCTGGCACATTTCTAAGAGTGAACTGCGCCGCATCGAGAAGAAGAAGGCAATTCGCCGTTCACGCCGTCGCCTACGTAAGGCGATTACCCGTGGTGGTTTATAATCTAAGCGGTGGCTTTGTGCTTCTTCTACAACACTAGCAAGAGACGAACCGTTGCCGAAGATTTCGGCAATGG
This sequence comes from Anaerolineae bacterium, assembly GCA_034437555.1. Lineage (GTDB taxonomy): Bacteria > Chloroflexota > Anaerolineae > Aggregatilineales > Phototrophicaceae > JANWYT01. The sequence continues at coordinate 112,439 of DAOTTQ010000030.1, read as the reverse complement.
TTCGTTTTTATGTTTTACTAAACCGTCTCGAAAGGACTTTTATGGCAAATGAATCTGACGAAAAAATTGAATTAGAGGGCATCGTTATTGAAGCTCTCCCGAATACCCAGTTTATTGTACAGCTAGACAATGGTCACAAATTGCTGGCTTATTTAAGTGGCAAGATGCGTAAGTTTTATATTCGTATTCTGCTTGGCGACCGCGTAAAAGTGGAAGTAACCCCTTATGATATGAATCGTGGGCGCATTATCTTCCGTAGCAAAGACAAAAACGACCCCAGCATGTAAAGAACGTAAGAGGGGCGTTGCGCTTCTTTTTTACAGTTTACGTGCCATACAACCCAATGTAAAAAGCCCGCAAGACGCGCTCACGGGCTTTTAGCGGTTACCCTGTTAGGCGAGCTTTTGCCCCCAATGGACTGCCATTGTGCCAAACATGAACGTTTTATAGCCCACGTTTTGAAAGCCTGCATCGCGCATAATCTGTGCCAGTTCATCAGGTGTTTTGAAGTGTTGTGTGGATTCTGGCAAATACTGATACGCATCCGCACCACTAGACCCACTAATCAGCCGCCCCAAAAGGGGAATCCCGTATTTAAGATAGGCAATGATAAACGGCTTCAGCAAGTTGTTGGGGGGTGGCGATGTATCTAAAATCACCACGCGCCCACCGTCTTTTAGCACGCGCTTTTGCTCTTTAAGGGCTTGGGGAATGTCGATGACATTACGCACCAAGTACCCCGATACCACCGCATCAAAGATACGGCTGGCATAGGGCAAATACAGCGCGTCTGCGCCTGTCCACGAAATTTTACCGCCCATTGTTTCACGTTGCCCCACAAACATCATCGGAAGCGCAAAATCTGCGCCAATCACGTTGGCGTTGGGGTGAGTTTTCTTGGCTTCAAAGGCAATATCGCCTGTGCCTGTGGCAAGGTCTAGCAGCGCGCCATTAGCAGGAAGCTGTGCTTTTTCTACCACAAACCGCCGCCAGCGCATGTCTTGCCCACCTGTCATGACGCGGTTCATGATGTTATATCGCTCGGCAATGCGCCCAAACATATCTTGGACGTAGCGTGAGCGTTCTTGACCTTTTAGATGTGCCATGTTTGCTTTCCTAACATTAAACCTTCTTAAATACCACGCATCATACCCTTTTTTAATAAGGATAGGATGAATTTATTGTGCTTTGTCGCGTTGAGCGCGTGCATGCATGATTTCGTACAGCGCAAAAATAACGACCGCCGAGAAAAAATTAAACGCGAAGATGGCTTCTAGCCCCAGCACGCCCCCGATGATGCTCCCTAATCCCATGACAACGCCTGCGCCCAACCCCGCCGCACCAATTTGAAAGCCAATGGTATTGGCAACGTGTTTGGGGGCAATGCGGTCTTGTGTGCTTCCTACCATAGAGGGGAAGATGGGTGCTACGGCAAACCCAACGAGGGGCAAAGACCACAAACTGAGGGTGTCGTTGACGTTAAGCATCATCAAGAGCGCACCCATCACCAACGCCAGCATGCTAAGGCGCATAAATAAATGTTCTGACATGACGCGCACAATCAGCCCACTGACCACACGCCCCAACGTAAACGCACCCCAATATGCGCCAACGAAAAAGGCGGCGGTGTTTAGGTCTACGTTGCGGGTTTCTGTAAAGAGCGTGTAGCTCCATTGCCCAATGCTGGCTTCTGTGCCAGTGTATAGCAAGAAGAACAGCACCCCAAACCGCGCAATAGGTTCTTTTGCTGTTTCTCGAAGCGGTGCAGAAGGCGTGGCTTTGCTGGCTGTGCCGTCCTCCTCAATGCGTGCGCCATCATCCCAAAGACGCGCCGTAAAAAAGAACGTGACCGCCAATACAATCTGGAATGCGCCCACCGCCCAATAGCCTGAACGCCACGTAGTGGTATTGATGGCGGTATTCATGATAAGGGGACCCAAGGTTGTGCCAATGCCAAACATGGCATGAAGCAAAAATAACAGGCTACGGTGCTTGTGTGAGATGTAATTGTTGATGGCAGCGTCAATTGCGCCACCGCCCAACCCTGCCATAATGCCCGTGAGCATTGCCATCCACCACGCAGGCACGATGGTATAGCTAATGAGCGCCGTTGCCGTTAGCGCGCAACTGACCGCCAATAAACGCCCAATACCCAGCAATGCCACCAATTTACCGCTAAAGACGGTACTTAACACATAGCCTGCGGTGATGCCAATGACGATAACGCCCAAGAAGTTTAATGGCACGCCAAAAGTAAGGCGCATTGAGGGCCAAGCCACACCCAACAAGCCATCGGGCAAGCCCAAACTAATGAAGGCGATAAACGCAATGAGTAATAAGAAACGCCCCATTCCCGAAGAAGATGTTGCCACGTCAAAAAGACCTTTGCATAGGGGGAGAGTAAAGAGCTTCATCATAAGCGATAGGGGATAATTTGGGCAGGGTAACGTGAAAAAACGCGCCTTTTATGCTAAAGTGGAAGCATTATTGCTCACCAGAAAGCGGATGCTCTTATGCCCCTCTATCATCACATTGTCGAAGCGCACCAGCCCTTCCCAAACCCACTTTCGCCCACCCAAGCCCTAGAGCTTGCCCAAATGTGTGAGCTTCACAGTGGCACACGCCTTTTAGACTTGCGGTGTGGGCGCGGTGAAATGCTTAACTTGTGGGCGCAAGCCCATCAAATACAGGGAACAGGCGTTGACGAAGACAAAGGCATTATTCAGCAAGCTATGACCCGCGCCAATGAGCTAGAAGTGTGGTCACAGGTGCAATTTGTGGTGGATACCGTCCTCGATTATCCGCAATCGTACCACCAATACAACATCGTTAGTTTGCTAGGGGGTGGGCTAGGCAATATTGCCGAAGGACTACAGACCATGCGCCAAGCCCTACGTGACAACGAAAACGGCTTGCTTTTGGTGGGGGAAAGTTTTTGGTGGCGCACCCCACCGCCCGAAGTGTGCGAAGGCTTGGGCGTTTCGCCCCAAGATTTGCTAGACCTTAGCGACCTTGTAGACGTATTTAGCCAGCAAGACACACAATTACAAGAAATGCTCTTGGTATCGCCTACCCATTGGGATAGCTATTATACGCGCCAATGGCGCACGCTAAACGAATGGCTAAAAGACAACGCCTTTCATCCCGATGCCCCTGTGCTTTGGGAACAATTAGGGACTGCGAGGCGGTCTTATTTGCGCTATGAACGCGAATATGTGGGGTGGGGCGTGTTTGTGCTAGAGGCAATGGGCAACCGCACCGCGAACCCCACGCCCCCAGAAGATGAAAAACCGCCTTGGCTAGACTAGCTCTTATACGGCTTAATGGCTTCAATCACCACCCAATCCGTCAATTGGCGACGGCGTGTGGGTACTAAGCCTGTTTTGCGCAGGGCTTCTTCTACTTCTTCAATTTGGGTGTCAATTAAACCGCTAAAAATGGCTTTGCCATTGGGGCGCACCAAGTCACCTAAGCCTTGTTCGCACATCGGCACAATCACTTTCGCCAGAATGTTGACCATCAAGAAATCAAAGCGTTTGCCCTCTGCCAACAGTGTATCTAGGCTTCCTTCGTAGGCGATTATTTGCTGGCTTACGCCGTTTTGTTGGGCGTTTTCGTTGGTCACGATAATGGCTTGTTCTTCAATGTCTACGGCAACAATGCTATGCGCCCCAAATTTGGCGGCGGCAATGGCAAGAATACCGCTTCCACAGCCTAAATCGCACGCTTCTACACCCACCGCCATCATATCTTCAATGGCTTCTAAGCAAAGCTGTGTTGTGGGGTGTGTGCCTGTGCCAAACGCCATACCGGGGTCTAAAGAAATCACCACGTCATCGGGGTTAATTTGAACGTCTATCCAACGGGGGCGAATGAGGATGCGTTGACCTAGTCTAATGGGGTGATAGTGTACTTTCCACGCCTCTGCCCAATCTTCCTCATCAACATAGCTAAAGACGGGCTTTGGCATGGGGTACATCATATTCATTAAGCCCAAAACGCGCTCAATTTGGGCTTTGGTTTGTTCGGCTTGTGCGTCATCAGCAAAGTAAGCACGCAATACAACACGGGTGGCGGGTGGCACATCGCCATCATCATATTTGCCACTCTCAATATCGGCTTGTTCTATGCTTACGCCCTGATGACAATAGGGCTGCAATTCTTGGGCGATCGCTTCGGCTGCTTCGCCATCGGTGGTTAATGCGACTTCAATCCAACGGGGCATTCAGATATGTTCCTTCAATGGTTAGTCTTGTGAAGGAGTATTTTACCCCTGCCCGTTCAAAAATTCCATCATGCGGTCAAAGAAACCGCGCCCTTTTTGCGGTGGTGACAGTTCTTTGCCAAAAGTTTGGGCTAATTGTTCAAAAAGTTCGCGCTGATGGTCGGTGAGAGCGTTCGGCACCACCACCTGGACATAAATCAATTGGTCGCCACGTCCGCTATGTGTGCCATTGCTCATTAGGCGCGGGATACCCTTGCCACGCAAGCGAAACACCTTGCCGGTTTGTGTGCCAGCAGGAATTACGAGTTCAACATCACCCTCGAGGGTGGGAACTTGGATTTTATCGCCTAGTGTGGCTTGTGCGATATTTAAGCCCAAGTCATAGATGACTTCGCTATCTTTGCGCTTAAAGAAGGCATGTTCCTTAACGTGAATGACCATGTATAAATCGCCACTTGGCGCGTTGTTTTCGCCAACATCACCCTCACCGCCCACTTGGATTCTAAGCCCATCATGCACGCCACCGGGGATATTAACGCTAACAGTAGCTTTTTTGCGCTTGCGTCCGCTTCCGTCACAGCTGCGGCAGGGGTTGGTGACAATAGTTCCCTTGCCTCCACAGCGTGGACAAGCCGCCACACGCACCACGCTTCCCACAAAGGTTTGGCGTACTTGGCGCACTTCGCCTGCGCCCTTACATTCGGGGCAAGTGATAGGGGTTGAGCCTTTTTCTGCGCCGTTGCCTTCGCAGATGTCACAGGTTTCAAGACGTTGGAACTCTAGCACTTTTTCTATACCAAAGACGGCTTCGGCAAATTCTATGGTTACGTCTACGCGAATATCGCCGCCCTGACGTGCGCCACGCTGTCCGCCAGCCCCACGCCCCCCCATAAAGCTACTAAAGAAGTCATTGAAGATGTCGTCAAAGCCTCCCACACCCGCCGTATTTTGGTTAAAACCGCCACCTTGCACGCCGGCATGCCCAAAGCGGTCATAGCGGGCGCGTTTGTCCTCGTCACTTAGCACTTCATAGGCTTCGTTAATTTCTTTGAACTTGCTTTCTGCGTCAGCCTCACGGTTGATGTCGGGATGATACTGCCGTGCGAGGGCGCGAAAAGCGCGTTTTACGTCGTCCTTGTTAGCATTTTTGGGTACACCTAAAACTTCATAATAATCGCGTGCCATAGTTATCCTGTTATGCTATGCTGTGATGTATTGTTTTGCGTCTTACAGCAGAGCAAGGCGCGTTTGCGCCCTGCTCATTTTGTGCAATGCGACTATTGGGCGGTGTATTCACCGTCTACTACGTCTTCATCGGGGGCGTTGCCATCGCTTGCTTTGTCGGTGTTTTCGTACATCTTTGCGCCCAGAGATTGCATGTATTGGTTTAGGTCTTCGGTGGCTGCTTTAAGAGCCACTGTGTCCTCACCGTCTTTAACGGCGTTTACTGCGTCAATTTTGGCTTGGGCTTCGGTTTTTGCGTCATCTGGCAATTTGTCGCTGTAGTCACGGATGAATTTCTCTAGCGTAAATACGGCGGATTCTGCCTGATTTTTGACTTCAATGTTTTCTTTACGCTTGGCATCTTCTTTAGCGTATTTTTCCGCGTCTTTTACCATGTTATCTACTTCACTATCACTTAAACCACTGCTGGCGGTGATGGTGATTTTTTGTTCGCGGTTGGTGGCTTTGTCGCGTGCGCTCACGTTGAGGATGCCGTTTGCATCAATATCAAACGTTACTTCCACTTGGGGTACGCCACGCGGTGATGGGGGGATGCCCTCCAAGATAAATTTGCCCAAAGACTTGTTATCTTTAGCCAAAGGACGTTCACCCTGTAGCACATGTACCTCTACTTGGGTTTGGTTGTCGGCGGCGGTGCTAAACACTTGGGTTTTGCTAATGGGTATAGTGGTGTTGCGTTCAATCATGCCTGTGGCAACGCCCCCTAGTGTTTCGATGCTTAGGGTCAAGGGGGTTACGTCTAGGAGCAGAATGTCTTTAACATCGCCACCCAACACGCCCGCCTGAATGGCTGCGCCCAGCGCCACCACTTCATCAGGATTTACGCCCTTGTTGGGTTCTTTACCAAAGAACTTTTTAACGGCTTCTTGGATGGCGGGCATACGCGTCATACCGCCCACCAGCAATACGGTATCAATTTCTTTAATGTCTAGCTTGGCATCCTTAAGAGCTTGGCGACAAGGCTCAATGGTGCGTTGGACGAGTTCGTCTACAAGGCTATCCAGCTTGGCGCGTGTTAGCGTTACGTTAAGGTGCTTGGGACCCGAAGAATCAGCGGTGATAAAGGGCAAGTTTACGTCTGCGCTAAGCGTAGTCGATAGCTCAATTTTGGCTTTTTCGGCGGCTTCTTTTAGGCGTTGGAGAGCTTGGCGGTCATTACGAAGGTCAATACCGCTTTCCTTCTTAAATTCGTCTGCCAGCCAGTCGATAATACGTTCGTCAAAGTTATCGCCGCCCAAGTAGGTATCGCCATTGGTAGACTTCACTTCAAACACGCCATCGGCAATATCGAGAACGGTAACATCAAATGTGCCACCACCAAGGTCATAGACGGCGATAATGCCATCTTTGCGCTCGCCTAAACCGTACGCCAAAGAGGATGCGGTAGGTTCGTTGATAATGCGAAGCACATCTAAGCCCGCGATTTTGCCCGCGTCTTTGGTGGCGTTGCGTTGAGTGTCATTAAAGTAAGCGGGTACGGTGATGACGGCTTGGTCTACGGTTTCGCCTAAATAGGCTTCGGCATCCGCTTTAATCTTTTGCAAAATCATTGCGCTAATTTCGGGGGGAGAGTAGTCACGCCCCCCTAATTCGATACGCACATCGCCATTAGGGGCTGCGCTGGTCTTATAGGGAACGCGCTTGAGGGCATCTTGTGATTCTGCGTCTTTTAAGCGTCTACCCATAAAGCGTTTAACCGAGAAAACGGTGTTTTCGGGGTTTACAACGGCTTGGTTACGCGCCACGCGCCCCACAAGGCGTTCATTGGTTTTGGGGTTTACTGCGACTACAGAAGGAATAAGGTTGCTGCCTTCTGAAGATGGAATAACAACAGGTTCTCCGCCTTCAATAACGGCAACCACGCTGTTGGTTGTTCCTAAGTCAATACCGATAATACGTCCCATAACTTGTCTTTCTCCTGTAACCTGTGATTGAGTGTTGTATGATGAGTGCTAATTGGCAACGCGCACAAGCGCAGGGCGCAAAACGCGCTCGCCACTTCGATAACCTTTTTGTAGGGTCGCTGTCACCGTCCCACTAGGGAATTTAGAGGTGCTTTCGTCCATCCCTATTGCCGAGTGCAAGTGTGGGTCGAAGGGTTGCCCAACGGGGTCAATTTCTTGAACGGCATATTGCTCTAGCACTTTGTCGAACTTCTTTAGAATGAGCGACGTTCCCGTTACCCAAGGATTCGCCTTAAGGTCGTTGGGGATGTTGTCTAATGCCCTCGAAAAGTCGTCCATGATAGGCAATATTTCCGTTAGGGAATTCAGTTGTCCGTTATCTACGGCTTGCTGAAGTTCCTTCTCGATGCGCTTCTTGTAATTAGAAAATTCCGCCCGCGCCCGTTGCCAGCCCTCTAGGTTTGCTTGCACTTGTCGGCGCAATGCTTCCGCATCTTGTGTGGTGCTGCCTGTTGGGGTGTCTTCGTCAATGATGGGGGAAGTCTCTTCATTCAGTGGCATGTCGGTTTGTGTATTGTCTTCCATAAGGTCTGGCTACTCCAAATTGAATATCGTACTCGCTACACCGAATACAAATGCCTTTAGTGTAGCGAATGAATAATAGAAACGCATAAGACAAACGATAAAGATTAACCGTTTTCTTCGTTTAGGCTAGGGGGAGTGTGGTTTGGTGGCAATTTTGGGGCTTCCGAGCCATCTATCTCATATAAGTTTGCCATGCGGTGCGTCATAATGCCCGCCACATAGCGCACCGTTCGGATGGCGCGGTCATAGTTAATACGGGTGGGCCCAAACACGCCAATTGTGCCTGTGAGTTGCCCACGTACCCCATAACGGCTAAGGATGATGCTAAGCTGGCTAATGTCGTCAAAGCGTCCCTCACCGCCAATAATAACGTGAAGCGTATCGTCACGGTTAGAATCGTAAAATTCACGCACGATAAAATCTAAGAAGGTGGGTTCTTCTATCACGCGGACGGCTTGTTGTGCGCCTTCGTTATCGCTAAAGTTGCGGATGATGTCACTTAAACCGTCTTGATACACAGTGGGCATTTGCTGGCTGGTGGGGCTTTCCATGAGTTCTACGACGACATCCAAAATTTCGCGCTCTAGCTCGGTCATCTGGCGTGCCTTTAAGCGAATTTGGGGCGCGTTTAGGCTTTCGCAAATGCCGTTAATGCGTGTGGCGGTTTCGCTAAGGGTGCTTTGCGAGAGCGCATCGGCAAGGTTAAGCATGCGCTGAAGCACAATGCCCCCCTGTAGCACTAGCACCATCAGCACCAAACGCCCCTGTACGACAATGAGTTCCGTGTGCTTAAAGCGCGTTCCATCCGCAGAAGGAGCTGTTACCCACGATGCAGTAGAGGCGGTTCGCGCCAGTACCGTTGCCGCCTGCCTCATCCATTGGTCTAGCACGCCATACGTTAGGCTAAACTTATTTGAAATTTGCGCTTGCTCAGTCAGGCTAAAGTCGGGTGCGCTTTCTAAAATGCCACGCACAAAATAGCGATAGCCTTTGACGGTGGGAATGCGCCCGGCAGAAGTGTGGGGTGCGGTGATGTAGCCCATTTCTTCTAGGCGTGCCATTTCGTTCCGTACGGTTGCCGAGCTTATGTCTAGCCCGCCACGCTCTACCAAGTGTTTAGAACTCACGGGTTCGGGGTTTTCGCTATAGGTACGGATAATCAGCGAGAGCAAGTCCTCTTGACGGCGTGATAGTTCGGGCAAGTTGTCGGGGGTATCGTGCTGGCTCATGGTGTTATTTTGCAGGTCTCTGTGTGCAGGTGATCCCTCATTTTACCATATAGTAAGGACATTCTGAAGAAAAGCGTCTATAATACAAGACGTTCTAACACATGACCATTTGAGGAGTACAAAACCGATGGGCGCAAAGACCATTGAAGTAAACGGCAACGACTTTGAACAACGAGTATTGGGGAGCAAAACCCCTGTTTTGGTAGACTTTTGGGCAGAATGGTGTGGGCCCTGTAAGATGATTGCCCCGATTGTGGATGAGATTGCCGGGGAATATGAAGGCAAGCTAACGGTGGCAAAACTGGATGCAGACGCAAACCCCGAAGTGCTAGAAGCCTATGGCATTATGGGCATTCCTACGCTCATTTTGTTTAAGGATGGCAAAGCAGTAGAGCGCGTAACAGGCTTTAAGCCCAAGTCTGAAATTGTGAAGAAGCTAAAGTCCCACGTCTAAAACACCTAAAAGGGGCATCTAAAAAAGATGCTCCTTTTTTTCTACATTGGGCAAGGCAACGGTTGCGCCCCTACGATGTTGCTCATAACCCAAACGCGCGCCCCTAAGGTGTAAAAATATCGCCCAAAAATTATTTTTCGTCCGTTTTGCTATAATGAAATGAACATCATCCAGCGTAAGGAAACCCCACCATGGGCAATCATCTTTTCCCCAAAAAATTAAAGAGCATTCATGCCCATGCTAAACCGTGAACGGGTACAAGCGCAAGCCATTGCGCTGGGTTTTGACCGTGTGGGGGTGGCACGTGCCACGCCTTCGCCCACGCTGGGGGCGTATTTGCGCTGGATTGATGAGGGGATGCACGCCGACATGGGCTATTTGGCACGCCCCGATAGGGTACAACGCCGTGAAAACCTGCAAACTATCTTGCCCCATGCCCAAACGCTTATCATCGTAGCGCGTGACTACCGCACCCAAGACATTCCCAAAGACCTCCTAAACGACCCTTCACGGGGGCGCATTGCTTCTTATGCGTGGGGGGTAGATTATCATGAAGTGCTTACGCCACGCCTAAAAACACTCGCGGAACACATCCAACGCGATACCCCCCACGACCACGCTGTATACGTAGATACAGGCGCAATTTTAGAGCGTAGCCACGCCCAACAAGCGGGCATGGGCTTTATTGGCAAGAACACGATGCTCATTCATCCCAAGCGCGGTAGCCTGTTTTTTATTGGCGAGCTTTTAAGCACGTTAGAGGCGGACGAATACGACACGCCCCACCGCGAAACCCTGTGTGGCACTTGCACGCGCTGTCTTAACGCTTGCCCAACGGGGGCGTTTGTGCGTCCGCATGTGTTGGATGCGCGATTGTGCATTAGTTATCATACGATAGAGAATAAAGGGCAAATTCCGCAGGAGCTACGCGCCCAGTTTGGCAATTGGGTGTATGGGTGTGATGTGTGCCAAGACGTTTGCCCCTTTAATCGGTTTGCGTTGCCCAGCCAAGAGAAGGCGTTTTATGCGCCTGATGTTACCCGTGTTGCGCCCTTATTAGCGGATGTATTGCAAACGGACGAGGACGAATTTAAGGCGCGTTATGGGGTATCGCCCATCTATCGCATTAAGCGTGAGCGATGGGTGCGAAATGGCTGTATTGCAGCGGGCAATAGTGGCGATAAAACGCTGATTCCCCACCTAGAACGGTTGCTAAAAGACCCCAGTCCCCTCATCCAAACCAGCGCATCTTGGGCATTAGAGAGGGTTTAGAAGTCTTTCCCATTGTTCAATGTGAGCTCGTTTAATGTCTGTTCCTGCCTCAAAATCAGCGATTAAAGTTGTTGTGTGCGTTTGAACAAATTCATCAACGTTATCAATCAGGCGTAAATAGTATTTTAGAGATGCAACCACGCCGTTGGCAATCACCTCGCAACCATGTTCGCTTCTTATTTTTTCGACTTTTTCAAAAACACCTTCGGGGTTTACAACATCTGGTTTTGCCGTACTTAACAAGTAGTATCGTTGAATGGAGTATTGTGATATTTTGGTGCTATAAGTAAGGCTGATTAACTCTGGAGTTATAGGTTTGCCATGTTTAACTTCAATCGCTTCAAAGAAAGTCACATCTGCGTTGATCACTTCAATATCACCAATGCTCTTGCTCTTTGTGTCGGCGGTGGTGTTTTTTTTAGTGGCGATAGCGTCTTTCTTTCATAGCGAGGAAGCGTCATTAAATGCTGATAAACAGCATGAAGCGCAAGCACAGGTAGCCGTGATGCACCCGACTGCTTATAGTTCGTAAAGAAATGAGACTCTAGTGCCGATATGATGTGATTTACGGTGATTCCTTGAACTAGAACCCTGTTGATAGGCAAGTTTTGTGTTCTTTGAAAGTCAATCAACCGCATAAATATCGCCAAGAGGTAAAATATCGGATTTGCGCCCTTTTCTTCTACATCGTGCAATATCTCTAAGAAAGCCTGTTTAACTTTTTCATTTCGTATCTTACCCGCAAAGTCGCGAGTGAAAGGGTGGGGTTGTTCAATGGAGCGTGTGAGCCAACCACTTTCAGCCATAGCGTAGCGTGGAAAATATTTTTGAAGAAATGGCGTTACATAATGAAAATCAAATGTTCTGCCAGAATAACCGTTTCGCAATTCTACTTTGTGGTAGCGCACGTCTTGCTCTGGAGTGATGCTTTTCTTAAGCAATGACGTAATCAAGGCGGTTAAAACAGCTTTATGAATTTCGGCGTGGTCTATGATGTCGTCAACAAACTGCATTTGTGAAGAAGATAAAGTGCTTTCTTGCTTTTGTAGTGCCTGATGATATAGTTTTAGAAGTTGCTCGGTTGGTGTTGTCATACGCACTAAAACAGTTGTTGTGGGATGGGTAAAAGTGAGTTCAGACGTTCTGCAGCTGTTTTACAATATTCTGGATTCAGGTCGAAACCGATGTAATTGCGATTGAGTAATTTACAAGCGACTGCCGTAGAACCTGAACCCATGAAGGGGTCGAGGACAATCGCTTCTGGGGTGGTCAGCAAGTGTAAAAACTCCATCACTAGCTTTACAGGGTAGATGGCAGGGTGATTGCTGTTCTTTAAAGATTCAACAGCCATTTCAATCACATCTTTTTTCATAGGGTTGCCATAGATACGAATGATGGTAAATCCCTGCTTTTCTAGTTGAATCTGTCTGCCTCCTGCTTGTCCTCCAAAAGGCTCGGAATGAAGCCCTCTAATTTTCATTCTAAAGCTATCTAGTTTTCCCGATTGAACCTCTTGAATTACCTGTAACAATTCTTGTTTTGCAAGATGTTTCTGTTCAGGTGTTAGCTCCGATTGTTCAATAAGTGCGAAATAACTTTGCCCCACATTGGCTTTACTTTGGACTTTTTTGGGCATATTTTCTGGTTTCATGAACGCATCTGGATTATAGAAATAGTCATTAGATTTTACAAAATGGAAGAATGGCTCTGTACTACTTACCAACCGACGCTTGAACTGGCGCGGTGTCGGATTTGTTTTAACCCATGTAATAGCATTAACAAGCGAAAGGGGTAAATTTTCTGTGGTTTGGATAGCAAAGCGGTAAGGGACTAAAAGTAGGCTACTGTTCTCGTATTTATCACCCAAATTGAATACGATGCTTCCTTGCGGTTTTAAAACACGCACACATTCACGCATTATTTCTAGAAGGTTATCTAAGTAGTCCGTCAGGGCGTTTTCGTTGCCTATCCCCCCACCGTAATCCCGTTGCTGGAAATAAGGTGGCGATGTAATCACAAGGTCTACGCTCTCATCAGGCAATTGCTTGATGAGAGCGTAGCTATTGCCACAAAGAATTTGATTCAGGGGCAACACGCTGTTGTTACTCATCATCCCCAGAGGGGGCGGGGGAGGCAAGCGCAGCACGGCGGGCTTCGCCGTATTCACTAATGCCCCACGACAAGCTAATCATAATTACGCCCGCCGTAAACGTCAGCACCAAAAATGCCCATAATTCACTGCGAATGTCGTTACCTGCAATGAGGGTGGTGAAAATTTGCCATGTGGCAATAACAGAAACCGCCAAGAACGCGACGGCAGTAATGAGGCTAATAAACACAATGAGCGGTTTCAAGGTATTTCTTCCCATACGACGCATTTATCCTTTGTTGAGTTGGTTGTTAAGTGTATAGTCGTTATATTATGCGTGCCACTAAGCCAAAATAAGATTGGCACGTTATGGCAACGTCTAAATATTCGTAGAAGGGCGATATTCGCCAAAAATTGCCCGTAAGCTGTGGCAAACTTCGCCTAATGTTACCTCATTTTCCACGCACTCTATAATGATTGGCATCAAATTCTCATGTGTGCGGGCGGTGCTTTCTAGCTGTTGGCGCAGTGCCGATACGCGCTCATTATCACGGTTTGCACGTAGTTCTGCAAGGCGTTGGTGTGCCATCTTTTCTATGGCGGGGTTCACGCGTAAAAGGTCGGGATGGCTGGTTTCTTCGGCAACAAAGTCGTTTACGCCCACCACGATGGTTTCTTTCTTCTCTAGGGCAAGCTGATAGGCATACGCCGCATCTTGAATTTCATTTTGTATAAAGCCCTCTTCTATGGCACGCATCGCCCCGCCCATATCATCAATCTGTTGGATGTACTCTTGGGCGCGTTCTACAATTTGGGCGGTTAAATACTCTATCGCATAGCTTCCGCCAAACGGGTCGATGGTATCGGCTACGCCACTTTCGTGGGCAATAATTTGTTGGGTACGCAATGCAATCTGCACCGCTTTTTCGGTTGGGAGCGCAAGCGCCTCATCCATGCTGTTCGTATGGAGCGATTGTGTACCCCCCATTACCGCTGCCAACGCCTGTAATGCCACACGCACAATGTTATTTTCGGGCTGTTGTGCCGTTAGAGTGCTACCGCCCGTTTGCGTGTGAAAGCGCAACATCCAGCTTCGGGGGTCTTTTGCCTTAAAGCGGTCTTTCATAATGCCCGCCCACAGCTTACGCGCTGCACGGTATTTTGCCACTTCTTCTAAAAAGTTATTGTGTGCGTTAAAGAAGAACGACAGTTGGGGCGCAAATTCGTCTACATCCAAGCCTGCTTTAAGGGCAGCTTCTACATAGGCAATGCCGTTTGCCAAAGTAAATGCCACTTCTTGTACGGCAGTGCTGCCGGCTTCGCGGATGTGATAGCCACTAATGCTAATGGTGTTCCAATTGGGAACGTGCGTTTGGCAATACGCGAAAATATCCGTAATCAGGCGCATGGAATGAGCGGGCGGGTAAATATACGTGCCGCGCGCAATATACTCTTTTAGGATGTCATTTTGCACTGTGCCGCGCAATTTGTGGCTGTCTACGCCTTGCCGTTTTGCCGTGACGATGTACAGCGCAAGAAGCACGCTGGCAGGCGCGTTGATTGTCATGCTGGTGGAAACTTTATCCAGCGGAATGTCCCTAAAGAGCAGCATCATATCGTGGATGCTAGAGATGCTTACGCCCACCTTGCCCACTTCACCCAAGGACATGGGGTCATCGGCATCGTAGCCAATTTGCGTGGGCAGGTCAAACGCCACACTTAACCCCATTTGCCCCTTACCCAGCAAAAAGCGATACCGCTCATTGCTTTCTTCGGCTGTGCCAAAGCCCGCGTATTGGCGCATTGTCCAAAACCGTGAGCGATACATGGTGGGCTGTACACCGCGCGTAAAAGGATATTCACCGCTATAACCAAGTTCGGTATCGTGGTCGATGGGGGCATCTTTGGGCGTAAACAGGCGTTTCACAGGAATATCAGACGATGTCACAAACCCCTCTTTGCGTTCTGGGGCTTTTTTAAGGGCGGGGTTTACCGTGTCTTGTTCCCAGCGTTGCTTGTTTTCGTCGCTCATGATGCCTTGTCCTTTGTGGCGTTGTGCTTAAAGTATTGCTTTAGGGAGTAGTTGCTGTAAAGGTGTCTGGTGGCAGAAGAATGCCCTCAAAATTCTCAAATGTGAGGTCGGTTGCCATCATACCCACACGCTCTTTTACGCGCCCAAATAATGCCACATAGCTATCGGGGTGGCGTGGCGCGTCTTGTAAACCGAGTGCGCGGATGATGTCCTCGATGGTGTCGATGTCGCCTTCAATTTCGGTAAAGTTGCCGTAGGGAAGTTCGTCTAGCACCACTTCTGCCCCATAAAATTCATAGGTGGTGCGGTACTTTTCATAGCTCATATAAATATGATACCCCAAGCCCTGTAAAATGTCGCGCATGGTTTCCATGTCACTGACTTCTACTTCAAATTCGCGCCGTGTGACAATGCCATTGGTCACGCTTCTGCCATCTTTATACGTTAGGCGCACGCGGCTATCTTCACGTAGGCGAAGCACAATTCCACTTTGGACAAACGTTTCTTTGGCGTTTTCAAAGCGAAAGTTGCGTTCTAGGATGCGCGGATACAGGACTTTTGCGCCCAAACTTTGGAGTTTTGCCACAATAGCGGTGTGGTCAGGTGTGTAGAGCTTCACTTCTGTTTCAGTGTTTTTATTCAAGAGGGATTCGTCCTTTCTAATGGACGACCATTATAGCACGAACAGCTTAAAAATTGAGATTTAATGCCATGCTCTTCTTTAGGATTAAACGGTATTTTAGAGGCAAAAATGGCTGAATCTTCGATGGTTGACTTGCGTCAAATTTTGCAGAGTGAGCTATATGAGGCACTGACATAGACGCACTTACAACGCCTGCGCACAAGATTTTGACAAAGAAAACTAAGGGGGTGCGGACACCCCCAATAGTGCTATATGGCTAGTACAACCTTGCCGAAGACATCAAAGTTTTCTAGGGTTTCTTCGGCTTGGCGAGCTTCTTCTAACGTAAAGACCTTGCCAACCACTGTTTTTAACTTGCCACTAAACACCAAACTCATCACATCAATATAATCTTTGTGCGTTCCCATTGTAGAGCCGATGAGCGCGATTTGCTTGGCGAATAGCAAGTTGACGGGCAATTCAAAGCCGTAGCCACTTGTGCCACCGACAATGAGAATTTTGCCACCCAAGCGCACAGAACGCATACTTTGTAGGAGCGTTTGTCCGCCCACGTTGTCCACGACAATATCTACACCGCGCTTTTCTGTGA
This sequence comes from Anaerolineae bacterium, assembly GCA_034437555.1. Classification (GTDB taxonomy): domain Bacteria; phylum Chloroflexota; class Anaerolineae; order Aggregatilineales; family Phototrophicaceae; genus JANWYT01. The sequence continues at coordinate 96,172 of DAOTTQ010000030.1, read as the reverse complement.
GCTTAAAGACTTCTTTTGACCAATCAGGGGTGGCTTCGCGGTTAATCGTTAGGTCTGCGCCGAGTTCTTTGGCTTTGGCGCACTTTTCTGCGTTACTGCCCACCACGATGACGCTTGCACCTGTAAGTTTAGCAATTTGGATGCTGGCAGTATTTACGCCACCGCCCGCCCCCACAATCAGCACCACATCCGAAGGGCGCAAATTGCCCCGTGTAATGAGCGAGTGCCACGCCGTCACATACACTAAACCTGCGCCTGCTGCCTCTTGAAAACTGAAGCCTTCGGGCATTTTTACGGCGTTATAGGCGGGTACACAAACATATTCGGCGGCGAACCCGCTGTGGTGTTCGCCCATGATGGCAATACGGTCTTGGTTTTCATAGTCCGTGTGGTGGGCGCGTGGTGTGGGATAGAGCGAAGGGTCTACTGCTACAGAATCGCCCACGCTAAAGCCTGTCACATCCTCACCCATCGCATCAACGATGCCTGCGCCATCACTGCCGATGACGTGCGGAAAGGGCAAATCTAAGCCCTTCCAGCCCACGCGCACAAACAAATCAAGGCGGTTAAGGGCGGCTGCCTGCATCTTTAAGCGAATCTGTCCGCGTTTGGGTTCTGGAATGGGCAAATTTTCTACGTATTGCACCACATCTAAACCGCCGTGTGCGGTAAGGACTGCCCCCCGCACTAGCGAAGCCCCAATTCTTGACGAGCGATGACCATGCGTTGCACTTCGCTTGTGCCTTCATAAATGCGCGTAATGCGGGCATCACGATAGTAGCGTTCTACGGGCATTTCTTTGCTATAGCCCATGCCTCCATGAATTTGAATGGCTTCATCAGTGACAAATTGGGCGGTTTCGCTGGCAAAAAGTTTTGCCATGCTGGCTTCTAGGGTAAAGCGTCCGCCCTGCGCGAGGGTGCGTTTTTTAGCAAGCACCGCGTTATAAATGAGGAGACGGCTGGCTTCAATGCGTGTTTTCATGTCGGCGATTTTTTGCTGAATCATTTGCAATTGCCCAATGGGGCCCCCGAAGGCTTGGCGTTCACGGGCATAATTTAGGCTGGCTTCGTAGGCAGCTTCACAAATCCCTAAGGCTTGGGCGGCAATGCCAATTCTGCCGGCATCTAAAACGGTCATGGCAATCTTAAAACCATCGCCCACATTACCCAGTACGTTTTCTACAGGACAGGCATAATCTTCAAAAATGAGTTCACTGGTAGCACTAGCGCGAATCCCTAGCTTGGGTTCTTTTTTGCCACGCATAAAGCCCGCTTGGGTGGCATCAATCAAGAAGGCGGTAATGCCCTTATTGCCTTTTTCGGGGTTGGTCATGGTAAATAGCACCACATAATCCGCCACGGGTCCCGATGTCACCCAGCTTTTGCGCCCATTGATGATATAGTGTGTGCCTGCTTCGTTTAGAACAGCACGGCTTGCCATCGTGGCGGCATCACTGCCACTCATGGGTTCTGTTAGGCTGTATGCGCCCACTTTTTCGCCACTGGCAATGGGCGTTACCCACTTTCTCTTTTGGGCTTCTGTGCCAAAGAGCATAATGCCATTGCAGTAAAGTGAGTTATTGACGCTTAAAATGGTGCTGTGGCTGGCATCGGCTTTTGCCACTTCAATGAGGGTTAAAACGTACGCCAGCGTGTCCATGCCTGCGCCACCGTATTCTTCTGGCACTTCGATGCCCATCAAGCCCATTGCGCCCATCTTCTTGATGGTATCCATAGGGAACTCGCCGCTATGGTCAAAGGCTTCTGCGATGGGGGCAATTTCTTTTTGGGCAAAGTCACGGACGGCTTGCACCAGCATTTCGTGTTCTTCGGTAATTTCTAACGTAAGTTGGGGAGCATTAACGACCATTTTTCGACCTCGTATCAACAATTAATTTAGCATTTGATTTTGCCACATTATACCACCTTAAACACAGGCTAGGGTAGAATGGAGCATAAGACCTATTTTTTGAGGGAGGCGAATACCATGACAAACAAAGACGAATTAGCCATTACAACAGTCAACGCCCTAATGCTGATGGACGAAGCCAAAGCCCGCCTAGATGCGTTTTTACAAACCCTTACTGATAAGCAAAAGAACGCCCCTAGCGTCGCAGCAGATTGGGCGGTGCGTGACCATCTAAAGCACCTTGCCGTGTGGCACGAGAGCTTGCTTGCTATCTTGAAGGGCGAAGACCGTTGGGAGGCGATTGACTTTAAGACCAGCTGGATAAAGCGTGGTGTGACCACTTTTGACGACATCAACGCCATCATCTACTATCAACACCGCCACCTAGACTATGCCGAATCGGTGGCACTGTTTGAAGAAACGTTTCAGCAGGTACGTGACGCAGTAAGCCAGCTAAGCGATGACGACCTACAGAAGCCTTTCAACCACTTTAGCCCTACAGAAGCACACCGCACCGACCCCATTATTGGCTGGATTGACGGCGTAACCTTTGGACATTATGAGGAGCATTTGCCGTGGATGATCACTCGCGCAGACCACGACGTGCAAAATGGGCGCGTGACGATAAATCATGTGGCGGTGGTTGTACCAAGCATTGATGATGCGCTGCCTTTTTGGGCGGATGCGCTGGGGCTGACGCTATCTAAACGCCAAGAAGTGGCACAAGAAGCGGTGGAAGTGGCGTTTTTTGATGTGGGCGACAGCCACATTGAGCTAGTGCAACCCCTTACAGAAGATAGCGGTATCGCCAAATTTTTAACGACTAATGGCTCAGGGATTCATCACCTTTGCCTAGAAGTCGATGACATCCAACACGCGCTTAATACACTACAAAAGAAGGGCATTACGCTAATTAACGACACGCCAAAAGAGCGTGAAGGTCGCAAATACGCCTTCATTCATCCCAAAAGCACGGGAGGCGTGCTGGTAGAACTATATGAGAGGGTAAACGCATGACCGACGCACGGAAAGCCCTCAATCAAGAACGCTATGGCGCGGTGGCAGAAAACTATGTGCAAAGCCACACGCACGCCCACCCTGCCAGCCTAGAACGCCTTATCCAGATGGCACAGCCCCAAGCGCATTGGCACGCGCTGGATGTCGCCACTGGCGGAGGGCATACGGCACTGGCGTTTGCGCCCCATGTGGCACAGATGACCGCCTATGACCTGACACACCCCATGCTAGAGGCAATGCGCTCTAATGCGCTGGCGAATGGGCATCAAAATTTGCGCTTTGTGCAAGGCGATGCCGAGCGTTTGCCGTTTGAGAACGCCACATTTGACCTTGTGACTTGCCGCTTAGCACAGCATCACTTCCCTCATGTTAAGCGATTTTTTAGAGAGGCGGGGCGTGTGCTAAAAGAGGGTGGGCTGTTAGTGATGCAAGACCACTTATCGCCCAAGCACGAGCGTGACCGCGCCTATAACGATGCGTTTGAAACGCTTCGTGACCCCTCACATGGCAAAGCCTTGAGCATTTATGAGTGGCGTAGGTATTGCCGAGAGGCGAGCATTTATATTGTCCGTGAAGAAACGCACACCAGCAGGCATCATTTGGTAGAGTGGGCAGAGCGGCAAAATTGCCCACCCGATATTATAGAACGCCTACAAATCATGCTGATACAAGCCCCTTCTGCCATGCGAGCCTATTTACAACCCGAATATGAAGGCACGCCCAACGCGACGTTTGCCACGCCCAACATTTTTATTTGTGGCTATAAAACCGCCGAAAAAATCACCCATAAGGCGTAAGGGCAAGATTGCTAATGAGAGGCACAAAGTGCTTCATGTTGCGCGTATAGAGTGGGACGTTTAGGCGGTAGCTTACGGAGGCGATAAGGCAGTCAAACGCATCTACTTGGTGGCTTAAACCAAGCATCACAAGGCGATTGACTTCCCACTCAAAATCACTAGGAATTGTTTCTACCAAGTGAAAGCGACGCAAAGGAACGATAGCTTTATGCTGTGATTGCTTGTTTTTTGCGCCCTCTAACAATTCTAGCCAGACGATATGTGTCACTCCAAGAAACTCTCGCTGCTCAAGCCATACTTCGGCAGGGCGTATCCGCGTAATAAGTCAATCAGCACCGAACTATCCAGAGGCGCGTCTACCATTGGCGATGCTCACGGCGTTTTGCGCGTTGTTGCGCTGCCATGTCTCACCATCGGACAGGTTTTCGTCTGCCCACCCGCCTGTTAAACCTTGGGCAATAATGTCTGCGCCCCGTAGTGGGTCTATGATGAGTAAGGCTTCTAGCTCACCCTCTTGCCAAACTTCTACAGTTTGTGGGGTTTCTGTGTTGTCCAAAGACCCCATAAGCGTATTAATGAGGGTTTTGCGTTCCTCTGGGTTTAGAGATTGTGCTTGCTGATAGAGGTCAAGAACGGTCATTTAATCACCGCATGCTTTTTCTTGATTATACACCACAAGGGCTTACTTCAGCGTTGCCAGCGTTTCTTCAATCAAAATTGCAGCACGGGGCGCACCGCCGAGACTTGCCATTTCTTGGGCAAAACGGGCGGTGTTTTCTTTTACCCAGTCGGCTTCTAGCAGGGCTTTTGTGCCTTCGTTAAGCATCCCATGCCTTACGTCATGCGCCGTTAAATTAAGCCCTAATTTGGCTTGTGCCACGCGCCTCGCTTGGATGCGTTGGTCGGCGGCGTGCGGTACTACAATTTGTCGTACCCCATGCACAATGGCATCGTGTGTTGTCCCCATACCCCCATGATGAATCATCAGTGTACAACGAGGCAAAATGTGGGCAAATGGCACAAAATTGACCAGCCGTGTGCCTTTGGGGAGGGCGCGTTTTAACTCGGCTTTTTTATCGGGTTCAATGGGCGTAAAGCCAATGGCAACCACCGGCAATAAGCCATGACGTGCCACTGACTGCGCTGCCCAGCTATAAAAGCCTAAATCACCCGTAAACGTTGTGCCTAGTGTGATGAGCGCGAGAGGCTGTGCTTGGGGGATGTCGTTTAGCCAGTCGGGGGCGGGGTCTTTGGGGGCTTCGGTAATGCCCCCCACATACTGCGTTTGGGGCAAAATGTAGCCTTGCTCGGCTTGATACCATTCGGGCGTAAAGTACGTAATGTGTAAGTAAGGGCTAATGATAGATGGGGCTGCCCCTTTGCTAAAGTAATGCCCCTCAACGCCAAAGCGTTGGCACAGCCGATAAATGCGTTGTTGGCTATCGGTGCTAAGGTTGCGCTGTACGGGAAACAGTGATGTTTCGTCCAAATTGGCTTGCGCTGCCCAACCCCCAATGAACATGGGAATCCCTAAGGCTTCGCTGGCAAAGCCACTCGCGCTTAAAAACGGGTCGGTGATAATAGCATCGGGTGTGCCAATGCGCTCTGCTAATGCAATAAGGCTTTCTGTGCCTTGCGCCACTAAATCTTCACTAAGCCACGTGTCTAGGGCGCGAGTGTAGCGCAATTGCACGGCATCTTTGGGGTGTAGCGTGCTAATGTCTGGCACAGGTGGGGGGGGCCAAAGCCAGCCCGTATGTGGCACAACTTCAAAGCGAATCTCGGCATCCACAATGACGTTCTCTAGGGAGGCTTCGCTAACCCAAATGACTTCATGACCGCGTGCTTGTAGGGCTTGGGCGGTTTTTAACAAGCCACCCCAATCTGTATGACTATAGAGGGGTGCAGAAACAAACCAAAATTTTGCCATAGCGTTTTATGCTCATTTCGTGTGAGTGTTTTAACGTATTATCGCACAGTGGCGCGTTTTTTCGTAGGCAAACCGACCTTTATCATGGGGGCAGGTGGGCGCAATAGCGCGTTTGTCCTGTTATAATGAGGGTTAATAAAGCCCATCTAAAATAAACTTAAGGAGAAACAACACATGGAAAAACCAAAAAGAACGCCTATTAGGCTAGGGCAATTGGTAGGCAATACGTTGGGTGGTTTTGTGTGGCTATTCTTTAAGGTGCTGCCGGGCTTGTTGGTGATTGTGGTTGCCATTGTGGTATTGGCGATCGCCGTCAACTTTAGCAATAGCCTTAGTAATGGTATAGGAACGTTCTTTTCCAGCATGGGCGAAATGTTAGCGGGCGCAAATACCACATCGGAAATTGATATTTCACAAATTCGCATTCCAGAGGTTGAGCCGTTTAATGAACTAAGCCAGCTCACCACCATGCGTTATAACTACGCCAATATCGTGACGATTTCGACCGAGATGCCTTCGGTGTTGCAAGCTCTATACGGGAACAGTTTGGCGTTGGTGGCGGTGGGACACATAGAAGCAGGCGTAGATATGGGACAATTGACCCGTGAAGATATGGTGTATGACGGTGAAACGCGCACGCTAACGCTAAATATCCCTGCACCCATACTCACCGCATGCTACTTGGACGTGCAAAAAACGTATGTCGCCGAACAACGCACAGGTATCTTCGCCCCCAACCAGCCCCGCCTGAGCGATGAATCACGCCGTTATGCGCTTTTGCGCTTTAGAGACATTGCCACAGAAGAAGGCATTATCACGGATGCCCAAGCCAAAGCCGAAAGCGTGGTGCAAAACTTTGCTTCTACGCTGATTAATGTGCAAGTGGGTGAAGGAGACCCTGCGGTCAATGTGGTGGTAACCACAAAAGCCCCCCTTGAAAATGCGCCACTGGTGGAAACTTGCCGCTAAAGGACGGTATATAGTAGGGCGGGGTTGTCTTCGGCTTGCACTTGCTCCAAATTATCAACTGCCAAGTAGCCCCGTTCATACAAATACTCGACATGCGCCCCTGCTTCTTGTAGTGCTAAAAGCACATCAAAGCCGTGTTTATCCACGTAAAGATGCTTAGAAATTTCGCTAATGGTGACGGGCTTGCCTGCCTCGCGGATGATGTCTAGCACACGCTCACTTTTGACATCTAGGCGGTGGCGAATGTAAGTCATCCGTGAGGGTAAATCTTCAATAGCTTCTTCGTGTCCGCCCAGCGTTAGGCGCACATTATGGGCAAGGGGCTTTAGCTTGTTTAAGGAGTCGCGGTAATGCCCTACGCCCGTATAGTGAGTAATGCTTTCGGCGGCAAGATGGGGTGAGGTGTGCGCTAGAATGTGGTCGGCACTTAGCAGAATGTCATCAATGAGAATGGCAACTTGCCCACTACAATGCCCCGGCACGTGGTAAAAATCCATGCCATCAATGGGTTCGCCCTCTTCTAAAGCAAAATCAACATTGGCAGAGCGAAAGTGTTGCTTGCTAAAGCCATACATAGAGAGCAATTCTGGCATTCTTTCGGGGCGCACGCCGGCACGCTGAAAGTAAATGGTGAGGTTCTTGGTGGCAACAACCACGCGCTCCTCATAGTTGGTTAAAATGCGCTTATCAAGGGGATGAATCCCTACTTTTGCGCCCCCTGTGGCTTTGATCATGTCGGGCAAGCCCCCAAAGTGGTCAATATGCCCATGTGTGACAAAGATGCGCTTAATATCTGTAACGGTAATCGTTTCGTTAAACTGCTCTTTTAGGCTGGCAATGCCGTCTAAAAGGTCGGGCGTGCTACGCATAATGCCACTGCCCGTATCAATCAGCGTGGGTTCGCCTGCTCCCAATACTAAGTACGCATACGCCACAAAGCCATTGGGAAACACAATGGTGGGCAAGCGATATAGCTCAACGCCGCCAGATGTTCTGTAAAACTCAATCGGTGGAAGAGTAGACATGCAAATCACTTTCGGTTGGTAATAAACCTAGTGCCTAAAGGCGTTACTTTAGCTAAAACCCTGTGTGATTCGTACTGATACGCTATCGCTTAAAAAAGAATAGCGACATTCTATGACCCAATATGCTAAAATGGTCATGAACACACACAGATAAAGAGAGCCGTATGCCCCCGAAATCCGATAATCAAAAGCGCGAAAGCAACATTTTAGATGCTTCGCTTAAACTAATCATACAATACGGCTACGACAAAACCAGCATGAACGATATCGCGCAAGAGGCACACATTAGCAAAGGGGCAATTTATTTGCACTTTGAAAGCAAGGATGCCCTCTTTGAACGCTTGCTGTGGCGTGAGGGGCTAGCGTACGCTGAATTGTGGCTAAACCGTGTGGACAACGACCCCAACGGCGTTACTTTTGCCAGCATGTTTAAGCATTTGCTGTATGCGCTGGCAAATAGCCCCCTAATGAGCGCACTGTTTAAGCGAGATAAGCGCGTGCTAGGGGCGTACTTAAAGCGCGAACCCAATCGCATTCAAAATGCGCTGATAATGCGCCAACAATTGATTGTAGAATTGCAAGAAGCCGGTGCCATTCGGCGCGATGTTGCGCCCGATGTGCTGTCCTTTATCATGGGCATGATTTCGTATGGTCTGATTAGCATTGATGACATTATCCCGAAGGAAAGCCAGCCCCCACTAGAAGCAACGATTGAAGCCTACTCGCTGATTTTAGACCACGCTCTGACGCCCGAAACCATCACCGACCCTGAGCGTGCCAAGCAAGCCCTTCGCAATTTGATGGCAACGGCAAGAACGATGCTCAACCAAAAGCAATAACGGGCATATAATGAGTAAAAGGGCTTCACCCATAACGGAGGTTATTATTTGATTCAGAAAACAGGATTTGTTGTAAAAGAGCAAAGTGGTTTTTATTGGGTAGAGGATGCAGACGCAACCATTGTGATTTGTCGGTTGCGTGGACGGCTAAAAGAGGACGCACAAGCCTCTGATATTTGCGCCATTGGCGACACTGTAGACTTTACCCCCCTAGATGAAGAAGGCGTAAGCACGCTAAACGGCACAATTGAAGTGGTGCATCCGCGCAAGAGCGTTATTTCACGCGCTGTAAGAACAGAAGGCAAGCGTGGCGCAGGGCAAGCAGAACGCGAGCATGTCTTGATTGCCAACGCCGACCAAGCCCTCTTTGTGATTGCCCCCAGCCACCCCGCCCCCAATTTTAGAATGTTAGACCGCTTGCTGGTGGTCGGCGAAAAAGCTGCGATTGAACACATTTTGATTGTCGTAAACAAAATTGACCTAGAGCCGATTGAGGCGATTGACGCGCTCTTTGCGCCGTATAAAGCCACATATGACGTGCTGTATACCAGCGCAGAACAGGGCATTGGCATCGAAGCACTTAGAGAACGCCTACAGGGGCGCGTGAGCGTGTTTACAGGGCAAAGTGGCGTGGGCAAAACCAGCCTACTCAATGGGATTCAGCCGAATTTGGGGCGCACCGTAAAAGCGGTAAGTGACTATAGCGAAGAAGGGATGCACACCACCCGCGATAGCGCACTCATCAAGCTAGAGGGCGGCGGTTATTTGGCAGATACACCCGGTATTCGTACTATGCACCTGTGGGATATTGAGCCGAATGAGTTGGATGGCTATTTTAAGGATATGCGCCTGCTCATTGCCGACTGTAAATTTAACAATTGCACCCATACCAATGAACCACATTGTGCGGTGCGGCGTGCCGTAAAGGTGGGGCAAATTGCACGTAGCCGTTATGATAACTACTTGCAATTGCGCGAAGAACTTAAAGAGACTTACATCATCTACTAAGGACAATTCATGAATAATACAACGATACAGCGCGTGATATTTGGGCTATTGCTATCGGTGTTTTTGGCGAGTTGTGGCGGGGGTGAAGCGAATCCTACGGCTACGCCACGCCCCCAAGACACCCCACAGCCCACGCTTGCGCCCCCTGCTTATGGTGAACCGTCCGCGCCTATTACCGCCCAAAACGCGCCCCAATTGGCGTACTTGGGGCGACTAGATAACACGGCATCTTCGGCAAGCAGTGTGTTTGCTCATGCGTTTTCGTTGGATGGCACGCGCTTGGTGGGCTTAAACAATGACCTTATCATTATGTGGAACTTGGTTACGGGCAACACGGTATTTACCGCAGGGCGCAGGTTTGATGTGCGGGTGTTCTTTTCGCCCAACAAAGACGAATTTTACACCGTGACCAGTGATGGATTTATTGCCATTTATGATACTGAACGTGGCAGCACCCTAAACACCCTGACGCTGGCGGTTACGCTGGATAACGCGATGGCACACGACGACGAAAACGGCTGGTTGGCAGTGGGCGGTACAGGCGGTGATGTGCAAGTATGGGATGTGTCGGAACGCTTGTCTAAAGCGACGTTTAAGGCACACGAAACCACGGTAACCGCGATTGCGTTTAATGCAGACGGCACACAACTGGCAACGGCGGGCGGTGATGGCTTTGTGCGTGTGTGGGATTGGCAAACACGCGCCCAACTGAACGAGTTTAACTTGAATGAGGCGGGCGTGATTGCGCTGGCATTTTCACCCGATGGCACGCAAATTACCGCAGGCACAAGCGCGTATGTTGAAACGTACACCCTCACGGAAAATCGGGCGTTATATGCGCTGGCGGTGGGCGTGGGTGGAACACGCGACATCATGCGCTATTCGCCCAACGGCGAGTACCTATTGAGTGGGGGTGGTGAAGCCGATTTAACGGTGATGAACGCCCAAACAGGCGTTGTGGTGGCACAAATTGTTGAAGTGAAGGGCGAGCGCATTGGCGCAACTTTTGGCACAGACGGCAATTTGATGATTACGAGCGCGTTTGATGTGGGCGTTTCGCTGTGGGACATTTCGCAAGCCACCGAATCCACCATTCCATCGGCAAAACTGGCAATCGGCACAAATCGCATTACCGGTGTGGCATGGACACGCGATGGCTTTTTAATGGCGTTCTTTGATGCGAACGGCAGTGTGTACTTGTGGGGGATTCCTTAAAACGTGCCGTAGTGCCAGAAGAACGCGACAGCATGACATAATAACAAAGGGGCTTGGCGATGTGCCAAACCCCTTTTTGTTAGGTGTTACTGTGCTGTGTTCTACTATTGTAGGGCAGTCTTGATGGCGTTACATGACGGGCATGTGCCGTCAGGACGGATGATAGCGTACCCTGCCATCGGGTCATCGTTGTATTGGGTAAAGTCTAAATTCCATACGATGAATAGGCGTACCACACCGCTATTTTTGGCGGTACGGGCGGCTGCTCCTAGCCATTCGGCTTGGTTGGCAAGGGTGTTACCGCTTGCCCATTGGAAGTTGGCGGGCAATGTGCTATAGCCTTCAGACGTTAAGTAACCAATTTCTGTAAAGCACAAGGGCTTGCCGGGGAAGGTACGCGTGTACAAGTTCACCATGCTAGGATAGTACCAAGAATAGTGGGTGGCACTGCCAACGGGTGCGCCTGTGGTGGCACTGGGGGGTACCGCGCCTGCGTTATAGTGAATCCCAACGCAGTCCATAAAGCGTGATGCACCAGCGGCAGCCATTTGCCCAATGAAAGCATCATCATTACAGCCATTGGTGTTACAGCCCAAACCGCCTGTGGGGGCGGGTGCGCCACTAATCACAATAGTATTAGAGTTGGCGGCTTTAATGGATTGATAGGCAGCAGACAACATCGAGGTGTATTGTGCGCCACTCACTAGCCCACGGGGCCATTGGCGGTCAATGTTGGGTTCGTTCCATACTTCAATGCCATCTGCGCCAAGTGCGGCAATTTGCCCCAACACATTGGCAAAGTCTTGATAGTATTGGGTGGGGTTGGCGGCTACTTGGGCGGGATTACCCACAACACCCAGCAAAATCTTAAAACCGCGTGCCTTTGCGCCATCAATAGCTTCTTGGGCAATGCTGGCGGAGTCACCCTGATTCCAGACAATTTGGCGTTTTACCCATGTCATGCCTGTGCCACGAATGAGGTCACTGTAGCTATAGCCAATCACATGCGCCCCATATTCAAAGCCCGTGATGGGGGCAGTATTGGGGGGAGGATTGCCTGTGGTGGGAGGCGTGGTGGGGGGTGTTGTACCCGACCCTGCAGTAATGTTTAGCACTTGCCCCACAAAAATGAGGTTGGGGTTGCTGATGTTATTGGCAGCTGCAATGGCTCGGAAGGTTGTGCCAAAGTTGCGAGCGATAACGTTAAGGGTATCCCCACGTTGTACCGTGTAGGTGGTTGCTGTGCCACCAGGAGCGGGTGTCGGGGTAGTAGGAGGTGTTGTAGTGGGTGGGGGTGTTGTGCCACCGCCCGTAGGAATGGTTAGCACTTGCCCTGTAAAGATTAAATTAGGATTGCTGATATTGTTTGCTTGCGCCAAAGCCGTCAAGGAGACGTTATAGCGCAGTGAAATCCGAAAGAGATTCTCACCGGCTTGTACCGTGTGAGTGTTGGTTTGTGCCGTGCTAACCAGTGAAATCACCAGTAGCAAGAGCAATGTGACTAAAAGGCGCAAACGAGGGCGCATAATGCCTCCTTAAAAAGTAAAAGTGTATGTTGACCATATTCTAGCTAAGTGTAACATGAGTCTTAAAATTACGCTGTACAATTGTGGTATACCTAACACCCAGAAGGGCGTACTTTAGTATGGAAAACATTACCCTATTAGATAAAAAGCGCATCGTATTAGGTGCAACAGGCAGCATTAGCGTTTATAAGGTCATCGACCTTGCCAGCAAGCTCACCCAAGCGGGCGCGTTGGTGGATGTGATTTTAAGCGAATCTGCTCAAGAATTTGTAACACCATTAGCTTTTCAGGCGGTAACGGGTAGGACGGTTTATACCAGCGCATGGAAGGCGAGTGCGGGCGGTTTGCCCACGCATATTGCCCATGTGGGCTTGGGCGAAGGCGCAGATTTGCTGGCGGTAATTCCTGCAACGGCAAATACGATGGCAAAGCTGGCAAATGGCATTGCGGATGACTTGTTAAGCATTACGGCTTTGGCTACCCGCTGTCCTTTATTGATTGCGCCTGCGATGGACGGCGCAATGTATGACCACGCCGCTACCCAAGCCAATATTCATATGTTGGTTTCACGGGGCGCAATTTTAATAGAACCAGAAGAAGGACGTTTTGCCAGTGGACTGTATGGCAAAGGACGCTTGCCCGAAACACTCACCCTCATGGGGCATATTCGTAATGCGCTGGCGTTGCGGGGTGGCTTGGCACATCGGCGCGTGGTGGTGACAGCAGGCGGCACACGCGAAGCCATCGACCCTGTGCGCTATGTGGGCAATCGCTCATCGGGCAAACAAGGCTACGCAATTGCACAGGCGGCTTTGGATGCGGGCGCAAGCGTTACCCTGATTACGTCTGCTCACTTGCCCGCGCCTGTGGGTGCAACAATCGTGCAAGTAGAAAGCGCACAAGAACTACTAAACGCGGTTTTAGAACACACACAAGACGCAGACGCGCTCATTATGGCGGCGGCTGTTGCCGATTTTCGCCCTCAAGAAGTGTCTACCCACAAAATTAAAAAGAAAACGGGTGACACAAACGGATTATCGTTAGAGCTAGAGCGCACGCCCGACATTTTGCTAGAAGTAAAGCAACGCCGTACAGAACGGGGTTTTCCGCGTGTCGTGGTGGGTTTTGCCGCCGAAAGTGACGATGTATTAGCAAATGCCCAAAGCAAGCTAGAGCGTAAAGGGTTGGATTTGATGGTGGCGAATGATATTACTGCACCTGATGGTGGGTTTGCTGTTGATACCAATCGTGTGACGCTATTAGATGGGCGTGGGGCGCACATTTCATTAGGATTGATGAGCAAGTCGCATGTTGCCGAAGCCGTTATCCAACGGGTGATTGGCTTGTTTAGCCGAAGCTCTTAATCAATTTTACACCGATTAACGGCATTCTTACGTAGTATGTAAACAGAACATAAAAAGGACAAAAACGCATGTACCGAATGATAGCTTTTATTGTTATGTTGAGTATGAGTATTGTGGTAACGGCTCAAACATCCCCTACCGTAAGCCCCGCTTTAGAGGCTTCACTGATGGGGCTAGAGGAATTTACCGCGCGAGTACGCGGCTTAGAGGTACTAGAGCCTGTAACGCGCTATTTTCCGTCACGCGCAGAATTACGGGCATTTATAGACACGCAAATTAACGAAGAACTGACGGACGAAGCCGTAGACAAGGCGTTGCGCTTTTATGTGGCGTTTGGCTTTTTGCCTGCCGAAACCGACTTACGCGCCACGCTGATAAACTTTTATGGTGGTCAGGTGGGGGGCTATTATGACCCCGAAACCAAAGAGATGAACACGGTGCTTTTGCAAGAGAATGCCACACTCGGCGATGGCTTGCCCATCCTAGAGCGCATAACCTATGTTCATGAGTTTACCCACGCCTTGCAAGACCAGCACTTTGACTTGTTGCCCTATCTGCTAGAAAGCGAAACGTTGGGTTTGGATGAACGCTTGGCACGCTTGTCATTGGTAGAAGGCGATGCTTCTTTAACGATGACGGCGTATGTGCAAACCGAAGCGCAACGCGACCCCTTAGGGGTGTCTTTAGGCATGCTATTGGGGGGCATTACAACGGGTACGCTTACCCTTCCGCCCGGTATACCCAGCATTATTGCCAACGAATTGCTGTTTCCGTATGAAACGGGCTTAACGTTTGTGCAGGCACTGTATCGGGAAACAGGCTCTTGGGAACGGGTGAACGAGGCATTTGCCAGCCCCCCCACCACCAGCGAGCAAATTTTACACCCCGAAAAATATCTGGCGGGTGAGGGCGCATTGCCCATTGGGCTGGATATTTTGCCAATAGACGGCTGGCAATTGGTAGAAGATGGCACAGTAGGGCAATTTTATCTCAACCAATTTTTGGGGCAATATCTAAGCCCTTCAGATGCACTGGCTGCCTCGCAGGGTTGGGGGGGGGATGCCTTCCAAATTTATGAAGATGACGCGGGCAATTTGGCAATGCGCTATGCGGTTGTCGCGGATACGGCGTTGGATATGATTGAGCTAAAACAAGCCTTTGCGCTGGTGATGGAAGCCTACACCAAAGAAAAAGCCCTTGAAACAGGCTATGTGGTGGAAATGAGCGAAGTACGGGGTATCGTCATGATTGTATTTGCCCCGAATATGGCTGTCCTAGCGCAAATGTTGCCCTAAAATAAGGTTGGCGTGTTAAAATAAGGTTGGTCTTGAACGCAGGGGAAAATAAAATGCAAGAGCATGAACGTATTGGTCAGTATGAAGTTGTTGGGCAAGTGGGTAAGGGTGGTATGGCAACGGTGTATAAAGCCTACCATGAACGCCTAGACCGCCACGTTGCCGTTAAGGTAATGCATCCCGCCTTTAACACGGATGAGGGTTTTGTGGCGCGTTTTCAACGTGAAGCGCGGATTGTGGGCAAGCTAGAACACCCCAATATCGTCCCCATTTATGATTACGCCGAAAATGAGGGTAATCCCTATTTGGTGATGAAGTACATTGAGGGCATGACACTAAAGCAAAAAGCCCTTAAAACGGGCTTAACCCTAAAAGAAACTCTCGATTTGATGGAACGGGTGGCGGATGCACTGGATTATGCCCACGCACAGGGCGTATTGCACCGTGATATGAAGCCGTCTAATATTCTGATTGATGCGGACGGCAAACCCTATATTACCGACTTTGGGCTGGCGCGAATGGCGCAAATGGGCGAATCTACCATTAGCCATGACATGATGCTGGGTACGCCTTTTTACATTTCGCCCGAACAAGCACAAGGCGAAAAGAACCTAACATCGTCTACGGATGTTTACTCTTTGGCGATTATTTTGTACGAACTGATTACGGGGCGTGTGCCATTTGTTGCTGATTCTACCTACGCCATTGTGCATGGACACATTTATACTGCGCCCGAAGCCCCCAGTAGCCTAAACCCCGACCTTAACGATAACGTTGACCAAGTGTTTGAACGCGCATTGGCAAAGTCGCCTTCTGACCGCTATAGCACCGCGCGTGATATGGTGAGTGCGTTTAAGCGCGCAATTGAACCCGAATTGGACTCGCCTTTATCGCAATCGAGCCAAGCACAAAACAACGTAAAATCGCCTACACCCCAGCGGGGTGGCGAAGTTTCTGCGCCTCCACCTGCGCCTTCTATTCCGCCTATGCCTGCAATGCCAAAGATGCCCGAACTGCCAACCATGCCCGAACTGCCCAAGCTAAAGGGCGACAAACGCTACAAAATTGAATCCAGAATTGACCTGGAGCAAATGAACTGGAGTGAAGTAGGGCAACGCCTAAAAGCAGGGGTCGTTAGCATTGCAGATAAAATAGAGAACGTGGTGGACGGCGAAATGCTGAGGCGTATGGGCTTATCAAGTGCTGACCCTAGCGAGCAAATTCGTAAGCGCGTAGAGAAGCGCATTAAAAAACGCCAAGAACTTATAGACCACCTCACTTGGTACTTGATTATTAATGTGGGGGTTTGGGTGGGCTTCACTGTGATGACACGGAGCTTCCCATTTTGGGCAATCTTTATGACATTGGGCTGGGGTTTGGGTTTATTTGGTCATTGGCAGGAATACTATACCAAGTATGGAGCGGGCGCAAACAAGCGTGACCGTGAAATTCAAGACGAGATAGACCGCGAACTAGCGATGATGTCTGGCGAGGGGCGCATGAAGCGCAAAAATCCGACCCAACGTGAAGAAGAAAGAACGTCTACTAGCCTTGATGCATTGCTGGATGATGATATTCCTTCGGTTCGCATTAATGACGAGGGCGAATTTACCGATAGCTTTGTAAAAGATAGGCGCAAACGTCGCTAAACAGCGTTTTTGACAATTGCATCCACACAAAAGAGGGGCTTAATGATAAAAACCCCTCTTTTTGCTTGTATGGACTTTTAGCGTGGACGCTCGGAGAGGGTAACGGGAATGTTGAACAGTTGCCCATCACGATACACTGTTAAATTCACAGTGTCGTTAGGGTTGGTGTTAATGGCAAGCCAGCCCACTAGTTCATCAAAGTTTTGTACGGTTGTGCCATTGATGGACGTGATGATGTCTACGCTCGTATTGCTTAAGGTACGAAGCCCCGCATTAAAGGCAGGGAATCCCTGTTGTGCTTGTAGCACCGCTACACCCCGAATGTTATTTGGCAGGCTATAGGCTTCGATAAGGTCAAGGTCAATGGGGCGGCTGTTAATGCCCAAGAAACTATAGGATATGCGCCCACTACCAATCAGGGAACGCATTACTTTTGAAATAAGATTGCTGGGGATGGCATAACCAATGCCAACATTGCTACCCGATTCGGTGGTAATTTGGCTGTTCATGCCAATGACTTCCCCGCGCAGGTTCAAAAGAGGCCCGCCACTGTTGCCGGGGTTAATGGCGGCATCGGTTTGAATAACGCCCCCAATGCTATAGTTGTTTAAGCCCGTAATGCGTCGGTTGAGTGCGCTGATAATGCCACTGGTCAGCGTCCAATCTTTGGCGTAGGGGTTGCCAATGGCGAGTGTGGTTTGTCCCACTTGTACGCCATTGCTATTGCCCATCACTACCGGACGTAGGCGTTCTGCTGGCACATTCACTTTAATCACGGCTATATCAGAGTCGGCATCCAAGCCCACCACTTCGGCACGGCTAATTGTGCCATCAAACATATTCACTTCAATGCGGCTTGCGCCCTCTACCACGTGATAATTGGTAACAATATGCCCTTGCAGGTCAATAACAAAGCCGCTGCCTTGGCTACCCCCACGTCTTAGCTGATTATTGCCGCTGCTTGCGGCGGTGGTGAGTACAGAAACCACACTGGGTGCAACGGCTTGATACACTTCGGCAAAAACGCGCTCGGTTTCAGTCAGTAATTCCGTGCCAATAACGGCTTGAGGTGCAATAGCCCCAATGCTGGCTTGGGTGGGGCTAATGGTCATGCCACCCACAAACCCAATTGCCACTAAACCTAACATCAAAGCCCATACTTTTAGCTGATTTATGGTTTTCATTTTTTGTTTTCCCTATTAAGACTCATCGGTACATCATACAGCATAATCGCTAGATGTAAGAAAATCCTTAAAACTGTGAAATAGGTTGGTAAACGGGCAAGCATGGGGGGAGCGTGGGTGTCTGTGCTGTGGGGAGGGTGTATGATGAAGGCAAGATTTTTATGCCAGAAAGAGCGTTTATCATGCGTTATCGCGTTTTTTTAATCTGTTTATTGAGTTTACTGGTGGGTGTCGCCTCTGCTCAAACTTCTAACCAAACCATCATCCCCAACCCCATGCCCATCCTTGACAGTGAAGGGGATAACATTATCAACGTGGTGCTATTGGGCGTGGCAACCAGCAATGATGCCAATATAGGGCTGACGGACTCGCTTCATCTTGTGACGCTTAATACCAACACGCGCCACGTTGCCATTGTGTCTGTTCCGCGTGATTTATATGTCTATGTGCCACCTGTAAACCAAATGGCAAAGCTCAACCAAACGTATTACTTGGGCGAAAACGCAGGCATAGCCGACGTGACAGGTGAAAGCGCAATCCAAGACACTTTTTTATATAATTTGGGCGTGCATGTAGATTATTATGTGCGTATCAACTTTAATGGCTTTACGCGCCTTATCAATCGGTTGGGGGGCGTTAGCATTAGCGTAGACTGTGCTATCCAAGACTGGCGACTAAAATCGCCCGAACTTGATATTTACGATGAGAACAGTTGGGAGATGTTTACACTAGAAAACGGCGTGCATGTGATGGATGGCGATCTTGCCCTATGGTACGCGCGTTCACGACGCACCACTTTAGAAACCGACAGAGGGCGCAGACAACAAGACCTTTTACGCGCTATTTGGCGCAAAATTAGGGAGCGTGGCTTGCTCGATAACCTGCCATTACTCTTAGAAGATTGGGATGACCTGGTACAAACCAACTTGCCCTTTAGCGAAATATCGCGCTTGCTTCCGTTGGTTGCCACGCTAAACACCAATGACCTAAGCTACTTTACGTTTATACTTAATCGAGACATTCGCAATGCTTACACACCCGATGCCGACCAACGCTTTATTTTTATACCCGATAGAGACAACGTAGAACGCCTAATGCGCGAAGCCATTATGCCAAGCCAAAATAGCCTTTCACAGCAACGCCCGTTGGTGGGTATTGTGAATTTAACGGGCGTGAACTTTTTCGGACAGGTGGCATCGGATAGGCTGGAATTAGAGGGCTTTAGGACGATAATTTTACAAGAACAAGCGACACCGCGCCTTTGGAATTTGATTATTGACTATACAGGCGCAGACAAGAACAACCCGATAGAGCGATTACGGCGTGCGCTTGCCACCACACCCGAAGGCATTAGAGCCGAACCCGACCCGAACCGCACGATTGATTATAAGGTGTACTTGGGGGCAAATTACCCATATTACGCATGTACGCGCCCCATCATCCCCCCCAAGCCCACCATAGAAGAAGGGGAGAGCGAGGGCTAAAGTGGTAAGAACAGCACCTGATTGTCAAATTCATCGGCTGTGCTTGTTTCTAAAATTAGCCCGATGTCCTCAATAATTTGTCGCATGGGTCCGTTCGCTTTTTAGGCGATTTTGTAGGGTAAATAACTCGGGTTGTTGTGTTTCAAGGGCTTGCCTTAACGCGATAGCGTGAGATTGCTCTTGTTCGATTTGCTGGTCAATTTGAGTTCGGTGACGCAAATAATAGGCAATAACAGTATAGACATCCGCTAATGACAAGGATGGAAACGCACTAATGATGCTTTCGGGAGTATCACCGCTTTTGAACGCGTGAATAACAGAAGAAAGCAAAACGCGCGTCCCCGTAATTAGCGCAATGCCCCCGGAATTGATGTTAATGGGGATAGTGTTTCGATGAGCATGGTGTAACCCTCTTTCACTCGTTACAATTATTACAGCATATTTTTACCCCAAAGCATTGGGGAGGACACGCCAAATAAGGTAAACATCCAACACGGCAAACGCCCCCACAATCGCTAAAACACCCCATTGCAGGCGTAAAGGACGCAAGGCACTCACCCATCCCGCCCCCACAAAGAGCGCAAATGGCACAAGCGCACCAAACAAATAACGCCCCTGAAACTGCACAAACGCCGTGTTGTAATAAGCAAATTGCGCCAATGCCAACAGCATCACTGCCCATAAGATGAGCTTAGTGTCGCGCCATAGTGTCGTATCATGCTCATCATGGGCATAGAGGGGCGTTTGCCTAACGCGGCTTATCAGCAAGCCCACCAGTGCCAATAAGAGCAAACCTATAATAACGGGGTAAATGAGGTTGTCGTTGGGCGCAAACACGCCAAAGAGGGGAACGCCCATCCAGCCAAATTGCCCCCAAAAGCTGTTAAACGTCGTTTGGGCAAGCTGTAACACATAGTCTGTGATGCCAAGTTGGGCGATGTAATCGGACGTGCGTAATTGCCCAACCACGACCGCATCATGCGCCCGTAGCCCTAAAAAGTCGGGGAAGCCGTAGGTGCTTATGTTGCGTCCAAACCAAAAGAGCGCAAACGGCAACGCGCCCACCGCAACCATAATGCTGGCTTCTAGCCAACCGCGCCATGCCAAAACATCTCGCCCTTTGACCCGTGAGCGTAAAACCAGCGTCATAAACACGATGGCTACCATAAAATAGCCCGTGGTTTTGGTAAGCGTTATAAATCCCAACGCCAGCCCCAGCAAAATGGGGTGTAAGTGGCTATCCTCACGGTAGCGCAGGCACAGCCATAACGTTACGGCAATGAGCGCGTTGGCGAGGGCATCATTATTGATGCTACTGTTTATCATCATGTGTTGGGGCAAAAATGCCACCAAGCCCATTACCCCCAGCGCAACCGCTTCTTGGTTGTCAAAGACACGCTGGCTAATGCGATACGCCATCATCACCGTAATCATGCCCCACAGCACGCTCATCAGCCGTAACGCAATCACGTTGCCATTGGTGAGGGCAAAAACGGGCAGGCTTGCCCAATAATAAAGGGGCGGTTGGTGGTCTTCGTATTGAATCGCGTTTAGGTCATTTAGCAATTCGGGCGCAAAGCGATTGGCTTTAAGGGTTTCTAGCGTGTCGTTGTTCCAGTCGCCATCTTGGATGACGGGCAAAAACACGCCTTCATAGGCTTGGCGAATGTAGTTATAGTGGGCGGGTTCATCGGGGGCTTGCCAGAGGGGGGTACGAATGGCGAATGCCACCCCCAGCCCCACATACGCCAGCAAAATTAGCCAGTAGATGTGCCTCATTGTGCCTCCGTGTTTACGGCTTCTTTCGCCTGCACAATAGTGGCTGTTTCTTGGGTTGCTAGTGGGTCTTTCGTCACTTCATCTGTGCCGTGAGCAGGCGTGTTTAGGCTTTCTTGCCCGCTTTGCGCGACAGGATGCAACAGCGCAAAATTGCCCATGAGCGCGTAAATAATGACCCCAAAAGACGACACGCCAAAGCAAAAGAGCAAGCCGACGGCTTGTAATCCGCCAAAGAAAATATCGTTAGTAGTGGTGCGGACATGCGAACCAAACCCAAAAATATCGGCATAGCCCGCCAGTGATGCAAATAAGATGCCCGTCATGGTTAGGCGCAGCCCAATTTGCTGTATCAGTGTGGGCGGAATGTTAAGGTAAAACGTAAACTTGGCATAGATAACCGCCCCTATCACCAGCAGGCTGTATCCTACCAGAAGCAACGTCACCTGCACTAAGCCAATGCCTGCCGTGTCTGTTGCCCCTGTCAATTGTGGAAACAAGCCCATCAACGCCAAAACAATCCCTAGTGCGCCAATGGCAATGCCTACTTGTGCGAAGCGTCCCATAGTAAAAAGCCCTTATACAACCGTGATGGTTGTGCCTTCCATGCTGGTAATGGTTGCCAGTGCCACCATTGGCACATCATAGCCTGCGTCTATCATGGCTTGCCGTCCGCCCTCAAAGGACTTTTCAACGACCACGCCCACCCCTACCACTTGCGCCTTTGCCGAAACAACCAAGCGTGAGAGGGCTTTTAGGGTTTCGCCACTGGCTAAAAAGTCATCAATGATAAGAATATTCTCGTTAGGCTTCAAAAACTCGCCACTCACTAGCAATTCTACAATGCCCCCTTTGGTGTGGCTTGGGGCAGTTTCAATATAGATGGGACCCGCCATTGTGATGGGGCGTTTTTTACGGGCATATACCACAGGCACATTGAGTTCCAGTCCTGCCATCATGGCGGGCGCAATGCCACTAATTTCGGCGGTTAAAATGCGGTCTATGGTCAAGCGACTAAATGCCTCTGCCAGTGCTTTGCCCATGCCTGCCATTAGGCGCGGGTCTAATTGATGATTAAGCAGGCTGTCTATCTTTAAGATGCCGTTGCCAAGGTTGCGTCCTTCGCTACGGATGCGTTCTACGAGTGGCTGGTAAGACATGCTAGGAACTCCAAACGGGTTATGCGTGTTGTGAATGAAAGGGTTCTGCTATTATAGTGTGCATACCACGTAATGAAACGGTGCAGTATGGCGATGATGGACTCTCATTTTTCTTTGCTTCCTTCGCAATCGTTGCGTCAGGTGTCACATTTAATGCTGATGCCAAAGCGTTTGCGGGCGGGTGCAATGCGCGGTGAACGCCGTAGCAAAAAGCGCGGTACAAGCATCGAATTTGCAGACTATCGCAATTATAGCGCAGGCGATGACTTACGGAAGCTAGATTGGAATATTTTAGCACGCCTAAATAAGCCTGTGGTAAAAGTGCATGAGGATGAAGAGGATTTAACGGTGCATTTGCTATGTGATGCCTCTTTAAGTATGCAAGCCACTGAAGAAGGCGAAACCAGCAAATGGGACTATAGCACGCGCCTTGCCAGTTTATTGGCATTTGTGGCATTAAACGCGGGTGATGCCCTAACGACGCAACGTTTGGGCGAAACAGACCGCACCTTTAAGGGGCGTGGACGTGAGGGGCTTGTGCCATTTTTACGGTGGATGGGGCAACAATCGCCACAAGGGCAAACCGACCTTAACGCCAGCCTACAAGCCTTTACAGCGCGTGAGAAGCGTGTGGGCTTGTGCTTTATTTTTACGGACTTGTTTAGCCCAATGGGGTATGAAACGGGCTTAAGGGCAATGCTGGCAAAAGGGCATGAAGTGGTACTCGTTCACACGCTTGCCCCCAGTGACATTACGCCCCCTGTGCGCGGTGATGTGCGCCTAATTGATGTTGAAACGCTTGCACCCCAAGAACTGACGATAGACGCACCCCTTTATGCTCGCTATCAAGCGCACCTGCACCAATGGCAAGAGGGCATCCGCGCCACTTGCGCCCGTTGGGGTGTGCATTACGTTCATCCAGTTTCTAGTACCCCCCCAGAACGCCTACTTTTAAGCGACCTTTTACAATTAGGATTGGTGAAATAGAGTTTATGCCCATCTACACAGAAGTTACCGCGCAAGTGCAACAAGAAGTACAAGCCTTGCCCCCTGCAAGTATGTCGGTGCGTTTTGTGAGTGCGTTGTCGTTGGCATTAGAGTATTTAGAGGCGCACCGTGACGAATTGGCAGACCACTTCGCGCACGCCCTCCGCCACAAAGAAAGCCCCGTCTTTAGCCCCGATGACCCCATGCGCCAAGCCTTAGGGCGCGTGATTACGTATGCCACCGACACCGTAAAGCCCGATGAAATAGAGGACATGACGAACCTGCTGTATGCGTTTTATGGCATGGTGGTGCTGTTTTGGCTGTATGACCGCACGCCCGAAACCCGCGCTACCCGTGCTTTAGTGGACTTTATGGGCGATATGATTAAGATTTTGCGCCCCATGATGATGATGCCACTCTTTAGCAAGGCGTTAATTAAAGTGTCGGGTATTATGAACCTTGTGTTTAAGCAAACCCCATAATACAAAAACCCCCACGAAATTCTCGTAGGGGTAAAGTAACCATGATGCGGTTTTAGTGTGCCGCGCGTGTTTTATCCTTAGCGGACGGGAAGAACTTCTTCCCAACCAGAGGTGAGCAACAGTAAGCGACGTGATACCCAACCTGTCATAACTTCGCCATCTTCGGTGGCATACTGTACCAAAACCCAATTGCTGGTAGCGTTGCGCCCAATGGCGGTAACGACTGTAGCAATTTCGGGGTCTTGGCTAAGTGTGCCGATGCGAGCGGATAATACAGAGGCACTTTGGCGCACATTGGCAATAGAGGCAAGCACGAAGGCTTCTGCGGAATCGGCGGGAGCATCTGTAAGGCGTAAGTCACCCGATGCAGTCACCATTGCAACGGCAGTGCGAGAGGTTGCACGTAGTACGGGATTGCTAGGGGTTGTTAGCGGTACGCTAGACACATCGCCCTCTACTGTACCACCACATAAAACCACCCAACCCTGAACGCCGCCCACGCGCACTTGCAACCAGCGCGATAGGTCTAGGTTTTTGCAGTCCGAAAGGTCGTCTGTGTTGCGTCCAATAACTTCTAGGCTTTCGTTGCTGGCAATGACAACTTCGTACTGAATCCCATCACCGCTACGCACATTAATTGTGCCGCTGGGGGTGAAGGTGACGGCGGTTTGGGCTTGTGCCAATGACCCCACCATGAAAACAATAAGGCTTAACAAGAGTGTGGCGACAATTGCATTAAGGTTTTTTTCTTTTCTGAGGCTCATCTTAAATTTCCCTTTGTGTTGGCGCTGTATACGATAGTTTTAGGATAGCATTTCTGAACCAATCGAACACAACGCGCGCCACGCGCCAACACACCGTCTCCTATACGCCAGCACAACTTACCCTACGCGCACCCTACGCGCCTGTGCCATAATAAGCAACATAACACATACACCCTACAAAAAAGAGGTTTTTATGCGCCGATTTACAGTCTTATTCCTATGCTTTATGCTTGTAATGGGCAGTACAATGGTCTCTGCTCAAACGTCCCCTCAAACCTATCAAGGGGAATCATTCACGTTTAACTATCCCGATGGCTGGCAATTGGGCGTGGACACACCGAATCATGTGGTGCTTTTGGGCGATGGTTTGCAAGTGGATATTTTCGCCTCTTCATTAACCACAGAGCGCGTTGAATTGGAAACCGTAATTCGTGGGCTTGCCAGTAGTATCACAGAAGAAGAAGTTACCCTAACCGAAACAACCATTAACGAGCGACCCGCCTTGAGCGTTTCATTGGTGGCGAATGATTTAAACTGGTTGCTTTTGGCACTAGAAACGTCTGATGATAGCGTGTTCTTGGTACGTGCCTTTTCTGCATCGGATGATTTTAGTGGGGTGAGCGCCATTGTTACCAGCATTGCGCCCACCCAAACCGCTTTGCGCGGGTATGCCTCACCTAATGGTGCCGTGCAGTTTATACAGCCTTTGGGCTATGATGTGCGTGCCATTACCGCAAACACATTTATTGTTTCTAATACGCCTAACCCGTTGCCCGATGCAGCCAGTACAGAGGTGCTTGTGCCGGATGGCGAAGTGACGTTTATTTTGTTTGCCGATGTTGTGGAGCTTCCCGCATACGTTCCACAAGAGGGGGATACTGCTTTAGAGGCATTGCAAAGTTATTTAAGCCTAGAAACCTGCCAAGCGTGCAATGGCACATTCAGTGACTATGCACCCGTCACAGTGGGACAACGCACAGGCTACCAAGTGAGCGTGCAATTTCCTGCATTTAGCGCAAAAGCCTATGCGCTAGACACCCCTGAAGGCGTTATCGTCATCGGCGTGTATGCGTCACCCACCACACTAGAAGCCGAGAGTGCCATGCTTGATGTGATTGCAGAAAGTATGGAGCGCGTAGTCTACACTCCCCCTACAAGTGCAGAAACACGCCAAGAGATTGGCGATAACACGCTGTTTTACCCCGAAGGATGGGCGGTGGACGGCATTGGCGAAGCGATTCGATTAAGAACGAACGTAAGTGTGCTAGGTGACCCTGCACGCCTTAAAAACGGGCAAGTCCTCGTTTACATTTTCCCATCATTGGCGGTGCTAGAGGCGGGTACGGGCTATCAGCCTACCAGTGAGAGCTTGCTTTCTTCGACGATTGCGCTGTACTTTACATCACAGGCGGGCATTGTGGGCGCAACGGGCATTAGTGATATTCAAACAGGCACAGTGAACGAGCGCGAATTTAGCCGTGTAACGTGGCTTGCCCCCGAAGATACCCACGACCAACAACTGATTATCATCAGCGATGGCAACGGCGATTTTTACACACTGTTTGCGTTTGCACCCGCCAATAGTATGGTGTCGTTAGAACCCATCTTGCTCGAAATTATCGCAAAATTTGGGCAATCACAGTAAGCTATAGAGAGTTATAGTGCGTGTTGGAGCAGGCTTGCATAATGAGATGTGCAAGCCCCTCTAATGGGCGGGGTTTTTGCATGAGCGGGGCAAGAAAGCCATTATCATCATCAAGGAGACACATCCAATGGAACAGTGGGAATATATGACGACGTTTTTGGCGGCAAAAGCAGACAAGAAAGAAACGCGCCAGTTTATTAAAACGCGCTTTAACAAACGCCCTAAACGCTTTTCGCCCGAAAGCATGATTCCAGAGCTAGACAAGCTGGGCGCAGAAGGCTGGGAAATGGTACACATGGAACCTGTGGCGCGTGTGGGTGGCAAGGAAGATGTGCTATTTGATAATGATTATCGCTGGAGTAACACCTATTTTTGCGTGTTCAAACGCCGTGCGGGTGGGGCTGTGCCTGTAACGGTTGCAGCAACACACCTGCCCAAAGCCCCCAACGAAGGCTAACGCACGATGCGACGGGTGATATTGATTACGGGCGCATCCAGTGGTATTGGGTGGAGTAGTGCGTTGGCGTTTACCAAGCGTGGCGACCTTGTGGCAGGTGTCGCAAGGCGTGCAGACCGTTTGCAGGCGTTAAGCGAGGCAATTACACCCCTAGACGGTGACTTCTTGCCCCTTGTAGGGGATGTGACGCGCTGTGAGGACGTTGAGGGGGCTGTAGCGCAAACGCTGGCAAAATGGGGGCGTATTGACGTTTTAATTGTCAATGCGGGCATTGGGCAACGGGGCGCACTGGCGGACAGCGACTGGCAAGACATTGAAACGCTCTTACGCCTTAACATTGACGGCGCACTCTACAGCATCCGCGCTGTATTGCCCACTATGCGCCAACAAAAGCGCGGTCACATTATCACGATTTCTTCTGTTGCTGCGTCGTTGGTATCGCCCTATGCGGCTTCTTATGCTGCCAGCAAAGCCTTTTTAAGTAGCATAGCGGCTTCGTTGCGTTTAGAAGTAGAAGCAGATAACATCTTTGTGAGCGATATTTTGGTGGGGCGCACCGACACGGAATTTAACGAAAAACGACTAGGTGAAGGGGCGCGTGTGACCTCTAATTTGCCTACTATGTCGGCTGATACTGTCGCGCAAGCTCTTATAACCGTGGTTGAGAAGCCCCGTAACACGGTTATTTTGCGTTTTTTTGACCGCCTGATTGTGCTAGGCAATCGCCTGTTTCCTGCATTGATGGGCAGGCTTGCCAAGAAGCAATACAAATAGGGGTGGGGAATGACGGTTAAACTTAATTCAATGCGCGTGCTAGAAAAATACAATGTGCCGTATGAAGTGCTAACGTATGACCCCATCACCCGCGATGCCGAAGAAGTGGCGGAACTCTTGGGTTTGCCTGCGTTTATGGTGGTGAAAACGCTGATTGTTCAGCCCGAAGCACAGCCCAAGCCCGTCATTGTAATGTTGCCCTCAGATCAACAACTCGACCTGAAAAAACTTGCCAGTAGCATTGGCGCAAAGAAAGCAAAAATGACGACCCACGCCGAGGCAGAACGCCTAACGGGGCTTCAGGTGGGGGGCATTAGCGCACTAATGCTGTTAGATAAGGGCTGGAAAGTGTACTTAGACAGTAGCACAACGCAACTTCAGAACATTGTCATTAGTGCGGGGCAACGCGGGTTACAACTTCGTGTTCCCGTGATGCCCCTCATGAATGTGCTACGCGCCAGCATTGTCGAGGTGGGCGTTTAGTCTGCGCTGGGTTCACCGATGCGCGTTTGTAGCTCTTGGGGCGCAAGCGGTAGAACAATGTGGAAGATAGACCCCTTATTCAGTTCGCTTTCTAGCCAAATGTCCCCGTTGTGGTTTTGCATAATGCCAAACGTTAGCGTCATACCCAAGCCTGTGCCGGGTTGTTCTAGCGCAAGCTGATTGGTGCTTCTAAAGTAACGCTCTTTGAAAAGGCGTGCTTGGTCTTCTTTGCTGATGCCCAAGCCTTGGTCAATCACGCTCACCTGAAGCATAGTGCCACGCCGTTTGCCGTGTTGGTCAACATAGTTTTTAACCACTTCGGCTTTAATGGTAATGGTAGTGTTGGGTGGGCTGTATTTGTGGGCATTGCTTACAAGGTTTGTCATCACCTGAATCAAGCGTGTTTCGTCCCCCATCACCAACGGCAAGTCATCGGGTATCTCTGTCACTAGGGCTTGCCCTTTTTCGGATAGCACGTGCGTAAACGGACGTAGCGTTTCAATGACGGCATGGCGGATGTTCATGGGTGTAAGGTTTACTCTAAATTCGTTGGCATCCATCTTCGCGCTGTCGCGCAGGTCTTCGATGATAGTCTGCATACGATTGGCATTAGAGTGAATCACGCTAATGAGTTCATTTTGTTGGTCACTTAACGCGCCCATCATGCCTTGTCGCATTAAATCCGAGTAGCCCACAATGCTCGTTAGCGGGTTCTTTAGCTCATGCGCCGCAAAGCCCATAAACTCACTCTTAGACTTATTGGCGCGGGTAAGGGCGGCATAGAGCTGTGCGTTAGCAATGGCAATGCTGGCGTGTTCTGCAATGCGCTGTGCAAACGCCCAATCGCTTAACGTAAAGCGTGGCATGGTGTTTCGCTCTAGGATAAGCAGGGCGTTGAGGTCATCACCACTAAACATCGGTAGGGTAATTTGGCTTAGCGCACCCGTTAAACGCCCGTTATAGTTCGGGTCGATAGCAATATCGGTTACAAGGTCGGCTTGTTTGGTACGCACCACACGCGCCACAATCCCCTTGTCTAGTGACCATGCTAAATTGGTTTCGCCCTTTGGATATTCTTCAAGCAGGTAGCCACTAATGCCCACGACATCCAAAATAGATGAATCTTCGTCCACAATGCCCAGTGCGCCCGCTTGGGCGTTCAAAATTAGCATAGAAGATTCTACGGTAATCTTTGCCACTTCTTGCAGGTCTAGGGTGCGGTTTAGGTCGTTGTCCATGCGCTCTAGGGCTTCTAGTTCGCGTACTTTTTGGGCAAGCTGAATATCTGTCATACGGAACAAGCGCGCGTTTTCAATGGCAACGGCGGCTTGACCGCTAAACGTGGTGAGCAAGTCACTGTCTGCTTGGATAAAGGGCGTGCCATCCGTTTTGTTTAGCACTTCTAGCACCCCAATAACCACGTTTTTCGCAATTAATGGAACGGCAATTAGCGACTGTGTTTTATATTCGGCAACGTTTTGATTGCTAGCGGTTGCGCCCACGTCGTTCACAATTTTGGGCTTGCCTGTTTTTACCACTTCGCCCGCAATACCCTTATCAGAGGGAATGCGCGTATTTAGTAATTGGTCTTCTGCGCCCCCAATGACCACCCTAAATTCTAGCTTGGTGTCGTCATCTTCTGCGGTTAATAGCAATGCGCCCGCGCCTGCGTTCAAAATTTCAACAGCACTGTGCATAATAATTTCGAGCAGTTTTTCAACGTCACTTTCGGTTGCCACCAAACGGCGCGAGATGTCGTTAAGCACTGTAAGCTGGCGTTCACGTACTTTTGTTTGGGTAAACAGGCGGGCTTTGTCGATGGATGTCGCTGCCAGTGCGCCAATGTCGGTAAAGATTTTGAACTGTTCTTCGGTAAAGGGATCGCTAATGGTTTTGCCCACCGCCAATACCCCCAAAACTTGCTTGCCGGCACGCAAGGGAACACCCATCCACGCCCGTAATTCGGCGTTTTCATAGTGTAGAGGCGCGTCGCGCTTTTCCATTTCAAACGTATAGTTGACAAGTTTCATAGAACGGCTGGTTTTTACAATTTCACTAAATAGCCCGTCATCCAATGTCCAACGTTGGTTCTCTTTGTTGGGTTCGCGGTCATCCTCTTCTAAGAAGAAGGCAAAGTACAACTGGTTGGTTTGGTCATCGTATAGCGCAATATAGAAGCAAGGTGCGTCAACCAAACGCCCGGTTTGTGCGTTAATCAGTTCCAATAGGTCATCAAACTCGATGGTAAAGTTGACGGCTTGCCCTACTTGGCTTAAAACGTCTAGTTCACGCACGCGCTGTTCTAGCGAGGTAATCACTTGGGAGCGTTCTGTGCCAATGGCAAGCTGATTTGCCATATTGCGAATGAAGCCAATTTCTTCAAAGTTATAGTGCGCCCTACCAGAACGGGGGGGCGATACCACCACAAAGCCGTTTAGCTTGTCTGCACCCTTAAGCGGTGCAATGGCTTGGGCGCGTAGCACACGCAACCGCGCTTGCTCTACTAATAGTTCTTGTGGGGTGGGTTCATCTTGCCTAAGCACAATGGTCGGGCTTTCCATCAGGGCTTTAACGAGTGGGCTATCGGGGCTAAAGCGCACGTCAGTATTGCGCCCACTGGTGCCATGGCTGATGTATTCGCCATTTTCTTGAGATTGCAAGAAGATGAACACGCCCGAAGGGGCAATATTATCCTCTATCATTTGCTTAAACGAAGCCGTAAGTGCGTTATAGCTGTTACTAGAGGAAAGCGTTTGATTAAACGACTCGACTTGAGCTAAGTAATTGCGCCGTGACCTAAAGTAAAGCGTGTCGATGCGGTCTTGAATGGTATTTCTAAAAGGCGTAAAGAACATCACCATCACAAACAAAATAATGGCAATGGCGAAAACGTTGGTTGCATTTAGGAAACGGATGGCTAGAAGCGAACTGCCAAACGAAAGAAGGAACACGCTTAAAACGAGTGCTGCCAACATGATGCCATAGGTGATACTTTGGCTTACAAAGCGATCTGTATCTAAACGGCGGTGTTGCATAATGGCGAAGGAAATTGCCACATTAGGGAACAAGAACAGGGGCATTAACGCTTCAAAACTAATGGGAAGCGCGAAGGCACTATTTGACAGTAGCACACGATTAAGCACCCACAACGCCCCAGAAATAAGCACTAATGACATGCCAATCAGGATAATGTCGGCTTGTCGGCGTGTTTTTACGGTAATGGCGCGTTGCCGTTGCAACAAGCCAATGATAAGCGCGTGGATGACCAGGCTAAAAAGAGCGTAGCCTGTGGCAAATTGCCCGGTGGTGTTACTAGGCGCACTAGGGTTAAAGTGGTTAAACAAAATTGCGCCCCCAATAAGCGCACTAACAACCAATGGCAGGTACACCGAGAAGGGGTACTTCCACGTAACGCGTAGGGGCGAGGGGAAGATAAGGCTAAACGAGATAAGGCTGCCCCCCAGCAATGCCACACCCATTACCCAGCCTACCAAGAGCGTAGACGTTGTGCCAACATCCAGCAACCCCCCCATAAAAATGGCGGTGGTGTAGCCGATGATTGCGCCCATTGCGCCTTCTAGGGTGTGACGGCGATAGTAGAGCAGGGTACTAGCAACAAGTAACACAACCAAACCAGAGGCATAAGGCAAGATGAAGGAGGCTAAAAAGTCACCGTCAGGCAGGCGCATTACTGCAACCCCTAGACGACAAGAAACAATGTCACCTTCGAGTTCGGTACAGAAAGTTGCATTTGTAGGGAATTGGCGAGTGTCACGGGTAAACGATACTTGCACCACATCGCCCACCGTGTATTGCCCTAGCAGGCTGAAAAGTCGCCCGCGAGCATCGGCTACACTAGCCCCCTCTGGCACAAGAAGCTCACCATCCATAGCGATGATCAGGTCTTGCCGACGGATGCCTGCATTGATACCTGTCCATATTTCGCCACTGCTAGGCAACGAGGCTTGTACGACCCCCGTTTGTGAGACAGTGAGACCTAAGAACGGGTGTTGACGATACCACAAGCCCGAAATTAAGAAGATGACGTAAAACACAAAGGTAATTACGGCAACGGCTTGGGCAAGGATACGCCAAAATTGCTTTTGGGAAGGGGCGTGGGGTGTTGTCATTGGCACGCTCATCATGAATAGTGTGTTTGGGTGAAAAGAACTTCCCTAATTCTATCACAACCTTGCCATCTCGCACACAACCCCACCGTTTGCTTTTGGTATGCTTAGGCTATGGGGGCGAAAATATGCCCCTGTTGGGATATAATGAAGCAAAATTGCTCTTAAAAATAAAGGAGTTTTTACAATGCGTGCGCCAAGAGTGCTAATTGCTAAACCCGGACTTGATGGTCATGATAGAGGCGCAAAGGTGATTGCGCGTGCTTTACGTGATGCGGGCATGGAAGTTATTTATACAGGCTTGCGCCAAACCCCTGAAATGATTGCCGAAGCTGCCCTACAAGAAGATGTGGACGTGGTAGGATTAAGTATTCTTAGTGGCGCACACATGACGCTAATTCCGCGTATCCGTGAAGTGATGAACGCCAATGAACTCTCTGATGTCCCCATCATTGTGGGGGGCATTATCCCCGATGAAGACCGCGAATCCCTAAGGGCGTTGGGTGTGGTGGGTGTGTTTGGTCCCGGCACATCCACAGAGGACATCAAGGTTTTTATTCATGGGCTGGTGGATGCTAAAGGGGCAAGCTAACCCGATGGAAACACTGGTGCAAGACATGCTACAGGGTAGCCGACGCGCTCTGGCACGTCTTTTAACACACATTGAAAACGGGCAAGCTGATGAAGCCCTAAAAGCCTTGCATCCACACACGGGCAAGGCGTGGGTGATTGGTGTAACGGGTGCGCCCGGCACAGGCAAAAGTTCGCTTGTGAATACGCTTACCAAAGGTTTACGCGCCCAAGATAAAACAGTGGCGATTATTGCCGTAGACCCCACTAGCCCCTTTAGTGGTGGGGCTATTTTGGGCGATAGAATACGGATGCGTGAGCTTTCTGGCGATAGTGGCGTGTTTATTCGTAGTATGGCAACACGCGGTAGCTTGGGCGGACTTTCACGGGCAACCCGTGATGCGGTGCGAGCGATGGACAGCGCAGGCTTTGACTATGTAATTGTGGAAACCGTTGGCGCAGGGCAAAGCGAAGTGGATATTGTGCGTACCGCCGATACCACGCTGGTGGTAGAAGCCCCCGGCTTGGGCGATGACGTGCAAGCCATCAAAGCGGGCATTTTAGAAATTGCCGATATTTTGGTGGTGAACAAAGCTGACCGTGTGGGCGCAAGCCAAACGGTGCGCGCATTGCGTGCCATGCTAGAGCTAGGGCATCCAAGCGCAAAAGAGCATTTGGTGGCACATCACGGACAAATGATGACGGTGAGCAACCACACGCCCCCCGCACAAGGCGCGTTTTGGAATGTGCCTGTGGTGCAAACCGTCGCCATCGACAACAAAGGCATTGATGAACTGATAACTGCCATACAGTCTCATCGCACATTTTTGGCTGAAAGTGGCACAACCATCGCCCGAAAAACACGCTTTATAGAGCTAGAACTGCGTGAACGCCTGCAAGAAGCCCTTATCCAACGCCTAACCCAAGTTGTGCCAGCCGAAACGTTTAAGGACATCATAGAAGCTGTGCAAACTAAACAAATAGACCCACAATCGGCTGTCGTGAAACTGCTAGAAATCACCTATAATCAACCATGAAAACGCCCAACACCCCAACAAAGGAATGAAACCTGTGACCGACCCACGCAAAGTCCCCGGAACAAAATACGATACACCCTATGATGAGCGTCAATCACGGATGCTCTTTGGCAAAATGAAGTTGTTTGCTGGCACATCTTCTACGGAACTGGGGCAAGAAGTTGCCGATGTTATTTCACACCAGTCTACTTACTCCGACATCCATTTGGGTGCGTATGAACGCACCAAGTTTTCTAACGAAAATATCTTTGTTAAGCTAAACGAGAGTGTGCGCGGTAAGGATGTCTATCTCATCCAAACGATGGCATCACCGATTCACGAAACCATCATGGAAACCCTCATTATGATAGACGCGCTTAAACGTGACTCGGCGTGGCGCATTAACTTGGTTGTGCCTTATTTAACGTACACGCGCAGCGATAAAAAAGACCAACCGCGCGTGCCGATTACGGCGCGTTTAATTGCCAATATGATAGAAACCGCAGGCGCAGACCGCTATATCACCATTGATTTACACAGTGGGCAAATACAAGGCTTCTTCAACATTCCCGGTGACGCGCTAACGGCATTTTATTTGTTAAGTGATTACATCCGCGAGAAGAACATCCCCGATTTGGTGGTGGTGGCGACAGATTTAGGGTTTGCGAAGCAAGGGCGCAACTGGGCAGAAACTCTTGATGTGCCACTGGCATTTGTAGAAAAACGCCGTGTTGACAATGCAGAACGCCCCCAAGCCCTTTCGCTTATTGGTGATGTGCAAGGCAAGAACGTGCTATTGGTCGATGACGAAGTGAATACCGCCGGTAGCATTGTAAACGCCGTAAATGTGGTGCGCGAGGCAGGCGCAAAAGACGTTTACTTTGCGTTTACGCACGCTTTCTTGGCGGATGTGGCGTATGAACGCTTTGCCAGCCTCAACCTAAAAGAGATTATCTTTACCAATACCTTGCCCATCCCCGCCCGCAAGAAACTTCCCAATATGACCGTGCTTTCGATTGCGCCGTTGCTAACAGAGGTGATTCTTCGCGCTCATGAGGGGCGTAGCGTGGGCGAATTGTTCAAAGAATAGGAACGTGCTTCTGCATCGTTGTCTTGCCCCTTTGCGTATAAAGGGGTAAGGCACATCTATATCTATCCGCACGAAAAGGAGACACTTTGAGCAACCCCGAGAAGCATGATAACCCACTTCATGAGCAATACACCGTCACCGACCCCAACGTGAACGAAAGACCGCCCGTGATGCAAATCATTGTGGGCATTCTGGGTTTGATTGTATTCGTGAGCGTGGTGACGTTTTTAATGAACTGGATCGGCATCCCCGAATTACAACGCTTTATTAGTGAGGCGGGTCCGCTTGCGCCACTGGCGTATATTGCGTTAAAAGCCGCGACCTATGTTTTTGCGCCCCTAACCAGTGGTCCCATTCAGGTGATTGCTGGCACGCTCTTTGGCAATGTATGGCTGGGTGTGCTATATACACTGATAGGTGAGGTTATCGGGGGGAGCATTAGCTTCTTTATTGCGCGCCGCTTGGGTCGCCCGATGGTGGCGAAGCTGGTGGGCAAGGACGGCATGGGGCAAGTGGATGACTTTGTGCAGAATAAGCTGGGTGGCTGGCAATCGTTAGCTATTGCGAGGATTGTACTCTTTTCGCTGTGGGACTTCATCAGCTATGCCGTGGGTTTAACCAAAATTAAGTATGTTCACTATTTCTGGGTAAGTCTTATTCTGGGCTTCTTCCCAACGTTCTTGTTTGTGTGGTTGGGCGAATCTGCTGTGAATGAAAGCTCTAGCCTCATTTTGATTTACGGCTTGGTGGCAGTGATGATTGCTGTGCCGTTGCTGTTTCGTAAGCAAATTGGCGAGCTACTAGAGCGCAACAAGCCCAAAGACGACACATCAGCCTAAAGGAATACATCACATGCCAGAATTGCCAGAAGTAGAAACGGTTGCTCGTAGCTTGCGCCCCCAGCTAGTGGGCAAGTGTATTGTCGGTGCGGTGGTACATGCCCCCAAAACCATCCAAACCCCTAGTCCAGAAGTGTTTGGCAATATGCTGGTTTCACAGACCATTTTAGCGGTGTCGCGCCGTGCCAAATATGTGGTCATCACGCTAACAGACCACACGCTTTTGGTGCATCTTAGGATGACGGGACGGCTGTATATGAGTGACAAAGACACACCCCATGACCAAGACCGTTGGGTACGCGCTACTATCATGTTTACCGATGGGCAAGAGCTACGCTTCAGCGATTCTCGGCGGTTTGGGCGCATGTGGCTGGTTACAGATACCAGTACGGTGTTTGATAAGCTGGGACCCGAACCCTTAGAAGATGCGTTTACGCCCCAAGTGTTCTATGAACGCATGTTAGGAAGCGCACGGGGCATTAAAGCGTTGCTACTTGACCAAGCGTTTTTGGCAGGCGTGGGTAATATCTATGCGGATGAGTCGCTGTTTCGCGCCAATATTCACCCTTTGCGCTCCGTAAACAGCCTTACCCATGAAGAAATCACCGCGCTCTATCATACCGTCCGCGCGTCTTTACAAGCAGGCATCGACCACGAAGGGGCAAGCATTAACTGGTATCGCAAGCCCGATGGGACTAAAGGGTCAGCCCAAACGGCTTTTTTTGTATATGGGCGTGATGGACAACCCTGCCTAAAGTGTGGCACAATCATACAAAAGATACGGGTGGCGCAACGTGGCACGCACTTTTGCCCCAGTTGTCAGCCCCTTACTAGCGCGTAAAAAAGGGCATAAGCATGGACTACGGCGAGTTTTTCTCACAGGGCATTGTGCAAGCGTTGATGCTGGTTATCTTGTTGCCATTGTTTTTGTTGGCGGTGTATATTGCGTCGGTGTATGTGCGCTGGGCAAGGCGCAAGAAAAACGAAACGCTTGCGCCAGAAACCGTCACCCCCACAAATAACGCCCCTAGTGGGCTGGAATTGCTTAAGCAAGCGTCTTTTTCGCCCGATGACCTGCCCGACCTTGAATTGCTTGTGTCTGCGCCCCGAGTGGTGGACGGCACAATAAAACTTGCCAGTGGGCAAAGTGTGCGTGCAGAACTGGCGTTATCGGTGTTGCGTGATGAGCGCGATGGGCGGTTGCTGGTAAAAATTGGCGAGAAGGGCTATCGTTCTTTAGCCGATGCACCCGATGCCAAGCGCGAATTTACGCGCATTATGAAAGAACTCTCTAGCATCATCATGCAAGCCGACGACAACCCCCCCACAGAGGACGCACCTGCACCTAAACCTGCACCTGTGCCACAACCTGCGCCCGTTGCCAGTGCGCCAGAGATGGCATCGGATGATGTGCCATTGCCGAGTGTGGGTGATTTGCTTCGTCCAGAAGACCGCCCGCACCCCATTACACCTGCTAAGGATGCGCCAAGAGTGCCAAAGGGCGATGCTGTGCCGGGTGACTTGCCTAGCTACCGCTTTGATGACAACCCTGCCAGCATTGTGCATGGGCGAATGGGCGTGAAAAAAGTGGAATTTGTGCCACCCCCCGATTTAGACATTCCTAGCGCAATTGAGCAATTTTTGCAGTATAAGTTGCGTCAAACGGGCATGTTCCCTGCGCGAGAAATTCATGTGTTGCCTGCGTTGGGGGGCGGTGTAAGAATCCGTGTGGACAACGATTATTATGAATTTGTGGACGAAGTGCGTGATGTTGAAGTACGCGCCTTTATCCAAGCATCCATTGCA
This sequence comes from Anaerolineae bacterium, assembly GCA_034437555.1. GTDB lineage: Bacteria > Chloroflexota > Anaerolineae > Aggregatilineales > Phototrophicaceae > JANWYT01. The sequence continues at coordinate 58,983 of DAOTTQ010000030.1, read as the reverse complement.
GAGTGGCAAGAACGGCAAGGGTAGGGGCATAAACCCCTCTTATTCCCCCACAAACGGCTCATCAATGGCTTCTAAAAACACGCTAAGATTATCGTGTTGGCGCAAGTAGCCTGCTGTGCGCTTTGTATCGTGGGGGAAGATGAGAAGCGCGTTTTTTTCTAATGCCCATGCTTGCAAACGGCGTTTGGTTTCTAGGGTTTTTAGCGGTTCTACATCATACGCCGTCATCCAGCTTAGGCGTTCAAAATGGACGGCGTAGCTAGATACATCACACAAGAAAATTGCACTTTGCCCCTCGCTTTCTAGGGTGATGCTCATGTGGGCGGGCGTGTGACCCTCTGTAACAATGCCCGTAATGCCCTCTAATAGCTCGGTATCGCCATCCAACAATCGCATTTGCCCGCTCTCTACAAGGGACGCATAGTTGCTAAGAATATAGGTGGCAGACGTGCGCTCATTGGGGTGCATGGCGTCTTCGTATTCACGACGTTGCACCACATATTCAGCATTTGGAAAGGTGGGCAAGAGCGTTTTGCCATCTTCTGCAAGGCGCACATTGCCCCCGCAATGGTCACTGTGAAGGTGGGTATTTATCACAAGGTCGATTTGTTCGGGTTGCACGCCCAACACCCCCAAGCCCCGCAATAGCCCCCCCTCATTTTGGATGTTCCACATGCGCCGATGCTTGTCCTCTAGGCGCGTGCCTAAGCCCGTGTCGATGAGGATGTGCTTGCCGTGTGCGCGGACGTACAGGCAGGTTTGGCACATGGGAATCATGTTATCATCGCTGGGGGTGAAGTAACGCGACCACAGTTTTTTAGGGATTAAGCCAAATGCGCCACCGCCATCTACATGGGTGGTTACATCATTAATAAGGTGAACTTCAAAATCGCCAATGTTTAGCATGGTTGCAAGCCTTTAAGACTATTTATCAAGAGGGGATTGTAAACCAGCTATACCGTCGCAAAAAAGCCCTGAAACTGGCGCACAAGGGCTTCGCGTTCTGAGCGTGGTAAAAACGCAGTACGGGCAGCGCGGATGGTGTAGCCTTTTACTTCGTCTAGGGACAACGACATATACTGAATGGCACGCGCAATTTCTTCACTGAGTGTTACATCACAAATTGACGGGTCATCGGTGTTGATGGTGGTTAAAACGTGCTGGCGCGTAAGTTCTATCATGGGGTGTTCTGTCAGCGCATTTACAATGCCACTAAGGTAATTGCTGGTAGGGCAAATTTCGAGGGCAATCTCACGTTCTACTATCACATTCACCATGGCGGGGTCGTCTAATACTTTAATGCCGTGTCCTACGCGGTCGGCTTTCATATTGCCAATGGCATCCCAAACGCTACTTGCGCCTGCCCACTCGCCCGCGTGAACGGTAATAAATAAGCCTTCTGATTTGGCACGCCTAAACAAATCTCTAAAGGGCAACGCGCTAAAGTTGGCTTCATCGCCTGCTAAATCTAGCCCCACAACGCCCTTATCTACGTGCATGAGGGCGGCTTTAAGGGCGTTCTCGCCCAGCTCTACAGATTCATGGCGATTCATGCTAATGATATAACGCACCTGTATCCCACAGTCACGGGCGGCTTGGTTGCCTACTTCGCACACTAAGCCCACCATTTCATGATAGGGGCTTTGGACGAAGTTACACAGGGCTTTGGGGGTAAAGCGCATCTCTAAATACTGCACATTATCTCTGGCGGCATCTTCTACCACTTCACGAGCAATGCGTGCCACAATATCATGGCTACGGTAAAATTGGCGCAATGTCATAAACTTGGCGAGAAAGTGCTTGCTATCGCGGACTTCGTCGGGCATCATTTGTACAAAGGGGCGCAGGGTATCGGCGGTGTAATCGGGCATTTCCATCTCATATTGCTGGGCAATATCAAGAAGCGTCTGCAATCTCACACTCCCCTCAAGGTGACGATGCAACTCTATTTTGGGCATTGCTTTTACTGTAGCGAGTAGCTCTGGGTCTAGCTCGTACACACGATGTCCTTAAAAAATGGCGTTCAAATGTGCTACGCAAGTTTGGGCAAGAGTGTTATCAAATAAACTGCGTAGGCTTTAATTTAGTTTCGTTCCGCCAGCAACCAGCTCCAATAGTACCATGTGGCTAGTAGCGCCAGCGTTACCCCTAGCGCAGGCAACCCATACGCCAAAAGAACGTAGATACTATTTTGATACAAAACAGGAAAAGATGCCAATGAACCCGTTAGAAAAAGCAAACGGGTAAGCGCACCACCCCATACACACACCGCCCCAAGGTAGAGCGCGCAATGATAGGGCGAGGCACGTAGAACTTCCCCCAAACGGTGGCTAACAAAGCCAAAGACCATTAAGCCACTTCCCATAGCAACTAGCCCAATGACCCCTAGCATGGCGTTAGCCCTCTACTTTGCGAAGCATGTGGCGTGAAAGATGCACCACCATGACCAAGAAAAGCACGCCCCCGATTGCCAGCAACGCCTCTGAAATAACGTCCCCTTGCAAGAGTGGCATAGACGCATCACGGACAGCAAAAGCACCCATTAGCGCGACAGGTATAGCATACCATCGGTAATGAGTGCTAATTTGTGAGAACCGTTCATAGAACCGTGCCACAAGTGCAATAAGCAGTATAAGTAACGCCATGCCAAACCACGTATACAGTGTAAAAAACTGGTGTAGCGCAGAAAGGGTCAACGGATACTTACCTTGAAAATGAGCGAATTTTAGCCGTTAGAAATCATATCTTGGCGAAAAATTGCCCAAACTAATGATGACGTTAATCATTTGCACTCGGAAGTTTCTATCATGGCACGCCATGATAAATTCATCCACAAGTTGGCGGGTTTCTGGGGTGGTTGTCAGACGATAGATGAACCCCTGCGTTTTTTCGGCGGTTTCTAGTACGCCATCACGCACAAGCTCGTTCATCTCTTCTTGGACTGTTTGGCTATCGCGAGCAATAAACGACGCGATGTTTTCTGCGGTGTCTACGGTGTAGGGGTTGTTGTGGAAAAAACTCACCAAGTCCCACTTAATGAACGAGTTGACCTTTGTTTTTAGAAATTCCAACCAGACTGACTCCATATCGGTTTTACTATCCTCTGCATAGCTGGGCTGAGGCATGAGCGGTTCTCCTAGAGTTCAAAATTAACCACACCGATAACAAGAATTTATTGAACGTACTGGGCATTTTATGGTTTTAAGTGCGTTTAGTGAGACAGCTTAACTATACATTAAAGTGAGTTAGTTTGCAAATTCTATCTGTAATCAGGGTCAAACAAAGCCCCCACTTAATCAGAAGGGGCTTTTTTGTGTTTATGCATACTTTAGGAAGAAACCTTTGCATCTTCACGCATGTGGCAGTTTTTATACTTTTTGCCACTGCCACAATGACAAGGGTCATTGCGCTCTAGGGTTTTCTTCTTTTGCATCGGCTGGGGGGCTTGCTGTTGGGGTGCATTGGTTTGCATTTGTACGTTGCGGCGTGTGGGCTGATTGACCACCACTTGCGGGCTAACACGATAAATGCTATTGCACATCAGTTCGGTAATTTGGTCTTGCATCTCCTCAAACATATGAAAGGAGTCGCGTTTGTATTCTACAAGGGGGTCGCGTTGGGCAATGCTCATTAAGCCAATGCCTTCACGAAGCATGTCTAATGCCGTTAGGTGGCGTTGCCAATGGTTATCAATGGCGTATAAGATGCGTGAGCGCATCACCCCATCAAACCAGCCTTCTTTGACGACTTCAAACTCGCGTTCTTTGGCTTCAAAAGTGGCGTGTACGGCGTTGATGAGGGCTTCTTCTAGATCATCTTTCGTCATACCTTGCAGGGTGTCGGGCGTGATGGCAAGTGGCACAGGGAACACACGCAAGAGTTCCCGATGAAGCACCACCACATCCCAATCTGCCACGTTATCGCCTTCGGCAAAGTCGTTAAAGGTACTAAGGACGCGCTTCTCTATCATAGCCACATAATCGGCTTTAAGCGTTTCGTTGGCTTTGGCAATCCATTCACGACGTTGCTTATAAATGACGGCACGTTGTATGTTGACAACATCATCATATTCAAGAACGCGCTTGCGAATGTCGAAGTTATAGCCTTCAACACGCACTTGGGCTTGTTCGATGGTCTTGGAGACCATGCTATGCTCAATGGGTTCGTCTTCGGGCATGTTAATCCACGCCAAAATCTTCTTCACTTGCTCGCTATTAAAACGGCGCATGAGGTCATCTTCTAATGACAAGAAGAAACGTGATTCGCCGGGGTCACCCTGACGACCACTACGCCCACGAAGCTGGTTATCAATACGGCGTGCTTCGTGGCGTTCTGTGCCTAGCACAAACAAGCCCCCTGCGTCTAAGACGCCCTTGCGCTCCTCTTTAACAATGCGCTCGGCGTGTTCTAGGGCAGTGGCTAGTTCGTCGGAGGTGGCTTCGGTAACATCTTTCTTAAAGAGTTCGCGCAATTGGTCACGCGCCAGCCCTTCGGGGTTGCCCCCCAGCAAAATGTCCACACCGCGCCCTGCCATGTTGGTAGCAATGGTTACTGCGCCCATGCGCCCTGCTTGGGCAATGACACTGGCTTCGCGCTCGTGTTGTTTGGCATTAAGTACATCGTGGGGGATGCCCGCCCGCTTTAGCTCTTTGCTTAATGTTTCGGAGGTTTCAATGGCAACCGTACCCACGAGTACAGGCTGACCTTTTTCACTACGCGCCTTAATTTCGGCAACAACGGCTTTCCATTTGGCACGCTCAGACATATAAATCAGGTCTTCGCGGTCTAAACGTTGCGCTACCACGTTGGTGGGGATGGCAATTACGTCAAGGTTGTAAATTTTCTCAAATTCTTCTTGCTCCGTAAGAGCCGTACCCGTCATGCCCGCCAATTTGTTGTACATTCTAAAGAAGTTTTGGAAGGTGATGGTTGCCATCGTGACGTTTTCACGGCGAATTTGTACGCCTTCTTTGGCTTCAATGGCTTGGTGCAAGCCTTCGCTAAAGCGTCTGCCGGGCATCAAACGCCCTGTAAAGTCATCCACAATGACCACTTGCCCACCCTGTACCACATATTCATGATCATTTTGATAAAGGGCTTTAGCGCGAAGGCAGTTATCAAGATAAGGAATCACTTCGGCGTTATCGGGGTGGTAAAGGTGGTCGGCTTTAAGGATGCCCTGCGAGCGCATACGGCGTTCTACTTCTTCTACGCCTTGGTCGGTTAGGTAGGCAATACGGTCTTTAAGGTCTATCACAAAGTCGGAATCGGGTTCTTTATCGTCAATGCTACTTTGTGAGCTAGGCTGTAGCGTTTTAACAATTTGCGTAAACACGCGGTAATAGTCGCTGGGTTCATCCGCTTGCCCACTGATGATAAGCGGTGTACGTGCTTCATCAATGAGGATATTGTCTACTTCGTCAATGATGGCAAAGTGAAGGTCACGTTGGGTTAGGCTGTTTTTGTCCCACACCATGTTATCGCGTAGGTAATCAAAGCCGAACTCGTTGTTTGTGCCATAGGTGATGTCGGTGCGGTACGCTTCGCGCCGTGTACAGGGGCGCAAAAACTGAAAGCGTGCATCATCGGATTGGTATTCGGGGTCAAAGATGTAAGAACCGTCATCTGGTGAACCGCCCGTATTTTGAATCACAGACGATGTTAAACCTAGTGTGTGGTAGACGATGCCCATTTGTTGCAAGCCGACCTTGCTCAAATAGTCATTTGGGGTGACCAAGTGAACGCCTTTGCCTGTGAGGGCGTTTAGGTAAATGGGCAGGGTGGCAACCAAAGTTTTACCTTCACCCGTTTTCATTTCGGCAATCCGCCCCCCGTGAAGCACAATACCACCAATCATTTGCACGTCATAATGGCGTTTTTGAATTTTTCGGAGAGCCGCTTCTCTTACCAGCGCAAAGGCTTCTGGAAGGATGTTCTCTAGGGTTTCGCCTTTTTCCAAGCGTTCTTTGAACTCGGCGGTTTTTGCGCGAAATGCGTCATCATCGCCTAGGGCTTTCATGGCAGGTTCATGAACGTTGATTTTGGCTGCTGCTTCCCGATATTTATTTACGGCGCGTTCCATCGGGTCGCCAAAAACGGTTTTTACTACTTTCTTAAAAATACTCATTGGGTCAGACCTCAAGTGTGTTCACCGTTGAAGGGGGCATCATAACGCAAACAGGACGTAATTTTTACCCCCGTTTTGTGTGTGATGTCCGTCAAAAAGCCATTCTAGCACAATAGCGTAAACGTCTTGTTAGAAATTCAAAAGGCTATCTAGCGCGAGAGCATTTTTGCCATGTTGATATATTCGGGGTTTAGGGGGCGCGTTTTGCTAACGACCTCCTCTAAAGGCACAGGCACGTTGTCGCGCCCTTGCCTGCCCACCATTACGCCTGTTTTGCCTGCCAACAGCATCTTCATGGCTTCTACGCCCAAGCTGGTGGCTAGTAGACGGTCAAAGGCAGTGGGGCTTCCGCCACGTTGGGTATGCCCCAAAATGGTCAGGCGAATTTCAAAGCCTGTGGGGTGTTGGTCTAGAAACTGGGTTAGCTCATTGATGGTAAATGATGCGCCTTCGGCAATAACGGCGATAGCGTGGTTTTTACCGCGCACATACGCATCTTCTAAGGACTTTGCCACTTCTTGCATAGTAATGGGCTGTTCGGGGATAATCACGAGTTCTGCACCCCCAAGGATGCCCCCCATCAACGCCAAGTAACCGCAGTTGCGCCCCATTACTTCAATAATAAAACCACGATTATGAGAGGTGGCGGTGTCACGAAGGCGGTCAATAGAATCTAGGATGGTGTTAAGAGCGGTATCTACGCCAATTGCCATGTCTGTGCCAAAAATGTCATTGTCAATGCTGGCAGGCACACCTACCACAGGCACGCCCAATTTATGAAGGGCAATTGCGCCCCGCAAGCTCCCATCACCGCCCACCACAATCATGCCTTCAATGCCGTGTTCGTTAAGGCTACGGAGGGCTTTCTTTTGCCCTTGTGGGGTTTTAAATTCTTCGTTGCGGGCGGTTTGTAAAATAGTGCCACCCCGTTGCAAAATACCGCTTACTTCACGGCTGGTAAGGCGTTCAAAATCACCCGTCAGCAAGCCCGCATAGGCTTGGCGCACGCCATAGACTTCTACGCCCTGTTCTAGTCCTGCACGCACCACCGCCCGAATCGCGGCATTCATTCCGGGCGCATCACCGCCACTTGTCATTATTGCAATACGCTTCATGCGTCGCTCCTATTCAAAAAGCCGTGTTATCGGCTCGTTAATTCTCGTTTTTAGAAAAACACACAGTATGATACAACTTACTTGTGAAGAATGCGTTAAGATTGCTCCAAAGTGATTGATTTTACATTGTCAATTTTGAGCAACTTTGTCTCAAAGCCTTTGGAATATCCCACAGTTTCGGGCAATCTAAAGCGTTTTCGCTTATCTTCGTAGTGCAACACCACGTCTACGCGCTGTTTGCCGGGGTGTTCAATAAAGAATTTTCGTAGCCGATTAAACTTTCTGCTGTCTTTTTCCTCATCCCCGTTCATTTTGAAGTGAATGACCACTACCTGATGCGCGGTGCTTTCGGGTTCGTCATCAAACAAAAGCACGTCAATTTCGGTGATAACACGGCTACCGTCCATCCATTGCGGGTTTTCGGTGCTGATAGGTGCTTGTACTGTATTCTCATACGCAAAGGGAGGCGGTTCTTCGGCACTGGTAGAGATAATGCGCCGCCCTTCCGAACCTTCGTTATCCATCCAAGAGGGTATGGCGTTACTGTGTTCTTGGGTGTTTTGGGTGGGCATCATCACATCAAAATCGCTGGTGATGCTATCGCCGATAATTTGTAGGTCGCCCCGTTGTGTATCTGCCTTGCCCCGAATAAGGACAATTTCGCCTTCTTCAAGCTGGCGTTCATTTTCGGCTTGGAAGGTGATATTCACTTTGTGCCAGGTTTTGGGGAACAGCACCACTTCGATGATGCCCGCGCTTTCATGCCAATCTTCCAGTTGCAGGATGACCATTTGGTCTCCACTTTTGGTATTAACGCGCCTGACGCCCACAATTTCACCGGCAATTTGTACGCCCTTATCGTGAAGTTGCTTGCCTTCTTCTAGCATGTTGCGCAGTTGGCTTACTTCTGCCAATTGTGAAAAGCGTTTTAGCTGTGGCACAAAGCGGTCTATAGGACGACCTGTGACGTATAGCCCCAACAATTCTTTTTCCCACAACAGCATCTCACGGCGGTTGACGCGCTCACGCGGATTAACCAAAGCAATCTCGCCCAGTGTAATGCCGTCATCGCCAAAGAGGCTCTTTTGCCCGCTTTGCTTTGCCTTGTGATAATCGTTGCTAAAGGTCATCATGCGCTCTAGGGTTTCTAGCAAAATGTCGCGCTCGCCAAACGCCTCTAATGCGCCTACTTTAATCAGGCACTCTAGGGCTTTTTTGCCCACTTGGCGCAGGTCTACACGCTGGCACAGGTCGGTTAAGGAGGTAAATATGCCCCCCTGTCCGCGCCCATCAATCAGGTGTTGTAGGGCGTTTACGCCCGCATTTTTAACGGCGGATAAGCCAAAGCGCACCCCGCGCCCACCATCCGCCATCTTTTCAATGTCAAATTCTAGCAAGCTATAGTTGACATCGGGGGGCAGGATGGGGATATTAAGACGGCGACACTCTTCTAAGAAGGTCGCTACTTTATCGCTATCGTTAAACTGCACGCTTAAAAGTGCCGTCATATACTCATGAGGATAATGGCACTTAAGATACGCCGTCTGTACGGTAATAACCGCATAATCAGAAGCATGAGATTTATTGAATCCATAGTTAGCAAAGAACACAATATCATCAAATATTTTATTGGTAGTTTCTTGGTCTATGCCGTTTTCGGGGGCTCGTTCTTGAAAAATAGTACGATGCTCTAGCAGGTCTTTCTCTTTTTTCTTAGACACCGCACGGCGCATGAGGTCGGCTTCGCCGAGTGCATAATTAAACAACTCGCCTGCAATTTGCATCAATTGTTCTTGATAAACCATTATCCCATAAGTTTCTGACAATATATTTTCTAACAGGGGGTGATGGTAAAGGGTTTGCTCTTGTCCGTGCATACGGCGGTTAAACTGCGGGATGAAGTCCATAGGACCCGGACGATAAAGTGAAATACCCGCGATGATGTGTTCAAATTTGAAGGGGCGCATATCACGTAACATGCTCTGCATCCCACTGCTTTCTACCTGAAACACGCCTACGGTTTCGCCACGTCCCATCATCTTAAAGGATTCGTCTAACATGCGCCGTTGCTCATCAGTAACGTTGTCATCATCGTGACGATATGGGATATTATCCATTGTGTAGCGAATACCGTGATGCTTTTCAATGAGGTTGCACGCGCGACGCAAAATAGTGAGCGTGGATAAGCCCAAAAAGTCTACTTTAAGCAAGCCAATGGATTCGGCGGTTTCCATTGGAAATTGTGTAACGCTTTTTAGTGAGCCACCGCTGGGGTCTGTGCCTGTCAGGCGATATAAGGGTAAGTATTCTTGTAAAGACCTATCCGCAATAATCACGCCTGCCGCATGAGTAGAGGCGTGGCGCGTTAAGCCTTGTAGCTCTACCGCCGTATCTACCACGCGCTTAATGTCGGGGTCGGTGTCGTACATGCGTTTCAGGTCGGGGTCGGCTTCAACATACTCCATAATGGGCTTTTGCTTGGCTTCGGTGGGAATGAGCTTAACGGCTCGCATCACTTTATCCAACGGAACATCCATCACACGCGCCACATCGCGCACAGCGGCTTTTGCGCCCATTGTTCCAAACGTGATAATGGCTGCGACTTTGTCCTCGCCGTATTTGTCTACGGCATAGGCAATCATTTCACCGCGCCTATCATCGGGGTAATCAAGGTCAATATCGGGCATGGAAACGCGACCAGGGTTTAGGAAGCGTTCAAAGAGTAGGCTGTTTTGGATGGGGTCGAGGTTGGTAATGCCCAAGCAATACGCCACCAAAGAGCCTGCACCCGAACCCCGCACATTCCACCAAATATCCACTGCACGCGCAAACATGCACAAGTCCCACACAATCAAGAAGTAGGTGTTAAAGCCCATATTGCCAATGATGTTAAGCTCGCGCTCTAGGCGTTCTACTAAAATGGGGTCTGTTTCACGGTTAGGAAACCGCCATCCTAGCCCCAAGTAACACAAATGATGCAAATAACCCCGTTCATCAAAGCCATCTGGCACAGGGAAAAGGGGCAAATGATATTCTTCACGCTTAAGGTTGACGTTGCTACGCTCGGCAATAGCGAGTGTGTTGGCAAACGCTTCGTTAATGAGTTCGGGGGCAACGCCATCAAACTCTTGGCGCATTTCTTCTGCGCTCTTCATATAGTAGCTACCTAATGGTGTAAGACGCATGCGTTTTGCGTCATTTACCATCGAGGTTGTTTGAATCGCCAGCAGTACATCGTGCGTTTCTGTGTCATCTTTGCGCACATAGTGCATGTCATTGGTGGCTAACAATTGCACAGGGGTATGCCCACTTTGGCGATAGTTAATCAGCCATTGATTAAGGCGTTTAAGCTCGTCAATGTTGTGGGGCTGTAGTTCTAAGAAGAAGTTATCTGCGCCAAAAACCTCTTGATACCAGCCAATTTCTTGACGCGCGCTGTCTTCGCCCATGTCATCTAAAAGGCGCGGGATGTGCGATGCCAAACAGCCACTAGTGGCAATAATGCCTTTGGAATGTGCTGCTAAAAATTCGCGGTCAATGCGCGGGCGATAATAGTAGCCCTCTAACTGGGACGCGCTGGCAATTTTAAGCAGGTTTTTGTAACCTTCTTGGTTTTCTGCCCATAACAATAGGTGAAAGGGACGCTTGTCTTTTTGCCCGTCTTTATCGGTCATTTTGCGTGGCGCAAGATACGCTTCCATGCCAATAACGGGCTTAATGCCTGCGTCTGTCGCCTTATTAAACAGGTCTACCACGCCAAACATTACGCCATGGTCGCTAATGCCCACAGCAGGCATGTCTAGCTCTTTGGCGCGTTTAACAAGCTCGCTAATTCTGCTTTGACCATCAAGCAACGAAAATTCTGTATGAACGTGCAAATGCACAAAATCACTTGGCATGGGGCATCACATCATGGGGCTAGTGGGCAACACTCTCATTTTATCATGAACACCCACGCAGAGAAACGTGAAACTATGAAAAGGTGATGTCTGTCATGCCCATCACGATGCCTTCTATACCGTGAAGATAGTGTTAGTGATTTGACTCGTTTTATGTCACATTTAACCAAAGAAGGGGTTTGGTGGGGTAGAAAACGAGCTTTAAGTAAAAAATTAGTCATAATGCACAAAATTTCACAAAAGAATTGTGGTAATTCGCACAAAAACATCTTGCAAAAAGACAAAATGACCTTATACTTAGGGCAAATCTTGTACTGCCCTTGAGGAGGCTTTTATCTATGGTTGTCGCATACGCTCACATTAACGAAGAAAATAATGCTTATAAAATTGCTTTGGAACAATATGACCGCGCGGTTAGACACTTAGATGATGTTGATGCAGGCTTAATAGAGTTTATGCGCTACCCCCGCCGTGAGTTTACGGTAAATTTCCCTGTACGCCGTGATGACGGCAATATTGAAATGTTCACGGGTTACCGTGTTCACCATAATACTGCCATGGGCCCCTCTAAGGGTGGTTTGCGCTATAGCACCGCAGTAACGCTAGACGAAGTACGCGCTCTTGCCATGTGGATGACGTGGAAGTGTGCGTTGGTCAATATCCCTTATGGTGGTGCAAAGGGTGGCGTGGTCGTAGACCCCAAAACGCTTTCGATAGGTGAACTAGAACGCCTAACACGCCGTTATGCCTCTGAATTGTTCCCTCTCATGAGTCCCCAGATGGACATTCCCGCCCCTGATATGGGAACGAATGCTCAAGTGATGGCGTGGATTATGGACACTTACAGCATGACACTAGGCTACTCTGTGCCAGCCATTGTCACGGGCAAGCCCATTGCCATTGGCGGTAGTGAAGGTCGTACCGAAGCAACAGGGCGCGGCGTGATTGTGTGTATGGTTTCTGCACTAAAGCACCATGGCATCACTAACCCCGCCAACGTAAAGATTGCTGTTCAAGGTTTTGGCAATGTGGGGTCAAATGCAGCATCTTATGCCCACGAGCTAGGCTTTACCGTGGTTGCGGTAAGTGATGTGGAAGGGGGCATTTACAACGAAAACGGGCTAGATATTCCTGATGTGCTGGCGTATGTGGCACAAAACAGAAGCCTGCGTAACTATCCTAACGCCTCTTATGTCACCAATTCGGAATTGCTTGTTTTGCCTTGTGATGTACTCATTCCTGCGGCTATGGAAGGGCAAATTCATGACGGCAATGCCCATCAAATAAAAGCACGCTTCTTAATTGAAGGCGCAAATGGGCCCACCACCCCCGAAGCAGACGACATTTTGCTAGACAATGGCGTTTACATTGTGCCAGACATTTTGGCAAATAGTGGCGGCGTGATTGTGTCTTACTTTGAATGGGTACAAGATTTGCAAGCCTTCTTCTGGGGTAAGTCAGCCGTGTTTGAAAATCTAGACCGCATTTTGGGCGCAGCCTACCAAACCACCCAACATACTGCCGAAACCCTCAAGATTGACATGCGTACTGCTGCCCAAGTCACCGCCATCAAGCGCGTTTCTACGGCACTTAGCATACGTGGTATTTACCCCTAAGCCTCACGGGCTTTAATAACTTAAACACTTAAAGAGCGAACACACCGTTGTTCGCTCTTTTTTTATGTCTGTGCCGCGCCCGATGCAATCTTTGGGCTTCTGCGCTACAATGAACGGTGTAATTGTGAGCCATTAACGCAGTAGGAAAGGGCGTGAACGCATGTCTACTTCTCTTTTTGGACAGCTTGTAGAGGCGCAACGGCGGTTTCAATATCAGCTTCTTGCCAAAGCGAACGTGGTAGGTGTTGCCATTGGCTATAAAAATGCCTTTGGTGAACCTAGTGACCAATTGGCAATTGTTGCCCTTGTAGACCGAAAAAAGCCCGATTCTGCGTTACATGATAGCGACAAAATTCCACCCGAAATACAGGGTGTGCAAACGGATGTGATAGAAACAGGACAGTTTTACGCCCAAAACGCGCTTAACTCTGGCTCAAAAAGCGGTTGGCGACCCGTGATACCGGGAGGCGTAACCATTGGGCATTACCAAGTCACAGCCGGCACGCTGGGTGTGATGGTGCGCGATAGGCTAACGGGGCAGTATTTGATCCTGTCGAACAATCATGTGCTGGCAAATAGCAATGATGCCAGTATTGGCGACCCCATTCTACAGCCCGCCCCAACCGACAGAGGCACTAACCCTGCGGATGTGGTGGCGCGTTTGGAACGCTTTACCCCCTTGCGCTATATTGGCGACCCTGTGGATGTTAACCCCACACCCCCAACCAATCCAACCCCACCCACACCGCCCACGCCGCCTCCTTCCCAACCGCCCGCAACCGATTTGGGTGGCTGTTTGGGGATATTGCTGGCGTTTGGTAACACATTGGCACGCCTTAATAGCAGTGACGCGCGTCTTTCGGCGTATTCTGTGGGGGCAACCGCGCAAGCCGCGCCACCCTCGCCCTTGTATGCCACGCCTGTAACCGCACAAACCGCCATCCCAGAAAACTTTGTGGATTGTGCCGTAGCACGTCCTGTCAACGTCAGCCAATTTAGCAACGAAATTCGCTACATTGGGCTCATTACTGGCACAACCCCCCCAAGCCTAAATATGAAGGTTCGTAAAGTAGGGCGCACCACCGACTATACCGAAGGCGTGATTACGCTGGTTAATGCCACTATTGACGTGGGGTATAACACGCTGGCGGGTCCAAAGACGGCGCGGTTTACAGGGCAAGTGATTACTACAGGCATGAGTATGGGGGGCGATAGCGGTTCATTGGTGGTAGAACTGGGGGCAAATAATGCCGTTGGCTTGCTCTTTGCGGGCAGCGGTAGCGCAACCATTTTCACCCCCATTGACCGCGTTCTAGAAGCCCTTAGCCTTACTTTTTAATATCAGCACACGGGGCGTATTGATGCGCCCCCCACACATCCACCACCCAAGAGAGATTATCTTATGTCTAAAATCACTCACTTCATCCTGCTGATGCTATCGGTGGGGGCTTGTGTGCCGTTTGCATCCCCCACGCCCACCCCGACAATGCGCCCGCTTTCTGCGCCTACCTTAGAAGCCAGCCCAACGGTACAAATTCTTAGCTCGGATGAGATTTATTCCCAAGAGAACACAGAGGGGCAAGTGGAGTCGTCGATTGCATCATTTCCTAGTGGGGGGGTGTTACCACCGTTGTTGCTTTCACCGGATGCGCCCTTAGGGGTAAATGGTGTGTCTAAGCTCACGCGTATTGTGCTGGACGACACGGGTTTTGTGGATGCAGAACTGTATGAAAATGCGTTAGAACGCTCGGCAGGCGTGGTGCTATTGGGGCGTGACCGTAGCGTATGGGGAACGCTTCCCTTAGAGCTATACAACGGGGGCTATACGGTGTTGGTGGTTAGCCTACGCGCCCAATCGCCCCTCATTACGGATCTGGGCATTATCTTAGAATCGTTCGCCGAATTAACTAGCGTAGACCCTGCACGCCTCGCCGTCATTGGCGAAGCCGAAGGCGCAGATTACGCGCTCTTGGGGTGTGCCGAAGCCCTTTTGTGTGACGGCGTGGCAATTCTTAGCCCGACAGTGCGCGATAGCCTACTAAACGCCATGCCAAAACTACAACCGCGCCCTCTTTTGGCGGCTTCTGCCCAAGATGACGCGCTCTCTTATCCGATAGGTTTGGCGTTGGTAGGGGCATCACCCAGCAACACGACCTTTTTAGAGTATTCGTTGGGGCGTGGGGCGGGCTTACTAACGCTTAACCCCGACCTTTCGGTGCAATTACTGGCATGGCTTGGGGCAACCCTAGCGCGTTGAGGTGTATAATCGCCTCAATTGCCCCCTTTATACCCACAATTTGAAAGATATGTTGCCCTTGTTAGGGGTAAGTATCGCATATAAACCCTAATAGGCTACTGGCGTGGCTTGGGGCTTTACTTTGTGTAATTACCGTGCAGGCTTGTGAGGGGCGTTTTTACGAATTTTTAACACGATTTTTGTTACGGATAGCCTGATTTAAGATAGAATACAAGGAAGTTCGCTTAATGAGGATTTTTATATGCGTAGGGTGATGCGTGTTATTTCATTGGTCTTGTTAGGTGTTTTGGTAGGCGCGTGTGCTAGTGTGCGTGCAAACGTGTCGTCGATTAATGCGGTGGGTGGGCAATCGGTTTTTATAGGAAACACATTTACAGTTACGGTAAATAGCCCTAACGGCAATAATTTTGAAGCCAGTATTTATGCCGAATATGGCAGTATCAGCATGGGTTTAGACCCTAATGTTAGAAGTTTTGAGTTTATCAGAGAAAATCGCGGCATTTACATGGAAGTATCGCCACCCGGAACAGGCGGGGGCTATACTAGTGTCGCTGATTCTTTTCCTTCGCTAATGTACACTGCCCCCTTTGACAGAACGTCTGATACAGTGTATGTGCGCGTTGGAAACCGGTTTACAAGTAATACTATTCAAATTCCCGTTGTTATCTCTCAGCCGCAATTTGTGCTTAATGACCCTCCCGTTAATCGTGTTCCTTCTGCACAAAGCGTAGAAGTGGGCGGACAACTTTTGCTTAACTTTGGCGTAGATGACCCCGATATTGGCGTGGGCTTTTTTGATGTGAGGCTAAGCGTGGTGCATGGGCAATTGCGCCTATCCGCTGATGTAAGTACCTATGGTGATATTGTGGTTGTAGACAACAACAATTCTCTTCCAGTTGGAAGCGCGGGCAAAAGCATTTATATTAAAGCACCTGCATCACGCATCCTTAACTATCTAACGAGTGTGCGGTACTTTGCGCCCGCTTCGCCTGTAGAAGATGTGATAACCATGCTTACAAATGACCGTGGCAACAACGGCAGTGATGGGCAAAAGACCGATACCAAGACCGTAAACATTAGTGTGTATCCACCACCCACTGCTTTTGCACCACCGCCTGTATCAGAATCTCGCCCCGTATTCACCGCACCTTTAAGCATTAATGTGGTGACGATTAACTGCATAGACGCAATCCAATGTACAGGAATGATAACGGCAAGTGGCGGTAGAACGCCTTATACGTTTAGCAGTGTTTTGGCATTAGGGTTAATTGACGGTGTGGTAAGCATCAATAGCAACGGTAGCTATGACTTCCCTATGAGTGAGGTGTCGGGTGGCTCGCCATTTGAATGGGAAATTAGCGTAACCGATGCGAACGGTAATACATCATCGGCAGTCTTTACCGTGAATGTAACGCCCACATAACGCATAATGGATGTAAAAGAGGGATGTTTGAGATAAGCAAGCGCACCCCTCTTTTTTTAACAACGTTTAGCCAAGTGGCGCATCAACGACAAGATTCGGATTGACGATATGCCCCTTTTTGTGCGAAAGTATAAAGGCGCACGCTTAGCTTGTTTAAGGCGTGTGTTTTTGCGAATAACTCAATAAGGGGAAAACGCCGTGACACTTAACATTACCGCGCTATATACCTATCCCGTCAAGTCTTGCGGGGTGCTTTCGCACACCAGCATTGCGCTTAACGAAAGAGGCTTGCTGTATGACCGCCAATGGATGATTGTGGAGGACGATGGCAAGCCCGTAAGCGAGTTTGTGACCCAGCGTAACCACCCCAAAATGACACTGATTCAGCCCAAATTTAGCCGTGACAACTTGTTGCTTTCTGCGCCCCAAATGGGTGAAGCCATTGTGCCATTGGCGTTAACTGGCACAGAAACGCGCCGTTATGCGGGGGTATGGGGTGACCATTGCGAAGCCGTAGACGAGGGCGACCTGGTGGCAGAGTGGCTAAGTGCGTTTTTAGAGAAGCGCGTGCGTTTGGTGCGGATGGCAGAAGAAGTAACGGCGCGGATTACCAGTGATAAATACACCGATAAACCCGCCCCCGTGGGCTTTTCGGATGGTTACCCGCTACTGCTCATTTCACAAGCCTCGCTCGACGACCTAAACGCACGCCTAGAGGCACGCGGAAAATCACCCGTAGAGATGCTTCGCTTTCGTCCTAATGTGGTGGTGGGAGGGGAAGATAAGCCCTTTATGGAGGACACATGGCAAAAGGTGATGTTGGGTGGTGTGCCGTTTGACGTGGTAAAGCCCTGTGCGCGATGCGTGATGACCACTGTAGACCCCAAAACAGGCGAAGTGCCTGATGCCAAAGAACCTACAGCGACCCTCGCCACGTTCAGAAGAAATGCTGAAGGCAAGGTACTCTTTGGGCAAAACGTGATTCATCGTGGGCTAGGCACGCTGAAAGTGGGCGATTTTGTAACGCTTTAGCACTATATTCGGCGCAACAAACTTAAATCACTGTAGCCCCCTCACTGTCACCATAAAAACAATGAGGGGGCTTTTTATAAGATGGGGTTTAGCCGCCACCTTTATCGCCCTTACCGCCTCCTTGCCCGTTATTGTTCCCTTGCCCTGCGTTGGGGTTTTCGGGTGGCGTGTTGTTTTGCCCCTGATTGTCAGGTGGGTTTGGATTGCCTTCATTCCCTTGGTTTTGATAGCCGGGCGCGTTGCAGTAATTGCCGGGACGCTCACACCCAAAATCGCCATTTTGTTCGGAGGGAGGATTAGGGGTTTGTGTAGGCGCAGGGATGTTGGCACGCGAAGGCGTAACGCTGGGCGTGTTGGTACGCGAAGGCGTAACGCTGGGCGTGTTGGTCGCTGAAGGCGTAACGCTAGGCGTGTTGGTCGCTGAAGGTGTAACGCTGGGCGTGTTGGTCGCTGAAGGTGTAACGCTGGGCGTGTTGGTCGCTGAAGGCGTAACGCTAGGCGTGTTGGTCGCTGAAGGCGTAACGCTGGGCGTGTTGGTCGCTGAAGGCGTAACGCTGGGCGTGTTGGTATTCTGCCCAATAAATATTGCGCTGTCATCGGGTGACTGTAATAGCAAGATGCTTGCACCCACAATCGCCACCCCAAAAACAGCGGCTAGCGCGCGAACAAAGGACATTGACATCACAGAGGAACGCGAGTCAGTAAGGATAGAGGGAGCCGATTGTACTTTTTGGAATATCCGCGCTTTGGCTTCTGCAGAAAGCGCAGGCTTTGGCGATCGTGAAAAGTGAACCGCGACCCCCAGTAGTGGGTCATCATGGGTGGGTGCGATGGTGCTACTTTGCGGAGGCAACATCCTATCAAGCTCGTTGGCAAGTGCATTGGCAGTTAAATCATTTTGGTTACTCATGGTCACCCCGCAAATAATGGCGGACTTTCGTCG
Organism: Anaerolineae bacterium; assembly: GCA_034437555.1. GTDB lineage: Bacteria > Chloroflexota > Anaerolineae > Aggregatilineales > Phototrophicaceae > JANWYT01. The sequence continues at coordinate 40,571 of DAOTTQ010000030.1, read as the reverse complement.
TGTTTAGTCGTTTAGAAAGTTCTTTTAGTGCGCGATGCTGAATACTTTTTACAGTAGCCACTTTTTTACCTAAAATTTCTGCCACTTCTTCATGGCTTAGGCGTTCTACAAAACGTAAAATCATCACGCTTTGCTGCTCATCAGTAAGATAGTGAAGGGCTGCCCTAAGTGACTCTATTTCTTGTTGATCGAGTATTTCTTCTTCTGCGCTAAGGGTTGCACTTGGCAAGTCCTCATGAAGTTCTGTTTGGGGGGCGCGGTGGTGCTGGCGATAGTAACTTCCCAAACGGTTAGTGGCAATACGATAAAGCCATGCTTCAAACGGGGCTTCTGTAAGGCGATATTTGGGCAATGCCCGCACCATAATTAGGAACACTTCGGCAGTAAGGTCTTCTGCTTCGTCCTCGCTAACGCGATAGGCAATATAGCGATAAATACGGTCTACATGCGTTTCATAAAGCATAGCTATCGCTTCCTTGTCGCCTTTTTGGGCGTGGAGGATAAGCTGTTTTAGCGAAGTATCTGGCGGTGTCTGTACCATGTAAGACATTCTCATCAAGATAAGGGTACAATGAAATCACATTATTGTACTCTATTATACCCCATACCCCTCCGTCTACCATATAGACAGGGTGCAACGCCACGCTAGATAATACGTAAATGAGATTGTAGCAACAATACACATGATTTGAGTTATACTAACGGTAGATTGTGAAATTGAGGACAAGTACGATGCGCGTGATTGTACATACAGGCAAAGGTGGCGTAGGTAAAACTAGCATTTCGGCAGCAACCGCTTTAAGGTGTGCCGAGCTGGGGCTAAAGACGATTGTCATTAGCACAGATACCGCCCACAGCCTAGGCGATTCATTAGACAAGAAGATTGGGCCCGAACCCACCGAGATTTACCCGAATTTATGGGCGCAAGAAGTGGATGCGCGTTACTCGATGGATAAGTATTGGGGCAAAGTACAAAAGTATATGGTGGCTCTTTTTAGCCGTAAGGGTGTAGATGATATTGTCGCTGAAGAAGTGACCATTCTGCCTGGCTTGGAAGAAGGCGCACATTTGCTGTGGATTAACCAATACTTTGAGCAAAACGAGTTTGACGTGCTGATTGTAGATGCTGCGCCTACCGCAGAAACGCTACGCTTGCTTAGTTTGCCCGACGTAACCCGCTGGTGGTTCGAGCGCATTTTAACGGTGACGCAAGGTGTAAGCCGTGTGATTCGCCCCATTAGCAAGCTCATGCGCCGTGGCGATTCTATGCCCGATGATGACGCATGGGAACAAGTGCGTGGGCTGTTTGATACGCTTGACCGCGTGCGTGACCTGCTAAGTGACCCTGCAGTTTCTAGCATGCGCCTTGTGGTGAACCCTGAAAAGATGGTCATTAAAGAAACACAACGCACCTATACCTATCTTAACTTGTATGGCTATGCCACAGATGCCATTCTTGTGAACCGTGTGATTCCTGATAGCGTCACCGACCCTTATTTTCAGGCATGGAAAGACCGCCAAAAAGAGAACATGCTGTTTGTAAAAGAAGCCTTTGGTGACTTGCCTATGCTAACTGCGCCGATGTTTGGCGAAGAAGTGGGTGGCTTGGATGCGCTCCGCCGACTAGGGGAAGCCCTGTACGGCGATAAAAACCCCGCCGAGCAAATGTTCACAGGCAAAACACACTCTATAGAGCAAGTGGGCGATGGGGGCGACTATGTCCTTAGCGTGCCATTGGGCTTTGCCGACCGTGACGACTTAGACCTATATCGCTCTCGTGATGAAATTACCCTGCGCGTGGGTCCTTATCGTCGTAATATCGTTCTGCCTTATACGTTGCATGATTTAGAGATTGCAGATGCAAAATTCACCGATTCCCACCTCAACATCCGATTCTATAAGCCAGAAAACGGCGCAAAAGACGGCAAAAAAGTTTAATTTAGAAGGTGAGGGGGCAGAAGAAACACCTGCCCCCGAAGCTACCAATAACGGCTCGTCCTTAGGGGGTGCGCGGATTCCCATCCCCATTGTCTCTGTGCCACCCGATAACAAAGCATCGAGTGCGGGTACTCCTAACAGCAAAGCTTCTAATGGCAAAGCCTCATCCAAACCCAATAGCACCCAAAAACCTGCTGTTGCCCCCGTTGAGGGCAATAGTGAGACGGTGTTAGGGGATGACGCAAGCATGATGGGCAGTATGCCCCCCATTCCTGCAGAAATCCGCGAGATGATGACCCCTACCCCCACCGAAAGCGTTGGGGACAAAGTAAACCGCTTACGCCCAAAGTCCTTTCGCTTGCAACTGCGCTTTTTACGCACGTTGGCGTTTGCTGTGTGGCTGTTTGGTCGGCTTGTTTTTTGGCAGGTGTATGTGGCGCGTTACTTCCCTAAATGGGTGAGTAAGGGCAATAAAACCCGTTGGCGTAACTATGCCCGCGATTATCGCAAATTTGCTATTCGCATGGGCGGTGTTCACATTAAGGCGGGGCAATTTGCCAGCACACGCGCCGATATTTTGCCCGAAGAAGTGATTGCCGAATTTGCAGACTTGCAAGACCGCGTGCCAACGATACCGTATGAGCAAATTCATCGCGTGCTAGTGCGCGAATTAGGTGACCTAGCACAACGCTACACGGGCATTAACCCCCAACCCATTGCTGCCGCATCTTTGGGTCAGGTGCATAAAGCACAACTGACCAATGGCGATAAAGTGGTGGTGAAGGTGCAACGCCCTAATGTCCGTGAAATTATTTATACCGACCTTGCTGCGATGCTGATTGTTGCCAGAATTGCCATGCAGTTTGGCTTTGTCAGTCGGCGGGCAGATGCGGAACTGCTGATAGAAGAATTTGGCAGTGTGCTTCTTGAAGAAGTGTCATATTACAAAGAAAAAGAGAACGCCCAACGTTTTTCGCGGATGTTTGCCGATAATCAGGGCGTGTATGTGCCACACATCTATGCCGAACACAGCACCGACTTTGTGCTAACGATAGAAGACGTAACCAGTATTAAGATTGACGATTTTAATGCGCTGGCAAGAAACGGCATCGACCGTAAAGACGTTGCCCAGCGTATGATGGATACGTACATGCAACAAATCTTTAAGGAGCGTTTTTTCCACGCAGACCCGCATCCTGGCAATTTATTTGTGTACCCGTTGCCAGTGGATGACCCCACGCCGTATATTCAGGCGGGGCGTGGTCGCCCGTTCTATCTCATTTTCATTGACTTTGGGATGACAGGCACACTTACCAAAGAACTAACAGAGGGCTTGATTAACACGCTTTCGGCGGTGATTACCCGTGATGCAAAACGCTTGGTAAAGTCGTATCAAGAGCTGGGCTTTTTACTGCCCGGTGCGGATGTACGGCGCATCGAAGAAGCTACCGCCGCTGTCTTTGACGAGGTGTGGGGCTTAAGCATGACCGATATGAACAGCATGGATTTTGAGGTTGTGGCGAACATTGGCAAAGAGTTCTCGGATTTAATCTTTGAGTTGCCGTTTCGTGTTCCCCAAGACTTTATTTACTTGGGGCGCACGGTGAGCATTTTATCGGGCATGGCGACCGCGCTAGACCCCGAATTTAACCCATGGGTAAGTATTCAAGAGAACGTACAAAACCTGATTACCGGTGATAAAGACAATAACATCTTTAACGAGCTGTTCGGGGTGTTTACAGAGCCGTTCCAAATGCTCCTAATGGGCAATGTGCAAGGATTTGTGGGGGCGGTACAGCGTGCTTTGATGCGCTTTACACGCACAGACCAAACCCGTGACTTGTTACGCAAAATCATTGATGGCGAAGTGCAAATTGAAACGAAGCTAAGCCAATTCAACCGTCGCCAACTAGAAAAACTAGAGGCACAAGGCAAACGTACCACACGCGCTTTCTTGGCGGGTAGCTTTTTGATTACAAGCACAATGTTCTACACCAATGGGGACATCCAGCTTGCCACGATGGGGTATGTGGCAACAGTGGGCGCGTTGGTGTGGATGATAAACACCAAATAATGAAGGGTTAAGCGACCTGCAAGGGTGCAAGGTCGCTTTAGGCTCACATTTCTACATAGCGTTTCCACACGGCGGGTCCTGTACCGAGTGCAATCACTAAATAGCTTGTGCGTGGCGTTTTGGGTTCCCAACGGAGCTTAAAACCTGCTTCATTGGGAAGGCGACTGCCTTTTTTATGGTTGCACACCGAACAAGCGCAAGCAGTATTCGTCCAGGTGTCTCTGCCCCCTTTAGAACGAGGGACGATGTGGTCAATGGTCAAATCGGACTTTATAACAGGCTTGCCCTTCATCATTTGACCTAAAGTAATGCCACAGTAAATGCAAGTAAAATTATCTCTAACAAGAACACCCCTACGCGACCAATGAGCATGTCGGCGAGGCACATTAACATAAGAACGCAACGCGATTACCGAAGGAACTGCAAATTTTTCTTTAACGCTTCTTAAAAATTCACCTGTTTCTTCAACTACAAACGCCTTTTCCCCTAAAAGAAGGTTAAGAGCGCGTTGCACAGTAATGACAGCCAGTGGCTCCCATGTGTTTCCGTTTAACAACAGTACACGACTCTGAATGGCGATAGAACTCACGGGGACATCCGCTCCTTAAGACTAAACGACCTTTCCCGTATGCTTATTCTTATTATAACGCGATTTTGGTTAAGTGTGCTTTAACGTCTTTGTAAAGATGGCTTTTTCTAGCGCGCTTGCCCCACAGTTGCCCCAACACACGAGCCAAACCCTCTCTCAGGGGTGTAATGAGGCGTTGGGGGGTGTGGTAAAGCGGTAATCATGCCATTTCATGACGTTATTCTTTCGGTTAAGGGTCTTACGTTGTGCGAGCAGTCGGTTTTTTGTGTCGTTTGTCCGTTGTTCTCGTGTCGTCCCATTGCTAATAGTAAAAGGCTTACCTTGGGACTGCTCGTCGCTTTCGTGCCGTTAAAGTACGTAAAATCATCTCATAGGGGTGTTCTGGGTTATCGTTGTCTTGTCGTGCTACATCATCTGTAGTGCAATAAGACGTTTTATCTTCTGTGCTTGGGTGGTCGCTACTTTGTAGACAACTACCCTTACTTATGGTTACCGCCATGGGGTTGAAATCCTTTCATGGCACTAGCCGACCTTTTCAATTTTTTGTTGTTCATCCACAAGCCGCAGAATCGGCATTTGAACGGTCTTGTGGGATTGTATCTCGCGGATTGTCTCTTGTGCTGTAAAGGCAATCTCACGAAGTAGGCTTAATAATTCTTTGCGTGTCATCCCGCTATAGTGGGGGGCATCTTGCCCATCGCTTGCCACACTATGAAGTTCATCCAGTATTTCTAGCATTTCTGTTAAGGACTCACCGACTTGGTTTTGGTCTTGTAGCTGGTTCATTTCCTCATCACCTTTAATTTTGTTCTGCATTTTGCGCTAGTACCGAGAATAGAAAAGGGGGTATGAGCCTTTTGTTGGTCTCATACCCCCCGCTAATGTCAGAGGTATTCGGTGTCTTTGGGATGAATCTGCGCTTTTTTACCCTGCGCTTTTCCTCCCCACCACAAGACCAACACCGTTATTTCCGTCGGCGATGCGCCCGACCACGTTCACAAAACTGCTAGCGAGACCATCAATAGGCGCATTCGTCCCATGATATAGCTCATTTGCTGCTTCACGTGGCAACATGCCTGCAAGAGCGATTCCCAAAGGTTGTAGGGTCATCGCAAACCATGCAAGCATGGCAGCAGGACGCACGAACAGACCGCCAATGATGGCGTTGCTGTTTGAAATGCTTCCTATGTTTAACCCGTTCAACATTTTTCCTACTCGCTCCTCATGATGTGAGGGATATACACAAAATTTGTTTACTACTACCTTAATGAGTATATGCCAGCTTTTTTATTTTGGCAAGTACCCAATTTTTGTAACTTAATCGCTTATGCGCTAACATCCATTTTGGTGGATTCTAACATCGCTAAAATGCTAGACCCCGTAATGAAAACGCGCCTCATGCCGTGTGGCTTGCTTACTTCTAAATAGCCTTTTTTAACCAGTCGTTTAAGGGTGCTTAGGCTAATCCCTAGTGCTTCGGCAGCTTCTTGTCTAGAATAAACTGCCCCGTCCTCGATGTGTAGTTTGCTATCCGTTGCCATTTTCCTACTCCTTTCTAATCGTATCGTGTTGTTAAAAGTTGTCAAGAGTCTATTGCTATTATAGAGCGTTTTTTAAGTATCTCAAGGGTTCATATGGGGTCAAAGGGGTTTTTGAGGGAATTGCATTTAACTGCAAATGTGAAACTAGCCTTTTTTTGCGCCATGAAAGTTAATTAAATAATGATTAAACGCCCCCCCATTCTGGGGATACTGTGTTGGTGCCGTGCCATCAAGAAAAGGGATACTTGCTTTAATCGAGGGCGCGTTTTAGCCAGTGTGTGCCTGCCGAGCGTAATTGCCACCCCGATAACGCCCCAATATGGCGCATAATCGCGTAGTAGCTGATTGCCGTGTGCAAGCGCCCCAAATGTAGTCCTCATCTTTTACAAATGAACGTGCGGTTGGGGGCATACTTAAAACACTCTCTTGACAGGCACACCCTGTTTTCGTCATAATCGTGTGCATAAAGGCGATGATAGAGACCGTGTGCCTAACGAGCCTGTTTTTCAGAGAGCCATCCCCATCGGCTGTGAGGGAAGGCAAAACAGCAAGGCAGAATTCGCTCTGTAGCCGAATGGGTGAAACCGTGTGCAAGTAGCCCCTTCCGTATTCCTTACGTTACAAGGCATGAGTGCGGGTTGTTAAAACCCGAATCAGGGTGGTACCGCGAGAGACTGTTCCAAACGCTCTCGTCCCTGTCTTTAATGATGGGGGCGGGGGCGTTTTTTATTTCCCCGTAAAAAAGGCACTGATACCGTAAAACACAATCACAGAAAGGAACACGATGACTGACCTGCAAGCTATTCAAACAGAAGCCATAAGCACATTGGGGAACACAGAAACACTGGACACACTGCAAGCCTGGAAAACCAAATTTTTAGGCGGTAAGGGCGTGATTAGGGAATTGCTGGGCAAAATGGGGAGCATCCCCAACGAAGAACGCAAAGCCTATGGGCAAGCCGTGAACGCGCTAAAAGATGCCCTCACACAAGCCTATGATGACCGCGAGAACGCCCTTAAAGGCATGGCATTGGCAAAGGACTTACAAGAGGGCGCAATTGACATTACACTGGCAGGCAGACCCCGTAGAAGTGGGCGTTTGCACCCCAGCACGCGCACGCTACGGCGCATTTATGACATTTGGGCAGAAATGGGCTTTCAGGTGTATACGGCGCGTGATGTTGAGGATGATGACACTAACTTTACGTTGCTAAACTTCCCTCCCGACCATCCGGCGCGTGATATGCAGGATACGTTTTATACCACCGAACCGAATGTGATTTTGCGTACCCACACATCACCCGGTCAAATTCGTGCCATGCGTGAGTTTGGTGAGAACGGCACAAAGCCCGTCCGCGTAATTTTGCCGGGCATGTGCTATCGCTTTGAGCAAATTACGCACCGAAGCGAAGTGCAATTTCATCAAGTAGAGGGTTTAGCAATTGGGCGTAACATCCACATGAGCGACCTGAAAGGCACGTTTACCAAGTTTGTAAAGCGCATGTTTGGCGAAAATACGCGCACACGCTTTAGAGCGTCATACTTTCCGTTTACAGAACCCGGCATGGAAATGGACGTAGAGTGCTTTGTGTGTGGCGGTAAGGGTTGCCGTATTTGTAAGTATAGTGGCTGGCTAGAAATTGCTGGCAGTGGCATGGTGCATCCTAATGTCCTGGTCAACGGCGGCTATGACCCTGCCGAATGGAGTGGCTTTGCGTTTGGGATGGGACCGGAACGCATTACGTTATTGCTTCATGGGATTCAGGATATTCGTTACTTCTGGGGAAACGATTTGCGTTTCTTAGAGCAGTTCTAAATAAAAACCGAGAAACAAGATTTCTCATCAAGTTAGACATATATGGGGCTGTTTTGCTCCTACTTAGGGACAGAAAGAGAGAAAAAACGTGCAAATTCCGTTGTCTTGGCTAAAAGAATTCGTTGATATTGACGCAACCCCCGAAGAAATTGCAGAACGCCTCACGGTGTCGGGTTTAGAGGTGGGGCATATTCGCTATATTGGCGTGCCACAAAATATCCTAGAACACATCCCCCAACCCAAAAGTGACCATTTGGTATGGGACAGAGAAAAATTGGTTTTAGGCGCAATTCGTGAAGTAAAGAAGCACCCTGACGCAGATAAACTACTGCTGGCAATGGTGGATTATGGCGCAGAAGAACTAGAGCAAGTGGTAACGGGTGCGCCGAACTTGTTTGAGTATGCGGGCAAAGGGGAGCTAAACCCGCCGCTTTGGTCACCTTTGGCACTAGAGGGCGCGGTGGTTTATGACGGTCACAGCGAAGAACGCAAGCTGATGACGCTTAAGGGCAAGCCCCTTCGTGGTATTTTTAACCGTTGTATGGTGTGCAGTCCTAAAGAATTGGGCATTAACGAGGAACACGAGGGTATCCTCATCCTAGACCACAACGACAGCTATAAACCAGGCACACCCCTTCAAGATGTGCTGGGTGATGTGGTGTTTGAAGTGGAGCTTACGCCAAACTTGGGGCATTGCACCAGCGTACTTGGCGTTGCCCGTGAAATTGCTGCTCTTACCAATAAACCTTTGCGCTCGCCCAGTACCAGCGTAATAGCAACAGGTGCGCCCATTGAGGGGCAAGCCTTCGTTGAGATTCGTAATAGCGCACTCAACCCACGCTTTACACTGACCTTGCTAAAAAACACCAAAGTACAGCCTTCGCCATCTTGGGTGCAGTATCGTTTGCGCTTGGTGGGGCAACGCCCAATCAATAATATCGTGGACGCGACCAATTACATCACATTTGAAATTGGGCAACCGCTTCATGCCTTTGATTATGGCAAATTGCTAGAACGCAACGGGGGCAAAACCCCTACGCTAATAACACGCACGCCCCAAGTCGGCGAAACCCTGCAAACGTTGGATGGCTTAAATCGTGAATTGGGCGAAAACCAAACGTTGGTGTGCGATACGGCGGGCGTGCTAAGTTTGGCGGGCATTATGGGCGGTGTGGATAGCGAAATTAGTGATAGCACCACGAATGTATTGCTGGAGGCGGCAAGCTGGAACTTTATCAACGTTCGTAAGACCACCCAAGCGCAAAAAGTATTCACAGAAGCCTCCACGCGCTTTAGTCGTAACATTCACCCCTCACGCGTCTCTATTGGCAATTTGCGCGGTATTGAACTGATGCGCCAATGGGGCGGTGGTGAAGTGGCACAAGGCATGATAGACGCTTATCCCGAAGTGCCTGCCCCTGTAAAGGTGGTGTTGCCCATTAGCGAAGTGGCACGCTTGCTAGGGATGACCGTTACGGTAGAACAAGGCGCAGACTATCTTAGCCGTTTGCAGTTTGATGTGACGATTCACGGGGACACCCTGCGCGTGACTGCGCCCGACTATCGCACAGACATCAGCGAAGGCGTGGTGGGGCAAGCCGACCTAATAGAAGAAATCGCCCGTGTGATTGGCTATGACCGCATCCCTGACGGACTGATTGACGACACCATGCCCGACCAACACCCCAACCCCAAGTTTGAAATTGAAGAGCGCGTGCGCGATTTGTGCGTGGCGTTGGGCTTAACCGAAAATATCACCTATCGCATGACCACACCGGAAGCCGAAGCCTTGCTTGTGCCACACGGCGCAACGCCCTCTTTTTCGGATGCGGGCTATGTGACGTTGGCGAACCCCATTTCACCCGATAAAACGGTCATGCGCCACACCTTGCTGATTAGCTTAGTAGAGCAAGCCGTTAAGAACAATCGCTTTACACCACGCCAACAAGTGTTTGAAATTGGCAGCGTGTACCTAAAACGTGATAATTCGCACTTGCCTGATGAGCCTTTGCGCCTTGCGGTACTGATGATAGGGTCACGCAATGAGGGCGATTGGTCACACGCCGAATCGACTGAAAGCGTGGACTTTTACGATATGAAGGGCGTGGTGCAGGGCTTACTAGAGGGCTTGTATGTGGCAGATGCCGTGTATCAACGTAGCACGCACACTACATTTCATCCTGGCAGAAGCGCGGATGTTTTGGTACGGGGCAACGTGGTCGGGACGTTTGGCGAGTTGCATCCGTTGGTAGCAGAAGCCTTTAAGCTAACGGCATCGCCTGTGATGGTGGCAGAATTTGACCTAGAACGCCTTATTCGCTACCTGCCCGCCCGCCATGAAGTGCATGCGCTGCCCAGCACACCGCCCATTTTAGAAGATTTGGCAGTGGTCGTAGCAGAAGAAACGCCCGCCAGTGAGGTTGAAGCGGTCATTCGCCGTATGGGGGGCAAGCTGTTAAGAGGCGTGTCTTTGTTTGATGTCTATCGTGGGGGCAACTTGCCCGTAGGCACAAAAAGCCTTGCGTATGCGCTAACGTATCAAACGGACGACAAAACGCTAAAAGATGAAGACGTGGCAAAAATCAGGGGCAAAATAATTTATGCTCTGGAAAACCAACTGAACGCAAAGCTGCGCTCATAACACCATAAACAGGTCGGGCAACCCATACTGGCGTTGCCCGATGTGTTTTAAGCGATAAAACGGTGATAGACCTTAGTCTACTTTAACTTTAACTTTGCCCTTGCCAGTGGTGGATGGCTTGTCGTCATCATCATCGTGGCTTTCGGCGTGGGGGGCGGTGGGGGTTTCTTCACGTTCACTGACCTTCTTGAGTTCGTCAATGGCAGCGTCTACTAGCACACGAAAACCCTTAGCAAATTCCTTTGTGGCTTCGCCACCGTGTTGCTTAAAGCCATCAGGCAATAGGGCTTCTAGGGCTTTGCCTGTTTCTTCTAGGGCGCGTCGTTGGTGATAAAAGAAGCGTTCCAATGGATTTTGGGAGGTTTCGTCCAAAATTTCTTCTACCACTTCATCTACTGTATTCTTTTCGTTGTCACTCATGGGGGTTACATCCTCAAACTTATATGATGGTTTACAATGATAATACGCGCTGTTGCCCTAAAAGTTGCACTTACACCGCGCTGATAATGAGAGCATCCGCTCTTTAATGACTGCACAATTTACGCAGAAGCCGTGTCTAATCGGCTTTTCCTGCGATGTGTACCAAGAGTAATGTGCCACGATGCGAAACGCGTGCTTTGGGGGACGTAAGTTCGTTGCTAATGCCCCGAGCCTTGCCAAAGTATAGGGTTTCATCGTTTAGCGGATAGCGCAAGCCTTGTGTGGTAACGTGGGTAACGCTTTCTACTAAAGGAATAAGGGACACGGTATCGCCCACTTCGCCCTCTAAATAATGCACGTCATCGCCCTCTAAAATGCGAATGGATTGTGCGCCCGCTACCATTTCTACATCACAACCCTTAAGAGAAGGTAACGCCATTGAGAACACATTGCCCATCACTTGGTCAAAGCGTCCGCCAATGCCCCCAATTACGCGAATCCACGTTGCCCCCTGCGTTGACGCATAGTTAAGGCATAGTTCTAGGTCGGTTTCGTCTTTTTCGGGGGGATAACGGCGCACAGTAACGCCTAGATCCTCTAACCGTGATAATTCACGGGGGGGAAGGGAGTCCATGTCCCCGATGAGTGTTTGAACGGCAACGCCATAATAATTTGCCACGCTCGCCCCGCCATCTGCACCAATAATGTGTGCTTGCGGGGCATAACGCAAGGCACGTTGTACCATAACGCCATCGTTGGGGTCACCATTGGCAAAAATAAGAAAGCGTGTCATGGTGGGCTAACGGCTACGCCTACGCCAACGCTCACGCACCTCTAGCTTGCTAATTTCGGGCGTTTCTAAAAAGTCGAGTGCTAGGCGCATAAATGGCTCATGCTCTAGCATGGGGAAGTGGCGCACATTGGGCAATGGAATAGGGACGAACACATCATCTTTATCAATGGTCAGGTATTGCCAAACTTCTTCAGTGGGGGCAGTTATTACGCCGTCCTCTAAGCCGTGTATGACCACCATAGGGGCGGTAATTTTGCGTAGCTCATCTAAGAATTTGCCTGCGCTGTAGCCTTGTGCGCCAATGATGAGCGTTTTATCATCAGTTTTTTCTACATCGGGGCGCAATTTTTCAAAGAAAACATCGCTTTTCTTAAAGCACTTCTCTAGTAGGCTCATGAGGGTTTTGCCCGTAAACGACTCTAGTAATTGATTGGTGTCGTTGCTAACGCTTACACTAAAGATAGGCGATCTTGAGGCTGCTTCTACCAGACGTTTTCTATCTTCTGGGCTAACGGTTGCCATGGTGGGCATCTCGTTAGACCGTGAACTTGCGCCATAGGGAATCCCGGTTCGGGGCATTTCATCGGGCAATCTGCCGTCAGACATGCGAGAACGCATGGGTTGGGTTTGGTTAACGTCAACTGGCGGGCGTGTTTCAAGCGTTGGTTCTGAAGTGGATTTTACCTCTGGCGTGCTAGGTGGGGGTGTGTCACCACTTTTTACGGGCGCAGAGGGCTTTGTAGGCGTGTCCTTGGCGGGTTCTGTTGCCGAGGGTGCGGTAGGTTGTGCGGTTTGTAAATTGGCTAGGGGCGAGCGTGCAAGCGTTTTATCGCGGTATTCCGCCTCTACTTGTGCCATGTTGGGGGACAGAGAATAGCGGTCACGGGTGGGGGGTGTAAGTAACACGCGATGCCCCGCAGGTGTGCGGTCTTTAAGGTCGCCTGGGTCAAAGAGGGGCAAGCTGATGAGCAACATCCGCGCCACTTTGTCGGGGAATGCGCTGGCAAAACGCGCCAGTACCATGCCCCCAAATCCATGCCCAATCATGGCGGCTTTAGGAATCCCTAATTGATCCATGAAGGCGTTGAGCAGGCGTGCTTGTTTATCGAGGGTGTACTTATCGGAGTTCTTCGCAGAATCGCCATAGCCGATGAAGTCCAGCGTGTACACGCTATATTTTAGGTGAAGCTGTTGCATGGTCGGAATCCAATAACGCCATGACCCCAGCCAGCCGTGTAAGAGGATGACCGGACGACCCCGCCCTAGCTTTTCGTAATGGACTAAATCACCGTCTATTGTGATGGCACTCATAAGTAATCGTTCTCTCTAATTTTCTAAGATAGGTTTGCTTTTGCCAAAATTTCGGCAACCCGACTGGTGAGCCTGTCGGGGGCAAACGGTTTTAGGATATAGTCTGTTGCTCCACTTTCGTGACCTTCTTCTACTTCTTCATCTTGCCCCTTTGCCGATAAAATGACAATGGGTGTCTTTTCAAAGTCGGGCAAATTGCGTAAGGCACGACACAGCTGATAGCCCGTCATTTTAGGCATTCTTACGTCTGTCATAATCATATCAGGCTTAATTTCTTGTGCCATCGCTAAGGCTTCTTCGCCATTAATCGCGGTACTTATCTTATGCCCCGCAAACGTTAGGGTAAACATAATGAGGTCGCGGATGTCGCGTTCATCCTCTGCAATTAAGATGTGTGCCATAGTCTCCCTAGTCTCCTGTGACCATCGGATGCGCTTCGGTTGTATAGTTGGGTTGTTCTATGGGCAAGCGCACATAAAACGTTGTTCCCTTGTCTACTTCGCTCTCAAACCACGTTTCGCCATTGTGTAACTCTACGAGTTCTTTTACTAAGGATAAACCTAAACCCGTTCCTGCGACATCTAATTCTAGGGCATGTTCGTCATAGCGTTCAAAACGTCGCCAAGCCGCCTCTTTGAAGTGGTCGGGAATGCCCACGCCTGTATCTGCCACGCTAATGAGGATGTGCTTTCTATCATCTTCTATTCGCGCTACAATGTCAATTTTACCACCAGCCCGCGAGTATTTGAACGCATTATCCACCAAGTTGCTCATAATTTGAATGAGTTTTTCGCGGTCAACCCGAATTCGTGGCACATTGCTATCAACGCTAACGGTAGTTACAAAGCCCTTTTTAAGGTTCATCACGCGCCCGCCAATTTGGTCAAGCACGCCGTTTAGCACTTCGGTAACGTTTACCATGGTCATAATAACGGGGGTGTCACGGTTATCAATTTTGGCGATGTTTAGCACGTCATTTACCAAAATGGTTAGGCGTTCTACGTTTTCTTTGATGGTGGTTACCATGCCTGTTTGCATCCCACTTAGCTCACCCCCTGCACCCATCAAGAGCAGGTCGGTATAGCCCTTAATGGGCGTAAGCGGTGTGCGGAACTCATGCGACACGTTGGTGATAAATTGGTTCTTGGTGCGCTCGTTTTCCACTTCACGGGTAACATCACGGAACACCGCCACCACGCCCAAGAATAGCTCACCGCTATAAATGGGGGAGAGATACGTGCTAACAAAGAACTGATTAAGCTGGATGCGCTCGCTTTCGTATTCCTCTAGCTGTGATTTCTTTAGAATGCTTTCAGAAAGCTCGTTGATGAGTTTAATCCATTGGAACGCCGATTCACCAAAGATATTGGCGATATTTGCCACAGGCAATCCCAAGACATCACGGCGTGAAATTTGTAAGATGCGCTCGGCGGCGGTGTTAAACAACACCACCTTGCCCTGTGAATCGGCAAGCATTACGCCGTCATTAATGCCTTCCAAGATAGCACCCTGCTTTTTCGCTTCTTCTTGTTCGGCGCGTAGTAGCTTTCCTAAACGCTCGGCTTGGTCACGAATCAGTTGGTACAGGTCGGCAGAGTTAATAGAAGCTGCCACTTGGTTAGCGGCTGGCACAATCAATTTAAGGTGATTCTCGGTAAAGGCATCAACGCGCCTGCTAAGGAGTACCATCACGCCCATGGGGTCTTCGTTGTTTTCTAGCAGTACCGCCAACGCGCTTCTTAAGCCACTAGGATGGCTCTTGTCCCAGTAATCATGTTCTTGTAAGTCAGATACCATAAAAACGTGGTCGTGTTCGTCACTGTTAATGATAAACCAATCGGCAAAGCCCATCGAGGGATGAAGCACTTGCCCCGTTTCTTTATCGGTGGTGAGGTTGTTGGGGTTAATCCATGCGCGACAATATATCATATCGGTAGCGGGGTCACTTAACATAATGACGGCATCATCTGCGCCAACGGCTTTTGTAACCATTCCCAACGCCCGTTCTAGCAATTGCTCCATGTCGAGCGTCCGCGCCAATTCGGATGTAATTTGGTATAGGGTGTCTAGGCGGTCACGCTCTTCTTCTAGTTCTAGCGTTCTTACTTGCACCAATTGATTCATTTCTTCGGCAAAGTTAGAGACGCGGGTAAACAACCGTGAGTTTTGAACCGCCGCCGCTAATTGCCCACCAATAGTAGAAAGAACGCGCTCCTCGTTTACGGTAAACGATTCTTTACGGGTGGTATTGCGAATGGCTAGCACACCAACCACCTGGTCACTACTGATAAGCGGAACGCCCATATAGCTTTTTGCTTCACCCTCTTGGGTGATGATGCCCATGCTTTTACGTAAGTCCTTTAGGCTATAGTAATCTGCACCCAAGTTGAGCGAGTGACGGCGACTAATGATGTAAGACACTTCATCCTTGCCCAATGGGCGCGGGGGAATGTGAATTTCTTGGTTGTTTTCTAGTGCCAAAGGAAAGCTAATCATCTGCGATTCGGTGTCATATAACGCCAAATACATGCCCTCTGCCTTGGTGAGGGTCGGTAGTTGGTCACGGATGACAGGAAGCATATCATCTAGCTCTAGCGTAGAGGATACTTTTTGTGACAGGGTGTTAATGGTCAGCAGTTCCTCAAAGCGCAGGTTAGTTTCTCTTGAAAGGCGGGCGTTTTCAATGGCAACCGCAATCTGTGAGCTTAACGCCTGTGCCAAACGGACTTTTTGTTGGGTAATCGTGCGCTCGTCATTGGTTACTTGCTCGGTTTGGATTAAGCCAATGGCTTGTTCACCCACCACTAACGGTACCAGCATCCGCGCACCGCGCCCGTTCTTGCGTAGGTCTTCGATTTCTTTAGGATATAGTGTTAGGCTAGGGGAGTTTGGCGCGTCCACGATGAGTACCACGTCACGTCCCGATAAAGCGCGTTGGTGGGCGGGATACTCTGCCATGTCTAGGCGTTGCCCCACACTAACAAAGGGGTTCACTTGGTCTTCTAGGCGGTTTTGCGCGTATTCCGCTTCTAAGTAATTGTCAATTTCGTGCCAAATGTAAACGGCGCAATCCTCTTGCTCTAGGGTGCCATAGAATAGCCTGGCAACCATGTTAAAGAGTTCGTTGACATCGCGGGTTGTAGACGTGGTTTGGGCGGCTTCTAGCAATGTGCCTAGCTCGCTGGTGCGCTCAAAGGTTTGCTCAAAGAGTTCGGCATTTGCCAGCGCAATAGCGACTTGAGTGGCAAACGCAAACGCCACGTTATGCTCTTCACGGCTTTCGTACGCGCCCTGTGTTTCACGGGTTAAAATCATTGCGCCCACAACCAGCCCTTGGCTAACCAATGGCACGCCTAGCCAGCTTTTGATGGTGACATCTTGGGGAATGGGCAAGTTTGGCAGGCGTTCTTCATTGCTAATGCCAATCACGCGCAAAGAATCAACCATTGTTCTAACGCGCTCATCATCCGAAATGAGCAAACGGTAGCCCAGTAGCTCATAGCTATCGGGGAAGCCTGTTGCGCCTTCTAGCATCATATAAGAGCCGTTGCGTCGCCAAATGCTCATGGTGTCAAACGGAATAATCCAGCCCATTTCATCCAGCGCAAGCCGAATAATTTCATCACGTTCTAGCAAAGAAGTGATGTGAGTAGATACTTCGGTGAGGGCTGCCAATTGGTTGGCGCGATTTTCAATGGCTTCTTCCAATTTGGTGCGCTCGGTTACGTCTTCTACCAAAAGCACCGCACCACGCACAGTTTCTAAAGAGCGCAGGGGGTAAACATAGAAGTTCGTTATAATTTTGCGCCCGCCCGCCCCTTCAATGACTGCGTTAAGGTGCTTACGTTGTTTGCCTTCTTCTAGCACTTGCTGCAGGTCTTCGCTAAGGATAGACGCAAGGGCAGGGCGATAAGTGAACAAGTCTTGGCGTAGGGCTTCGTTTGTCCAGCCGTAAGAAGCCCGCATAAAGTCATTGGCGTTAATAATCCGTCCGCTACTGTCTAGCACAACGATACCTTGCTGGATGGACTCGACCACGCTTCGGTTCAAAATTTGCAAGTTGACCGCTTGATTAAAGAGGCGTGCGTTTTGTAGTGAGCTTGCCATAATTTGGGCAATGCGCTCTACGCTGGCGCGTGTTTCATGCGAAGTCACTTTGTACGGTATGTTGCTACCGATGTGCAACGCGCCAAGGCAATCCCCGCCCGCCACCAATGGCACAATGAGGGCGGATTGCTCGCCTTTGGCAAACCACGATTTTAGGTCATCATAACGGGCAATGTCTTCATCGCCCATGTTATAAGAGAACTCTGCGCGGTCTGCAAAGGTGCGTCCTAGTGCGGTACGGTCTAGGCTGGGGCGTGTTTCTTGCACCACTTCCAACGTGCCGAGTGTATCGGGGCTGACGCGCAAATAGTCAAAGCCATCGTTAGTTGAACTCGTGGTGGCAAGCGTCATTTGGTCAAACGATACCAGCTTATACAAGCCTTCTGCCATCGCAACAGCAATTTCGCGCAGGTCTAGCGTACTAGATACCGCCTTCGTGATGTCACTGTATTGGGATTCTTGCTCTGCGCTTCGTCTGCTTTCCATAAAGAGGCGCGTGTTTTCAATCATGGTAGAGGCTTGGTGGGCAAAGATTTCTAGCACCTCTATCATGGCGCGGTCGGGGCGGTAATTGCTGTAAGGGCGGTCTAAGACCATCATGCCCAGCAAGTTGCCCCCTTGCCCGCTAATGCCCACCACCAATTTATCGCCATCGTGCCAAAATTCTGTTCCACGTCCGGGCATACTACGCTTTTGGTCATAATCTGTACTAAGGGCGCGTGTGCCTTCAATGTACCAATCGGGCATTTTCTCTAGGGGGAAGAAGTACGTTTCTGAGGTGCGATATTCGGGCTTTAAGAACAAGGGCAACACATCCAGCGTCATCACGTCACCGCGACTGCGTTCAAACACATCAAGGGGCAAGCCTGCATGTGCCACACGGCGCAGCACGTTGGCGTTCTCATCTACTAAAAGCATCAGCACCACGTCAAAACCCACACTTTGTTGCACGCTATACGCCACCGCTTCTAAAAGCATAATGGGGTCGCTGGAGCTGGCTTGCAACATTTGCCCTAGCTCAAAGATGCGGTTAAGCTGGTCTACACGCTGGCGTAGGCGGTCATTGCGTTCTAGCTGTTGTTGATAGTATTCGGCGTTTTGATAGCCTAGTGACGCTTTAGAGGCAATGGTAACTAAGAAGCCCGCTGAGCGTTCATCAAAGCGATTAGCCGTGTTAGACACTGCGTGAATTACAGCTACGGTGTTATCTAAATACTGCACGCCTACAGCCACCGCCGAGCGCACTTCTTCGGGAAGGGGCTTAAACTCACTTTTGCTATAGTCGGCAATGAGAACAGCTTCCGCGCCTCTAAGAACGGATTCGCGCTCGATATCGCTAAGTTCTTCTAGCTGAATAAGCCCTAAACGGCGTTCTAGCGTGGGCATTTCGGGCGTTTGCCACTCGGATGAGGGGCGCAAAATAGACACGGTAACATCATCCGCGTTCATGGTTTCTTTTACTTCTTGGCGGATGGTTTGTAGGATGGTATCAAGATTGACTGTGCCTGCCAGTTCGTTGCTTACCCGTGAAATGGCATCCAATTCTTTCATTCTACGGCGCAGGTTATCGCCTGTGGCTTGGTACAGCAAAAGGCGTTCTAGGGCGGCGGAAATTTGCGAAGCTACAGTGCTTAAAGCCGTAAGGTCACTCTCGGTGTAGCCTTCTTCGCGGTTACACACACCAATTTCACCCAAGTTACGCTCGCCCACAATGAGAGGGACTAAAAGCGAGGTGCTAAGGTTTGTGCGCATAGCCACTTGGCGGTAACTAGGAATGACGCGCTTGTCGCTTTTAAGGTCGTTACTTAAGAAGGGGCGACCACTTAACGCAACACTGTACTTAAACTCTGGCACGCTCATATCTTGGATGATGGGTTCGGTAAGGTTCATCCCATACGTCCAATGTGGATACGTGATGAGGCTGTTTGTTGGGTCGATGACGTTAATAAAGACGACCTTGCTTCGCATGTAGCGGGCAATTTCTTCTAGCACAGGGGCAAAGGGTTCGTCGGGGGTCATGACCGCGCTGGCGAGTTCGGCAATTTTGCGTAGCCCTTCGGCTTGGTCTGCGCGAACTTGTACTTCACGATATAGGCGAGCGTTTTCAATGATGGCGGCGGCTTGTGTGGCAAAAATTTGCAGTAGGCGCGCATCTTTTTCGTTAAAGTCACGGTTATCAAGCGTATTAGACACTTGTACCACGCCAATTCTGCGCCCACCTGCCGACATTACCGCAAAGAGTGTGCGCGTAACCGCCGCTGTATCTGCAAGCGCATCTAGCCCCGCCACATAAACGAGCGTGTCGGTTTTAACGTGGTTGCTATACCAAAATTCTTCCTCTTGCCACAGTTCTTCCATTACAGAACCGTTGGGGAGTTTAATGATGTAATCTTGTACGACGCTGTCTTGAATGCCATAGAAGGGCATTTGTGCTAAAAGCTGATTTTCACGGGCATCGTAAAGCAAAACACCGCACATCTTGCTTCGCATTAGGCGGGCAATGCGCTCGGTGATGCTGGCGTAAAATTCACCTTCATGGCTTAAAGACCCCATGGCTTGCGTCATTTCTTGCAAGCCTTCTAGCTCACTTTCGATGAGTTGTTCGCGTTGGTGCAGGCGAATGTTCTCTACGATAATGGCGGCTTGGGTGGCAAGCACGCGCAGGCTTTGGATATCTAGTGGGGTAAAGCCATCATTGCCTTGCTTGTTGCTAACGGCAATAAAGCCAATACGTTCGTTGGCAATTTGCATGGGCAAAAGGGCAGTATTGCGAATACCCGCCACTTCTAAAATGCTTTGTAAGCCTAGTGCTTCTACCAATGGCTCTTGAAGCAGTTGATTGGCAACCCAATAGGGCTGGTATTCCCAAATGTTGCGCTGTGGGCTATTGGCAGGCACAGGCAAGCCAATCATTACGGCAACATTGTCATTTAAGCCATAAAAGGGTAACTGTGGCACAAGCACTTCGCGCTCGGCATCATATAAGAAGATGCCACTCATATCTGCGCTCATCAGGGTGGCAATGCGCTCATTCAGTCGCAAATAAATGTTGCCCGAATCTTTTTGTGCGCTATCTTGCGCCAGTTCTTGCAACTGTGAAATATCGTTGATGCGTTGCTCTTGGCTAGTATAAAGCGTGGCGTTGTAAACGGCGGTTGCTATGGAGGGGCTAATGGCTTCTAAGAAGGCAAGGTCGGCTTCGTTGTAGGCATTGGCGTTTAGCCCCATCATGCTTAATGTGCCAATTAGTTGCCCGTTACTAACCAGTGGCACACTCACCGCGCTGGCATAGGGGTTTTCTGATGACAGGTCGCCAATGTAAATCACATCCGCCTTGCTACGCACCAAAAGCCCGCGCCCATTTTGGGCAACCCAGCCCGCGCTCCCTTGACCTTTGCCGTAGCCACCGCCATTTTCTGCCAATAGCAGCAGGTAGCGCATATCGCCTAGCCAGCCACGTTGCTCTAGGAAGGCGCGTTTGGCGTTCCAAAGGCAAATTTCGCCAGCATCAGAGGGCATAGCACGATTAAGGATTTCTAATAGCACTTGCAAGGTTTGGTCAATGCCCATGCCCGCCGTTACCGTATCGCCAATTTGTTGGATAACGTAAATCGCTAACGATACGTCCATTACTTGGCTATCGGTGGTGGCAGAGGAGGGCTGTACCGAGACCTCTTTTAGGGTGATGATGGCGTTCCATGCGTTTTCATGGGGGACAAAATGAGATGCCCCACTGAGCCATTTTGTGCCTAAACGAAAGGACATTGCCGTTTCATCGCTTAGGAGGGCATAGAAGTTATCGCTAGGTTGCGCCTGAAGCGCAATATACTCTAGGTCAACTGTGCCTTCTTCGGCGTTTAGCCATTGTCGCGCATTAAGGTTGACGTGCAACACACGCCCCTCGTGACTAATGACAATGACCCCTGTATGCCCGTCTGCCTCACTCGGAAGATTAAAACGAGTAGGACGCAACGCATCTTCTGGACTTGGTTTTTCTAGCTGGCGCACCAACAAATAAAGACCAACCAGCGTTAGAACGCCAATGAAGATGGCTAAGAACGCAAATTCTGTCATAACCTATACCCACCCTAAAACGCTATGAACCACACTTTAGCTTAAGGACATCCTACCAAGAGGTAAGGATGCTTGTGTCTTGCCCACTGCTACTAGAATCACCACTACGACGGCGACGACGGTCTTCGGCGGCTAGTTCTGTAATCTCGCGGATGTCGGAGAATTGGTGTGTGCGTGTAGACACACTCCCCACAGAAAGTATCATTAAGTCGCCGCGTGTTTCGCGGTTGTCCTCGCCTGGCACCAGCATATAGCCGCGTTCACGGTCTATAAACGAATAGTGCTGTTTGATTTCATTGGCAAAACGCTCGGCAAGGCGTTCTATCAGGCGGTCTGTGTCTTTGGCATGGCTAATCAGCACAAAGTTATCACGCCCAGGATGCCCAGGATAATCGTCATTTGTGCCGTATTGGTCAATAATTTCGCCCATAAGTAATGCAGCAAAACGAATGACTTCATCGCCCGCCGCCCAGCCATAGACATCCGTAAAAGAGCTAAAGCTGTTGATTTTAAGGTCAACATACGCCCATTCTTTGCTGGATTGCATCAGAACGCGCAAATGGTCTTCAATTGGCGTGCTGGTGGGGAAACCAGAAATGGGGTCAATTAGCTGAATGCGCTTTGCGGACGAGATAGCGTTTTGAATGCGAAGTTTTAGCTCTTCAATGTCAAACGGCTTGGTGATGTAATCGTCTGCGCCCAGTTCCAAGCCAATTAGCTTGTCACTGCGTTCATCCTTTTGGGTTAAAAAGATGATGGGAATATGGCTGGTGCGTGTGGTCGTGCGTAAATCACGACACACATCATAACCGCTCATATCGGGCAGATTAATGTCTAACACAATGAGATTGGGTAATTGTTTCTTGGTAGCTACAAGTGCGTCACCGCCCTTGTTGGCTATTTCTACAGTATAGCCCTGCCCAGTGAGATAGATACGTAACATATTGGAAATGTCGAAATCGTCTTCAACAACTAGAATGCGACCCTTGCTCATGCTCGCCCTCATTTTTTCAGAAAGATAACTTGTATACAACTATACAACAAAGTGACGGAACGCGCACATTTTGTTTGCATTCGCTAACGCGATTTTCTGCTATAATGACCAAATACTATCATATCAACCTTACCCAACTATCTGACGATAAAGAATAGAAATAGGCAGAATGCTGAAAAAAAGAGCAGAACAAATTGCCCATTTGCCACCGGCAGAGGCTGTTTACAACACCCTAGTAAACTGGATGGTGGCATCTTACACCCCCATTCAAGACCAAACACACGAATTTCTTTTTTCTACCCCCACTTGCGCCAACAAAGTGATTTTGGGCTTTGTGAAAGAAGCGTTTGAGGTGGGAGAGGGCTGGCACTTTAACGGCTATGAACCGTATGACTGCGACATTATGCCCACCCTACAACAATATTTAGAGGACAAGCCCGCCGTACGTACCGGTGGCAAACTCTTTCGTTTTATACACCCTGATGGGCGTAGTTTTAACGCGCTTCACATTACCATGCCATTGCACGATGCTGACCTAAGCGTTGTCTTTAGAGCGCTGGTGGCTGTGCCAGAAGCAAACTTAGCGCAATGGCTGGCGTTTGAAACCGAGTGCAAGCGCATCGAAAATAGCTCCCTGCCGTATCGGGGTAAGGTGTGCGTAATTGGTGGGCAAGAAACTACCTTTGATACCCACGTTTCTCTGGATGAAATTTACCTACCCAAAGAACTTAAAAGTGACATCTTAAACGATATTGCTGCCTTCTTTGAGCGTGGCGTAAGTATCTACCAACGCCTAAGCATTAAGCCTTTTAGAAAGTTGCTTTTGGCGGGCGTACCCGGCACAGGAAAGACCATGCTTTGCTCTGCACTGGCGCGGTGGGGGCTAGACCAAGATTACTTTGTGGCATACGTTAGTGGTAGTAATAGCTATGGGGCGCGTTTTTGGAAGATTCATCAGGCGTTAGAGATGGCAGCCAGTAGCGAAACCCGCGCCATTGTTATTGTGGAGGAGCTAGACGCTTATTTGCAAGATGATGATGCCAAAGCCGAATTGCTGAACGTGCTGGACGGGCTAGAATCGCCCACCAATCCACACGGCACGCTCTTGGTTGCTACTACCAATCACCCCGAAAAGATTGATGACCGCGTGTTAAAGCGTCCCGGACGGCTTGACCGCATTTTTATTGTGCCAGAGATGGACGACCAAAATAACGCCGAAACCATGCTGCGTAAGTATATGGGTGAGCAATGGCGCGATGACCACGCGAAAATTGTGCCACAACTATTAGGCAAGCCGGGCGCGTTTATTCGTGAAGTGGCGTTATACGCGCTCACCATGACAGCGTATCGCAAAGAAGAAAACGTGACGCTCACCATCCTAGAAGAATCATTGAACAAGCTAAACATACAAATTGAAGCCAAAGACGACTTCCTAACCGCCCATAAGCGCAGTTTGCTAGGGTTTAGTGGTACGGGCAAGCGTAGCGGTTTACTGGACTAGCCGAAGGACACCCCATGAGAACACCTATTTTTGTAGATGCACATCTGGATATTGGCTGGAATTATCGCGCCAGCCAACGCCATTTTACAGAAGATTTGCAGGTGCGCCGTGACCGTGAACGCGGTACAAGCGTGTTCGCAATGAATGGCACAAGCACCGTTACATTGCAAAGCGCGTTGGATGGCAATATCGGCTTGATTGTGGGGGTGATTTACGTTAGCCCCGCATCGGCGGGCTTTAGTGGTGAAGAAACCTATAACACCATTCAAGAAGCGCATGAACAGGCGTTGGGGCAATTAGATTACTACCACGCACTGTTTGAAC
Organism: Anaerolineae bacterium; assembly: GCA_034437555.1. Taxonomy (GTDB): domain Bacteria; phylum Chloroflexota; class Anaerolineae; order Aggregatilineales; family Phototrophicaceae; genus JANWYT01. The sequence continues at coordinate 16,448 of DAOTTQ010000030.1, read as the reverse complement.
ATGAACGGATTCACCCCGTTAAAACGCAAGCCGATTTACAAGCGGTGCGTGCCTCTTGGGAAACCGAAACGCCCCTTTTGGGCATGATGCTTTCAATAGAAGGCGCAGACCCCATCCGTACTCCTGACGAATTTCCATTTTGGTACGAGAAGGGCGTGCGTGCGGTGGGCTTGGCGTGGTCTGGTACACAGTATAGCGGTGGGACGGTTTACAACGGCAGAGGCTCGGGTCCTTTGACCGATTTGGGGCGTGAGATATTGCCCATTATGGCAAAGCATCGTGCTATTTTAGATGTTTCGCACATGGACGAACCCGCCTTTTACGAAGCCATTGACCTGTACGAAGGGCAAATTATTGCCAGCCACAGTAACCCGCGCCACTTTATAAATACCGCTCGCCATTTAAGTGACGATATGCTTCAGCGTCTATCGGGCAAAAATGCGGTTGTGGGCGTTGTGCCATATAATACGTTCTTGCACAATGACCGCGCATTTTCTGCCATCCGTAGCAATACACCCCTTAGCCGTTACATTGATGCCATTGAATACACCGTCCAAAAAATGGGAACGGCGCGTCATGTGGGCATCGGTAGCGACTTTGACGGGGGCTTTGGTGTAGAAAAAGTGCCATTAGAGCTAGACAGCCTTGCCGACTTCCCCAAAATTGCAGAAGCCCTCTCGGCACGTGGTTACACCGACCCCGACGTAAAAGCAATTTGTGGCAATAATTGGCTACGAGTGATTCAGGGCGCATTGCCCATCGACACAGTCTAAGGTTTTTGGCGTTCTAAATACAGCAGGTGGTCTATCAGGCTAAATGGTAAGTCAAAGACCACCTGCCATCCCTGCGCTTCTAGTTCTTTTACGCGGTTTGTAAATGCCTCTCGGCTGGCTTTTTTAACGTCGTCATAATCGCCATCCTCCCATTTCATGTGCCACAGCACGCCCTCTGCCGCAGCGTCTGCGTATTGCTCAAAGGCTTTCGCTAAAATTTGGCGTGTGGGGTCAATTTGCTCTAGCCCCTCAAGCCACACCACCAGCCCAGAAAGCTCACCACTACGGATTTCACGACAACGTAATAAGAGGGTAGTGTGTTCTTTATCGGGTGCGGTATCGTTGTACAGGGCTTGCAAATCACGCCCCATTTGGGCGTTAATTTGTGAAGTGGGCAAGCGAAACAGGAAAAGATACGCAAAGAACGCCGTTATTACCCCCAACGAACACATCACTAAAAAGATATATTCCACGCTAAACACCCTTCTTAATCAAGGTTAAATTTGCCCGAAGGACGGCGACCACGTTTTACGGGTATCGTTGGCGCGTTCTCTGACAATGCTCACGGTCTCATCGGTAACGGCGTGTTCAAAGCTACGCAAGCCCGCCAGCTTAAAGCCGTGTTTGGTGGCAATGGTGCTAATTTCTTCAATACGGCTTAGCTCTAAATCGCGCCCAATGGTGTAATCGACAAAGATGCCTTCTAGGGCGAGTGCCATAGTTTCTGCCATGCACGCGAAGGCACGTTTGGCGGGTAACCCAAAGTTAAAGTTAAAATCCATATCCACACCGGGGACTTCTGCCATGCCCCCCTCAATCACCAGCACATCATCGCGCTCTTTTATCACTTTAAGGCTCACATCACGAGGACGCGCCACGTCTAGCACCACAGCACCCGGCTTAAGGTGCTTTGGCTCGATAACCGTATTAACGGCACTGGTGACGGTGATAATGAGGTCAGCATCGTAAATGTCATGGATGTTTACGGATGCAGTGACTTCTTTTGCGCCCTTGCCCGTGCATAGCTCGCGGACAGCTTCGGTAGCATCCTGCCTGCGACCCACCAGTACCAGCTTGCCCACGCTTTTAGCTAGTAATTGTGAACACGCCTTGCCAATTGCGCCTGTTGCACCTACAACGGCAACCGTTGCTTCTTTAGGGTTAATTCCCATGAGTTTGGCAGCTTCGTAAAGAGCATCTATGGCAAGGGCAACCGTGTAACTATCGCCAGTGGTAACCGCAATGTCTAGGCGGTCGGCAATCGTTTTGCCCGCATCGCCCACTACAGAAGTAAATGCCCCCAAGCCCATTGTTTTTGCGCCCAACGCTTCGGCTTTTTTGCCCGCAGCCACAATTTTGTTATACACCTGATTGATGGGGAGTTTAAGCATGGTAGGGGGGGTATATGGCACAGCCAAAAACCAGCCCTTAATCGTTTCGCCTGTTTCCTGTGAGGTAACACCGGTAATTTCAGAAATGTAAAGGGGTGGGAAAAACTGGGAAGCCCAGTTAATCACGGGTTCGGAAAGCACTTTGCCTAAAAAGGGAAATTTACGCGCAACATCTTTTTTAATTTGAATGGGATGAATAATAAACGCAAACGTCTTTTCGTTTTGGCTCATGACGAGAGTCTCCATTCTTGCTCAACAAACTTCATTCTAACAGAAGGAACCCCCGCGCGTAAAACCCTATCCGTAAACGATGCGTTGTGCCTCACTGAGTGTATTGGCAAAAAACAGGTTGCGCGTACTATTCGGGTCGATTTGGCTGGCGGTTTCTATGATGCGCTGAATAAACGGATTCACGCCCAAAATGACCATTTTACCGCGTTGTTTGCCATCAAACTGGGTGAGATTTCTAAATTGTTCTAGCCCATTTCGGCTAAAGATACCGCCTTCGGGGAACTTAAGCCCCCAGCTTAAATCGAGGATCGCGTTAAAGGTTTGCTGGCGTTCTTGTGAGATGCGCTCGATGGTTTGCATGGCATTGGTGAGTTCTTGCCACGTCCACGCGCCCTGAATTTCCATCAAAAGAACACTTTGGGCTTCATCATCCCAAAATAATTGGATGCCCACTTTTTACTCTCTTTTCTACTGCAAAGTAACGTGCCTTAAAACCAGAAAAGTGTCTTAATCTCTATATTAATTGTTTGAAAAAGACCCCAATTAGGCGTTTTTTACGTTACTTATAGCGTTACTATTCTATCATTCTATCTAAGTTGCTTGAGTGGTACGTTAATTCTCAATCATGAGAAAATGAGACAAAATTCAAAATTTTACACGCTCTTAATTGACATTTTAGCAAAAATAGCCTTAAATGCAGTATGTGCTTGTTTGCACAACAACACCCTTCTCAACCTATTTAGGAGAATTTTGCATGTTGAAAGTACGCTCATTAGTTCTTACGCTTGGTTTGCTTGTTGCATTGGTTTTTAGCTCTGTCGCCAGCGCACAAGAGGTTGACCCCTGCTTCGGGCTTGCCCAAGCGGATTGTGATGTCATTAACTCTGCAACCATGAATACACTTAGCACTGTATCTTCTTTCTATCAAACATGGACAGTTGACTTTAGCGTCGCGGGACTTCCCGACACGGCTATTCAATTCTCCTCCACCGGTGAAGGTCCCGTTATCCTTGACCTAATGGGTGGTTCTGCCTTCCCCCTCACACTCGACCAAAAAGTAACGGTGAATGCCGATGTTGCGGGTGAGGTTGTTGCGGGTGAAACAGGTTTAATTGTTGTCGATGGCATCATGTATGCCAACGATGGCACAACATGGCGTGGCATTAACTTGATTGAAGCCCTAGAACAACAAGCAGGTGGTTTGCCCTTCGACCCCGCTGCCCTAATGGGTGGTGATATGAGCAGCGCAGACCCTGCCGCCGCAGCCGCCATGGAACAAGCCTCCGCATTTGCGCCTGCTGTCATTGAGTTGGTCAACGTTCCAGGCTTCTTGAACTATGTTCGTAGTGGCGATAGCTTCGTGTTTACTGCCGATGTTGCCGCGCTCATCAAAGACCCCGCCTTTAGCGCCACACTTAGCAGCTTGGCAGAAACCAGCCCAGATGTCGCTCAAGTGGCACAAATTGGTCAATTGCTCCCCATGTTGCTTCAAAGCGGCACTGTGGTGATTACCCAAAATGTGGATACTGCCAGCAACACCATTTCCAGCATCTCCTTTACCTTGGATGCTACCGTTAATGCTGCCATGCTTAGCCCCGATGTGACTGAACCCATTGTGGTGACATTGGCGTTCAATGTGGCAATCAGCCGTGCCAACGAAGCCTTTACCATTGTTGCCCCCGAAGGCGCAGTGATTGAAGGTCAATAAGAACTTTTTTAGTAGCGTGCTTGCGCGTTACTGATGTGTTTTACAAAAGGGCGCATCTCATTAAGGGGTGCGCTTTTTTGTTGCATTGTTTTGATAAACCACTTAATATCGGTTATGATTGTTGATGAGTTTTATTGTTAGCAGAACGTGGACGATGAACAATGACAGACGATTTTTTTGTTGGGGCGCAACGGCGCAAAGTAGAAGACGGCATTATTGCCCGTTTTAAGCAAGTGGATTTTAAGCAGGCAACGCACGCCTATTTAGAGCAAGATGACTTTTGGGATTTTGTGTTTAGCTGGTACGAACTGGTGCGCTATTATGAGCTAAGTGGTGACAACACCATTGGCGCAAATATGCTAGAACTGTATCGCCAATGTGCAGACTTCTTTAGGTTAGCCGCCAGTGACCCCAAACTGTCGGAACGCAGACGCGATAAAGCCGCCGATGCCTTGTATCAAGTGACGTATTACATGAACCAAATTGCGCTACAGGTGCGAAGAAACGCCCTAGAACGCGAAAGTGACGTTGGCAATATGGACTGGAAAGCCACGTCCAAAGATGCCAACGCCGACCTGAACTAAAAAATATCGTGAACGCTTGGGTGTAAGAGTTACTTGCTTACACTCCCCTAACCACAACTAGGTAAAAGATAATGTCGTCCTCTGCCCAAGAACAGCTATCAGCTTCTGCAACGCCCCAAAAGCGCACAGCTAACAATCTTATTGTGCGTATCCTTACGGGTCTCACCTTAATGCCCGTACTCATTATTATTACGCTGTTTGGTGGTGTGCCTCTTTTCGTGTTTGCGCTGGCAATCGCGCTCTTAGGAACGCTAGAGTTTTACTACATGGAAAAGCAACGCTACATTGCGGGCAATTGGCTGATTGGGGTGGCGTGCGCGGTGGCGGTGATGTGGGCGTTTCATACGCGCCAATCTTGGCTATGGCAAATGACGCTTTTTTTGTGCGTGGTAACAACGTTTACCGTAGAGCTATGGCGTGGCCATGATGTGCGCCAAAGCCTTTGGCGTGTGCTTACCACATTGGGGGGCGTGCTGTACGTGGCTGTGCCAATGGGGTGTTTGCTGGCAATCCGTCAAATCAACCCCTACGGACTGAACTGGATGTATGCTGTGCTATTTGCCACATGGGGAACGGACACGATGGCATATTTAACGGGACGCACGTTTGGCAAAACGCCGTTCTTCCCGTTGATAAGCCCTAAAAAGACGTGGGAAGGCGCATTTGGAGGCATTGTGGGGGGCATCTTCTTTCCCTCATTGGTACTCATCCAAATAGAGGCGTTTATGCCCTTGTCGTTTGCGTTGTTGTGCATTAGCCCGTTTGTTGCCATTTCAGGAGATTTGTTTGAGAGTGCGCTTAAACGTTATTTTGGCGTAAAAGACAGCGGCATTAAGGGTCTAAATCCCTTTCCCGGTCATGGGGGTGTGCTAGACCGCATTGATGCGCTCTTATGGGTAACGTTGATTTTTTATGCATTCTTGGCGTGGCAAGGCATGGTTGGTTTTTAAGCTAAAAAATAAAACGGGCAAACCTTGATCGGGATGCCCGTTTTTTATCGGTGAAGTTTGTTTGTGCTTAAAGCACTTGTAACCTAAAGCACCTCTAAGATGAGGGCTTGCCCATGTGCGATGCTGGGGAAGGTCAGCTTGCCCTCTGTAATGGTGTAGCTTACCCCACTAATCAGGTCTTTAAGCGTTATGCCGTCACTAATGCCCCCATGTGCCACAGGCACACCTAAAGGCTCGTGACGCGCCTCTCCGCGATACCCCACCACCACCACACGCTCATGCGCCGCTTCACGTAAGAACGCGACAGTATTGTCTTCTGCGTGTAGCATCTGGAAACCCCCATGCTTAAGGGCGGTGCTGTTTTTACGAATGGCAATGAGCTTTTGATACACTGCCAAAAGGTCTTTATCCCAGTCAGATTCATCCCATAACATGCAACGGCGGTTATCGGGGTCTTTGCCCCCCGTCATGCCCACTTCGCCCCCGTAGTACAAACATGGCACGCCTGTAAAGCTCATTAAGAGGGCAATGCCCAGTGTAACCAACGCTTTATCTTCATGGACAACGTGCAAAATGCGTGAGACATCATGGCTATCAAGCTGGTTAAACTGCTGTAGCGCGATGACATACGGCACAGCACCCAAGAAGTTTTGCCATTGTTGCGCCAGTGCGTCGCTAGGCAGTAGGGTAGTATCGCCCCACCACTTACCGTCCATCACGCCCAAATCTTCGCCCCCTAGCCAACGGCGCATTGGGGTATTGAAGCCTTGATAGTTCATGGTGGCATCTAGTTCTTGCCCTTGCGTGTGGGGTGTGCCATCCTGAAAGTATTCGCCCAATAAATAGCATTGTGGGTCATCCGATTTAAGGATGGGGCGCATTTCTTGCCAAACGTCATGGTCAAGCTGGTTCATCTTGAGGTTGCCCGTCATGTTGGCAACGTCTAAACGCCATCCATCAATGCGATAGGGGGTCTGTAGCCAACGCCTAAGCGCAGAATCGGGACTACGGTACATTTCATCGCGTAGCTTTTGGCTTTTGTAATTGAGTTTTAGCAGGCTTGCCACCCCTAGCCACGTTTCAAAGTAGCCTTTTTCTGCGTCATAAAAAAAGTATTCCGCAAAGGGTGAGTCAGGGTTTGCGTTGGCATCCGTTACCCAATAGTGCGTAATACCGACGTGATTGGGCGTGATGTCTAGCACCAACTTCATCTCGCGCGCGTCTAGGGCTTGGCGCAATTCTGCTAACGCTTCATTGCCCCCCAGATGCGGGTCAACATCGTTAAACGTGCTGGCATCATAGTGATGATTGCTGGCGGCTGTCCAAATGGGCGTAAGATATAGCGCATTAACGCCGAGCATTTCTAAGTAGCCCAGTTTTTGGGTAATGCCGTTTACATCGCCCCCAAAAAAGTCCACACTGCGCCCTTTTGCCCAAGGGATGGGGCTACTGCCCCAGTCTAGCCTGCGCGTTAGTGCGCCCTCACGTTCCCAGTCGCCGTCTTGCACATCGTTGGCGGGGTCGCCATTGTGAAAGCGGTCGGGGAAAATTTGATAGAACACGGCATCCCGCACCCAATGCGGTGCGTCATAATCTGCCAATAGCACAAAATCATGAAACAGGGGGCTATCGGCACGACTAATGCCGTTACTGGTGTAGTAATACGCGCCATCGTCCGCCAACAGCTTAAAGATGTACTCGGTGCGCGGTTGCTCTATCAAAACGTCGATTGTATAGAAGTGAACGTCTGTACTGGTGTGCTTAAGCATCATGTCGCGGTGGGCAAACTCACCATCAAACATCACACGCGCACACACGCCCTTAATGGGGGCGTGGGCAGGCACACGAAGCGTTAGTGTGATGGTTTCGCCGTTCTTTGGGAATGGGTTTGAAACATAGGCTTCGCTACCATCGTGATGAACGCCCTTTGTCCAGTTAAAAACCGTCATAGACCTGCCTTTACTTTTTAACGGCAGCATCGCCGTATTCTTTTACTTGTTGGTCGGGCTTGCGTTGATAAAGCCACGTTAAATAAGCCAAACGATTGCGGATTTCATCGGTCAGCTCGCTAAATTGGAAACGCCACGTCCAGTTTCCGCCTTCTTTGCCGGGCGTGTTCATGCGCCCAATGCTTCCTAACCCAAGCAAATCTTGCATGGGGAAGATGGCAGTATGCGACGCAGACCCCATAGCGACACGAATCAAATCCCAGTTGATTTCTTGGATGCCACGCGCCAAGTATTCACCGATAAAGCGTTTGGTGCTTTCGTCGGTTTCGCTTAGCCACCAACCTAAGGTTGTGTTGTTATCGTGTGTGCCTGTATACACAATACTATTGACGGGGTGACTGTGGGGCAAGAAGGCGTTGCTGGGGTCACTCCATGCAAATTGCAGTACCTTCATGCCGGGCAAGCCAAAGCCATCGCGCAGGGCTTCTACGCCTTGCGTAATAACGCCTAAATCTTCGGCAATCACGGGTAATTCGCCCAATTCCTTTTTAACCACTTCAAATAATTCACTTTTGGGTCCCTCTACCCACTTGCCATTGACGGCGGTTTCTTCGGTGGCGGGGATTTCCCAATAGGCTTCAAAGCCTCTAAAGTGGTCAATGCGGATATAGTCTACAAGGCTAAGAATGGCTTTGAAGCGCGATACCCACCACGCGTACTTTTTACTTTTTAGCACATCCCATTTGTAAAGCGGATTGCCCCAACGTTGCCCTGTGGGGCTAAAGTAATCGGGGGGAACGCCTGCAATCACAATCGGGTAGCCTTTTGTATCAAGATAGTAATCGCCCTGATTTGCCCAAACGTCTGCGCTATCATGTGCCACAAAAATGGGAATATCACCAAAGAAGCGAATCCCGCGATTGTTGGCATAATACTTTAGCGCGTACCATTGCTGAAAGAACACCCATTGCAGAAAGCGTTGTTCTTGCGCCGATTCTGCGTGGGTTTCACGGGCTTTTTTAAGCGCAGGGGCTTTATAGAGTGCAATAGCCTCTTCCCACTCTACCCAAGGTCTGCCCCCGTGTGCCTTTTTAAGGGCAAAAAATAGGGCAAAGTCCTCTAGCCAATAGGCGTTGTCCTTACACCAATTATCGAAGGCGCGTTTTTGGGTTTCGCTGGCGTGTTCCCTAAAGCCTAAGTATGCCAACGACAGCTTTTCTTCGTGCCAGCTAATAATCCAGCCAAAATCAACGTGAGTGGCAGGGAAATCTGGGACGTTTTGCAGTTCATTGGCGTTTAGCCAGCCTTCTTCTACCAGCTTATCTAGGCTGATGAGGTTGGGGTTGCCTGCAAATGCAGAAAGTGTTTGATAGGGGGAATCGCCGTAGCTTGTGGGACCCAGTGGCAAAATCTGCCAAACGGATTGCCCCGCACTTTGTAACCAATCTACAAAGCGATAGGCGTTTTCGCCCAAGTCGCCGATGCCGTATCGAGAAGGAAGTGACGTGGGATGAAGTAAAACCCCACTAGAACGAGGAAAAAGAGCCATAAAAGACCTTCCAATAGGTTCATCGCCCACAGAGGGGCGTTTAATCTTGTGTTAATCAAGTTCAATTGTACTGTTTTCAACTTAAAAGACAAATAGGCGTTCATTGGGTAACATGCCCAAACACGCCCTAATGGCGAATATAAGGGGGATTGCGAATTGACGAGAGGGCTTGCAGTATGCTAAACTTTCAAGGCATTTATGCCAACTTAAAGTTCTTTAGTTCGAAAGGTTTCACCATTACCACTTCTGAATATCGCATTAACCGTGAAATTCGTGCGCGTGAAGTTCGCCTCATCATTGAAGAAGAAGATGAGCGTGGCAATATAAAGGCGCGTAACGTGGGCGTTGTCACGCTAGCGCAGGCGTTGCAAATGGCAACTGATATGAGTTACGACTTGGTAGAAGTGTCGCCGGATGCCGAACCTCCTGTCTGCAAAATCATGGACTATGGCAAGTTTTTATATGAGCAACAGCGGAAAGACCGCAAAGCGAAGAAAAACCAGGTTCAGATTAAGGTAAAAGAAATACAACTGAAACCGAAAACGGACGACCATCACTTAGGCTTTAAGTTGAAAGAAGCGCGTAAGTGGCTGGAAGAAGGCATGAAGGTAAAGGTGCGCGTGCGCTTTCGTGGGCGTGAAATTACACACTCACACATTGGGCGCGAACGTCTTGAGGAAATCAAACAACTCTTGAGCGACATCAGCGTAGTAGAGCAAATGCCTAACCTTGAAGGGCGTGATATGCTCATGGTGTTAGCTCCGATTGGCGACAAAAAATAACTGGAGAAACGCAACGTGGGCAAGCTAAAGAAGTATAAATTAAAGACACACAAATCAACGGTGAAGCGTTTCCGTGTTACGGCTACAGGTATTGTGATGCGCACTAAAGGGGGCAAAAGCCACCTTCGCCGCCGCAAGTCTAGCCGTGTGAAGCGTTCACTAGACAAGATGATTCCCGTGACGAATAAAGCCTTTGCGCGTCGTATTCGCACACTCGCCCCCTATTTGGGCAAATTTAAGTACAACCCACCTTCCTCTTAAAACAAGAAGGCTGTTGCAAGTCAGTCGGTAACGTTAGTTCGCATTTTTTGCCCGACCTTTGTCGGGCATTTCTTGTCAGGAGAATATCACAATGAGAGTATCAATGGGGATTACCCGTCGTCGTCGGCACAAAAAAGTGCTGAAGATGATGAAGGGGCAATGGGGGACGCGCCATCGCTTGTTCCGCCGTGCTAACGAAGCAATGCTAAAGAGCCTGTTTTATGCGTATCGTGACCGTCGCCAAAAAAGACGCCAATTGCGTCGTTTGTGGATTACGCGCATCAACGCAGCATCACGCCTTAATGGGCTAAGCTATAGTCGCTTGATTTTTGGGCTAAAGAAAGCCAACGTTGAGCTAGACCGTAAGGCACTAGCCGACTTGGCAGTACGCGATTTTGACACTTTCCGCAAAATTGCAGCCATTAGCCAACAACACCAACAACACCAATAACACACAAAAAGCCCCCGTAAGGGGGTTTTTGTTTTAGGGTACACAGTCAGGAGCGCAAAGATGACCGAGTGGGGCGTAAACGTCGCCATATTTGACCGCGAAGGGCGTATCTTACTGACGCAACGGGAAGATTTTGAGGTGTGGTGCTTGCCCGGCGGTGGCATGGACGAAGGCGAAATTCCTACTATAGCCGCCATGCGCGAAGCTAAAGAGGAAACAGGGCTAGATGTGCGCCTTACGCGCTTTGTTGGCTTGTACTCTTATCCTTCGTGGATGGGGGGGATGCTTCATATTTTCACGTTTGTTGCCGAATGGGTGGGGGGTGTTTTAACGCCACAACCCGAAGAAGTGATAGACTTGCGCTTTTTTACCCGTGAAAATATGCCCACCCGTGAAGAGATGCTGGTAGGGCAACCTGAACGCATCACTGACGCATTTAATGGCATTACAGGCAAGCAACAAATTGAACATCGGGCGTGGGCGTTTGACAGTGAGATTACACGCAAAGAACTTTACGCCCTGCGTGATGCCAGTGGGCTAGGGCGCAAAGGCTTTTATCAAGCGCACTTTGCACCCCTTACCCCCGAACAAATTCAAGTGACCTTAGAGGGCGTTGTGCTGCCCACAGGCATTATTGGCGGATAAAACGTTAGCTTTCTGGCAGGCTTCGGCAAGACCCTACCGCATTCACCATCTACAAATAAATAGAATTTGTCTTGATAGGCAACCGTAACAAAAGCGGCAGTATGTGTGTCTGTGGTTTGAATGAGGCGGGCAGAAACCATATTTTCTGTATTGTAAGTTCCTATGCAAACCCTTGTGTATCGCGCTTAAAGTTATTTAAGATGCTCACGGATGTGATAGATGGGCTTATTTTGTGATTCGTGATAGGTTCGCATGACCATTTCGGCAATCAAGCCTGTACTCACCATTTGCACGCCCAAAACCACCAGCAAAATACCCAGTAAGACCAATGGACGCTCGCCAATAGGTTGCCCCAAGAATACGCGCACGTACCCCAAATACAGTAAAACGAGTGTGCCAATTCCCCCAATAATTACGCCTGCCCCCCCAAATACACGCAAAGGGCGATGAAAATAGCTTAGATAGAAAATGACACCAATCAGGTCTAGGAACACGCGAAACGTTCTGCTTAAACCGTACTTGCTTTTGCCACTGTGGCGCGGACGGTCATTAACGGGAATTTCTGCCACACGCACGCCAATTTGGCTGGCAATAGCCGGTATAAAGCGGTGCAAATCGCCGTATAAGCGTACGCCCTTAGCCACTTCGCGCCGATACGCCTTTAGGGAACAGCCATAATCGTGTAACTGTACACCTGTGGTACGGCTAATCAGCCAGTTGGCGGTTTGGGAGGGCAAACGGCGCGTAAAGAACGGCTCTTTGCGATACACACGCCAGCCACTGACAATGTCGTAGCCTTCCTCTAATTTTTCTAAAAGTGCGCTAATGTCGCGGGGGTCGTTTTGCAAATCGGCATCAATCGTAATCACCACATCGCCTTGTGCCATAGCAAAGCCTGCCGCAATGCCCGCCGTTTGCCCAAAGTTGCGCCTAAACTGCACAATTTGCCAGCGTGCATCGCGCTCATGAATGGCTGTTAAGCGCGTAAAGCTCTCGTCTTTGCTACCATCATCCACAATAATCACTTCATAGGGCTTATTCAGGGCTTCTAGGGCTTCTGTAAGGTCTTGGTACAGGGGTTCGATGTTGTCCTGTTCGTTATAAAGTGGGATGACAAGGGAGAGTGCTGGTGTGGTCATGGGGTGTCCTTATAGTGATGTTTGGGCGGTGGCTAGGCGCAAAAAAAGCCCACCAAACGTATTATGGGGGCTTTTGCTGTACTCCGCAACCTGGACTCGAACCAGGAACCGATCGGTTAACAGCCGATTGCTCTGCCATTGAGCTATTGCGGAATGAACAAGTGACATATTAGCAAGATTATGCCCTATTGTCAAGATAAAACCTTCGCGTTTTTGTGTTTTTGGCGTTACACTGGTGAAAATTTATCATGCTGAGAGAAGGCAAATACCTATGCCAGAAACACTGATTAAAAAAGTAGAAACGCCCCAAGAACACCGCGTTTTTGCTGATTTTCCGTTTGTTCATTATAAAGATGACCCCAACTGGGTCGCCCCTTTGGTGTCACAGCGTTATGACATCCTAGACAAAAAGAAAAACCCGGCGTGGGACTATTTAGAGGGCGATTACTTTTTGGCGTGGCGCGATGGTGTTGCCGTGGGGACAATTGCCGCGTTTATTAACCATCGCCACAATGAATATTGGAATGAGCAAGTGGGCTGGTTTGGCATGTTTGAGAGCATCAATGACTCCCAAGTTGCCGAAATGCTACTGAATACGGCGCGTGAGTGGGTGAAAGCGAAAGGCTTTAACATCATTCGGGGTCCTCAAAACTTTACTATGCACGAAGATGGTGGTTTGCTCATTAAAAACTTTTCCTCTCCCACACTGCTTTTGCCCTATAATCCGCCACACTATCAGGCGTTTATAGAAAATAACGGCTTCGTAAAGCGCATGGACGTTTTAAGCTGTTATCAAAACCGTGACATCTTGCAAGCCAATAACGGCTTTGAACGCTATGGCAAGGTGGCGAAGCGTGCCATAGAAAAAGGCAATGTGGTGATTCGCAAAATTGACATGAGCAAGCGAAACGAAGAATTTAAGAAGTTTAGAGACCTGTATAACGATGCATGGGCGGATAACTGGGGCTTTGTGCCAATGACAGACCGCGAGCTAGATGCGCTAATTACCAGCTTGGGCATGTTTCTAGACCCCGAACTGGCGTACTTTGCCGAAATTGACGGTAAAGCGGTCGGTTTTGCACTGGCAATCCCAAATTTGAACGAAGCGTTAGCATTGGCGAAACCTCACCCCAAAACCCCAGAGTTCATCACGCTATTAAAGGTGCTGTACTACTGGAAGATAAAGCGTGTGATTAAGGGTGTGCGTCTGCCCTTGATGGGGGTACTGAAAGAGCATCGCAATAAGGGAATTGATGTTGCGTTTATGTTTACGCTATTGGAAAAGATGCTCAATAGCTCCTACGAATTTTTGGATGCCGGCTGGATTTTAGAAACCAACCAACTCTTAAGCATTGTAGAAAAAGTAGGCACAGACTTCTATAAGACGCACCGCTTTTATGAGGCGCAACTTTAGGCAAACTAACGGTTGCGACCCAACTATGCCTTACTCATCTTCTTCTTGCAGGATGGCTTCTAGGGCTTGTTGGGCGGTGCGTTCTTTGGTGATGACGGTCGCCAACCCTGCTTGTAACGCACGAATAAAGGAACCCGTTGGGGTATTGAGGGGCATAAGTGCCACGTCTAGCAATTGCTCGTAAAACGTTGCCAGGTCACGATTACGCAGGGCTGCCCTAAAGGCGGTCTTTTGTGAAGGCAATATCTGTAATGCGCCCGCAATTTCGGCGTGGTGTTCTTCATCCATCATCCACGCCAAATACTTTACAACGTTGATTTGGTGTTCTACGTGAGGCGTGACCAATACCCACACCCACCCGTTCATCACGCTACTCATGCGCCCGTCTGTGGTAGGGATGGGCGCAATGCCTAATGTGCGGTTTTCTTCTCTAAGGCGCAGGTAGTTCGTAGAGCTAAGGAGGGCAGTTTTTATTTCACCGCTTTCAAAAAGGGGCAAGTAGTCGGCTTGGCTGGTGTAATTAAGCACAAAACCATCCACAATACCGCTATCGCTGGCACTTTCGTAAAAACTTAGCAGGCTAAAGAGTGAGGCTTCATCAGGTAACAGCTCACCATCGCCCGCCAAATTATCGCCAGAAGCAACGTACTGTACATAAAACATATCACTAAGGGTACTACGCCCTGCACTAAAGATGATCGGTTGATTGCGTTGTAGCACGCTGGCATAGTCCCATCGGCTGGCATCTTCATCGGGCAAATTATAAACTAGGTGCGATAAATCAATCATGTAGGGTACACCATAGAGCGTGTTCTCTATTTGTCCTAGCCTAAGCGTGTTGCCCAATGATGCCAGTAACCCTGATGCAATACGCCCCTCAAGCGGCTGTAGCAAGCCCTCACGTTGGGCGTTAAGTACGTCTTGATAGCGCATCAACGTCAAATCGGGCAACGATTCGGGGGCAACAAAGCTCGCCGAGCGCAAAGTGCTTAAAATACCGCCCACATCATTGGTACGGCGCGGGCGTAGCTCTACAATAATGCCTTCTTCTTCGGTAAAGGCGCTGCTTTGGTCTAGGATGAGCTGGTTAAGGTCGATGTCTGTGGGTGAGATAAGCTCATCAGGAAGCCACACGCGAATTATTGGGGTGGGTGTAGGGGTGGCATCTTGAGCATAAATACCCCCCACTACCATTAGGCTTAAACCCATAAGAACAATCTGAAGAGGTCGTGTCATCAATGCGAATCTTTCTAACGTTGGTTTCCGTGTCCCATTATAACACAGGTGACTCATGGTACAGGTCGTCGGCATCAGCATTACGCTTCTTAGCTTTTTCGGCGGTTAGCTCACTTAAAACGTGCATCGCTAGCGCGTAGCCCATCATGCCACACAGCCCACAAGCAACTGCCCATAGCCAAGAAATACTTACACCAACGTAATAAAAATTGACCAATGGGATGGGCATAATCGCACAAAGTAACACTGTAAAACGCGCTAAGTAAGATTGCCCTGTAAGATTAGGGCTATACTCTTGCACATAAAGCCGATAAACAAATGTCATTTCAAAGCCCACGACTAACGCCAAAATAGCCGAAAAAAGTACGCCCCCCAAAACGGCATATACGGGATAGGTGATAAAGTCTACAGTCCTATAGGTATTGGCAGATAAAACCCCTGCGGCAGCCCCTGATATGCCTGTAAAAGCGTAGAACCAGTGAATTTTTAACGAGGCGCGCAACGTCAACGACACAAAATTAACACCTTCAGGCAGGGTTGCCATGAGGTCTTTATCCATGTGGATGCCATTTTTCTTAAGCAAAAATGTGAAATAGTTATCGGCATAACGACTGGCAACGTGCGCGGATGATAATCCTCCCCAAAAGAACGCCGAGAGCATACACGCAATAAGAAGCGGGCTATTAAGAAAGCCTCCGCTGCTATAGCTATCTCTTGAAGATAACGAGGGGTTACTAGTCCACAAGAAACCGTGTGATGTAGCAACAAGGATAGCTACTGCGCCCGCCGCCGTAAACATACCCACCGTAATGGCTAAACGTTGCCGATAGCGCGTGAGGTCGGTCTCTGGAGAGAGGGCATTGTGATTGTAAACGCTAATGCTAATCCCCAGCACCGCGCCCAGTGCCAGCCCCATGCCTATACCCCAAAATGCCGAGTACATTGTGCCAACGATGGGGTAAATAATTGTGCCTGCCAACCCCCCCAAAATTAGCCCATAAAAGCCACCCCACCCCAAAAACGTGATAAATGTTCTGATGTGTGCATGTTTCATGGTCAAAGACTCCCCTTAAAATGTCACTATGCTTATTTATACACCCAAACAGGGTGGTCTACTTAGTGGCTTAGGGCGTGTTGGTGGTAAGGGCGCAGTAAATGCGTTTAATAACCCGCGTATTTTCGCCACTTGTGGGTGTTCTGCTACAGTAAATATAGGCATCTACGCTAGACGCATTTTCGGGCGAGAGTTGCCATGCAACGCTTCGTTCTGTGTAATACCGAATGGCGTTATCATCAGCGTTTCCTGTGTTTCCTTCTAGGTAAATCCCTATCGTACTGTCAGGCGGGGTGGCGTGAACTAACTCTATGATGGCATCATAAACGGG